>NZ_BCWY01000088.1 GCF_001894825.1 Rhodococcus jostii NBRC 16295 | reverse complement strand
GGGGCACACATTGCCACTCACGTGGGGGTTACGCCTCGCGGGCAGTGGATCGCGGCGGTGCGAAGCGCCCTCGCGGCCGCACTGAGCTGTTAACGCGTCGCGTGATGCACCGTGCATCACCGCCCCGTTCTTCCGCAGATTGTCGTTCGTCGTGGAGAGTGTCGATCAGACCGTCGAGGCCAGGGTCGCGTTGTAGTGCGCGAGCATCCGCTCGACGAGCACCAGGCCGATCGTGCTCTGGAGTGGCACGGAGTCATCGCTGTCGACACGGAGAGCGGGATGGATGGTGCGGGTGGGATTGGTGGCGAGCATCCAGGCGAACCGGTCCTCGTTGTGCCGACACCGGTACACCAATCCGTCGGCCGACGGTGCCGCGGCGAACAGTGCGTGCGCCCAGGTTCGGGTGTGCACGTAGTCGGAGGGATCGGATTTGGTGAGCCAGGTGTCCTGTCCGACAGCGGACAGGTGCGGTCCGTGCAGGGCGATCACGGTCATCTCGGTGGTGACGGTAAGTCGGCTCAGTACTCGGCCGGAGATTCGGGCGCGCGGCACCAATCGGGGGCGGGCGGTCACGGCCAGGTCCCGGCACAGCGTCTCGGCGACGGCTGCCTCGGGTGAGTCGCCGACGTAGGTGTAGGCGTAGTCACCGGTGAGGCTGTCGAATCGGGCACCGCCGGGAATGGTGGGCCGGGGGGTCGGGTTCATCGCATTGGCCGCGCAATTTTCGTGGTGGATGCGCCACAGTTCGGTTCCTGCGGGTAGCGGCACCAGGGTGGGTCTACCGGTCAGATCGGGTGGCGGTGGTGCTGCGGGCACCGGTTCAGTCCGCCATCAGATCGTGGGCGATGTCGCGGATCCGATCGTCCTGCCCGCCCTCCGCGGCGAGGTCGGCGGGGGATTGCCCGCCCTGGAGCCACCCGGATGGGCTGATCCACCACGAACTCACTCCCCACGGGTCGTGCTTGGCGTTCAGGAGCTGGTTGATCTCAGCGACCACAGGCCGGACCTTCGCGGTCGCGGAGTCGAATTGGAAGCTGGGGTAGAGGTAGCGGCCGCCGATCTCGTATCCGACGATGTCTCCGCGTTCGCGTAACCGGCTGGCGGGGCTGCGCCGGTTGCTGTCGCGGGAACGCAGGACATCGGCGACATCGCTCGCTTCGAGATGTGGATGCTCGAAGATCGCCTGTCGTGCCGTGGTCTCGATCCGTGCCCGCGCGATCGACTCCGTCACCGCGTGCGCGGGCACCGCCGAGGCGATGGAAGCGCTGAGGGTGGGGCCGGAGGCGACGAGCGAGAGAAGGGCGTCGCGCACCGAGCTCATCGACTCGCGGTTGGCGACCTCTCGGGCGAGGAGGGCGAAGAACTCGCCATCGGGCAGGGCGCGGAGTTCCGCGCCGAGATCATGGTCGATGCTCATACTCGCCTCCCTTGGTGCGACGGTAACAACAGCATACGTAATTGTCGCTTCTGTCGCATCCATCGTGGGATCCGTGAAAGATTCCACTACCTCGCGGTCGACAGGATCCGGCGCAGCCGCTCGATTGCACGCTCGGTGGCGGGACGGTCCTTCGCGACGAGCTGGTGCATGATGAATCCCTCGATCGCCGAGTACACCAGCAGGGTCAGGTCCTCGTCGGCGGTGATGCCCAGGCGGGTCAGCGCCTGGGACGTCGCCTCGATGTACGTGGCGTACAGCAGTTTCACGTGCGGGTCGAGGCGCGGCGTCCGCCGGGATTCGAGCATCAGCTCGTACTGGAAGACCTGGAGGTCGGGGTCGCGGGCGACGAGATCCGTGAGGTGCTCGACGAAGTTGTCGAGTGAAGCGCCGTCGGCGAGGTCGGCGAAGACGCCCGCGCTCTTGTCCAGCGCGTAGCGGAGAGCGGCGTCGACGAGGGCGTCCGTCGACGCGAAGCTGCGCAGGACGGCGTCCCCCGGCACACCCGCCTCCTCGGCGACGGCCCGGACCGTCAGGCCGCGCAGGCCGTCGCGCGCGATCACGGACACCGTCGCCAGAACCAAGACGACATCGTGCTCGCCCGGGGGCGCCGCACGCCGCGACCGCCTGTCTGCCAGCGTCACGGCTCGACGTTCCCGTGGGCCGCGAGCCATCTCATCCCGGGCTCCCGGGTGCGGCTGATGCCCTTGTATTCGGCCATGTCCACCGGTAGGTCCTCGAGGACCTTGTACAACCGCTCACCCCACTCGGGAACGGACGCGACGTCCCGGAGCGGCAGCAGATACGTCCGGATCAGGAACATGACGGCGCCGGAGTGGGCGAGCCGGATCAGATGCTGCACTTCGGTTCTCAGGAACAGTCGGTCACCGACCTCGTCGAGCGGCCCGTCGGCCAGGGTGCGCCGATCCTTACCCCACTCGGGATACGTGTCGGTCGACGTGTCGAGTTTCCCGTCGACGGTCAGCGTCCAGTTGGTGCGCCGGTAGCTCTGACCGGGCTCGAGCCGCATCAGGAAGTTGTGTGCGCGGGTGATGATCTTCTCGCTGTGGACCCGCGGGACGGGCCCGTGGATCTCGAGGAAGCTCATGCCCACGTCGAAACCGAAGGACCAGTCCGCCGCGAACGTCACCAGTCCGGCGTCGCCCCACAGCTCGCCCTCACGCTGATCGAGCAGCACGACGTCTTCCTGGATCTGGCTGCAGATGTACACGAGCGGCGGCGCCGGCAACGTGGCGACGTCGCCGAACACGAAGTCGTGTTCGATCCCGAGGAGGTCGTTCCGCCAGAACCAGGTGTCCCCGCGACGTTCGAGGGCCATCGTGTCGGGGTATTCGTCGGCGAGGGTGCGCATCAGGGTGAGCATCGCCTCCCACGCGGCGGGGACCATGTGGGGCAGGCACTGGTGCCGCGACGGGTCCGCCGCCAGGATCCGTTCGCGCTCGGCGAGTTCCCGGTGATAGTGGGCATCGATGGCGATGCGGGTGTCACCCCAGCTGCCGGCCACCGTGTCGGTGGAATTCCCGGCTGGTTCGACGTTGGTGCTGTATCGGTACTGATCGCGGGGGAAGGGGAACGGGAAGCGCGCGATGTGGTCGGCGCGTGCGTCGGTCGATGTCACAGCTCGATCTCCAATCGGTCTCCAGCGGCCCGCGATACACATGGCATGATCGAATCTCCGGACGCCTTCTCCTCGTCGGTGAGGAACATGTCGCGGTGTTCGATCTCGCCGCCGCGCACCGACAGCCGGCATTCGCCGCACACCCCCTGGCGGCAGAGGTTCGGAACGTTGATTCCCTTGTCCAGCAATGCTTCGAGCAGGCTGGTTCCCGACGGGACGGGAACGATCATTCCGCTGCGTCCGAGCTTTGCGGCGAAGGGGGCTCCTGCGGGAAGGGGGCCCGCCCCGAATGCCTCCGAGTGCACGCGGCCCGGGGGCCAGCCGCAGTCGCGGGCCCAGTCGGCGACCGCGGAGATCATCGGCGCCGGACCGCAGGTGTAGACGTGGGTTCCGAGTGGCTGGTCCGCCAGAACGGGCACGAGGTGGCCGGCGAGTTCTTCGGGGGTGGATACCGTGACGAGCCGCTCGCCGCACAGCGCCGCCAGTTCGTCGGCGTGCGCCCCCAACCGGTCGCGGAAGGAGTAGACCACCTCGAACGACCGGCCCCATTCCACGGCGGCCCGGACGTGCGACAGGATCGGTGTGACGCCGATGCCGCCCGCGATCAGCACGTGGTGCCGCGCGTTGAGCACCGGGGCAAATGCGCTGCGAGGCAGACTCACCCGGATCGTCTGCCCCGGCTGGAGGTCGTGGATCCAACGCGAACCGCCGTGCCCGTTCTCGTCGAGCCGGACCGAGATCGCGTAGTGGTCCGGCTCGAGGGAGGGGCCCGTGAGCGAATAGGAATTGCGCCTGCCCTCGGCCCACTCGACCGCGATGTGGCTGCCGGGGGTGAACGACGGCAGGGCGCGGCCACCGGGGTCCGCGAGCACGACGTGGCGGATACCCGGGCACAGCAACCGTGCCTCGCAAACCGTCAGGGCGAGACCACCGGCAACCCCCTCTCCCGCCACCGTTTCGAGCGTCATGGTCATGGCAGTTCCTCCGCGTCGGCTCGGTATCCCAGGTACGCGCTGTGGCGTCGGGAGAAGTGGTAGTAGACGGTGAGCTCTTCGGAACAACCCGCACACGGCGTCCGTCCGCCGACGGCCACCGGGACCTTCGCCGAAGTCGTGTGGCAGTGCGCGCAGTACACGTCACGCACCCCGGCGTGAACGTCGCTGATCACGGTGGTGATCTCCGCGGGCAGTGCGCCCGCGGAGATCAGGCGGGAGCGCAGTGCCCCCGCCGTCCGCTCGGAACCCGCCACGACGAATCGCCATCCGATGCGCGCCTCGTACAGCAATTCGTCGAGCTTCGCGAGCCCGGGTCCGTCCACGTCGTCGACGGTCACCGCGTGAGTCGGCACCGGGGCGACCCGCTCGGACAGCTCGCGTGTCGCCTGCGCGCTGACCGAGCTGTCCGAGACGAGGACGTACCGGGTGACGCGAGCGTCGGCCGCCAGGTCGTCGACGGCCGAGTAATCGGATCGCCACCGTGGGACGCTCGTCGACCTCATCGAGACCGCCATCGCGGATCAGGGCGCGAACGAACGGTGGCCGACGAAGTAGGCCAGCGCGCGGTCGGGGGTGGTGAAGCGGATGCGCGACCCCTTGGGGAAGAAGATCGCATCCTTCGCCTTCGCCACCTCCACCTGGCCGGTGTCGAGGTTCTCCAGGGTGAACTCTCCTTCGAGGACGACCTTCATCTCGTCGTACGCGTAGTAGTAGTCGAGGGGGGCGTCGGTGCGCCGGAGTTCGAAGTAGCCGGCAGACATCTCCGAGCCGTCCGGGTTGGAGAAGACGTCGTCGATGTATCCCTCGGTGCCCGGGTACTCCGAGACCGGCATCTGCGGCAGGTTCTCATGGAATCCGGCGGTGACGCGGAACGCGGCGACGGTGGGCTTGTCGGTCGTGGTCATAGGTTCTCCCTGGAGACGTTGGTAACTACCAGAATGTGTAGGCGTTTCTGCTCCACCTTGTGAAACGTGGAGTAGCAACAGGAAACCACATCGCATATTTCCTCGACGTAAATCAATTGCATGTTCCGGGAAATTTGCTGGTCAGCGTTCCAATCACGATTGAAAGATACAGGAGGTGGCGTGATTTGGTGATCCATCAACAACATTGCCGTAACGCGGTGGACATAGTAGAACTGTTTCATAGTGAACAACAGCGATTCATGAGGTGAAACGAACCGCTACTCAAGCCGCCAGCGCCCGCACATCCGGCCGAATGAAGGAAAGCAACGTGACACAGACAGCAAAGTTCGTGATCGTCGGTGGGGGACTCGAGGGTCTCGCCATCGCGTGGTCGCTCGCGGACCGCGGAGAGACCGACGTTCTGGTCCTCGAGCGTGGCACCCTGTGCTCGGGCATGACCGGCAAGTCCAGCGGCGTGGTCCGGTGCCACTACGGCACCCCGTCGCTGGCGGCGATGTCGTGGTACGGCGTCGACATCTTCACCAGGGCCACCGAGATCTTCGGCGACGACATGGCCTTCCGTCAGTGCGGTTACGTCGTCGGCGTCGGCGAGAACAACATCGACCCGCTCGAGGCGAACGTCGCGATGATGCAGGACCTCGGCATCGACGTCGACTACATCGGCCACGACACGATGGCCGAACTGTGGCCGGGCCTGCACCTCGACGACTTCGCCGCCTTCGCGTACGAGCCCCTCGGCGGTCGCGGGGAGGCGTACATGGCCGGTATGGCGTTCGGTGCGTCCGCCCGCAGGCTGGGCGTCAAGATCCGTCAGAGCACACCGGTGACGTCGCTGCTACAGAGCGCCGACGGCCGCGTCTACGGGGTCACGCTCGCGAACGGCGACGAGGTGCATGCCGAGCACGTGATCCTCGCGACCGGCCCGTGGGCGCCCGAACTCGGTGCCGGAGTCGGCGTCGACATTCCGGTGAAAGCGCAACGGGCGCAGCTCGTCCTGATCGACCAGGGAGTCCCCACCCCGGAGGTACCGGTGCTGTCGGACCTCGCCGGACTGCAGTACATCTGCCGCGAGCCCAACGGCGAACTCCTCGTCGGGAACAGCGACCACGCCGCGCCGCAGTACATCGATCCCGACAACTACAGCAACCGCGCCGACGATTCCACCATCGAGAAGAACATCATGAAGCTGGGCAACCGCCTGCCCGACATGCCCGACCCGCGGATCACGTCGAGCTACGTCGGTGCCTACGACGTCACTCCCGACTACAACCCGATCATCGGGCCGGCCCCGGTCGACGGTCTGTTCCTCGCCACCGGGTTCTCCGGCCACGGTTTCAAGATCTCACCGGCGGTCGGGCGTCTCGTCGCCGACATGCTGCTCGACGACGGCACGACCACCCTCCCGAACGTCGAGCCGTCCGACTTCCGCTACTCGCGCTTCGAGGAGGGCGATCTCCTCTTCAGCCTGCACCCCTACGAGGGCGCCGGCGAGATGCGCTGACCCACAGACCACCTCACCCGTAGACCACCAGTTCAGGAGCTCCCCATGGCTGTCGACACTGCTGACGCGTTCACCGCGCAGAACATCGTGACATCCCCACCGCAGACCTTGTCCGAGGTGGCCCGGGCCACCGGAACCACCTTCATCCTCGCCCTGTTCGTCACCCTGTCCGGAAAGCCGTGCGCCAAACTCGTCCCGATCGAGGCCGTCGAGCAGCTTCAGGACGACGGCGTGGGCTTCGCAGGCTACGCCGCGGGGCACATGGGGCAGGAGCCCAAGGACTCCGATCTCGTTGCCGTACCCGACGTCTCGTCGTTCACGCCGATCCCGTTCGTGAAGCCCGGACTCGCGATCGTGCACTGTGATCCGCACGTGGAGGGCAAGCCCTGGCCGTATGCGCCGCGCGTGATCCTCAAGGAGACGCTGAAGAAGGCGTCCGATCTCGGCCTGTCCGTCAACGTCGGCGCGGAGATCGAATACTTCCTGGTCAACCGCACCGGCGACGGCGCCCTCACCACCGCGGACACCGCCGACGTCAGCCGTCAGCCGTGTTACGACGCCCGCGACGTCACCCGGATGTACGACCATCTGACCGAGGTGTCGCAGGCGATGAACACGCTCGGGTGGGGCAACTACGCCAACGACCACGAGGACGGCAACGGGCAGTTCGAGCAGAACTTCGACTACGCCGACGCGATGACCACCGCCGACCGGGTGATCACGGCCCGGTACCTGCTGTCGGTGATCGCCGAGAAGCGCGGCATGAAGGCCACGTTCATGCCCAAGCCCTTCTCCGACCGCACCGGGTCCGGCATGCACCTGCACCTGTCGCTGTGGAACGGTGCCGGTTCGGTGTTCCCGGACGGTGACGACCCCAAGGGGCTGGGACTGTCGAAGACCGCGTACGCGTTCATCGCCGGCATCCTCGAACATGCGTGCGCTCTGCAGGGTGTGATCGCCCCGACCGTCAACTCCTACAAGCGAACCGGTGCCACCTCGACCAGCAGCGGCGCCACCTGGTCGCCGCGGTATGCCACCTACGGCGGCAACGACCGCACCCACTACCTCCGGGTGCCGGACAAGAACCGGGTGGAACTGCGCGGCGGCGACGGCTCCGCCAATCCCTACCTCGCCGCCGCCGCAGCCATCGCCGCCGGCCTGGACGGCATCGCACGGGATCTCGACCCCGGCACACCCGGATCCGGCGACAGTCCCAGCGACATGCTGCCGATGACGTTGCTGCACGCGATGGACGCACTGGAATCCGATCCGATCGTGACGGGAGCCCTGGACGTCGCCGGCCCCGGCGTCGCCGAGTACTTCGCGAAACTCAAGCGCGAAGAGTTCTTCGCCTGGCACAACACCGTCTCCCCCTGGGAACTCGACCACTACCTGACAGCGTTCTGACAGACCTCCCGAAAGGAGACATCCATGTGTGGAATCGTCGGACTTCACCTGCGTGAGCCGTCCCTCTACCCACAACTCGGCGCCCTGCTCACCGACATGCTCGGGCAGATGTGCGACCGCGGACCCGATTCCGCCGGCATGGCAATTTATGGTGACACGACGTGGTCCCCGGTCGGTGAGTCCACGGTCTCGCTGCTCGACTGCCCCATCCCCGCAGCGGAACTCGCCGCGACGCTGTCCGCGACTCTCGACACCACCGTCACAGGAATCGACCTGTCCCCGACGACGATCCTGCACGGCGTCGTCGGCGCCGAGGATCTCGCGGCGGCCGTCCGCAGCGTGGTGCCGTCGGCGCGGGTCATCGGCTTCGGCGACGACCTGACCGTCCTCAAGGGCGTCGGCAACCCCATCGACCTGGCGCACCGGTTCGGTCTGCCGTCGGCCGGCGGCTGGCAGGGTGTCGCCCACACCCGCATGGCCACCGAGTCCGCCGTGACCGCCGAGGGTTCGCACCCGTTCTCCGTCGGCCCCGACCAGTGCCTGGTGCACAACGGATCGTTCTCGAACCACATGAGCATCAAGCACCAGCTCGAGCGCGACGGCGTCGTCTTCGACAGCGCCAACGACACCGAGGTCGGGGCGCGGTTCGTCGCCAAGCAGCTCGCCGAGGGAGTCGACCTCGAGAAGGCGCTGCTGATGCTCAACGAGACCTTCGACGGCTTCTACACCCTCCTCGTCTCGACGGCCGACTCGTTCGCCGTGGTCCGGGACGCCATCTCCTGCAAGCCCGCCGTCATCGCCGAGACCGACCAGTGGGTCGCGATGGCCTCCGAATACCGCGCCCTGGCGAACCTGCCTGGCGTCGACAACGCCCGAATCTTCGAGCCCGAACCGGAAGAGGTGTACGTATGGCACCGGTAGCCACCACCGAAGCGACTGTCCTGAACCTGGAGACGTCGAGTACCCGTTCCGTCAACGAGCGGCTCACCTCGCCGGAGGCCCCGAAGGCGGTGACGGTCACCGGACCCCAGGGTGCGCACGCGCTCGCCTGCGGCCTCGACTCGGACATCGACGTCACCATCGAGGGGCACGTCGGCTACTACTGCGCGGGCATGAACCAGCACGCGACCGTGACGGTGAACGGCAACGCCGGCGTCGGGGTCGCGGAGAACATGATGTCGGGGACGGTGCACATCAAGGGCGATGCGTCCCAGTCCGCCGGCGCCACAGCCCACGGTGGCCTGCTCGTGATCGACGGCAATGCCGCTGCCCGCTGCGGGATTTCGATGAAGGGCGTCGACATCGTCGTCGGCGGCAACATCGGGCACATGTCCGCGTTCATGGGCCAGGCCGGCCGTCTCGTCGTCCTCGGCGACGCCGGCGAAGCGCTCGGCGACTCGCTGTACGAGGCCCGGATCTACGTTCGCGGCACCGTCGCCTCCCTCGGCGCCGACTGCATCAAGAAGGAGATGCGCGATGAGCACCTGACCGAACTGCGGGAGCTGCTCGACGCCGCCGGTTTCGACGCCGACCCGTCCGAGTTCACCCGCTACGGCTCCGCCCGCCAGCTCTACAACTTCCACGTCGACAACGCCAGCGCGTACTAGGAGAACCGTCATGAACACCCCGAACCCGGCCCTGCGCGAATCGGCGACGTTCGACCGCGGCGTCATCTCCGAGATCCAGCGGGCCGCCGAGACCGGCATCTACGACATCCGCGGTTGGGGTGCCAAGCGCAAGCTGCCCCATTTCGACGACCTGCTGTTCCTCGGTGCCTCGATGTCGCGGTACCCGCTCGAGGGCTACCGCGAGAAGTGCGACACCGACGTCGTGCTCGGCGACCGCAACGCCAAGTTCCCACTCCACCTGGACATCCCGATCACCATCGCCGGGATGAGCTTCGGGGCGCTGTCCGGGCAGGCGAAGGAGGCGCTCGGCCGCGGCGCCAGCGAGGTCGGCACGTCCACCACCACCGGTGACGGCGGCATGACCCCCGAAGAGCGCGGGCAGTCGAAGAACCTGGTCTACCAGTACCTCCCGTCGCGGTACGGGATGAACCCGGACGACCTCCGCAAGGCCGACGCCATCGAGATCGTCCTCGGCCAGGGCGCCAAGCCCGGCGGCGGCGGCATGCTGCTGGGGCAGAAGATCACCGAACGCGTCGCCGGGATGCGCACCCTCCCCATGGGTGTCGACCAGCGGTCGGCATGCAGGCACCCCGACTGGACCGGTCCCGACGACCTCGCCATCAAGATCATCGAACTCCGCGAGATCACCAACTGGGAGAAGCCGATCTACATCAAGGTCGGCGCCACCCGCACCTACTACGACGTCAAACTCGCCGTGAAGGCCGGCGCCGATGTCGTCGTGGTCGACGGCATGCAGGGTGGCACCGCCGCCACCCAGGACGTGTTCATCGAACACGTGGGCATCCCCACCCTGGCCGCGATCCCGCAGGCGGTCCAGGCGCTGCAGGAGCTCGGGGTGCACCGGAGCGGAGCGACGGGGCGTAGATCCGTGCAGCTCATCGTGTCCGGTGGCATCCGGAGTGGCGCCGACGTCGCGAAGGCGATGGCCCTCGGCGCGGATGCGGTCGCGATCGGCACCGCCGCCCTGATCGCGCTGGGCGACAACAGCCCCCGCTACGCGAAGCAGTACGAGGAACTCGGCTCGGCGGCCGGGTTCTACGACGACTTCCAGGCCGGTAGGGACCCCGCCGGGATCACCACCCAGGACCCGGACCTGTCGAAGAATCTCGACCCCGTCGAGGGCGGACGGCGGCTCGCGAACTACCTGCGGGTGCTCACCATGGAGGCGCAGACCCTCGCGCGCGCCTGTGGCAAGTCGCACCTGCGCAACCTCGAACCGGAGGATCTCGTCGCTCTCACCGTGGAGGCGTCGGCGATGGCCCGCGTGCCCCTCGCCGGAACGACCTGGATTCCGGGCGCCATGTAGGCGGCTCCGCCGCCCGTGCGTGCTCGAGGAGTCCAGAGACTCGTCAACCACGCACGGGCGCGGAGCGCCTGGACAGGAGGAAGCAATGTCGACCGCCAGTGTGACCCGGCCGATCCTGCACGACGACGGTGGACGAGAGGTGCCGCCGGACGTCGCCGGGCAGTCCGGTGTCGAAGCCGCGATCGGTGCCCAGGTGCGACGCCTGCGCATCAACACCGGTAGGTCCGTCAGCGAACTGGCCCAGCACGTCGGCATCTCGAAGGCGATGCTGTCGAAGATCGAGAACGCGCAGACCTCGTGCAGCCTCGCCACGCTGTCCAGGCTCGCCACCGGCCTCGACGTCCCGATCACCACGTTGTTCCGGGGCGCCGACGCCCACCGCGAATCCGTCTTCACAGCGGCAGGAACCGGGGCGGAGATCGTGGGACGGGGCACCCGCGCCGGCCACCACTACGAGATGCTGGGTTCGCTGCGCGGACAGCACAAGCGACTCGAATCCGTCGTCGTCACTCTGCACCATGAATCGCCGACCAGCCCGCGGTTCCAGCACCCGGGCACCGAACTGCTGTACATGCTCGACGGCGAGATGGTGTACAGCCACGACGACAGCGACTACACCCTCCGGCCTGGCGACGCGTTACTGCTCGACGGTGAGGGTGTGCACGGACCGAAACAGCTCGTGACCCTGCCCATCCGCTTCCTCGCCATCACCGCCTACCCCGACAACCACACGGACTGACGTCCACGCACTGACAGTAGAGGACCGAGAACATGACATCCTTCGATTCGCTGTGGGCGAGCATCCTCGATGTGGGACAGCACAAATCGACACGGGGATACCGCCGATTCGCGTGGAACGACGCCGACATGACGCTGCGCGAATGGTTCTCGGACTGCGCGCAGGCACGAGGAATGAGTGTCGAGGAGGACCGAAACGGCAACCTCTGGGCGTGGTGGATGCCCGTGGACTGGGTGGGCGATCCCCGCGACGCCTTCGTCACCGGATCGCACCTCGACTCGGTGCCCGACGGTGGCGCCTACGACGGACCGCTGGGAGTGGTGTGCGCGTTCGCCGCGATCGACCTCGTCCGCGAGCGGGGGATCGAGCCGACGCGTCCGGTCGCGGTGACGGCCTTCTCCGACGAGGAGGGTGCACGGTTCGGTGTGGCGTGTGTCGGCTCGCAACTCTCCACCGGAGCAGTGGCACCCGCGCGCGCCCTGGCGTTGCGGGACAGCGACGGCGTCAGCCTCGCCGAGGCACTGATAGGCGCCGGCCGCGACCCGCGCCATCTCGGGGAGGATCCCGACCTCGTCGACCGTGTGGGGGTGTACGTCGAACTGCACGTCGAGCAGGGACGCGCCCTCGACCTGATCGACAGTCCCATCGCCGTCGCGTCGTCGATCTGGCCGCACGGCCGGTGGCAGTTCGTGTTCTCCGGTGAAGCCAACCACGCCGGCGCCACCCGGCTCGTCGACCGCCGCGACCCGATGCTCGCGTTCGCGTCCTCGGTGCACACCGCCCGGACCGCCGCGACGCTACACGAGGCGGTCGCGACGTTCGGTAAGGTGCGGGTACTTCCCAACGGTGCCAACGCCATTCCGTCGGAGGTGCGTGCGTGGCTCGACGCCCGGGCCGCCGACGAGGAAACGCTGACCAGGCTGGTGCAGCAGATCACCGCCGAGGCGCAGGCCTACGCGGCCGCCGACGGCATCGGCCTCGAGGTCGACGCCGAATCGGTTACGCCGATCGTCGAGTTCCCGCACTCCACCCGCGAACGGCTGCGCCGCTCCCTTGCCCACCTCGGTGACATTCCCGTCCTCCCGACCGCCGCCGGGCACGACGCCGGCATCCTGTCGGCGAAAGTCCCCACCGCGATGATGTTCGTCCGCAACCCCACCGGCGTGTCCCACTCGCCCGACGAATTCGCCGAAGCCGACGACTGCAACCGCGGCGCCGAGGCCCTGGCGGACGTGATGGCGGACTGGGTCACCGCCATGTGAGTGGCAATGTGTGCCGGGGCACACATTGCCACTCACGTGCGGCGCCATTCCTCCAGCTGCTCGACGGCGGTGTTCGCGACGGCCACGGCCTCGTCGCGGTTGACCCGCGACAGCAGGAGGGCGCTGACGGACAGGGAGGTCAGGAGCCGGGTCCGGTGTGCCAGGGTGGCGGTCGACGCGTCCGGGTCGTGGGCCTGTAGCGCGTGCGTGAGCGCCGCGGACAGTTCGCGCTGGTACGCGTCGACCACGGACCGTTGCGTGTCGTCGTGCGCGGCGAACCCTGCCGCGCTGTTGAGGAGCAGGCAGCCGCGGCCGGGGGTGTCGTCGGGGAGGGACGCGAGGGCGCCGGCGAGGCTGCGGTAGTAGCGCACGGCGGCGTCGGGGCGGGTCGGTTCGTCGGTCAGGATGCGGAGCCGGGGGCGCACCACGCGGTCGAGGTAGTCGTGCACGGCGGCGTCGAACAGTCCACGTTTGCTGGTGAACGCGTTGTACAGACTCGACCGATTCAAACCCGTGACGCGTTCGAGATCGGGAATCGATGTGGCTTCGAAGCCTTTGTCCCAGAACAGGTCGCGGGCGTGGCCGATCACCTCGGCCGTGTCGAAGTCCTGTGTGCGCGGCATGACGGTCCTCACTCATGGTTGTGAAACGACCATTTCAGTATATATTGAAATGGTCAGTTCAGAACGAGGAGGAGTTTCGTATGGTCGCCGCGGGTCTTGTTCTTGCCGCACTCGCCAGTGCGCTGCACGTCTACATCTTCGTGCTCGAGTCCGTCCTCTGGACCGCTCCGCGCACCCGCGCGACGTTCGGGACCAGTGCCGAAGAAGCCAATGCCACCAAGGAACTTGCTTTCAATCAGGGGTTCTACAACCTCTTCCTGGCGATCGTGACGGCAGTCGGTATCGTCGCCGTCGTCATCGGCGCCACCGCGGTCGGGTCGGCACTGATCTTCGCCGGCGCGGGATCCATGCTGCTCGCAGCCCTGGTGCTCCTGCTGTCCTCGCCCGACAAGGCACGGGCGGCGATCACACAGGGAACGCTGCCGCTGCTCGCCGTCATCCTCCTCGCGCTCGGACTGGCGCTGTGACCTCAGAAGCATCGAAAGGACTACCCGTGACCTCCAGTACCCAGATCCAGCTGATCACTCGCCCGGTGGGCTGGCCGACCCAGGACGACTTCCGCACCGTCACCGTCGAATTGCCCGGCCTCGGGACCGACCAGGTGCGCGTGGCCAACGAATTCACCTCGGTCGACCCCTACATGCGCGGCCGGATGAACGATGTGAAGTCGTACATTCCGCCGTTCGTGCTGGGCGAGACGATGACCGGCGGCGCCGTCGGCCGCGTCGTCGAATCCACGGCCGCTACCCACCCGGTCGGTTCGGTCGTGGTCCACGATCTCGGGTGGCGTGACGTCGCGCAGGGTGACGCCGCCGCGTTCCGGGTCGTCGACGAGATTCCGGGCGTCTCGATCTCGGCATACTTGGGCATCCTCGGACTGACCGGGCTCACGGCGTACGTCGGATTGCTGCACATCGCCCACCTGAACCCCGGCGATTCCGTGTTCATCTCCGGAGCCGCGGGCGCAGTGGGCACCGCTGCCGGGCAGATCGCCCGACTCGAGGGCGCCTCGCGGGTCATCGGATCCGCCGGGTCCGCGGAGAAGGTCGCGCTGCTCACCGACAAGTACGGGTACAGCGCCGCTTTCGATTACAAGCAGGCGCCGGTCCGCGAACAGTTGCGCGAGATCGCCGGCGACGGCATCGACGTCTACTTCGACAACGTCGGCGGCGACCACCTCGAGGCCGCACTCGACGTCATGCGCAACGGGGGCCGCGCCGCCCTGTGCGGCGCGATCTCCGCGTACAACGCCACCGAGCGCGCGCCGGGACCCGACAACCTGGTGAACATCATCAGCCGCGGCCTCACCCTCCGGGGCTTCACCCTCGGCAACTACACCCACCTGTTCCCCGAGTTCGCCGCCAAGATGGGACCGTGGCTCGCGTCCGGCGACGTCGTCCACGACGAGACCGTCGTCGACGGTATCGAGAACTCGGTCGACGCGTTCCTGCAGCTCATGCGCGGCGGAAACGTCGGGAAGATGCTGGTCAAGGTGGCGTAGCCCCCCGTGCGCGGTTGAGGAGTCCAGAGACTCGTTAACCACGCACGGGCGCGTCAGCGCCTCACGGAGGCGTACCTTTCGCGCACTTCGGGTGCGGGGTCGGCCTCGAAACGCCGGGTGGACGTCTGAGTCCACTTGGGCGGTTCGGGGGTCCCGGCCAGGGTCCACGCCGCCTGCCTGCAGGCGCCGATCGCGACGTACTCCGCCGGTTGCGGCACGAGGACCGGGGCACCGAAGATCGCGGGTGCCAGTTCACAGAGTGCCTGCGAGCGGGCGCCGCCGCCGACCAGAAGGATGCGCCGCACACTGACGCCCTGGGCGGTGAGGTGGTCGATGCCGTCGGCCAGTCCGCACAGCAGGCCCTCGACCGCCGCGCGGGCGAGGTGGGCGGGAGTCGAATTGGCCAGGCGCAGTCCGTCGATGGTGCCGGTGGCGTTCGGTCGGTTGGGGGTGCGCTCACCCTCCAGATACGGCACCATCACCAGGCCGCCGCTGCCGGACGGCGCGGACAGCGCCAGCCGCGACAGTTCGTCGTGATCGACCCCCAGCAGGGAGGCGGTCGCGTCGAGCACCCGGGCCGCGTTGAGCGTGCACACGAGCGGGAGTTGACGCCCGGTGGCGTCGGCGAATCCGGCGACGAACCCGCCCGGGTCGTTCGCGGGTGTCACGGACACCGCGGACACGACCCCCGACGTTCCCACGGACACGACGATGTCGCCTTCCTGCGCGTCGAGAGCCAGTGCGGCAGAGGCATTGTCGCCGGTGCCGGGACCGACGGCGGCGCCCCACCGGGTTTCGCCGATCCGCTCGGCCGGTGCGGCGACCCGCGGCACGGCGGGGGTCCGTCCGTGCAGCGCCAGCGCCAGCAGGTCGGGGCGGTAGGAGTCGGTGGCGGCCGAGAAGTATCCGGTGCCGCTGGCGTCGCCGCGGTCGGTGGCCAGGGTGCCGAGATCGGCTCTGCCGGTGAGTTGCCAGCCGAGCCAGTCGTGGGGCAGGCACACCGCGGACGTGCGGTCGGCGTTCGCCGGTTCGGAATCGGCCAGCCAGCGCAGCTTGCTGACGGTGATGGCAGCCAGGGGGACCACACCGACGGCGTCCGCCCAGGCGTCCGGTCCGCCGAGGTCGTCCACCAACTGCGCGGCGGCGTCCGCCGAGCGAGTGTCGTTCCACAGCAACGCTGGCCGCACCACGGATCCGGTGTCGTCGAGGCACACCATGCCGTGCTGCTGTGCTCCGACCGATACCGCCGCGACGTCGTCCAGTCCGCCGGCCGCGGCGATGGCGGTGTCGAGGGCCGCGGCCCATGCCTGCGGGTCGACCTCGGTGCCGTCCGGGTGCGACGCCCGGCCCTCGCGGACGAGTTCACCGGTGGCTGCGTCGCAGACGATCACCTTGCACGCCTGCGTCGACGAGTCGATTCCGGCGACGAGGGTCATTGCCGGACTCCCGCCGCGCGTTCGAGCGTTTCGCGGGTGGGGAGGTCGGCGCCGGGACGCGCGACCGTGAGACCCGACGTGAGCACGGCGTTGTCCAGCACGTTCCGCAACTCTTCCGGGTCGATTCGGTGGAGGGCGGCCCGGCTCTCCGCACCGAGGAACCCGTGCGACCAGAACCCGTCGAGGAGTCCGGCCATGAACGCGTCACCCGCGCCGACGGTGTCGACGACCTCGACGGCCCGGGCCGCGACCTCGACGAGTCCGGCGGCGCAGACCGCGAACGCACCCTCGCCGCCCTTCGTCACCGCGACCATGGCCGGTCCGCGGGACAGCCAGTCGCGGGCGATGTCGACGGGATCCCGGTCGGGGTCGTACCAGCGGAGGTCCTCGTCGCTGACCTTGACGATGTCGGAGATCGACACGAGGTGTTCGATCCGCTGCCGGGCGCGTGCCTTGTCGGTGATCAGCACCGGTCGCACGTTGGGGTCGTAGCTGATGGTCGCCGCGGAGCGTCGCCGGGCGAGCATGTCGGCCACTACGTCGCACCCGGGTTCCATCACGGCGGCAATGGAACCGGTGTGGACCAGCGGCGGGGCCGACGCGCCGCTGGGGGACGGGAGATCCCATTCGATGTCGAACTCGTAGGTGGCGGCGCCGGCGGAATCGAGGGTTGCGTGGGCCGTCGCCGTCCGCTGGGCGGTGACGCTGCCGGGCGCGAGGCTCACTCCCGACTGCTCGAGGTGCCGGACGATCGACCTGCCCCTCGTGTCGTCGCCGATCCGGGTGACGAATTCGACCGGTCGGCCGAGCCGGCCGAGGCCGACCGCGACGTTGAGGGGACTGCCGCCGACGTATTCGGTGGTGGCGCCGTCGCCCGCCGTGACGATGTCGATGAGGGCTTCACCGATGACCAGACTCATGACTGCACCTTCTCACGCAGAGCCTCGAGCGTCTTCCGTGCGCCGACGCCGTGCAGTGAGTCGAGCGCCCAGAGATACGCGGTGACGAAGCGCGGGTTGTCGGCGAGGTCACCGAAGACGGACTGGTTCTCGATGAAGGCGGTGGGGTTCTCGTGCTGGCTGCGCGCGATCGGCACCAGGGAGTCCTTCAACTGGTCGACGACGTCGATGGGCCCGCCGTCCTCGTCGACGCCCTCGGCATACCGGGCCCAGCTCGCCACGATCGCGGCCGACAGTCGAATGTGCCGGTCGGCCAGCAGATTCTCGCGGATCACGGGCAGCAGCCACTTCGGGATGCGATCGGAGGACTCGGCACACAACCTGGCCACCGTGTCGCGGATCTCGGGGTTGGAGAACCGTTCGATCAGGGTGTGTTTGTAGTCGTCGAGGTCGACCCCGGGTACCGGTGCCAGGGTGGGCGTGGCCTCCTCGTCCATGTAGGCCAGCAGGAAGTCGGCGAACAGCGGATCCTGGGCGACGTCGTGCACGAGCCGGTACCCCGACAGGTAGCCGAAGTAGCAGAGGCCCTGGTGGCTCGCGTTGAGCAGGCGCAGCTTCATCAGCTCGTAGGGTTCGACGTCGTCGACCACCTGCACGCCGACGTCCTCGAATGCGGGGCGGCCGAGCGGGAAGGCGTCCTCGAGCACCCAGGACGTGAACGGTTCGGCGGCGACGGGCCACTGGTCGTCGATGCCGAAACGGGTCGACAGGGCCTCGGTGACCTCCGGCGTGGTGACCGGCGTGATGCGGTCGACCATCGAGTTGGGGAACGACGTCTCGGTGCGCATCCACTCGGCGAGGTCCGGGTCCTTCAACTCCGCGTACGCCAGGAACATCCGGCGCGCCACGTCGCCGTTGCCCTGAATGTTGTCGCAGGACATGATGGTCGGCGACGGCAGCCCGCGCGCCCGACGCCGCGCCAATGCCTCGACGACGAGTCCGAACGTGGTCCGCGGGGCGGCGCCGTCGGTGAGATCGTGCACGACGTCCGGGTTCTCGGCATCGAACTCGCCGGTGTCGTGGGTGAAGTTGTAGCCGCCCTCGGTGATCGTCAGTGAGACGATGCGGGTGGTGTCCGCGGCGATCTTCTCGATGACCGCCTCGGGATCGTCGGGGGCGAAGAGATAGTCGACGATGGATCCGATGACGCTCACGTCCCAGGTTCCGTCGGAATGCCGCAGTGCGAGCGTGTACAGGCCGTCCTGCGCGTCGAGTACGTCCTTCATGCGCCGGTCCCCGGGCAGGACCCCGACGCCGCAGATTCCCCAGTCACGGGCCTCCCCGCGCCGCAACAGCCGGTCGACGTACATCGCCTGATGCGCGCGGTGGAATCCGCCGACGCCGAAATGCACTATCCCTACGGTGATGTCGCTTCGATCGTAGTTCGGCACCTGCACGGTGTCGTCGAACTGCTGCAGTGCCTGCGCGCTCAGTTGCATCGGTCTCTCCTCATTCCTGGACGCGCACGACGGCCTTGAGGCTGCCCGGCGTCCGGTCTGCGTTCAGTGCTTGCTCCGCTTCGGCGAGCGGGAATCTTCCGGTGACCATCGAATCGAGGTCGACCCGTCCCGACCGTGCGAGCGCAATGGCCGTCGGCCAGGTGTTGGCGTAGCGGAACACCCCGGTCAGCACCAACTCCCGGTTCTGGATCGTCTGGACGGGCAGCGTCATCTCGGCGGCGCCCATGCCCACCAGCACCACGGATCCCGCGGGCCGGACGGCCTGGATTCCCGCCAGTACCGCGGCCGGGGCGCCGGACGCGTCGACGAACGCGTCCACGTGGAGCCCCGCGACGTCCTGCTCGCGCGGGTCCAGCACCGCGGTGGCGCCGAATTTCGTTGCGACGTCGCGTCGCTGCGGGTCGATATCCGAGACGAAGACGTCGGTGGCGCCGAATGCGAGGGCCGTCTGCACCGTCGCGATTCCGATCGGTCCCGCGCCTGCGATCAGGACGCGAGAACCGGCCGTCACTCCGGCCTTGCGGGTGGTCGCGATGGCCACGGACAGCGGCTCGCACAGTGCCGCCGCGTCCTCGGACATCCCGGCCGGAATCGGATGGGCGAATGCCGCGCCGATGATCACGTACTCGGCGAGCGCCCCGTCGATCGGCGGGGTGGCATAGAACTGCATGTGCGGGCACAGGTTGTAGAGACCGCGCCGCGATTCCTCGGTGTCCGGATCGGGGCGCTGCGGTTCGATGGAGACGCGCTGCCCGATCCGGTCCGCATCGACTCCGACGCCGACGCCGACGACGGTGCCCGACGCCTCGTGGCCCAGCACGATCGGCTGTTCGACCACGAACTCACCGATCCGGCCCTCGCGGTAGTAGTGGGCGTCCGATCCGCAGACGCCCACCGAGGCCACGCGGATCAGGACGTCGCCGGGGCCGGGAGTGGGGACGGGGCGTTCCCGGATCTCGATGACACCCGGCTCGACCAGCACGCTGGCACGCATCGTCCTGGGGATATCGGAAGGGAGTGTTGTGTGGGTCACACTTCGATGCTAGCGTATTGAGCAGATGAACGCATAGTGATCATTTGCTCACGGTTTCTCGAGGCTCCGAAGACACACTCGACGGGCTCGGGATCATGGCGAGGAGAATCAGTGACGTCCCCCAATCCGACGGCCCAGACGCCGTCTCTCATCGCGTCGCCGCCGCCGTCCACGACGGAGGATCTACGCCTCGCGTTGCGCGCTGCAACGCTGTACTACTTGGACGGAATGACGCAGGCCGAGGTCGCGACACGCCTCGGTGTCTCCCGCCCGACGGCGGGCCGGCTGGTGGCACGGGCCCGGACGCAGGGCCTGGTACGCATCGAGGTGCAGGCTCCCGCGCATCTGCGGGATTCGCTGCGCTCGGACGAGGAGCGCGCGCTCGAGGAGAAGTACAGCCTCGTCGAGGCGGTGGTGGTCGCAGATTCCGTCGACGCCGCCGGTTCGATCGACGACCACAACAGCTTCGCCGGCGTCGGGCGCGCCGCCGCGTCCCTGCTGGTGCGCCGGATCCGGGAAGGCGACACCCTCGGATTCACGTGGGGGCCCGAGACGGTCGCCGTCGCGCAGGGGTTGCCGTCCGGCGCGGCCACGTGCGCGTCGGTCGTCCAGCTCGACGGCTCGGTGAGTGCGATCAACTATCAGACCGGAACGGAGTACGTCCTGGGTAAATGCGCAGAGCAACTGCAGGCCAACACCGTTCGGCTCCCCGTTCCGCTGTACGCTGACGCGTCGACCGTGGTATCCATGCGGGGCGACTCCGTCATCTCCAAGGCTCTCGAGGCCGGCCGCACCGCGGAGATGATGATGTTCGGCACGGGCGCCGTCTCCACGTCGACCACGCTGTTCGAGGGCAGCTTCATCGACACGGACATGCTGTCGGTGCTCACCGACCTCGGAGCGGTCGGCGAAGTCGGTGGACGCTTCTACCGGCTCGACGGAACCGAGGTCGCCGGCCCACTGGACGAACGGGCCATGTCCGTTCCCCTCGACGACATCCGCGCATGCGAGGGATCGATCCTCGTCACGGGTGGCGTCGCCAAACACCAAGCGGCACTGGGTGCCCTCCACGGCGGACTGGCCAAGATGCTGGTCTGCGACATCGAATGCGCGCGTTGGCTGCTCGATCAGTAGCACCACGCAAGAGAGGTGAAGATCGGTGAAGAAACACAGGAAACCGGCGACGATGCTGGTAGCGGGCGCGGGAGCACTCTGCCTCACGCTCAGTGGATGCGCAGGCGCCGGAACGCTGGGCGCGTCGGACCAGACCATCACCATCGCGATGGTCTCGAACTCGCAGATGCAAGACGCACAGAAGCTCGCCTCGCAGTTCGAGGAGGAGAATCCCGACATCGACCTGAAGTTCGTCACGCTGTCGGAGAACCAGGCGCGCGCGAAGATCACGGCATCCACCGCAACCGGTGGCGGCGAGTTCGACGTCGTGATGATCAGCAACTACGAGACTCCGCAATGGGCCAAGTACGGCTGGCTGAAGAACCTGTCGCAGTATGCGCAGGCCACCGAGGGCTACGACGAGGCCGACTTCATCCCGACCCTGCGCGAATCCCTCTCGTACGAGGGGAACATGTACTCGGTGCCGTTCTACGGCGAGTCCTCGTTCCTGATGTACCGCAAGGACCTGTTCGAGCAGGCCGGAATCACCTTGTCGGAGAAGCCGACCTGGACCGAGGTGGCAGCGGCCGCAAAGCAACTCGACTCCGAGGACATGGCGGGAATTTGCCTGCGCGGCAAGCCGGGGTGGGGTGAATTGCTCGCACCCCTCGACACGGTGATCAACACGTTCGGTGGCCGCTGGTTCGACGAGGACTGGAACGCTCAGCTGACCAGCCCGGAGGTGGAACGCGCGGTGCAGTTCTACGTCGACCTGGTGCGTGAATACGGTGAGCCCGGCGCCGCGACGAGCGGTTTCGGCGAGTGCGCCACGCAGCTTGCTCAGGGGCAGGTCGCGATGTGGTACGACTCGACGTCCGCGGTCTCCACGCTCGAGGATCCGGCGTCGAGCGCCGTCGTCGGCAAGATCGGCTATGCGCCCGCACCGATCGAGGTGAAGGACAACTCCGGCTGGCTGTACAGCTGGTCGCTCGGAATTCCCGAGAGCAGCGAAAATCCCGATGCGGCGTGGAAGTTCATCTCGTGGATGACCGACAAGCAATACATACACACGGTCGGTGAGGATCTCGGCTGGGAGCGGGTGCCTCCGGGCAGCCGGCTGTCGACCTACGAGATTCCCGAGTACAAGGAGGCCTCGGCGGCCTACGGTCCGCTGACGCTCGAGGCGATCGAAAACGCGACACCGGAAGCGCCCACCGTGCAACCGGTTCCGTACACCGGCGTGCAGTTCCTGGCGATCCCGGAGTTCCAGGATCTCGGAACCCGCGTCAGCCAGCAGATCAGCGCGGCGATCGCAGGCCAGCAGACCGTGCCCGAGGCGCTCGCCCAGGCACAGCAGTACGCCGAGGTGGTCGGCGCGACATACCGGGAGGAACGATGACAACCATCGCCGAGAAACCCACCGCGGACGGCACCGCCGACCGGGTGCGGGAACTGCGGGAGGCCAAGGACGACAGCGTCTCCCGCGCCGAGGGATGGCGTCGCCGGGGACCGTTGCTCCCCGCCCTGATCTTCATGATCGTGGTGACCCAGATCCCGTTCCTGTTCACGCTGTACTACTCGACGCAGTCCTGGAACCTGGTCCGTCCGGGGTCCCAGGCCTTCGTCGGGCTGCAGAACTACGTGGACGTGTTCCAGGACAGCCAGTTCCGTGAGGTCGCGGTCAACACCGTGATCCTGATCGTCGGGACCGTGCTGATCTCGGTGGTGCTGGGCCTGCTGCTGGCACTGCTGCTCGACCGCGCCTTCCTGGGCCGGGGCATCGTGCGGACCCTCCTCATCACCCCGTTCCTGGTGACGCCCGTCGCCGGTGCGCTGCTGTGGAAGACCACGATGTTCGACCCGGTGTTCGGCATCGTCAACTTCGTGCTCTCCCCGTTCGGGGTGGGACAGGTCGACTGGGTCAGCAAGTTCCCGCTCCCCGCGGTCATGGTGAACCTGGTGTGGCAGTGGACCCCGTTCATGATGCTGCTGATCCTCGCCGGTCTGCAGTCCATGCCCCGCGATATCCTCGAGGCGGCCCGGGTGGACGGCGCCAAACCGTTCGCGATGTTCCGCGAACTGACGCTCCCGCATCTGCGCCGGTTCATCGAACTCGGTGCCGTCCTGGGTGCGATCTACCTGATCAACACGTTCGACGCCATCTACATGATGACCCAGGGTGGCCCCGGCACCGCCAGTGCCAACCTGCCCTTCTACATCTATCAGCGCGCATTCCTCGGTTTCGACATCGGGCAGGCCGCCGCGATGGGCGTCATCGTCGTGATCGCGACCATTGTCGTCGCGACCCTGGCGTTGCGCCTGATCTTCAAGAGCTTTACCGGTAACGAGGAGGCAGCGTAATGAGTACCGACACTGCGGCGGCGTCGGTGGAGTCCACTCCCACCGCCCCGGAGACGAAGCGGGCGCGCAAGCACCGCAAGTTCAGCCCGTGGAGTGTGGTGGCGTGGATCGTGGCGCTCGGCTTCTTCTTCCCCGTGGCGTGGATGGTGCTCACCGCCTTCAAGCAGGAGGGTGACGCCTACACGACCCCGCCGAAGCTGTTCTTCACCCCCACCCTGGACCAGTTCAAGGCGGTCCTCGACAGCGGAATCGGCACCGCACTGCTGAATTCGGCGTTCGCGACTGCCATGTCGACCATCCTTGTGCTGGTGCTCGGTGTGCCGGCGGCGTTCGCGCTGTCGCTGCGTCCGGTCCGCAAGACGAAGGACGCCCTGTTCTTCTTCATCAGCACGAAGATGCTCCCGATCGTCGCCGCGATCATCCCGCTGTACGTGATCGTCAACGACATCGGACTGCTCGACAACATCTGGGCGCTGATCATCCTGTACACGGCGATGAACGTCCCCATCGCGGTGTGGATGATGCGGTCGTTCTTCCTCGAGGTTCCCGGTGAACTGCTCGAGGCCGCCAGTATGGACGGCGCGAGCCTATGGACGTCGGTGCGCGAGGTGATCCTCCCGCTCGTGTCCCCCGGTATCGCGGCGACCGCTCTGATCTGCGTGATCTTCTCGTGGAACGAATTCTTCTTCGCCGTCAACCTCACTGCCGTTCAGGCACAGACCATTCCGGTGTTCCTCGTCGGATTCATCACCGGTGAGGGCCTGTACTGGGCCCGGCTGTCGGCGGCGGCGACGCTGGCGGCGCTCCCGGTCATCCTGGCCGGCTGGGTCGCGCAGAACAAACTGGTTCGCGGCCTGTCCTTCGGCGCGATCAAATGACCACCCCGGCAACCACTTCCCCCACCTTTCGTACCGACCTGAGGAGCAATCATGGCTGACATCGCGTACAAGGGCGCATCCTGCCTCTACGAGAACGCCGACACGCTGGCGGTCGATTCGCTCGACCTCGACATCGAAGACGGCGAGTTCATCGTCCTCGTCGGCCCGTCGGGTTCCGGCAAGAGCACGGCACTGCGGATGCTCGCCGGCCTCGAGGACATCGACGAGGGCACCATCGAGATCGGCGGAAAGGACATGGTGGGGGTGCCCTCGAAGGACCGCGACATCGCGATGGTGTTCCAGAACTACGCCCTCTACCCCAACAAGACGGTGGGCGAGAACATGGGCTTCGCGCTGAAGATGCGCGGGGTCGGTGTGGAGGAACGGAAGAAGAAGGTGGCCGACGCCGCGAAACTGCTCGACCTCACCGAGTACCTCGACCGCAAGCCCGGCAAGCTGTCCGGCGGTCAGCGGCAACGCGTCGCGATGGGCCGCGCGATCGTGCGTGACCCGCAGGTGTTCTGCATGGACGAGCCGCTGTCGAACCTCGACGCCAAGCTGCGCGTCCAGACCCGCACCCAGATCGCCGCGTTGCAGCGCCGACTCGGCACCACCACCGTGTACGTCACCCACGACCAGGTCGAGGCCATGACCATGGGTGACCGGGTGGCCGTCCTCAAGAACGGCAAGCTGCAACAGTTCTCGGCTCCCACCGAACTCTACGATCGCCCGAAGAACGCGTTCGTCGCCGGATTCATCGGCTCACCCGCCATGAATCTGATGACCATGCCGATCGTCAGCGACGGGGTGCGCCTCGGAAATTCGACCCTTTCGCTCGAACGTGACCAGCTGTCGGCGCTGCACGCGGCCGGTCTGGAGACCGTGACCGTCGGCGTGCGTCCCGAGCAGCTCGAGTTGTCGACCGGGGAGGGCGGCATCGAGGTGATCGTGGACCTGGTCGAGGAACTCGGGAGTGAATCCTACGTGCACACCCACATCGCCGGTGACGGAACGCAACTGGTGGCCCGGTCGCTGACCCGCACCCCGGCCCGGCTGGCCGACACCGTGTCGCTGCGCAAGCGGGAAGGCGCGGTGCACCTGTTCCACCCGGACACAGGGGAGCGGATCGGCGACTAGAGCGGGTAGTGCGTCAGCACTCCCATCGGGTCGTGTCGCTGGCGTAATTCCCGCAGTCGGCGAAGGTTTCCGCCGTAGGCCGCGTCGATCTCGGCGCCGGTCTCGGGGAAACCGGGCCGCACCTCCACGCTGTAGACGCCGGTTGTGTGGGGAGCGAGCGCGTCGAGGGTGCCGCCCGCCCACGACAGGCAGGCGGCGCCGTCGTACGGGTCGGACCAGATGGCGTTGAGCGGGATGTTCCACTCGCCGCCCCGGCCCCAGAACGCGGTGTCCTCGTCGCCCACGTCGGCGAGCGCACCGCCGGTGTGCTGGAAGTCGATACGACATTCCCGCGTCGGCGCCCCGCGGATCTGGGTGGCCAGGGCCTCCGCGACCTGGGAGTCGAGGGTCGGTCCGGTGAAGACGGCCTTCCCGAAGAACGACCCCCGGGGATCGCCCGGCTCGGGCAGCCGGATCGGCGCGGGTTCTTCGCCGTCGAGTCCGGGTGGTGCGAATTCGGGCAGCCCGGAAAGGTAGATGCCGGACGTCTCGGACCGGTACAGGACGCTGCCCGACACGCCGGCGACCGTGCTGGCGGCGGCGCGGGCGCGATCGATGTCGGAGGCGTCCTCGCTCGCGCACGCGGTGTAGACGAACAGGACGGGTTCGTCGGCGGACAGTGCGCTGTAGCCGAGCACCGCGCCCATCGTCGTGTCCCGCGGAAGCGTCGGTGCGACACGGAAATAGGTGGCGAGCGCTTCGAGTCCGAGCACCATCCGATCCACCCACACCGGACCCTGCGGATGCGTGCGCAGCACCGCCGACGTGACGACGCCGAAGCACGGTGCGCAGCCCCGGACCGCCCACCACAGATCGGCCTCGTCACCGGTACTTCTGTCGGACAGGTGGACGACCTCGCCGGAGGGCAGGACGAGTTCGACTTCGACCAGCTGATCGAGAGTCAGCCCGAGACTGCGCGTGAGGTACCCGACGCCGCCGCGGGTGACGAGTCCGAAGCCGGCATGTCCGACGATCCCGACCGGCACCACCCGGCCGGTGGGGGCGAGGGCGCCCAGCATGGTCCCCACGGTGGCGCCGCCGGCCACCATCACCCGGTCACCGTCGGGACGCGCCGTGTTCAGGTGCGCCGACAGGTCGAGCATGACGGCGTCGTCGGCGACGCAGTTGGAACTCAGTCCTCCGCCGCGGACGGTGACGGTGCCACCCGTCCGGTGCGCCACCCGCATGACGGTGGAGACCTCCTCCACGGACACCGGCTCGACCACGCAGGACGGGCGGCGTCTCGCGGCCTCGGGAAAGAACACCCGGCCCAGGGCGGTGCGGTAGTCGTCCGTGTCCGGCAGGTGAACCCGGTGCGGGAGCACCGCCTTCAACTGCTCGACACATTCCGCGGATGGTGAACTCACGAGCGCCTCCTATCCCGTTGCGTTACCTGCCTGCCACTGATCCCAGGGGACCTCCCAGTCCCCGTACGTGTCCCACACCGGCAGCAGCGGACCGCCCGAGTTGGTGATCTCGACGACGTCGCCGATGCCGAAGTGATCGAACATCCACTGAGCGTTGGCGGGGGCCAGGTTCACGCAGCCGTGGGAGACGTTGCTGCTGCCCTGATCGCCCACCGACCACGGTGCGGAGTGGACGAACTCGCCATCGTTCGAGATGCGCAGGTTCAGGTCGACTTTCTCGCGGTAGTAGTCCGGGTCGCCGGCGCAGACCCCGTAGGTGCACGAGTCCATGATGATGCTCTGCTGCCTGTCCGAGATCACGTGCGGTCCCTCGTGCGACGGATGGTCGGGCGATCCCAGACTCATCGGCATCGAGGTTTCCTGGACACCGTTGTGGAACACGGTGAGCACCTCGCTCGCCCCGTCGGCCTTGGCCACCCACGCGTCGTGCACGGTGTAGTCGGCGGAGTTGTCCTCGGCACCGAAGACGCCGTCGCCCAGGTCGACGCCGTACACGTCGGCCTCGACGTGGATCTTGGTTCCCGGTGCCCAGTAGCTCGCGGCCCGGTAGTGCGCGTTCTGGTCGTCGGTCCAGTACCAGGCGCCGGGCTGCGGCGGTGTCGTCGTCACGTGCAGTCGCTGCTGCACCTCGGCCTTGTTCGCGACCGGTTCCGTGAACTGGAAGACCATCGGCTGGCCGACACCGATGCCCGTGTCGGCGACGACCTCGGGGGCAGGGACGACGTTGGCGTACGCCGTGGCGCCGGGAGTCATCGTCGTCACGGAGAAGGTCTGCTCGACGGGCGCACCGTCGGGGTTGACCGCGTCGGCGACGACCGTGTACGTCGATCCGTATCCGAGGGGCACACTGCTCGTCCAGCTCGTGCTGTCGGGGGCGAGCGCCCCGGCGACCGGTGCGCCGGCCTCCGCGGGATTCGTGACGGTCACGGCGGTCAGCCGGCCGCCTGTCGCCGTGACCACGATCGGGGTGGTCGGATTGATCGGCGCCCCCTCGGCGACGGGAACGGCAATCGAGGCGGGCGCGGCCTGCGTGGTGGTCGGGGGTTCCGACGTGCCGGTGTCTCCGATGGTGCACGCCGTGGCCAGGAACGTCATGGCCACGACTGCAATGATGCCGGTTGTCCGTGTGCGGAGAGTCACGACCACCTTCTTTCCGATCTCGATCAGCGTTCGCCGTCCTCATACTGCCAGCGATCGGCTCGGAGTTTCCTGTGGGACGCCCGACGCGCCCGCCCGACCTGCGGGAATCCGATCATCCGCGGGCAGTTAGGCAGTGTTGCTGGCAAATAAATACGGCAGTTGGGGAATAGTGAGGATTGATCGCCGAAAATAAAACAGCTAGACTGGCTAATGAACTTGGCTGCGATCGAGAGGTGAACACATGGATGAGAAGGTCGACCGGCTCCGTGAGGACGTCGTCATGTTCAATCGGCGCATCCGGGCCCAGCGGGCCGGGCACCGTCTCACGCCGTCGCAGCTGCAGGCCCTCGCGCACCTCGACCGGGAAGGTCCGATGAGCGCCCGCGCCCTCGCCGATCTCGAGCAGGTGGCGCCGCAGTCCATCGCGCGGACCGTCTCGATGCTCGAGGACGCCGGCATGGTCTCCCGGACCGTGGACCCTCAGGACGCGCGGGCGAGCATCGTCGCGATCACCGCGCCGGGATTGCAGACCCTCGCCGCCGACCGGTCGCGGCGGAACGAGTGGCTCTCGGCCGCGCTCGCCACCGAATGCACCGACGCCGAGCGTGACCTCCTCTTCATCGCCGGACGGCTACTCCGACGGCTCGCCGCGACCCCCGAGCCGTCGCCGCAGCGGGAGTCACTGATGAACTCGTGAGCGCGACCGTCGCCGATACCGGTGCCGCTCAGAAGGCCCCATCCGTACCGTTCCGCGTCAGCGGGTCCGTTGCCACCGGGAGCATTCTCCAACCACTGAACTCATCGATGATCGCGGTGGCAATCGTCGGCATCGCCGCCCAGTTCGGCTCCTCGTCCGGAATCACCTGGGTGATCTCTGCGCTCTACATCGCGACGGCCGTCACCGCCCCGATGGCAGGCAAGCTCGGCGCCCTCCTCGGCGCGCGGAAGGTGTACCTCGGGGGCCTCGCCCTGGTGGCCCTGGGCTCCGTGGCCGGTCTGCTCGCGCCCTCGGTCGGCTGGCTGATCTTCTCCCGGATCCTCGTCGGAATCGGAACCGCCACACAGTATCCCAATGCGATGACGATGATTCGCGGCTATGCGGAACGCCGCGGCGCGCAGCCGCGAACCGCGATCACCACCCTCGCGATCTGCAGCCAGGCGGTCGTGGCACTCGGCCCGACGCTCGGCGGACTGCTGGTGGGGGCGTTCGGCTGGCAGTCGATCATGTGGATCAACCTTCCCATCGTCGCGTTCAGCGCCGTGGCGGTCACGAAGTTCGCGAACGTCGGTTTCGTCGGCGGCATGTCGGTCAGCCGACGGCAACTGCTGCACGCGCTCGACGTCGTGGGCGTCCTGCTGTTCCTCGCGCTCATCTCGTCGACGATGGTGTTCCTGCTGTCGCTCACCACCGACCCGGTGTGGTGGCTGGTCCCCGTGTGGGCGCTGGTAGTGGCCCTGTTCGTCCAGTGGGAACGGCGGGCGGACGAACCGTTCATCGACGTTCGGGCGCTGGCGCGAAACCGCGCGCTCAGCGCGACACTCGCCCGGACGCTCCTCACCTACACGGCGTTCTACTGCGTCTTCTTCGGAATCCCGCAGTGGTTGCAGTATTCCCGGGGGATGAGCGCCACCGAAGCGGGTCTGACGATGCTTCCCGTCGCCGTCGTCGGTATCGGGTCCACGCTGTTCGCGTCACGGACGTACCGGCGGCACGGAGTGCGTCGGACGCTCACCGTCGGGACGTGCGCGCTGCTGGTGGGTGGTCTGCTCCTGGCCTCGGTGGAGAGTAGTACCGCCCCGATCGTCGTGCTTCTCCTGGTGGCCGCGGTGCTGGGAATCCCGAACGGATTCAACAACATCGGCAACCAGAATCTGATCAGCTCCGTCACGTCCGTCGAGGAAGTCGGGACGGCGATCGGGATGTACCGCACCGTGCAATACGTCGGCGCGAACCTGTCCGCCGTCGTGCTGCAGACCACCGCCGGTCACGTCATCGGCGACGACGGCCTGCACCGCACGGGCTGGTTCATCGCCGTCGCGGGCGTTCTACTGCTCATCGGAGTCCTGACCTCACGGAACATGGGGGACCGTCGCGCCCCGGTCGCCTCCACGGCGTAGTCGGCCGCTCAGGTGGGAACCGTCCCGCCGACGGCCCGCCAGATCAGCGCCGCAGTGCGGGCCGGCCAGTTCGCGGGCGGTCGATCGCCGGCGAGGGCCCGGCCGTACCAACTGCCCGTGGCCATGGTGACGGCGACATCGAGGTCGGCGTCGGCGTCGATCAGGTTCAGCTCCGCAGCCCGGTCCAGAATGGCGCGGATACGGCGCCGGCGCGGCGCCACGACCCGCGCACGGTACTGCGCCCGGACGTCGTTGTCGGTCGTGTCCTGCAGCATCGTCCCGACCAGCGACAGGCGGCCGCTCCGGGACACCCCGCGCTGAAATTCGGTCAGCTCGCGAACCAGATCACCGAACGGGTCCGCCGACGACCGGTCCGCCGCCTCGTCGGTCAACTGTGCCACGACGGCCGCGGCCAAGTCCGCCTTCGTCGCCCACCGCCGGTACAGGGCCTGGCGGGTGGTGCCGGCCTCCGCGGCGATCGCAGCGAGCGACATCGCGTCGTATCCGGCGCAGGACAGTTGCCGGCCCGCCACTTTCAGAACCCGGGTGTCGATATCGGTGTCGCGACTGCGCCCGGCCACACTCATGCTCGATCCTCTTTTCAATCCAATGCTGATGTGTATTGTAATGGAGAGACGACGGAAATCGGGAGCTCGCATGAGTGAACAGGAAACACCGTCCCTGTACGAGTGGGCGGGCGGTGAGCAGTCGTTCCGGCGGCTGATAGACGCCTTCTACGACCGGGTGGAACGCGACGAACTGCTGTCGCCGATGTTCCCCGGCGGCGTGCACGAGGAGCATCGGCGCAACGTGACCCTCTGGTGGTGCGAGGTGTTCGGCGGCCCGCCGGGCTACACCGAACAACTCGGCGGCTACGAACGGATGTTGCGCCACCACATCGGCCTCGCCATCAGCCGGCAGCAGCGGCACCGCTTCGCGGCGACGATGAGCCTCGCCGCCGACGACGCCGACCTTCCGTCGGATCCCGAATTCCGTTCCGCCTTCATGGCATACGTCGAGTGGGGGACCAGGCTGGCGCTGCAGAATTCGAGCCCCGGCGCCGAAGTGGTCGAGCATGCACCCGTCCCGCACTGGGGTTGGGGCGTGGCCCCGCCCTACCGCGGCTGACCGGAGACCGGGCAACCCGACGCCGTGGGGGCAGCGAGGAAGTTCGGCCGGACGTCCATGTCGGGGGCGTCGTAGAGCCGGTGGAAGGTGGGCGTCAGCGCCGCCGACATCGGCGGGTTGATCCACGACCAGTCGGTCGGGCACTTCCGGCCGAGTGACTCCTCGCGTTCGACGTGGCTGATGAACTGCTTGGCGACGGTGTGATGGTCGACCATGTGCACACCGGCCTGCCGGTAGCTGTGGATCACGGCGCGGTTCAGCTCGACCAGTGCGCGGTCGCGCCACAGCGTCCGCTCCGATGTCGTGTCCAGGCGCAGCCTTTCGGCGATCGCGGGCAGCATGTCGTACCGATCCTCGTCGCTGAGGTTGCGGGCCCCGACCTCCGTGCTCACGTACCACCCGCTGAACGGGGCGAGCGGATACTCGAGCCCACCCACCGACAGGCTCATGTTCGACACGGCGGGAACGGCATGCCACTTGAGACCGAGCTCGGCGAACCAGGCGTAGTCGGGGTGCTCGATCTCGACCTCGAGCACCAGCTCGGAGGGAATCTCGAACCAGCGCAGCGTCTCGTCGGGGGTGCTGATCAGCAGCGGCAGCACGTCGAATCGTGTGCCTGCGCCCCGCCACCCCATCTTCGTCACCGCCTCGGTGATTCCGACCTGGGCGGGGTCCCCGGTCACCGTCCCGTCCGCGTGGCGGTAACCCGCGTACCGGATCAGTTGCGGGCTGACGATCTTGTATTCGCGCCCGTCCGCGAGCGGCAGGGGACCGATCGTGATGACCGAGCGCAGGGCGCCGCCGTTCGTCGCGACCCGCAGGTGCTCCCAGCACGCCTCCGCGATCTCGTCCGCGGTGGTGACGTGCCGGGCATCGATCAGCTTCAGCGTGCGCCAGTGCTTGCGCCCGACGCAGCGTGCGTGATTGCGCCACGCCAGCTGCGAGCCGACTTCGAGTTCCTCCACGGTGTGCTCGTAGCGGCCCGTCTCCGCCAGCGACTCCAGTGCGTCCGCGAGGCGGGCCGTGGGCAGGTGGGCCAGCTCGGGCTCGCTGAAGAACTCCGCGCACTCCCGCATCTGCGCTGCGGACCGCGACGTGACGTCCAGCGAGTACGACATAGTCCCTGTGCTGCTCACCATTGACCTCCCGGCGATCGTGGATCCTGCGGCGGTCAGTATGTCAGCGAAGCGTGCACACTCGTCCACCGACTGTGTACGGGTGAGGAAATACCGCCGGCGGGACGACGGTTCCCCCGAGGGTGAAGCTGTCGATCCTGGACCGGTCCCGCACGCGCAGCGGTACGCCCGATTCTGCTGCGCTGACCGGGACGATCGAGCGGGCGGTGCACGCCGAGCGGCTCGGCTTCCACCGGTTCTGGGTGGCCGAGCATCACGCGGTGCCGGGCATCGCGAGTGGATCGCCGCCCGTGTTGCTCGCTGCTCTCGGTGCGCGCACGAGCCGGATCCGGTTGGGTTCGGGTGGCGTGATGCTGCCCAATCACCAGCCTCTCGTGGTGGCCGAACAGTTCCTGATGCTCGAGTCTTTCGGCGCAAACCCGGTCCTTCGGGTCCGGGCGAGCCGATCTGGTTTTGTCGGAGTGTGTGGCTAGTGTCTGGGTCATGGCGGGGAGGGTGGTGAAGCGGGCGTTCAAGTACCGTTTCTATCCGACTGCGGTGCAGGCGGAACAGCTTGCTCGGACGTTCGGGTGCACCCGGTATGTGTACAACCGGGCGTTGGCGGAGCGCTCGCGGGCCTGGTCGCAGGAGCAGCGGCGGGTCACCTACGCGGACACCTCGAAGATGCTCACCGGATGGAAACGGGACACCGAGACCGAGTGGTTGTCGGAGCCGTCGAAGGGGCCGTTGCAGGAGTTGCTGCGGCAGTTGCAGGCCGCCTTCGACAGGTTCTGGCGCAAGCAGTCCCGCTACCCGCAGTTCAAGAGGAAGGACCACTCGAAGGATTCGGCGACCTACTACGCGAGCTGCTTCACCTACCGGGGCGGGCAGATCCGGTTGGCCAAGCAGTCCGAACCGCTGGACGTTCGGTGGTCGAGGCCGCTACCGGAGGGGGCCGTGCCGTCGCAGGTGACGGTGTCGCGTAATGCTCGCGGTCGGTACCACATCTCGATTCTCGTCGAGGACACGATCACCGAACCCCCGCCGACCGATCGGGTGGTCGGGCTCGACGCCGGGATCACGAGCCTCTACACGCTCTCGACGGGGGAGAAGATCACCAACCCGCGCCATGAACGAAAGGACCGTGAGCGGCTGGCGAAGGCGCAGCGGGTGCTCGCCAGGAAGCAGAAGGGATCCCGTAACCGGGCCAAGGCCCGACTGAAGGTCGCGAAGATTCATGGCCGGATCGCCGACCGGCGACGTGACTATCTGCACAACCTCTCCACTCGGCTGGTGCGCGAAAACCAAGTGATCGCCGTCGAGGATCTGAGTGTGCGGAACATGGTCAGGAATCGGTCGTTGTCTCGGGCGATCTCGGATGCGAGTTGGTCCGAGTTCCGGTCGATGCTCGAGTACAAGGCCGACTGGTATGGGCGGCGGGTGGTGGCGATCGACCGGTTCTATCCGTCGTCGAAGATGTGCTCGGTGTGTGGGTCGATCGCGTCGACGATGCCGCTTGACGTGCGGGAGTGGGCGTGCCGATGCGGCGTCGTCCATGATCGGGATGTGAATGCGGCGAAGAACATTGTGGCCGTCGGACTGACGGTGGCAGCCTGCGGAGATGGTGTGAGACCTCCCCGCACATGAAGTGTGGGGAGGCGACTGTCGGTGAAACAGGAACTTCGGGACGTGAGTCTCGAGGGGAATCTCGGTCGTTCACGACCGAGAGGACGTCAAGAACAACAACGGGGTCCTGCGCGCGGAATCAACGTCATCAGGTACGTTCCCGACCAGTCCGTTCTGAAGCTCGAGATCGGCGACCGGATCCGTCTCGGCGCGGACGATTTCGAACGGCTGTCGGCGGCGTTCTTCGCGGAAATGAAGTTACGGTTCCTGACATGAGCATCTGGTTCACGTCCGACCTGCACCTTCGTCATGCACGGCTGGTGGAGATCCGGGGTTTCGACACGGAGGTCGACGCGCACGACGAGTCCATCCTCGACGCCTTGGGTGTCGCCGTCGCGAGTGGCGATCAACTCTGGGTCCTGGGCGATGTCACCGTCGGAGGTCGGGCGGCCGAGGACTGGGCGCTCCGTGAGTTGGGTGAGTTCGCGCAGAAACGGAACGTCGAACTGCACCTGATCCCGGGCAATCACGACTCCTGCCATCCGATGGCGAACCGCAACAGCCATGTCAGGCAACGCGCCTTCCTGGACACGTTCGCGTCGGTGCAGTTGTTCGCGCGACGGAAGATCGCGGGCCGGACGGTGCTGGTCTCCCACTTCCCTTACACCGGCGACCACACCGCGGAGGACCGGGGCGTGAAATACCGCCTGCAAGACGAGGGAGACTGGTTGCTGCACGGGCACACTCACCAGTCCGGCGTGCTCGACCCGTCCGTTCATCCACGGCAGATCCACGTCGGCTGGGACAGTTGGCGCAGACCCGTTCACGTCGACGAGGTCGCCGAGATCATCGAATCCGACTCGCCGATTCCGTGAGGGGCGTGGCCTCGGCGCGGTAGGCGCCCGGCGTCGACCCGTGGGTGCTCTTGAACAGCCGGGAGAAATGCGCGGCGTCGGCGAACCCCCACCGCGCACCGATGGCCGAGACGGGCAGATCGCCGAAACGGGGGTCGGCCAGGTCGCGTCGGCACCCCTCCAGCCGGCGGCGCCGGATCCACCCACTCACCGTGTCGCCGTCGGCTTCGAACAACTTCTGCAGGTGCCGCACCGAGATGTGATGCGCGGCCGCGATCGCATGCAGATCCAGTTCCCGGTCGGCGAGCCGATCGTCGATGAAGGCGGTGACCCGGACCCGCAGGTCGCTGCGACGTGACGTCGGGGCCGGCCCGTCGGTGAGGTGAAGTTGCTCCGCGAATGCGGCGGCGACCAGGTCGAGGACGGCATCACCGAGATGCACGGCGACGGCGGGGGAGGCGTCGGCGATCTGCTCGCCGAGCCCGCGCAGCAGTGGGGTGACGAGGGCGCCGAGCCCGCGCGTGCCCGAGACCCGGGACGCGGTGAGCCGGGCGATGCCGTCGGAGGGAACGCGCAGCAGATGCCGGGGGAACATCACGACGAGCATCTGGAACCGGTCGTCGAAGGACAGCTGATACGGCCGGGTGGTGTCGTAGATCGAGAAGTCGCCGGGAGTGAGCGCAGCTTCGCGGCCGTCCTGGGCGAGGACGCAGCGACCGCGCACCTGCAATCCGAGTTTGAAGTAGTCGGGGTTGGCGGCGCGGATCGTCCGCGGCGTTCTGCGAATGGTGTGCGCGGCCGCGACGACCTCGGTGACCCGGACCGCCCCGACCGTCGCGCCGCGAACGACGCCCCGGAATTCGTCGTGGTCGTCCGAGGTCATCTCGAGGGGGACGAACGCGTCGCTCACCGACTCGCGGAACTCGTCGAACGTGACGAGAGGAAGGAGGCTGCTCATGGCGTGTGCACCTACTTCAATTTCGTTTGACCGCTTCGCGGGCGGCGGTGCCCGACGCCAGCTTCTCGAGCAAGCCGATCAGGACCAGCCGCTCCGACGGTGTCAGCGTCTCGGTCCACGCCTGCTCACGCTTGTTGTGTGCCGAATACGTGCTGACGATGGCGTCGTGCCCGGCGTCCGTCAGCTCGAGGTCGACGGCGCGGCGGTCGCCGGTGGACGGGCGCCGCGTCACCAGGCCGTCCCGCTCCAAGGTGTTCACCAGGGCTGACACCGCCGACCTGCTCATCCCGGACAGCGACGCTACCCGCTTGGCCTCGCACGGTCCGGCGAGCCACAACACGAACAGCACCCGGAATCCGGGCCAGCTCCACCCGCTGGGCCGGTGGACCGCCGACTCGAGGTCGTAGACGAGGGCGCTGGTCACCCGGTGCAATGCGAGGACGAGCCGCATCGACACCGGGTCGACCTCGGGCAACTCGTCGACGGTCTTGCCGACCGCGAAGTCCACGAAGGACAGAAAGTCCAAGTTGCTCTGGTCGGTTGTCTCCTCGGGCATGGGTTCAGGTTAGCGTCGGTGTGCTCCGCACCCGTGAGTACTTATTAACCACCCCGGGG
>NZ_BCWY01000087.1 GCF_001894825.1 Rhodococcus jostii NBRC 16295 | reverse complement strand
CCTTTCCCTCGAACAAGGAGTTGTGCACTGTGAAGTCGATTCGTACCAAGGCCGTCACCGCGGCCCTCGCGGCCTCCGCTCTGATCGTCGGGGCGACGTCGTGCTCCTCCGACGAGGCGGCAGCGGAGGCGCCGGGCAGCACCTTCGTCTCCAAACCGGTTCTCGAAGCCGGAGAAGCGAATCCGATGATCGCGCAGGGTGTCGCGATCGGCGGCGGCACCGCCGTCTACAAGTCGAGCGGAATCGGCCCCGGCGCGTCCAACAAGACCGCACCCGAGGGCACCCCCGAGTCCTACATCGACACCGACGTGTTCGCGGGCGGTGCACTCCCCGCCGGGGTCACGATCACCGAGGCGCAGGGCATCAACGCGCTGAAGCGGATCCGCGACAATCTCGAGGCGCAGGGGCTGACACTCGAGGACGTCGTGACCATGCGGGTGTTCCTCGACAACGCCCCGGGCACCGACCGCGCCGACTACGCCGGCTGGAACCGCGCCTACCGCCAGTTCTTCGCGAACACCAACCTCGACACCGGAGACACCGAACTGGTGCCCCTCGGCACCGCGGAACCGGCCGCCCCGATGGAACGGAACTCCGCGCGGCCCAGCCGATTCGCACTCGAGGTCGCGAGCCTGCCCGCCGCCGGCTGGCTCGTCGAGGTCGAGGTGGACGCCGTGTACCCCGACGGTGAGGAGCCCCCAGTAGTGGGGGCGCTGAGCCCCAGTCACTGGGCGATCATCGCGGTGGTCCTCGTGGTGCTGTTCGGGTCGAAGAAGCTCCCGGACGCCGCCCGCGGACTGGGCCGCTCGATGCGGATCCTCAAGTCCGAGGTGGGGGAGTTGCAGGCGGACGGCCCCGAGCTGGAGAAATAGGCGAAGCGAGCCGGTGGACCCCGCGTCCACCGGCTCGCTTCGTATTTCGGTTGTCAGGCCTTGCGCATGTAGGTCCGGACCGTCAGCGGTGCCATGACTGCGACGATCACGGCGGCGCCGAGCAGCGACCACACGACGTGGACACCGAAGTGGCCGTCGTTGACGAGTTCACGCACCGCGGTCACCACATGCGACACGGGGTTGACGTTCACGAACGCCTGCATCCAGCCGGGCATCGTGTCGGCGGGCACGAACGCGTTGGACATGAACGTCAGCGGGAACAGGATGAGCATCGAAATGCCCTGCACCGAAGATGCTTTGCTCATCAGGACGCCCATCAGCGCGAAGATCCAGCTGATCGAGAACGCACAGATGATGACGAGCACTCCGGCCGACAGCACACCGACGACGCCGCCGCCGGGCCGGTAACCCATCGCGATGCCGACGGCGAACGTGATGGTCGTGGCGATGCCGTACCGCACGACGTCCGCCAGGAGCGCCCCGGACAGCGGCGCGATACGGGCGATCGGCAGCGACTTGAAACGGTCGAAGACGCCCTTGTCCATGTCTTCCCGCAACTGGGTGCCCGTCACGATCGACGTGGTGATCACCGTCTGGACCAGGATGCCCGGGATGATGATCGGCAGATACGACGCCACGTCGCCGGAGATGGCGCCACCGAAGATATACGTGAACATCAACGTGAAGATGATCGGCTGGACGACGACGTCGAACAGCTGCTCCGGGTTGTGTTTGATCTTGAGCAGTCCCCGGTACGCCATGGTCAGCGTGTTGGCGACGGACTGCTCGAGGCTGATCCGGTTGCGGGCCTCCGGAATCGGCTGCGGTCCCGCGTGAGCGCGGGATTCGAGGGTGGTGGTCATGCGACGCTCCGTTCGGTGTCGGCCTCTGCGGCGTCTGCGCCGTGGCCGGTAATGGTGAGGAAGACCTCGTCGAGACTCGGCTTCTGGACGGTGATCTCGTCGACGGCGATCCCGTGGTCACGCAGGCGGATCAGCAGTTCCACGGTCAGCGAGGGGTCGGTCATCGGCGCGGTGAGACGGCCGATCTCCGGCGTGATCGCCACCTCCACACCGAGAGTGTGGGCGATGACCGCACGCGCGTCGTCGGTCTGCGCACGATCGACCAGGGTCAGCTGCAGCGACGAGACGCCGACGGACGCCTTCAGTTCGTCGGCCGTGCCGTCCGCGATCACCTTTCCGCGGTCGATGACGGCGATCCGATCGGCCAGCTGATCCGCCTCGTCGAGGTACTGCGTGGTCAGCAGCACCGTCGACCCCTCCGCCACGAGCCGGCGAATGGTGTCCCACATCTGGGCGCGCGTCCGAGGGTCCAGACCCGTCGTCGGCTCGTCGAGGAACAACAGCGGCGGGTGTGCGATCAGGCTCGCCGCCAGGTCGAGTCGACGCCGCATGCCGCCGGAGAAGTTCTTCAGCGGCTTCGTCGCCGCCTCCGTCAGATCGAACTCCTCGAGCAGTTCGGTGCACTTGCGGCGGGCATCACCCCGGCTGAGCCCGAGCAGTCGGGCGAAGATCACCAGATTCTCGACCGCCGACAGGTCCTCGTCGACCGACGCGTACTGACCCGTCACACCGACCAGTGAGCGCACCGCATTCGGTTCGCGCACCACGTCGTGGCCGAAGATGCGGGCTTCGCCGCCGTCCGGACGCAACAACGTCGCGAGCATCCGCACCGTGGTGGTTTTTCCGGCACCGTTCGGGCCGAGCACTCCGTACACCGACCCGGTCGGAACGGACAGGCTCACGCCGTCGACGGCGCGCTGACGGCCGAAGAGCTTCACGAGCCCGTCGGCCTCGATGGCTGGGGGAGTTGCAGTGAGGTTCATGCCGTAGACGATGCAGCCCGCCACTTGCAGCGGCCTTGCACGCCTCTTGCACCGGCTTGCGGACGCCTACTACCAGCAATTTCACGGACATTGGTCGGGATCACGGGCTATTGCGTGGGAGTCTGACCAATGTGTGTGCGGATGGGAGATTCCCCACCCTGCCAGTTATCCACAGGCGGACTGTTTTACCTGGTCGGCACGCACAGCCGCCGACACACAGGGTGCAGGATTCCCGATATGAGAGCAGACGACCTGATCTTCCGCCGTCACGCGCTGGCCGACGGGCTGACCGACCCGGAACTGCGTCGAGCGAGAACAACCGGACAACTCGTGACCGTCGCAGCGGGGGTGTACCTCGGCAGCGAGCACGCCGCATCGCTCGACGCGATCGGGATACATCGAGCCCGGGTCGCTGCGGCCGTCGCGGCGCACGGAACCGAGGTAGTGGTCAGCCATGTGTCCGCCGCAGTGCTCCACGGACTCGACGTCGGCGCGGCAAACCTGGATCGGGTGCATCTGAGCAGGGAGCGACGCTCCGGCGCACGACGGACCGCCACACTGCACGTTCACATCGCTCCGCTGGGTCGTGACGACGTCGTCGAGATCGACGGCGTCGCAGTGACCTCTCTCCCGCGGACTGTCGCGGATGTGGCGCTAGCGGAATTGCTGGACCAGGCTGTCGTGATCGGCGACTCCGCCTTGCATCGAGGTGGTGTGTCGATCGACGACGTCCGCGCCGTGGTGGAGCGTCACCGACGTCGGAAGGGCATCGGGGCCGCGCGCCGCGCAGTGGCATTGTGCGACGGGCGCAGCGAGAGTCCCGGCGAGTCGCTGAGTCGAATCAGGATGCGGGAGTGCGGAATGCCGACGCCCGAGCTGCAATACGAGGTGCGCACCGAGCCGCGGACGTTCGTGGCCCGCGTCGACTTCTACTGGGAGCGTTGGGGAGTTGTCGGTGAATTCGACGGCATGGGCAAGTACAAGTTCGGATCCGGACAGTCGGGCGACATCGTGGCGAAGGAGAAGTTACGTGAAGACGCGATACGGGACACTGGCCTCGAGGTGATCCGTTGGGTGTGGGCAGACCTCGCGCGGTTCGAGGTCGTCAAAGCGCGATTCGAGCGTGCGTGCGTCCGCTCGCGACGCAGGTAAGTCCGTCCGCACACCGAATCGTCGGAGTCACACGCTATTGCATGGGAATCCGACGAATCGGTGTGCAAACTCGGGGACCGCTACCCGAACCGCGATTCGAGTGCACGCCGGTCGACCTTGCCGGGACCGCGGAGGGGGAGGGTGTCGACGAGGTGCAGTTCGCGGGGCGCGGCGGTGGGGTCGAGGGTGCGTTCGACGAACAAGCGGAGTTCGTCGAGTGTCGGCGCGGTGCCGGGTTCGGTGACGACGACGGCGGTGACGCGGCGTCCGAGCCGTTCGTCGGGGAGGCCGATCACTGCGCATTCCCGGACCGCGGGGTGGGCGACGAGAGCCGCCTCGACCACCTGCGGGACGACGGTGAGGCCGCCGGTGGAGATGGCCTCGTCGAGTCTGCCGGTGATGCTGAGGACGCCGTCGGTCAGGGCGCCGGCGTCGTCGGTGCGGAACCAGCCGGGTTCGGCGAACGCAGGGTGGTCGGGGAGTCCGCGGTAGCCGGTGGCGAGCATGGGTCCGCCGAGGCGGACGCGGCCGTCGCCGTCGAGGCGCACCCGGGCGCCGTCGAGGGGTAGGCCGTCGTACACGCACCCACCGCAGGTCTCGCTCATTCCATACGTACGGACGACGGTGATGCCGGCGTCGACGGCGCGTCGCAGGACCGGCGCGGGGGTGGCGGCGCCGCCGAGGAGCACGGCGTCGAGTGCGGCCAGTGCCGCCATCGCGTCGGGGTGGTCGAGGGCCTTGACCAGCTGCGTCGGGACGAGCGAGGTGTAGTGGCGGGATCCGCTCATCGACGCGACAGCGGCAGGAAGCGCACCGGGGTCGAAGCCGCCGGTGACGTCGACGACCACGGGCTCGGTGCCGGCGAGGACGCTGCGCAGCAACACCTGCATGCCGGCGATGTGGTGGGCGGGCAGGGTCAGCAGCCAGGAGCCCGGACCGCCGAGCCGGGCATGCGTCGCGTCACCGCTGGCGCGGAGTGCGGCCGCGGTGAGCATGGCACCCTTCGGCACACCCGTCGTGCCGGACGTCGCGACGACCAGTGCGACGCCGTCGTCGATGGGGTCCCCGGGGCGCAGCGCGTCCGTGAGCCGGCGGGTCTCCCGCTCGTCCGCGGCGGGCACCGGCAGCGCTGCCGGGGCGGTTCCGTCGAGTACCGCGCACAGCTGCGGCAGGATGCCGAGAACCCTGACTCCCGACGGGACGGGCAGGACCTCCAGTGCGTTCACTGGGCGGGCCCGGCAAGCGGCCAGCCGCCCGCGGCGAGGTTGCTGCGCACCCGGTCGACGTCCGATTCCAGCGGCAACTCGTCGGTGACCTTGGTGATGAGCACCTGGATGTCGGTCTTCTCGATGGGAATGTCGCCCTCCTCGACGAGGGCGTCGGCGACGGCGTCCACCTCGTCTTCCGACAACCGCCGGGTGAGCAGCGCGAACAACGGAATGTAGTCCTGCTCGGGCACGCCGTTCGGGTAGCCGGCACGCAGCCAGCCGATGATGGAGGAGAGAAACGGTGGGAGGCTCATGGCTAGCCTGCGTCGCGGGTTTCTTCCGCCTCGCCGGAGCCTTCGCCGCATTCGGCGTCGGTCCCGACCGGCCACCCTCCGGCCTCGAGGTTCTCCGTCACCCGCGCGATGTCCTCCTCGGAAGGTTCCTCGTGGGTGATCTCGCTGATGAGGCGGCGGATGTTGTCGTAGTCGACGTGGCGCTCGGGTGTCTCGTGGGCGGTCTCGACGGACAGCGCGACGACCTGTTCGATTTCCTCGTCGGTGAGGCGACGACGCAGAACGGCCAGCAACGCGAAATGGTCCTTCGCCGGGATTCCCTCGGGATACCCGGCGCGGAGCCAGTCGAGCACGGAGCGAAGTGAGTTCTTGGGCACGCGTTCGGCCTCTTTCGTCGATGGAACGGGGACTCGGGGTCGCCGCTCAGAAGATGTGGATACCGAAGCTGCCGGCCAGGAAGTCCTGCATCAACAGAAGTATCCCAGTGATGATCGCGATCAGCACCACGGCGAAGCAGGCCCACGCGCCGATCCTGCCGGCGACCGTCGGCTGGGAGACTCCGTCGGCGGTGTCCGTGCCGCCGAGCGACTTGAGTCCGAGCGCGAAGATCGCGGGTAGTCCGGCACCGAACAGCAGCCCGACGAGGACGACCTGCCAGAGCGAGTGAATGGTGGTGGTCAGAAGTGTCATGAGCGGCCCTCTCAGCGATTCGCGGCGGGACCGGCGGAGTCCGCGGTCTCGGCCACGCCCGGTTCGGGACGGTCGGTCGTGTCGGCGGCACCCTCGGGTTCGCCCGAATCCCACTCCGCGTTGACGTTGCCGGACGTCACCGGCTGCAGACGGGAGCGCAGGTACATGAATCCGGCGAGCACGATCAGGGCGGCGAACACGACGAGAACGCCTGGAAGACCGCCGATCAGGTGGGCGATGACCCAGCACACGGCGCCGACGATCGCCGCCGACGGCAGGGTGACCAGCCACGCGACGGCCATGCGTCCGGCGATGCCCCAGCGGACCTCGGCGCCTTTGCGTCCGAGTCCGGTGCCGAGGATGGATCCGGTCGCGACATGGGTGGTGGACAGCGGCAGTCCGAGGTGGCTGGACGTGAGGATGATGGCGGCGGACGAGGACTCCGCGGCCATGCCCTGCGGGGCCGCGATCTCCACCAGTCCCTTGCCGAGTGTGCGGATGATGCGCCAGCCGCCGAGGTAGGTGCCGAGCGCGATCGCGACGGCGCAACTGAGCTTGACCCAGAACGGCATCTCGTCGTCGGCGGACAGGCTTCCGTGCGCGACCAGTGCGAGGAAGATCACGCCCATCGTCTTCTGGGCGTCGTTGGTTCCATGAGCGAGCGAGACGAGTGACGCGGAGCCGATCTGGCCGATGCGGAACCCGTGCTCCTTGGTGCCCTCTGGCACCGTCGACGTGATCCGGTAGACCAGCTTGGTGCCCGCGGTGGCGACCAGGGCCGCGACCACGGGGGCCAGTACGGCGGGGATGACGACCTTGCTGAGCACACCACCCCACTCGACACCGCTCATGCCGATGGACGCGATGGCCGCACCGATCAGACCGCCGAACAGTGCGTGGGAGGAACTCGACGGCAGGCCGAGCAGCCACGTCGCCAGATTCCAGATGATGCCGCCGACCAGGCCGGCGAACACGATGAGCAGCAGATCCTCGCCGCCCACTTCTCCCAGGTTCACCACGCCCTTGGCGACTGTCGCCGCAACCTCCACGGACAGGAAGGCGCCGACCAGATTCAACGATGCGGAGAGCGCGACAGCGGCCTTGGGTCGCAGAGCTCCCGTCGCGATCGAGGTGGCCATGGCATTGCCGGTGTCGTGAAAGCCGTTCGTGAAATCGAAAGCGAGGGCGGTGACGACCACCACCAGGAGAACTACGAGCTCTGCGGTCACACCCAGATTGTGCGGATTTCAACTGAAAAAGTACAGCTGACGTCTGGTGCAGCAGGATCACTCCTGGGTATGGCGTCGGGTCAGTTCTCACTCTTCGGACGGGAGTCGCGGCGGATGGGGTGATCCTCCGGGATTTGCACCAGCACGATCGGGATTCCGTCGGGGTCCGCGATCCACATCTCGAACAGCCCCCACGGTTCCTGCTGGGCTTCGCGGTCGATCTTCACACCGGCCAGCACCAGCTCGGTCTGGGCGGCGGTGAGATCGCGAACCTGCAGCCACAGGGCGCCGTCGAAGGAGGACGACCGGCCGGTGCCGCCGTGCGCGGCGATCTCGATCAGGCCCTGACCGGCGAAGAACACCGTGCCCCCGGGGTATTCGCGGGCGGTGGCGAGCCCGAGGGTGTCGCGGTAGAAGCTCAGCGTCGTCGGGTAGTCGCGCGGCCGCAGAATGGTCCTGCTGCTGAGGATTTCCACCCGTCACCCTCCTTCGCCGGGCCGGGCCTCGTGCCCCGTGCGGCCGTGTGTGCGTCGATCTTCCTTCATCTCCGCCTCGAACAGGTGCCGCCGACCGTCCACCAGTTCGTGACGTGCGCCACGTTCGTGCTCGCGCAGCGGCGTCCAGTAGTGGTCGTCGAACTCCTCGACGAGCTGGAACGTCCACCGGCCCTCGACGACGTTGCGGCCCACCAGCTCGAACTGCACCCGATCCGCGACGTCCGGGTGACCGGCGTCCCGCAGCGCGTCGACGGCCTCGCCGAGCTGAAGGTCGGCGTGTCCGATCAGCTGATGGAACGAGTAGAGGTGCCCGCGGGCCCGCTCGACCGTTTCGAGCGCTTCGGACAACTTGCCGAGCGCGGCGACGGTGGCGTCACTCACTCCGGGCGGACGGCGGTGTTCCGGTGCAGGGAGCTCGCGGTCGATGCTCATGTGGGTCAGTGTGCCCGAATCGCCGACGCCGTGCCCCCACTCCTGGCCCCCACTCCTGCCGAGGCGACGAATCAGCACGCGTATTTCGGCCTCCGAGGGTCTACTCGCCCGCGGCCGCCCGGTGCTGGACTGGAACGACAGCGTCGGACTACGAGGGGGACCGGGCCATGAATTCGAGTGTCGAAGCCGAGCCGATACCGGGTGGGGAATCGTTGCCGTTCCCGCCGACACCGTCGGGCAGCGTCGCGGGCCGGACCATGCAGGAGTCCGTGTACAGCCCCCGACCGAAGCAGAAGCGGCTTCACGACGACGCCCCGAACATTCTGATCGTCCTCATCGACGACGCAGGGCCGGGCCTGCCGAGCGGTCTCGGGGGTGAGGTGAACACCCCGACGCTCGACGCGATGTTGCAGGACGGCATCGGGTACAACCGATTCCATACGACCGCAATGTGTTCGCCGACGCGGGCGTCGCTGCTGACCGGCCGCAACCACCACCGCGTCGGCAACGGGCAGATCGCCGAGCTGGCCAACGACTGGGACGGCTACTCCGGCCACATCCCCAGGTCGAGCGCGACGGGAGCCGAGGTGCTGCGCCACTACGGCTACAGCACCGCAGCATTCGGGAAATGGCACAACACTCCCGCCGAGGAGACCACCGCCTCCGGTCCGTTCGACAACTGGCCGACGGGTCTCGGGTTCGAGTACTTCTACGGATTCCTCGCCGGCGAGGCGTCGCAGTACGAGCCGAATCTGGTGCGGAACACCACGGTGGTGCTGCCGCCGAAGACACCGGCGCAGGGCTATCACCTCAGCGAGGACCTCGCGGACGACGCGATCGGCTGGCTTCGCAGGCACAAGGCGTTCGACGCCGACAAACCGTTCTTCATGTACTGGGCCAGCGGCTGTCTGCACGGACCGCACCACATCATGAAGCCGTGGGCCGACAAGTACGCCGGGAAGTTCGACGACGGCTGGGATGCCTACCGGGAGCGGGTCTTCGCGAGGGCGAAGGAGAAAGGCTGGATTCCACCCGAGGCGGAGCTGACCGACCGCGACCCGACGATGGCCGCCTGGGACGACATTCCCGAGGACGAGAAACCGTTCCAGCGCAGGCTGATGGAGGTGGCGGCCGGGTTCGCCGAACACTGCGACGTGCAGGTGGGCAGGCTGTTCGACGAGCTGGACCGGCTGGGGTACCGGGACGACACCCTGATCCTGTACATCTGGGGCGACAACGGCTCGTCGGGGGAGGGCCAGAACGGCACCATCAGCGAACTGTTGGCGCAGAACGGCATTCCGACCACACCGGCGCAGCACATCGCGGCCCTCGAGCAGCTCGGCGGCCTCGACGTCCTGGGGTCGCCGAAGACCGACAACATGTATCACGCGGGCTGGGCGTGGGCAGGCAGTGCACCGTACAAGGGGATGAAGCTGCTGGCCTCGCATCTCGGTGGGACACGCAACCCGATGATCGTCCGGTGGCCGGCGAAGGTGACACCGGACCCGTCGCCGCGCACGCAGTTCCTGCACTGCAACGACGTGGTGCCGACCCTCTACGACCTCGTCGGGGTCACACCGCCGCGGACGGTGAACGGTGTGCCGCAGGACCCGTTGGACGGCGCCAGTTTCGCGCAGACGCTCGTCGAACCCGGCGCGACGGGGGGAAAGCTCACCCAGTACTTCGAGATCATGGGAAGCCGGGCGATCTACCACGACGGCTGGATGGCGTCTGCGTTCGGGCCGCGCGCACCCTGGGCGGCGGGTGTCCCGGGCGGCATCCGCGACTGGAGTCCGGACGACGACGTGTGGGAGCTCTACAACCTGGATGAGGACTGGACCCAGAACCGGGACCTCGCCGAGCGGCACCCGAAGAAGCTGGCGCAACTGCGGGAACTGTTCGCGATCGAGGCCGCGAAGAACAATGCGCTCCCCGTCGGCGGTGGACTGTGGGTCATCGCACTGCATCCCGAACAGCGGATCACGACGCCGTACACGAGCTGGGAGTTCTCCGGCGACACGATCCGCATGCCCGAGTTCTGTGCTCCCGCGCTGGGCAACAAGAACAACAGGGTCACCCTCGACCTCTCCGCGCCGGAGAACCCGAGTGGAGTGCTCTACGCACTGGGGAGCAACGCCGGCGGACTCACGTGCTTCGTCGACGACGGCTACCTCTGTTACGAGTACAACCTGTTCATCCTGATGCGCACCAAGATTCGCTCGACCGTGCCGATCCCGCCGGGCACCCGCACGGTGCAGGTGGTCACGGAGTTCGCCGAGGCGCGGCCCGGTGGACCGCTGAACGTGAAGCTCTGTGTCGACGGCGATGTCGTCGGGGAGGGGCAGGTGCCGGTGAGCGTGCCGTTGCTGTTCACAGCCAACGACTGTCTCGACGTCGGCACCTGCCTCGGTTCCCCCGTGTCGCTCGACTACTACGACCGGGCGCCGTTCCCGTTCAACGGCACCATCGACCGCATGCGGGTCGAGTACACGTAGGCGAGGCTCAGAAATACCAGGGGTACGGCTTCCAGTCGGGTTCGCGCTTCTCGAGGAAGGAGTCGCGGCCCTCGACGGCCTCGTCCGTCATGTACGCCATGCGGGTGGCCTCGCCGGCGAACAGTTGCTGCCCGACCAGACCATCGTCCTGCAGGTTGAACGCGTACTTGAGCATGCGCTGCGCCTGCGGGGACTTGCCGTTGATCTTGGTGGCCCAGTCGATCGCGACGTCCTCGAGTTCGGCGTGGTCGACGACCTTGTTGACGGCACCCATCTGGTGCATTTCCTCGGCAGTGTAGGTCTCGCCGAGGAAGAAGATCTCGCGGGCGAACTTCTGGCCGACCATCTTGGCGAGGTAGGCGCTGCCGTATCCGCCGTCGAAGCTGCCGACGTCGGCGTCGGTCTGCTTGAACCGGGCGTGTTCGCGGCTGGCGAGCGTGAGGTCGCACACCACGTGCAGGCTGTGTCCGCCGCCGGCGGCCCAGCCGTTGACGAGGCAGATGACGACCTTCGGCATGAACCGGATCAGTCGCTGGACCTCGAGGATGTGGAGACGTCCGGCGCGGGCCTTGTCGACGGTGTCCGCGGTTTCGCCTTCCGCATATTGGTATCCGCTGCGTCCGCGGATGCGCTGGTCGCCGCCGGAGCAGAACGCCCAGCCCTCGTCCTTGGGACTCGGACCGTTGCCGGTGAGCAGCACGGCACCCACGTCGGACGTCATCCGGGCGTGGTCGAGTGCTTGGTACAACTCGTCGACGGTGTGCGGGCGGAAGGCGTTGCGCACTTCGGGGCGATCGAACGCCACCCGGACGATTCCCTGGGTGACATGCCGGTGGTAGGTGATGTCGGTCAGGTTCTCGAAACCGGGAACCGGGCGCCAGTGCTGCGGGTTGAAAGTCACGGCTCCGAGGTTATCGGGTGCCGTTGACGGGTGTCCGCGCGCGCAGGAGTTTTGCCCGGGTTTACCGTGCAGGTATGAGCGAACAGGCTGCCGATGTCACGGGTCTCGACGGCAAGGGCGACGACGAGTACGAGCACCACGGTGGGTTCCCCAAGTTCGAGCCCGCCACGCCGGGTCCGGACTGGCCGCGGTTCGTCGAGGGAATGCGCACGTTGCAGGACCTCGCGGTGTCCGTCGACGCCCCGGAGGACGTGCTCGTGCAGGCCGCTGACCAGGTGGAGAAGCTGGCCGACCTGCTCGGGCCGTACGTGGCACCCGAGGGGCGGTCGCCGGCCGGGCGGACCATCGAACTCCCGGGCCGGGGCAGCCTGCTCATGCCGCCGTGGAACATCGAGAAGTTCGGGCCGGACGGGGTGCGCAGCACGGGCCAGTTCCGGCGTTACCACCTCGGCGGCAACGGCGCCGCGCACGGCGGCACCCTGCCGCTGCTGTTCGACGACCTGATGGGCATGATCGTGCACGCCTACGGCCGCCCCATCAGTCGCACCGCGTCTCTGCACGTCGACTACCGCGCGATCACCCCGCTGAACACCACCCTCACCGTCGAAGGCGAGGTGGACCGTGTCGACGGGCGCAAGACGTACATCAGCGCGCGGCTGACGCACGGTGACACGCTCCTCGCGGAATGCGAGGCGCTCATGCTCGTGCTCCTGCCCGGACAGCCCTGACCCCGTGACGTCGCTGCCCTCCGCCCGGGAGGTCCTGGCCGACGCCGTCGTGGTGAGTCTGCCTATGCGCGTGCGGTTCCGCGGCATCACGACGCGAGAAGCGTTGCTGCTGCGCGGCCCCGCCGGGTGGGGTGAATTCGCACCGTTCCCGGAGTACGCGGACGACGAGGCGGCGCACTGGCTGCAGTCGGCGATCGAGGACGCGTGGCTCGGGCCGCCGCCCGCGCTGCGCACGAAGGTGCCGATCAACGCGACCGTCCCCGCCGTCGACGCCGACCGGGTGCCCGACCTGCTCGCTCGGTACCCCGGCGCGCGCACCGCGAAAGTGAAAGTGGCCGAACGTGGTCAGACCCTCGCCGACGACGTCGCCCGGGTGACCGCCGTCCGCGCACTCGTTCCGAACGTGCGCGTCGACGCCAACGGTGGCTGGTCGGTCGACGAGGCCGAGATCGCGCTGCGTGCCCTCACCGCGGACGGTCCGCTCGAATACGCCGAGCAGCCGTGTGCGAGCGTGCCCGAGCTGGTGGAGGTCCGCAGACGGTTGCCCGGCGTGCGGGTGGCCGCCGACGAGAGCATCCGGCGCGCAGAGGATCCGCTGAAGGTCGTGCGGGCAGGCGGGGCCGACGTGGCCGTCGTGAAGGTCGCGCCGCTGGGCGGGATGCGGCGACTGCTGTCACTCGCCGACGAGCTGGCTTCGCACGGCGTACCGGTGGTCGTGTCTAGTGCGCTGGACACCGCAGTCGGCATCGCCGCAGGTGTGGCCGCCGCCGCTGCGCTCCCCGAACTGCAGTTCGCGTGCGGACTCGGTACCGGAGGGCTCTTCGAGGCCGACGTGGCCCACGGCCGCGAACCGGTCGACGGCAACCTTACCGTCGGCGCCGTCGTGCCCGACGTCGAACGCGTCACGGCGCTCGCCGCGTCCGCGGAGCGTTCCCGCTGGTGGGTCGAGCGGGCGCGCCGGTGCCATGGCCTGCTCGAACAACGCGGCGCCCGGTTTTTCGTATAGTGTCTGGCCGGACCTGATCGCTCAGTCAATACGGAGGCATTGAAAGTGGTTGCAGCTCTGAACGAAACCCTGCTCGACGAGTCGCGCGTCCCTGCGGTCATCGCAGACGTCCAGGCTCTCATCGACGCGGAGGTTTCGGACAAGTCGGGGGCCTCGGGACTGGCACTCAAGGGTGGATACGCCGCGGTCAAGAAGGTGGGACCGTCGATCGTGCCGGACGCCGTCGAGGGCCTGCTGCCGGCATTCGTCACCAAGCTCGAGCCGTACTGGCAGGCGTTCACCGCCAGTGGTGAGGCCGGATTCTCCGAGTACCTGGTTGCGCGTGGCGACGAGGTCGCGGACTCGCTCCTCGGCGTCACCGACGAGCGCATCGAGGGCAGCGACCGCGGCGCTGTCAAGAAGGTGTACTCCTCGCTGCGTCCGTCGGCGAAGAAGAATGTGATCGAGGCGCTTCCGCGTCTGGGCGCCCTCGTCCAGAAGCACGCCAACTGATCCCCAGGTGAGTGGCAAAGAGTGCCCCGGCACTCTTTGCCACTCACCTGTCAGGGTGCGGCGTGACCGTGGCGCCAGTACCCGGTGAACGAGATGTGCGACTTCGGGACATGGCGCTCGTTGACGAGGTGACGCCGCAGCGCCGTCGTCAGCTCGCTCTCGCCGGCCACGAAGGTGTACGACGGCCCGGTCGGCAATTCCGCCTGCATCACGGTGTTCAGCGCGAGTACTCCCGGACGGGCATCGGCGTCTTCTCGCACCAGCCAGTGCACGTTGACGCCGTCGCCCACCGAAACCTCCTGAGCGTCTTCGGCATCGGGGATCTCGATGAATACTTCGGCCCGCAGATCCGCAGGAACCGACCGCAGAATCCCGACGATCGCGGGGAGTGCGCTCTCGTCGCCGACGAGCAACTGCCACTCCGCGTCCGGCGCCGGGTTGTAGATCAGTCCTTCGTCGAGGATCGCCAGTTCGTCCCCGGCCGACGCCGTGTTCGCCCACTCCGACGCCGGACCGAGGTCCCCGTGCGACGCGAAGTCGATGTCGATCTCGGTGGTGTCGCCGAACGTTCCCGATCCCGCCACGCGGAGCTCGCGGATCGTGTAGTTGCGCACCACCGGCCGGGAGTCCTTGGACATCAGCTTGTACTGGGCGTACCAGAGGTTGCTCGCGCTGGTCGGCAGTCGCAGCGTGGTCTGCCCCTTCTGGGGGAAGAACATCCGGAACCACTGGTCGAAGCCCATCGGACTCACGGAGTCGAGGTCCTCGCCGGCGATGGTGACGCGGACGAAGTTCGGGCTGATCTGCTTGGCGGCGACCACTCGCGCCGACGCGATCCGGCGACTCTGAGGTTTGACGAACTTGGTGCGTTGGGCCATGGCTGCGAAGTCTCCCCGGGTGCGAAGCTGTTTTGTCAGGTAAGCCTAACCAATTGATTGTTATTCGGGGCGGTGTGGGCGGTCGAGCATCACGACCTTCGGCGGCAGACCCCACTCGTTGCGGCCGAGCCGGCTCAATGGGGCCAGCGTCTCGAAGTCCGGCAGCCCGTCGTCGGCGAGCGCCTCGGACCGCACCGCGATCGTGACCACATCACCCATCACCACGAACGAGTCGCCGACCGGTATCACCTGCTTCAGGGTGCATTCGATGGCGACGGGTGAGCCCGCGACCCGGACGGGCCGCACACGCTCACTGGGTTCGGTCTCGATGCCCAGCGCGGCGAACTCGTCGACGTCGCTGTCGTACGTGGCGGAACTGGCATTGACCACCGGCATCAGGGGCTCCGTGGCCAGGTTGACGACGAACTCACCCGTCGCCTCGATGTTGCGGAGGCTGTCCTTGCGGGTGACCGACGTGAACTGGACCACCGGCGGCTGCGTGCTGGACACGGAGAAGAAGCTGTACGGGGCCAGGTTGGCCACCCCGTCCGCCGACAGCGTGGACACCCACGCGATCGGTCGCGGCACCACCGACGCGGTCAGCACCTGGTACATGCGGCGTGGCGGCAGTTCGGCGGGATCGAAGAGTGTGCGCATCCGTTCATGGTGTCAGCGCCCGCGATGTGTCCGCGAACTCACCCGGCGAGGTCGCCGGACGAGGTGGCCGGAGTATCTGACACTCTTGATGGCGTGAACCCGTCCACTGCTCAAGCCACCGCGGTCGTCGACGAACTGGTCCGCGGGGGAGTACGCGAGGTCGTCCTCTGCCCGGGTTCGCGCAACGCGCCGCTGGCGTTCGCCCTGCAGGCGGCCGACCTCGAGGGTCGACTGCGTCTGCACATGCGCATCGACGAGCGCACCGCGGGTTTCCTCGCCCTCGGCCTGGCCGTGGCCGGCCGGCGCCCGGTCCCGATCGTCATGACGTCCGGCACCGCGGTGGCCAATCTCGGTCCCGCGGTCCTCGAGGCCAATTACGCCCGGGTGCCGCTCGTGGTGCTCAGCGCCAACCGCCCGTACGAGATGCTCGGCACCGGCGCCAACCAGACCATCGAGCAGCTCGGACTGTTCGGCAGCCAGGTCCGCGCGACGATCAGCCTGGGGCTGGCGGAGGACGACGCCGGGCAGAACAGCCAGTGGCGTTCGGCCGTGTGCCGGGTCCTCGCCGCGGCCCGCGGCACCAGGTCGGGAAACGCCGGCCCCGTGCACTTCGACATCCCGCTCCGTGAACCGCTCGTTCCCGACGTCCACGCGCAGGGCCCGGTCCCGCAGGGACGGCCGGGCGGCGCGGCGTGGACCACCACCCAGCACGCGACGCTCGACGTGCCGATGGACCTCGACCTCACCCCCGACACCATCGTGATCTCCGGGCACGGGTCCGCGCTGCGGCCCGAGCTCGCCGGACTTCCGACGGTCGCGGAGCCGACGGCGCCGCTGCACGGCATCCCGGTGCACCCGATGGCGCTGCCGCAGCTCAAACCGCGGCAGGCCGTCATCACCGGACGCCCCACCCTGCACCGGTCGGTGTCGAAGGTCCTCGCAGACCCGGCGGTGGCCGTGTACGCGCTCACCACCGGCCCCCGCTGGCCCGACGTCTCCGGCAACGTGCTGGCCACCGGAACCCGCGCGGTCGTCTCCGGTGAACCCGACCGGGCCTGGATCGGCCGGTGCCGCACGCTGTCCGAGCACACCGACAAGGCGGTGCGCGCCCAGCTCGCCGCCCACCCGAAGGCGACGGGACTGCACGTGGCCGCCGCCGTGATGGACGCGCTGACCGACGCTGACCAGCTGCTGCTCGGAGCGTCCAACCCCGTCCGGGATGCGGCGCTCGTCAGCTATCCGGCGCCGAAGATCCGGGTGCTGTCCAACCGGGGCGTCGCCGGTATCGACGGCACCGTGTCCGCGGCTGTCGGCGCGGCGCTCGCCTACGAGGAGGGGCGCACCGTCGCCCTGCTCGGCGACCTCACGTTCCTGCACGACGCCTCCGGCCTGCTCATCGGCAGCGGGGAGCCGCGGCCCCGGGACCTGACGATCGTGGTGGCCAACGACGACGGCGGCGGCATCTTCGAATTGCTCGAGCAGGGCGATCCACAGTACGCGGGGGTGTTCGAGCGAGTCTTCGGCACTCCGCACGGAATGGACCTCGCTGCACTCTGCGCGGCCTACCGGGTCGAGCACCACCTCGTCGGTCTGGGTGAGCTGTCGACGCTGCTGAGCACACCCGACGCTCCCGGCGACCGCGGAATCCGGGTGCTCGAGGTGACTACCGAACGCTCCGGGCTGCGCGAATTGCACGCCGCGGTGCGGGCACAGTTGTGAATGCGCGGGTGACGCGGCGCGTCCGGCGCGGCGTGCTGGTGGCGGCGATCGGCATCTCCGTCCTGGCCGTGCTCCTCGTTCTCGCCGCCTGGCGCAACGACCACACCATCGAATCCGACCGGGGCGTGGCCACGGCGGAGGTGCTGTCGGCGGGATCGCTGCGTTCGGCCATCAGCTTCGTGACCCCGGACGGGGTGACGCACAACCCCGAACTCGGTGTCCTGTACCCGACCAAACTCACCGTGGGCCAGCGGATCGACGTCGAGTACGCGCGCAGTGACCCCGACCTCGTTCGGGTGTCCGGACGCGACGCCAGTGTCGCCGTCGTCCCGGCGGGCTCGCTGATCGTCGTGACGTGGCTGATCGCGGGCCCGCTGATCTGGTATCTCCGGCGGAGGGAAGACCAGGCGGTGTCCTCGCCGGCAGCGTCATCCTGAGTTTCCCGGAACTTCGCGCGACCGTCATGTCGATCTCGCTGCTGTGACCACGAGCACTGCCACGCTGAGCGCGTGAGAGTAGCCATCGTTGCGGAGTCGTTCCTGCCCAACATGAACGGTGTGACCAACTCGGTGCTGCGGGTTCTCGACCACCTGCAGCGCACCGGACACCAGGCGATGGTCGTCGCCCCGGACACGGTCGGGTCGCAGACGTCGGCGCCGACCGAACACGAAGGCGTGCCCGTCCACCGGGTACCTGCCGTGATGGTTCCGAAGGTCAGTTCGCTGCCCGTGGGACTGCCGCAGCCGGGACTCACTGCCGCGTTGCGCGCGTTCGGCCCCGACGTCGTGCATCTGGCGTCGCCGTTCCTCCTCGGGGCCGGCGGGCTCGGGGCGGCGCACCGGCTCGACGTCCCCACCGTCGCGGTGTACCAGACGGACGTGGCCGGTTTCGCCGAGAGCTATGGCCTCGGCATCACGAGCCGGGCGGCGTGGGCGTGGACGCGTCGCATCCACAAGGGCTGCACCCGCACCCTCGCGCCGTCCACATCGGCGGTCGAGGCGCTCGCCGAGCAGCGGATTCCGAGGGTCCACCGCTGGGCGCGCGGGGTGGAGACCACCCGCTTCGCGCCGTCCCGCCGCAACACGGGCCTGCGGGACTCCTGGTTGCGGGGCTCCGACCGGCTGGTCGTCGGATTCGTCGGCAGGCTCGCGCCTGAGAAGCACGTCGAACGGCTCGCCGCACTTGCGGACGACACCGGCGTCCGGTTGGTGATCGTCGGCGACGGTCCGGAGCGGGCCCGACTGCAACAGCTGATGCCGGACGCGATCTTCACCGGTCAGCTCGGCGGTGTGGAACTCGCCGAGGCCTACGCGAGTCTGGACGTGTTCGTCCACCCGGGCGAGCACGAGACGTTCTGCCAGGCGGTCCAGGAAGCGCTCGCGAGCGGGGTGCCGGTGATCGGACCGGATGCCGGTGGCCCACGTGATCTGGTCGCGCACTGCCGCAACGGCTACCTGCTTCCCGTCGACCGGTTCGGCGAACTGCTCCCGAGCGCCGTCGACGCACTCCGGGACCGCCGGATGCGGGCCCGCTTCGGGGAGGCCGCCCGGCAGTCGGTGCTGCACCGCACGTGGCCCGCGATCTGCGACGAGCTGCTGGGCCACTACGCGGAGGTCGCCGGCGGACCGGGCTTTCGCGAATCCCGGGCAGCCTGAGCCCGGGACCGTCTCACGAGGTGGGAGAGCGGCCCGCGATGTGGTCAGTGGGGGAATTCCCCGGACACGGTCCGTCGTTGCCCGAACCATGGCCAAGTACAAAACTGTCAATCCCGCGACCGGTGAAACCGTCCGGGAATTCACGACCTTGGACGACGCAGGAGTGGAGTCGGCGCTCGCGCGCGCCCACAGCGGATATCTCACGTGGCGAACCACACCGGTGGACGAGCGCGCCCGAATTCTGGGTAGAACCGCCGATCTCTACGCGGAGCGCGAGGAAGAACTGGCCCGGATGATCGCCCTCGAGATGGGCAAGCCCGTCCGGGAGGCCACAGGCGAAGTCACGCTTTCCTCGGCGATCTACCGCTACTACGCGGACAACGGCCCCGCACTGCTCGAAGCGGAACGGCTCGACGTGCCGGGCGCGGACGAATCCGTGGTCTACCGCAGGCCGATCGGTGCGCTCGTCGGCGTGATGCCCTGGAACTACCCGTACTACCAGGTGGCCCGCTTCGCGGCCCCGAATCTCATGCTCGGCAACACGGTGCTGCTCAAGCACGCACCCAACTGTCCGCAGTCGGCGCTGTTGATGGAGGAGATCTTCCGGCAGGCCGGTCTCCCCGAAGACGCATACATCAACGTCTTCGCCACCAACGAGCAGATCGCCGACATGATCGCCGACCCGCGCGTGCAGGGCGTCTCCCTCACCGGCAGTGAGCGGGCCGGGACCAGCGTCGCCGAGACGGCGGGCCGCAACCTCAAGAAGGTGGTGCTCGAACTCGGCGGCTCCGACGTCTTCGTCGTCCTCGACACCGACGACATGGATGCCACCGTGAAGACGGCCACCCGGGCCCGCCTGTCCAACGCGGGCCAGGCCTGCAACTCGCCGAAACGCTTCATCGTGACGGAACCGAACTACGACGAGTTCGTCTCGAAGCTCGCCGAGTCGTTCAAGGCCACCCCGACCGGTGATCCGCTCGACGCCAAGACCGTCCTCGGGCCGCTGTCCTCGCAGAGCGCCGCGGATTCGCTTGTCGAGCAGATCGAGGACGCCGTCGCCAAGGGCGCGTCCCTCCTCGCCGGCGGCAAGAAGATCGACGGCCCCGGCTCCTACGTCGAGCCGACCCTGCTCGTCGACGTGACTCCCGAGATGCGGGCGTACAGCGAGGAACTGTTCGGCCCCGTCGGCGTCGTCTACAAGGTCGCCTCCGCCGACGAGGCCGTGGAGCTCGCCAACTCCTCCGCTTATGGTCTCAGTGGTTCGGTGTGGAGCACCGACCTCGACGGGGCACGCGAGGTGGCCGACCGGCTCGACGTCGGCATGGCCTTCGTCAACGAGCACGGCACCACCCTTCCCGGGCTGCCGTTCGGCGGCGTCAAGCGCTCCGGCGTCGGCCGCGAACTCGGCCCGTGGGGAATGGACGAGTTCGTCAACAAGAAGCTGGTCCGGGTCTCCAAGAAGTGACCATCCGGCCACCGCGCCCGGCGCCGACATCGGCTCCGGGCGCGGTTGGTAGCGTTTCGGGCGTGGCAACTACACACGGTTCGCGGGCGTCGCTCGAAAAGGATCCGCACGAGGTCGCGTCGATGTTCGACGGCGTCGCGAAGCGCTACGACCGCACCAACACGATCCTCTCGTTCGGTCAGGACCGCAGTTGGCGCAAGGCGACGCGCTCCGCGCTCGCGTTGAAACCGGGGGAGCGCGTTCTCGACCTCGCCGCGGGCACCGGGGTGTCGACCGTCGAACTCGGACGGTCGGGCGCCTGGTGTGTCGCCACCGATTTCTCCAAGGGCATGCTGCAGGCCGGCATCGGACGCCGCGTCCCGATGGTCGCCGGCGACGCGATGCACCTGCCCTACGCCGACGCCGTGTTCGACGCCGCGACGATTTCCTTCGGGCTGCGCAACGTCTCCGACTTCGACGCCGGGCTCCGCGAGATCGCCCGGGTCACCAGGCCCGGCGGGCGCCTCGTCGTGAGCGAGTTCTCGACCCCCGTGTTCGGGCCGTTCCGCACGGTCTACATGGAGTACCTGATGAAGGCGCTGCCGCGGGTCGCGCGGGCCGTCAGCAGCAACCCCGACGCCTACGTGTACCTCGCGGAATCGATCCGCGCATGGCCGACCCAGGAGGAACTGGCGCAGCGCATCGAGGCCGCCGGGTGGCGGAACGTGCAGTGGCGCAACCTCACCGGTGGTGTGGTGGCGCTGCACCGCGCCACCCGCTGAACCTCAGCCGAACAGCGGCCGCGAGTCGGCCTTCTGCGACACCCGGCCGGACGCCCGCCACGCGCGGGCCGTGAGGTCGCTGTCCTCCTCGGTGACCAGGTTGCCCATGACACGGACCGCGACGGTCATCAGCGCGCGTGAGCGCATCGCCACCGGACCGGACGCCGGCAGCACCCGGGGAACGGTCAGCAGCCCGGCGAGCCGCCGTGCGACGGAGAACGCCCGGCCGTACCGCTCCCGGAGAATCGACGGCCACAGGTGCGTCAGGTCTTCGGCGTCGAGGATCTCCGCGACCAGGCGCCCGCCCTCGAGCCCGTAGTCGATGCCCTCGCCGTTCAGCGGGTTCACGCACGCCGCCGCGTCGCCGATGATCGCCCAGTTCCGGCCCGCGATGTGCGACACCGCACCGCCCATCGGCAGCAGGGCGGACGCGACCGCCCGCAACTCCCCGTCCCAGTTCCATTCGTCGCGCCGCTGCGCCGTGTACAGGTCCAGCAGCGGTCGCAGGGCACCCGGCGCGGGACGTTTGGAGGTGGCGAGGGTGCCGACGCCGATGTTCACCTCGCCGGTGCCGAGGGGGAACACCCAGCCGTAGCCCGACTGCAGCGTTCCCGCGCCGTCGCGCAGTTCGAGGTGCGAGGTGATCCACGGGTCGGCGCTGCGGTGGGTGGCGATGTACGCGCGGGCGGCCACGCCGTACGCCGTTTCCCGGTGCCATTGCCTGCCCAGTTGCTTGCCCAGCGTGGACCGGACGCCGTCGGCGACGATCAGCGTCCGGCAGCCGATGGTGTGGGTTCCCCCGGACGTCTTCAGGGTCACCGCCGTCACCCGGTCGCCGTCCCGTTCGACGCCGATCGCCTTGGCACCCTGCACCATGACGGCTCCGGCGTCGACGGCGGTGGCACGGATCTTGTCGTCCAGCTCGGTGCGGGCCACCGCGCTACCGACCGCCGGGAAGGACCGGCCCGGCCACTCGAGTTCGAGCTCCTGCCCGAAACCACTGAGCCTCAGCCCGCGGTTGGTGCCCTTCGACCGCACCCAGTCGCCGAGACCGAGGTGATCGAGTTCGGCGACGGCGCGCGGGGTGAGGCCGTCGCCACATGTCTTGTCGCGGGGGAACACGGCCGCGTCGGCGAGGACCACGTCGCGGCCGTCTCGCGCCGCCCACGCGGCAGCCGAGGAACCGGCCGGACCAGCACCGACGACCAGGACGTCGGTGGCGGTGGGAATCGGGGATCCCGCGGGCGACTGTTCTGCTGCAACCACACCTACATCCTGTCAGGCTTCGACTTCCCTCCTTGTCCGGCTTCGCCTTCGCGACCACGGTGAGCGGCGCATCGGCACGGCGACGAGGCCGACGGGCAGCGGAACCGCTAGGTTCACTACCGTGGTACCCGAGCCGTCACCGACGGCGCGGGAACCGAGCCGTCACTGACGACAGGAATGGGTACTGAGAACGTGAGCACCGAGGGCGCAGCACACACCGCTGCCGACGCTGTAGTGGGCACTACGGTCGCCGGGATCGATCTCGGCGACCCGCAGCTTGCTGCCACGGTCCGTGAAGGACTGAAGCAAGTCGAGGAACTGCTGGTCAGTGAGCTCTCCGACGGGGAGGATTTCCTGACGGAGGCCGCATTGCACCTCGCGAAGGCAGGGGGTAAGCGTTTCCGCCCGCTGTTCACGGTGCTCACCGCGCAGCTCGGACCGAAGGCCTCCGACCCGTCGGTGGTCACGGCGGCCACGGTCGTCGAACTGGTCCACCTCGCGACGCTGTACCACGACGACGTGATGGACGAGGCGTCGATGCGCCGCGGCGCACCCAGCGCGAACGCGCGGTGGGGCAACAGCGTCGCGATCCTCGCCGGCGACTACCTGTTCGCCCACGCGTCGCGTCTCGTCTCCACCCTCGGACCCGAGGCGGTGCGCATCATCGCCGAGACGTTCGCCGAACTCGTCACCGGCCAGATGCGCGAGACGATCGGGCTTCGCGGCGAGCAGGATCCGGTCGAGCACTACCTCAAGGTGGTCTGGGAGAAGACGGGCTCGCTGATCGCGGCGTGCGGGCGCTTCGGCGGCACCTTCTCGGGTGCGGACGCCGATCACGTGAAGCGGCTCGAACGACTCGGCGACGCCGTGGGCACCGCCTTCCAGATCTCCGACGACATCATCGACATCTCCTCGGTGTCCGCGCAGTCCGGCAAGACCCCCGGAACCGACCTGCGCGAGGGTGTGCACACGCTGCCCGTCCTCTACGCGCTGCGTGACGAGGGGCCCGAGGCCGACCGGTTGCGCGTGCTCCTCGACGGTCCCGTCACCAACGACGACGACGTCGCGGAAGCGCTCGCGCTCCTCGAACGGTCACCCGGCATGGCGGCCGCGAAGTCGAAGCTCGAGGAGTTCGCGGTCCAGGCGCGCGGGCAGCTCGCCGAGCTGCCGCAGGGCCCGGCCAACGACGCCCTCGTGAAGCTCGTCGATTACACGATCGAGCGCGTCGGCTGAGCCGTATCGTCAGTACCTGAACTCGTCATCACCCGATTTCTCGTCGTCCGAACGGGAACCGTCCCGCCACCGTGTTTCGTTGAATGATCAAGATCCCGGAATCTCGGACGATCGTGATCGGGTGACAACGACAAGGAAGGCGTGACGTGCGCTACGCAAACGGGGCGAAGACGCTGGTTCTGTTGGTCGGCATGTCGGCGCTGATCGTGTTCATCGGCGCGTTGTTCCGCAACCCGACCATCCTGCTGCTGGCCATCGTGTTCGCGGTCGGAATGAACGCGTACGTGTACTTCAACAGCGACAAGATGGCGCTCAAGGCCATGCACGCTCAGCCGATCACGGAGGTGCAGGCGCCGGTCATCTACCGGATCGTCCGGGAGCTGGCTACCACCGCGCACCAGCCGATGCCGCGGCTCTACATCAGCCCCACCAGCGCGCCCAATGCGTTCGCCACCGGGCGCAGCCCACGCCACGCCGCGGTCTGCTGCACCAGCGGCATCCTGCAGATCCTCAACGAGCGGGAACTCCGGGCTGTGCTCGGGCACGAGCTGTCACACGTCTACAACCGCGACATCCTCATCTCGTCGGTCGCCGGCGCCATGGCCGCTGTCGTGTCGGGGCTCGCGAACTTCGCCATGTTCGCCAACATGTTCGGTGGGCGCGGCGGGGGACAGGGCGCCAATCCGATCGCTCTGCTGCTGGTGTCGCTGCTCGGCCCCATCGCCGCGACCGTCGTCAAGCTGGCGGTGTCGCGGTCCCGGGAGTTCCAGGCCGACCAGTCGGGCGCCGAACTCACCGGCGACCCCCTGGCGCTGGCGTCCGCACTGCGGAAGCTGGAGCAGGGCACCCAGGCCGCGCCGCTGCCGCCGGAGCCGCAGCTCGCCGCGCAGTCGCACCTGATGATCGCCAACCCGTTCCGCACCGGCGAGAAGGTCAGCCGGATGTTCTCCACCCACCCCCCGATGGCCGAGCGGATCGAGCGCCTCGAGCGGATGGCGGGGATGTAGGCGGCTTCGCCGCCTGTGAGTGGTCGACGAGTGCAGGGACTCGTGGGCCACACACAGGCGCGGAGCGCCTCTAGCGGTAGTTCACGAACTGCAGCGCGATCCCGAAGTCCTCGCCCTTCAGCAGCGAAATGACGGCCTGCAGGTCGTCGCGCTTCTTGCTGCTCACCCGCAGCTCCTCACCCTGGATCTGCGCCTTGACGCCCTTGGGGCCCTCGTCGCGGATCTTCTTGGTGATCTTCTTCGCGTTCTCGGTCGTGATGCCCTGGACGAGGCTGCCGGACAGCTTGTAGATCTTCCCGGACTGCGCCGGCTCGCCCGCGTCGAACGCCTTGAGGGAGATGTCACGCCGGATCAACTTCTCCTTGAAGACGTCCAGGGCGGCGAGCAGTCGCTCCTCGGTGTCGGCCGTCAGGGTGATGGTTTCCTCGCCGGACCACTCGATCGATGCTCCCGTGTTCCGGAAGTCGAACCGGGTCGACAGCTCCTTACCGGCTTGATGCAGGGCGTTGTCCACCTCTTGACGCTCCACCTTGCTCACCACATCGAAGGACGAATCAGCCACTTCACACTCCCGGTTTCGTCTAGTTCTCCCCGCCGCGACCCGGCCGGAGGCCCGCCGGATGCCGGCGGGCAGATTCGACGCTATCGGTTCGCAACCGCCCGTATCCACCCGGTTTGCAAAACGGGGGGCCGTTCGTTGTATTCTTCTTTCCGCAGCGGAGAGCGATATCGCACAGATTTCGCGCTCCTCGTGCAACCCCGGCAGATTGCCCGAGCGGCCAATGGGAGCGGACTGTAAATCCGTCGGCTTATGCCTACGTAGGTTCGAATCCTACATCTGCCACACACAGAACCCCGGTGAGCGAGAGCTCACCGGGGTTCTGTCGTTCGTGGACCCGGCAGGTCTCGGTGCCTCCGGCGCGGTCGCCGCGCCGAACTGTCGGGTGCAGCGGCCGACCAAAGCGGCTGACCAGGCAATTTGGTTCTGGACGCGAACTCTGTGTAATCTCGTCAAGGCTTCAGCGCACAGCGATGTGCGAGCGAAGCACGCCCCCTTAGCTCAGTCGGCAGAGCGTTTCCATGGTAAGGAAAAGGTCAACGGTTCGATTCCGTTAGGGGGCTCGCTGGATTGAAGTGGAGCGCTTCGTGCGCGACACTCGACACCGAGGCGGTGTAGCTCAGTTGGTAGAGCAAACGACTCATAATCGTTGCGTCGCCGGTTCAAGTCCGGTCACCGCTACACAATATGCATGATCCACCCTGATTGTTCGTAATCAGATTCACCCGAAAGAAGGCATCCCGTGGCCTCCTCGACTGACGTTCGGCCCAAGATCACTTTGGCCTGCGAGGTATGCAAGCACCGTAACTACATCACCAAGAAGAATCGGCGTAACGACCCCGATCGCCTGGAGATCAAGAAGTTCTGCCCGAACTGCGGAACTCACCAGTCGCACCGCGAGTCCAAGTAACACGGTCCGGAACTAGGACTGCGTTCGCGAAGGGAGTCCTCTAGGCTGCCCTCACGCGCTGACGTCAAGGGTAGAAGAGGTTCTTTCGCGTGACTGACACTGTGACAGAGACAGAGGCTTACGAGCCCGCGGCTGTACCTGCCGATCCTGCCGCGCACGCACTCGCGATGGTCGGGCACCACTACCGCGTCGACGACTTCTACGAGGTCGGACGCGAGAAGGTGCGCGAGTACGCGCGTGCCGTGCAGGACTGGCACCCCGCTCACCACGACGAGGACGCCGCCAAGGGCCTCGGCTACGACGGCCTCCTCGCTCCTCTGACGTTCATCTCGCTCGTCGGCATCATCGCCCAGGGACGCCTCTTCAAGGAGATCGTCACCGGCTACGACCCAAGCCAGATCCTCCAGACCGACCAGCGGCTCGAGTTCCACAAGCCGATCAAGGTCGGCGACCGTCTGGTCTGTGACGTGTACCTGGAGTCGTTCCGTCAGATGGGCGGCAGCGACATCATCGTCACCAAGAACATCGTCACCGATCAGCACGACGAGCTGGTCCAGACCACGTGGACGACACTGGTCGCCCGTACCGGTGGCGAGGTCGACGAGAACATCGCTCACGCAGTCAAGGACGTGATCATGCATGGCGCTTCGTAAGTTCGAGGACGTCTCGGTGGGTGAGGAACTCCCCGAGCGCATCGTGAAGCTCACGCGTGGCGACCTGGTCAACTACGCGGGCGTGTCCGGCGACCCCAACCCGATCCACTGGAGCGACGAGGTCGTCAAACTCGCCGGTCTGGACAACGTGATCGCGCACGGAATGCTCACCATGGGTCTCGGCGGCGGTTTCGTCACGTCCTGGCTCGGCGATCCGGGTGCAGTCAAGGAATACAACGTTCGTTTCACGAGCTCGGTCTACGTCCGCGAGGACGAGGCCGCGCAGGTCGAGTACACCGGTAAGGTGAAGTCGCTCGACGAGGAAAGCAAGACAGCAGTAGTCGCGATCGTGGCGCGCTCCGAGGGAAAGAAGATCTTCGGTCGCGCCACCGCAACGGTCCGTCTGGCCTGACAGCCGGGTGGATTGGGTTTGTTCCGGGGCTTTGAAGTACACTGAGATTTCTGGGATTACTCAGCGCTGCGCGCTGCCCTACGGTGCTGTTCGGCCGGCAAGGGTGGCGCGCGTGTCATGTAATCACAGAGAGGTCGGTCAAGAGTTGGTCCGAGGCTAGTTTCGGATCAGGTCTCCCGACCAAAGGGGCGTAGCTCAACTGGCAGAGCAGCGGTCTCCAAAACCGCAGGTTGCAGGTTCAAGTCCTGTCGCCCCTGCCCCCGGATGCCAGCGACTGAGAGGAACGACGTGAGCGAGGAGCGCGCCAAGCGCGACGGCGACACTGCAGGGTCGACGCGCCCGGACGGTGCCGACGACACCGCGGCCGACGCCACCACGCGTTCCGCTACTCCCTCGGGTAAGCCCAGCGGTAAGCGCCAGGGCCGTCGTTCGTCGGCAGGTACCGAGGTCGCCGCGAGTTCCGTGAAGTCACCGGAACACTCGAAGTCGGAGACGGCCACCACGGTCAAGCCGGCAAAGAAGGATCGCGCCGACAAGCCGCGCAAGGAGAACATCTTCAAGCGCCTGCGCAGGTTCTTCCGCGAGGTCATCGCCGAACTCCGCAAGGTCATCTGGCCCAATCGCAAGCAGATGATCACCTACACCAGCGTCGTCTTGGTATTCGTGGTGTTCATGGTGACGTTCATCGGAGTGTTGGATCTGGTGGTCATCAAAGGCGTCACCTGGTTGTTCGGTTGACGGAATCCGCCCCGGTGGATCCGAAGTATGTGAGTGACGAGAGGAAGCGAGTGCCCCAGTGAGCACCCCCGAGAACGACACGAATGAGGCCTTGGCCGAAGAGCGTGTTTCTGCCGAGGCGGCAGCCGAAGTGGATGTCGAGGCTGCCGAAGAGGGCACCGAAGCCGCAGAAATCCTCGGTGAGGACGTAACCGAGGACGCCCCGGCCGACGAGGTCGTCGACGAGACGCCCGCCGAAGAGGCCGAGGTCCCCGAAGGGACAGAGACCGCCGAAGAGGCTGTGACCGCTGAAGAGGCTGTGACCGCTGAAGAGCCCGAGGATCCCGTTGCGGAACTCAAGGCCGCGCTGCGTCGCGCCCCCGGTGACTGGTACGTCATCCACTCATACGCGGGCTACGAGAACAAGGTCAAGGCCAACCTCGAGACCCGTGTTCAGAACCTCGACGTCGGCGACTACATCTTCCAGGTGGAAGTTCCCACCGAAGAGGTCACCGAGATCAAGAACGGACAGCGCAAGCAGGTCAACCGCAAGGTTCTGCCCGGCTACATCCTGGTCCGAATGGATCTCAACGACGAGTCCTGGGGAGCTGTGCGCAACACGCCCGGCGTCACCGGATTCGTCGGTGCCACGTCGCGTCCGTCCCCGCTGACCCTCAACGAGGTGACCAAGTTCCTGCTCCCGCAGCAGGAACAGAAGAAGCAGACCGCCGCGGCAGCCGTTTCGGGCGGCGAGACCGGCGGCGAAAGCTTCGCGAAGCCGCTCATCGAGGTCGACTTCGAGGTCGGCGAGTCGGTCACCGTCATGGACGGCCCGTTCGCCACGCTGCCCGCCAGCATCAGCGAGGTCAACGCCGAGCAGCAGAAGCTCAAGGTCCTGGTCTCGATCTTCGGTCGCGAGACCCCGGTCGAGTTGTCCTTCACGCAGGTCGCGAAGATCTAGCGCCACACACTTGCACTGCAGTAGCAAGAAACACACCCAGCAAGAATTAGGAATTCGAGATGCCCCCCAAGAAGAAGAAGCTCGCAGGGCTCATCAAGCTTCAGATCCAGGCCGGTCAGGCTAACCCTGCACCGCCCGTGGGTCCCGCGCTTGGTCAGCACGGCGTGAACATCATGGAGTTCTGCAAGGCCTACAACGCGGCGACTGAGTCCCAGCGCGGCAACGTGGTGCCGGTCGAGATCTCGGTCTACGAAGACCGGACCTTCGATTTCAAGCTGAAGACCCCTCCGGCTGCCAAGCTGCTGCTCAAGGCTGCAGGCGTCCAGAAGGGCTCCGGCGAGCCGCACAAGACCAAGGTTGCTTCCGTGACCATGGACCAGGTGCGCGAAATCGCGAAGACCAAGCAGGAAGACCTCAACGCGAACGACATCGAGCAGGCCGCGAAGATCATCGCCGGCACCGCACGCTCGATGGGTATCACGGTCGACGGCTGAGCTCTGGACACCTGACGGCACCGCCGTCGGCGTTCTACTGACGGCTCCGCCGTCGCTGATCGACTGACGGCACCGCCGTCGAGAAATCGTGGGAGGGCCGGCCAGGCCCCGACCACTACTGAACCATTCACCACCGCAGACAAGACACACACTGCGGTGAGAAGTTAGGACAGAAGAAATGGCAAAGCGCAGCAAGGCGTATCTCGCCGCCGCTGAGAAGATCGACTTCGACAAGCTGTACAGCCCGCTGCAGGCTGCGAAGCTGGCGAAGGAGACGTCGTCGAGCAAGATGGACGCGACCGTCGAGGTTGCCGTCCGTCTGGGCGTCGACCCCCGCAAGGCGGACCAGATGGTCCGCGGCACGGTCAACCTGCCGCACGGCACCGGTAAGACCGCCCGCGTCATCGTGTTCGCCGTCGGTGAGAAGGCCGCCGAGGCCGAGGCCGCTGGAGCCGACGCCGTCGGCGCCGAGGACCTCATCGAGCGGATCCAGGGCGGATGGCTCGATTTCGACGCCGCCATCGCGACTCCCGACCAGATGGCCAAGGTCGGCCGCATCGCCCGCGTCCTCGGACCGCGTGGCCTGATGCCGAACCCGAAGACCGGCACCGTGACGGCTGACGTCACGAAGGCTGTCGCGGACATCAAGGGCGGAAAGATCAACTTCCGCGTCGACAAGCAGGCCAACCTGCACTTCGTGATCGGCAAGGCGTCGTTCGACGACGCCAAGCTGGTGGAGAACTACGGCGCCGCGCTGGACGAGATCCTGCGTGCGAAGCCGTCCTCCGCGAAGGGCCGCTACGTCAAGAAGGTCACCGTTTCGACCACCACCGGCCCGGGCATCCCGGTGGACCCGAACCGCACCCGCAACCTTCTCGAGGATGCCGACGCGTAAGTCTCGCTTCACACAGTTCGGCCGGTACGGAATCTTCCGTACCGGCCGAACTGCTTTCCGGGTCAGTCTTCGTCGTCCGGCCCCGGTGCGGGCTCCTTCCGCCAGGCGAGCATCACGGAATCCGTGCGCGCCGGCGCCCACGGCATGAAGATCGCGACGACCACCGCGCAGACGACGACGGCGCCTGCCGCGACGAGCGACGCGGTGTGCGAGCCCTGCAGCACCGTCGCCTTCATGGTGAGGATGAGATTTTCACGCTGCTGTTCGAGGAACGGCGGGATCTCCCGTTTGCGGATCTCGAGCACACTCAGAACCGTGGCCCCTGCGAACCCCTTCTCGTCCTCGTTCATGAAGGTTGCCGGAATCCGTTCGAGCAGCGGACTCATCGTCGTGGCGTAGTACGAGGCGACGATCGATCCGAGCACGGCGACGCCGAGTGTCCCCCCGATCTCCCTGGTCGTGTCGTTCACCGCCGATCCCGCTCCCGCCTCGTCGAGGGGCAGCGACGCCATGATCGATTCTGTCGCGGGACCCTGCACGATCGCCAGCCCGAGTGCCATCGACACCATCGACGGCAGGACGTCCGTCAGATAGCTGCTGTCGACGGCCACCTGACCGCCGAGGTAGAGGCCGACTCCGGTGAGGAGAAGTCCGAACACGATCACGGGAGTCGTCCCGATCCGCTGGGCGAGGAGTGTGGCGACGGGCGCGCCGACCGCCACGGACACCGCGAACGGTAGCGATGCGACACCGAACTCGAACGGTGTGTACTCGCGGACCCCCTGGAAGTACTGGGTGATGAGGAACAGGAACCCGAACATGGAGAAGTAGCCGATCGCGATCGCGAGAGCGGGCAGCGAGAACCTGCGATTGCGGAACAGCCGCAGGTCGAGGATCGGGTGTTCGGTGCGCAGCTCCCAGAGGACGAAACCGAGGAGGACGGCGATCGCGAGGGCGACGGCGCCGACCGTGACGGACGACGTCCAACCGTGGTGAGGGGCCTCGATGATCGCCCACACGAGCACGGTGGTTCCGATGATCGAGGCGGCGATTCCGACGAGGTCCATGTGTCCGACGACGGACGCACGCGATTCCGGCACCAGCAGCAGCGTTGCTGCCGCAGCGAAGACGGCGATCGGCACGTTGATCCAGAAGACCGAGTGCCAGCTGAAGTGCTCGAGCAACCAGCCGCCGGCCATCGGCCCGATGGCGATCGCGAACCCGGCCATCGCGGTCCAGGCGGCGATGGCCAGTGCCCGTTCCCGCACGTCGGTGAAGATGTTGATGATGAGCGCGAGGGTCGCGGGAAAGACGGCGGCGGCGAAGACGCCCATCGCCGCGCGTGCTGCGATGACCTGGCCGAGACTCTCGGCGTTGGCGCCGGCGATCGACATGACGGCGACGCCGATCAACCCGATGACCATGACGCGTCGGCGACCGTAGCGATCGCCGAGGTTGCCGAACGCCAGCAGCAGGCCGGCGAAGGTCAGGGTGTAGGCGTCGACGACCCATTGGAGCCCGCTGACGCTGGTGCGGAGTTCGACGCCGATGGAGGGGAGCGCGACGTTGACGATGGTGTTGTCGAGCACGACGAGCAGTTCGGCCAGGCAGATCACGGCGAGCGCGAGGAATCTCCGCGTCCGGGACCCGGTTACGACGGCTCGGGCTTCGAGGATTGTCATGAGGAAAAGCTAGCTCATATATGTTACGTCTCGTAACAGGTAAATGGGCGCAGCTTCAGTCTGATGAACCACACCGCCGCATGCCGAGTGACGCCGGTCACTATGACGGATGGGTCCGGTCGCGATTTGGCGGTAGTGCAGGACATGCCGTAATCTGTCCTGCGGAGTTCAATGCAGTATTCGAACTTCACCCCAAATCATGTTCTACCCAAGACCGTTGGTGATCGCCCCCGAAAGGGTGCGATTGAAAGTCCGGGAATGTCCGGCGGCCCACGCAGGAGGACGAGGTAGGGGGATGCGTATCGGTCGTGCGTTTGCGTGCTGACCGAATGGCTTCCTTTCACGCCCCGTGTGCCCTGCACCGGGGCGTTTTGCATGTCGTGGATTGTGCGCTCCGGGATTCCCGGCGGTGCACAGCGGCTCCGAAGTGGGATAACGACTGTCATGAGAGGAGGCGAAGTATGGCAAAGCCTGAGAAGGTTTCCGCAGTTGCGGAGATCACCGAGCAGTTCAAGGGTTCGACCGCTGCTGTGATCACGGAATACCGTGGTCTGACGGTGGGCAACATCACGACACTGCGACGCGCTCTCGGAGAAGGTGCCACCTACTCCGTCGCCAAGAACACCCTGGTCAAGCGTGCCGCTGCTGAGGCGGGCGTCGAGGGCCTTGATGACCTTTTCGTCGGTCCGACCGCCATTGCATTCATCAAGGGCGAGCCCGTCGATGCTGCGAAGGCTCTGAAGAACTTCGCGAAGGACAACAAGGCGCTCATCATCAAGGGCGGCTACATGGACGGCGCTGCGCTGTCCGTGGACGAGGTCAACAAGATCGCGGACCTCGAGTCCCGCGAAATCCTGTTGGCCAAGCTTGCCGGCGCGATGAAGGGCAACTTGGCAAAGGCCGCAGGCCTGTTCAACGCTCCTGCTTCGCAGGTGGCCCGTCTGGCTGCTGCACTGCAGGAAAAGAAGGCCGCAGAAGGTGGAGCTGCCGAAGCTCCCGCCGAGGCTGCAGCCGAAAGCTGATCCGCACCCGCGCATCACTGCTATAACCCCGCCCGGTCGCGGATCAGCGACATGGGACTTACAGGAAGGACCGCCACAATGGCGAAGCTCAGCACCGAAGAGTTGTTGGACCAGTTCAAGGAGCTCACCCTCCTCGAGCTCTCGGAGTTCGTGAAGGCGTTCGAGGAGACCTTCGAGGTCACCGCTGCCGCTCCGGTTGCCGTTGCTGCTGCAGGCGGAGCGCCGGCTGCTGCCGAGGCTGCCGAGGAGCAGGACGAGTTCGACGTCATCCTCGAGTCGGCTGGCGACAAGAAGATCCAGGTCATCAAGGTCGTCCGTGAGGTCGTTTCCGGCCTCGGCCTGAAGGAAGCCAAGGACCTCGTCGAGGGTGCTCCGAAGGCCATCCTGGAGAAGGTTGCCAAGGACGCGGCCGACGCCGCCAAGGAGAAGCTCGAGGCTGCCGGCGCGAAGATCTCCGTCAAGTAAGACGGCTCACCCGCGCTGCTCACCGAGCAGACGAAGAGGGCCACTCCCCATAGGTGGGGAGTGGCCCTCTTCTTTGTCTGTGGACGCCTCCGGAGTGTCGAGAATACTGGCCGAAACCTGGACGCGCGCCCAAAAATTTCGCTACCGTTATCCCAGTTCAGACGCGTTGTTTTGCATTGTGGGACCCGCTGTTGGCATCTTTCTTACTCATGAGTAGCATAGCCTGTCACAGGTAACACTCCGATGCGATAGAGTGACCCAACCCACACGGGGTGAGTGCATCGGACGGTCGCGGAGGTAATGGTGGGAGTCGAGGTATCCGTCGAGGGACTGACCAAGTCGTTCGGCTCGCAGAGGATCTGGCAGGACGTGACGTTGACCCTTCCGGCCGGTGAGGTCAGCGCGTTGCTGGGCCCGTCGGGCACGGGTAAGTCGGTGTTTCTGAAGTCGCTGATCGGTTTGCTCCGCCCGGAGCAGGGGTCGATCGTGATCGACGGCACCAACATTCTGGAGTGCTCGTCCAAGGAGCTGTACGAGATCCGGAAGTTGTTCGGGGTGTTGTTCCAGGACGGTGCGTTGTTCGGGTCGATGAACCTGTTCGACAATGTGGCGTTCCCCTTGCGCGAGCACACGAAGAAGTCCGAGTCCGAGATCCGCAAGATCGTGATGGAGAAGATGGAGCTGGTCGGTCTGCTCGGGGCCGAGGACAAGCTCCCGGGTGAGATCTCCGGTGGTATGCGCAAGCGTGCGGGCCTGGCCCGCGCCTTGGTGTTGGATCCGCAGATCATTCTGGTGGACGAGCCGGACTCGGGTCTGGATCCGGTGCGTACGACCTACATTTCGCAGACGTTGATCGATATCAATGCGGAGATCGATGCGACGATTCTGATCGTGTCGCACAACATCAATCTGGCGCGGACGGTGCCGGACAACATCGGGATGTTGTTCCGTCGGCATCTGGTGATGTTCGGTCCGCGGGAGGTGTTGCTGACCAGTGAGGAGCCGGTGGTCAAGCAGTTCCTGAACGGCACGATGATCGGTCCGATCGGGATGTCGGAGGAGAAGGACGAGGCGCAGATGGCGCAGGAGCAGGCGATGGTCGATGCCGGGCATCATGCCGGTGGTGTCGACGACGTCGAGGGCATCGTTCCGCAGATGAAGGCGACGCCGGGGATGCCGTTCCGGCAGGCCGTGGCCCGCCGGCAGGAACGCGTCCGCCACATCATGCACACCCTGCCGGAGAACGCGCAGATCGCCATCCAGGAAAGCCTCGACGAGACGTCCGGCGGAAACGGCGGCGGAGGCTACGACTACGCATACAGCCAGGAAGATACGCAGGTCATCCCCGCATACCGGGGTGAAGGATACGAAAACACCACTCACGGGCAAGGGTAGGCATAACGGATGGGGGTTACCCGCAGCTCGGTCTTGCGGCCGGTCAACGGTGCGCTGACGCAGGCCGGAAACATCGTCGAGCTCTTCGTCGACGTCGCACGAAACACGTTCAAACGGCCGTTCCAGTTCCGTGAGTTCATCGAACAGGCCTGGTTCATCGCCAGCGTCACGATTCTGCCCACCGCGATGGTCGCGATTCCGTTCGGAGCAGTGGTGTCACTGCAGACCGGATCGCTCATCAAGCAGCTCGGTGCGGAGTCGTTCACGGGAGCGGCCAGCGTTCTCGCCGTCATCCAGCAGGGTTCCCCGCTGGTGACGGCACTGCTGGTGGCCGGAGCTGCGGGCTCGGCGGTCACGGCGGATCTCGGTGCGCGGACGATCCGCGAAGAGATCGACGCCATGGAAGTGCTCGGTATCAACCCGATTCAGCGACTCGTCGTGCCTCGGGTGCTCGCGATGGTCCTCGTCGCGATCCTGCTCAACGGCCTCGTGTCGGTGGTCGGTATCGCCGGTGGCTACTTCTTCAACGTCGTCCTCCAAGGGGGTAATCCCGGTGCGTACCTGGCATCGTTCTCGGCTTTCGCGCAGCTCCCCGACATCTGGGTCGGCGAGCTCAAGGCGGCCGTCTTCGGTGTCATCGCCGGTGTCATCGCCGCGTACAAGGGACTCCATCCGAAGGGCGGACCCAAGGGCGTCGGTGACGCGGTGAACCAGTCGGTGGTGATCACGTTCCTGCTGCTGTTCTTCGCGAACCTGATCCTGACCATGGTGTACCTCCAGGTCGTTCCGGCGAAGGGATCGTGACCCGATGACAATCGCCAAGGGACGCGGTGACCGGACTCTGATGGTGGCGCGCCGCGTGGGGCGTGCGCCGCTGAACGTGCTCGACAAGGCCGGCGAGCAGATGTCGTTCTACGCCAGGGCCATTGCCTGGTCGCCCCACACTCTCGTGCACTACCGCAAGGAAGTGCTCCGTCTACTCGCCGAGGTGACGTTCGGCAGCGGCGCACTCGCCGTCATCGGCGGCACCATCGGCGTCATCGCCATGATGTCCGGTTTCACCGGCGTCGTCGTCGGTCTACAGGGTTTCGCCGCGCTCGAACAGCTCGGCAGCTCGGTTCTCACCGGCTTCCTGTCCGCCTACGTGAACACCCGTGAGATCGCGCCGATCGTTGCGGCACTCGCGCTCTCGGCCACCGTCGGTTGTGGTTTCACGGCGCAGCTGGGCGCCATGCGGATCTCGGAGGAGATCGACGCGCTGGAGGTCATGGCGGTGCCGAGTGTGCCGTTCCTCGTGACCACCCGCATGATCGCGGGATTCGTGGCCGTCATCCCGCTGTACATCGTCGGTCTGCTCGCGGCGTATCTCGCGTCCCGAATCATCAGCACCGTGTTCAACGGGCAGTCGACCGGTTCGTACGACCACTACTTCAACTTGTTCCTGCCACCGCAGGACGTCCTGTACTCGTTCGCGAAAGTGCTGATCTTCGCCTTCGTGCTGATCCTGATCCACTGCTACTACGGCTATCACGCGTCGGGTGGTCCAGCCGGTGTGGGCGTGGCCGTGGGTAGGGCGGTCCGCACCGCGATCGTCACCATCGCCGTTCTCGACTTCTTCCTCAGCCTCGCCATCTGGGGCACGACGACCACAGTGAGGGTGGCCGGATGAGCAACACGACATCTGTTGTGGGCCGACGGGTGCTGGGGCTTGTGTTCTTCCTGGTCCTCGCGCTGTTCCTGGCCTTCACCATCGGCATGTTCAACAAGACGTTCACCAAGGTCGTCAAGATCGACCTCCTCACCGATACCGCCGGAAATGCTCTGCCGCCCAAC
>NZ_BCWY01000086.1 GCF_001894825.1 Rhodococcus jostii NBRC 16295 | reverse complement strand
CCCCACGCGAATGCCATCTCACTGCGCTGTGCATCCAAGGGCGATCGACTAGGGAGATGGCGCACGCAATGTCGTTATCCGTCTACACAATTCAAGACCACATGAAGTCGATCTTCGACAAGACCGGGGTGCGCAGCCGCGGGGAACTGGTGGGGCAGATATTCCTCGAGCACTACGCGCCACGCTGGGAGCTTGCGGCATCCCCGCCATCCGGATGGTGGGCGAAGGGCATCAACTGAATTCGCCGAACTCTCAGCTGTGCGTATCTGCTTCACGGCCAATGGCGCGCCAACCAAGAAGGTTCACCGCCCGAACCATCTCTCCTTCCACGACGCTGGCGCTCACCGACAGTTTGCCGGCGACCGGGAAGGTGCCCCTCGCACATTCTGTCGCCGCCGCAGCGAACGGAGGTGGCCCCGATTCCCTCCGTTCGTCCTGCAAGCCCAATCCCAATTCACACGACCAACGGCCGGCTCCGCGAGTCCGGCAGGCAGCGCCATATAAAGCCGCGAAATCAATGCCACTTATCGCCGTGAGTCACAGACAACCCGTGTCGAGAAACTATGTCGAAATCCCCTGTGCGAGGTAGTGTCGACACACGCTGATCGGCTACGCACGGGTCTCCAGCGCAGACCAGAACCCCGACCATCAAGTCGATGCGCTGCGCCGCGCCGGTGTCGCCGCCGAGAAACATCCACGACGACCAGGCGAGCGGCGCGAAGGCGTCACGGCCCCAACTCGAACCACCAGTCGGTCGCGTCGAGATCTTCGATTTCGGAAATTACTTCCCCATCAAGTGGGAAGCCGACAAGGCCGTATTCGAACTCCACGGCGACCGTATCCGCGGGCAGTAGTCAGCCACTGGTGTTCTTGCGCTGGTTGGCATTGAAGCGCGCCTTTTTCTGACGATTCCCGCACGTGTTCATGTCACACCATTTGCGGGTGCGACTTTGGCTGGTGTCGAAGAAGGCGGCTTGGCAGGTTGGCGATGCGCACAAGGCCAATTTTCCGTCTCGTTCGCCTGCGATGATGCTGATCGCGTCGGCGGCGATCACGCCTAGGGCATCTTCTACGCAGGAAGCCGAGCTGAGTCGCCATTGCCGATTGCTCTCGGGCGTCAGGACAGCCGCGGCCCGACCCTGGATGCTGCAGTCATTGATGACTTGGACAGCAGACGCAGGGAGAGCGTCTTGGATCGCGGTCGCTGTCGCGGCGGCGTGAATTGATTCCCTCAGTTCCCGAGCGAGTTCGAGCTGGGCGGTGGTGCAGGAGTCCACGGCGAGGCCGTTCACTGCCAGCCAGTCGACGAGTCGCTGCGGCGTGGGAATGCGCTCCACAGCGTCGCCCTGACGCTCCGTCAGAGTCGCCGTGAAGCTGGTCGCTAGCACGCTACCGAGGCGAAAGTCAGGGAACCCAGCAGGCATGGAACCACCTTAGCTGGTTGCACGCAGGCATAAAGCCGTGCTAGAACCGTCTAAGCCGGTTCTCGACAGGTCGTAGCCTGTTCCACGATGACCAGGAGGTGCAAATCTCATGAACCGTCCCACCAGCGACGTGCAAGCATGTGAAGCCCACGCAACTGACGCTGACCTCGACGATCTGCGCGCGCGACTGGCCGCCGCGCGGCTACCGGAAGCCGAGACGGTCTATCGCGCCGCGCCCGACCCTCGCCGATGGGAACAGGGCGTTCCTCTCGCCGACCTCGTCGACGTCGTGAACTACTGGCGCACCGGGTACAACTGGCGGTCGTTCGAAGATCGACTCAACCGTATCGGCCAGTTCCGCACGACCATTGATGATCTGGGAATCCACTTCCTGCACCGCCGATCCGCGCGCGCAGATGCCACTCCTCTGATCTTGACGCACGGCTGGCCAGGCAGCATTGCCGAGTTCATCGATGTAGTGGACGAGCTGGCAGATCCGAAAGATGCAGACGCGCCGGCGTTCCACGTCGTGGTCCCGTCGCTACCAGGCTTTGGTTACAGCGACAAGCCGGCCACCACCGGGTGGGGAACCGAAAAGATCGCGGCCGCATGGGTGGAACTGATGGGAAGGCTCGGCTACAGCAAGTTCGCAGCCCACGGCGGCGACTGGGGAGGGAATATCACCACGGTTCTCGGCGGCCGGTTCCCGGCGCACGTTCTCGGCATCCACACAACGTTCGCGGAGGCGCCGCCCGGGTTGACAACGGACGGGCTGACGGCCGTCGAGCGCAGGTGGACCGAGGAAACCCGCGATTTCTGGCGCCACCGCGCGGCGTACGCGAAGCAGCAGGCGACCCGACCGCAGACCATCGGCTACTCGCTCGTCGACTCACCGGTCGGGCTTCTTGCCTGGATCCTTGACAAGTTCGCTGAGTGGACAGATACCGAAGACAGCCCGTTCGAGACGATTTCCAGAGACCGCATTCTTGACGACGTCACCCTGTACTGGCTGACGCGGACCGGCGCATCGTCGGCCCGCATCTACTACGAAAGCCACAACTCGCTCGACCCTGAACTTCGGGTCGACGTCCCGTCAGCAATCACTATGTATCCCCGCGACATCGAGAAGTGTCCGCGCCCCTGGGCACAGGAGCGGTACCGACAGATCGTCCGATGGAGGTCGCCCGAAACCGGGGGACATTTCCCGTCGCTGGAGGTTCCCGAGTATTTCGTCAAGGACCTGCAAGAAGGCCTCGCGGCAGTGCTGGCCGCCAATCGGTGAACGCCGCGGGGTGCCGGGACTCGAAAGCAGTCCGAGGATCCGAGCTGCGCGCCGAATGCTCGGCCCGGCGAGCGTCCCAAATCCGCAGCCCAATTGTAGATTTGGGAGGAACCGGCGCTCTCTCTTGCACCCAAGGTCATTCGATCAAGTGCATGAGCCGAAACGCTGCATAATCGGCACTACCATGCATTCGGAATCACTGAGACACCCTCTGCGCCTCGCAGTTTCGGTCAATGCGTACGACTGTTGGGCCGCGGGAAGGGACGGTAGTCGGATGGGATCTCCAGGGAATTGTTCGGGGTGTGCGGCGTGGATGTAGCGGCATCAGAAGTCCTCATCGATGCAGGCCAGGCGATCACCGGCCATGCCGGCCTGGCCGGGCCCGGTCATGGTGCGCTGTGCGTGAAGCACCACGGAGTTGGCCTCACCGTCGCGGAACTCCCAGTCGACGGTCGTCGACGCCTGGGCGTTGCCGTTGGCGTCCGTGGTGACGTCGAGCCAGATTTCGTTCTGCGGGTTCGCGTAGGCCGGATCCGACGACGGCTTCTCCGGGGTGGCCGCGGGGTCGACGTCGTTCTGATAGTGCGGCCCCGAATCCGACGGTTGTGGCCCGCACGGCCGTGTGTGCGCGTGCACCCCGAAGTCGCGGTTGGGAGCGAGGCCGGTTGCGTTGAACGTCACCGTCGTGCGGCCGTTCTCCCCCTCGGATTCGATGTTCACGGACGAACCCACCGGGACGGCGGCTTCGTCGTAGGTGAAGGCGTTGTCGTCGCCGACGCCCTCCCCCGGCAACTGGAAGGCTCCTTCCGGTCCAGGCAGCACGGGCACGCCGGTGGTCGTCGTTTCGAGAGACGCGGGAGGTGTCTCGACGGTGGCCGACACGTCCGGCGACGAATCGTCGCTGCCGCACCCGGCGGCGACGAGGACGGTCAGGGACGTTCCTGCGATGAGAAATACGCGTCGTGTGTCCATGATTTCGGAATTACCCGAGATGCGCGATGCCGAACCACGCACGAAGAGTCAGAGGTAGAGGTCGACGAGGGCGCTGATCGTCGACCAGTGGGGGCCGTGGGACCGCAGAAACCTCACGTCGGGGTAGACGGTGCGGAATGTCCGTGCGAGCGTCGCGCTCAACCCGCCGGTGATCTCGGGAAGGCGCGCCTGGGTCTCGCTGGCGAGGATCCGGTCGAGGGGTGGGTAGGTGGCCAGCCGCGCCAGCACCGGTTCGACCCGCAGTCGCGGACCGAGCTCGCGGAACAAATCGATGTTCTCCTGCAGCCCCTTGGTGATCGGTAGGTCGGTGAGTTCGATGATGTATCGGTGCTGGGCTGCGGCGCCCTGCTGGGCGACGAGGAGCAGGTCGTAGAGTTTGCCGGTGACGATGTCGTCGAACGGACGAAAATCGTCACGGCCGACGCCCACACTGGCCACGACCCGGAAGATGTCCTGGAACTGGTCGAACGTCATCACCCTCGCGGCTTCCGCAGCGTCCATCGGGTGATCATCCTCCCGTGGCGAGGGGTCTGGGAAGGCACCCACGGCACCCCCTGCGTTTCTGTCGGCACGTGCGCCTTCCGGACAGTCGGAATCCGATACGTGTGCAGGGTTTTCTTCCGCTCTCAGACGCGTTATCTTCTGATCACTGGTTGAGCCCACAGCCTGGCAGACACAGCCCGCCACCGGTTTCGGATCGTCGACCTGGTTTGGTTCGGTTCCGCGGCCGGTCACACCCCGGGAGCCACTCATGGCCTACTTTCGCTCCATCTTCGATTCTCCCGCACACGTGCAGTCATCGTTGTCCGGTACCGCCGAATGGGACAACGCCGATCCCGGCCAACCCGGCTTCCGCATCGAGATCGACGAACCCACCGCCGGGCCCGGGGTGATCCGAGTGCACGGCGACGTCGACGTGGTCACCGCCCCGATACTGAGCGCCTGCCTGGCCGAGGCGCTGCTCACCGGCCACAGCGTGGTGGTCGACCTCCTGCACGTTCCGTTCATCGGATGTGCCGGGCTGGCCGCACTCGACGACGCCGCCACCCGTTTGTCCGAACAACGATGCCTCCTCACCGTTGCCGCCCCGGCCCGCCTGCACTCGACTCTGGACCGGGTCGGAATCAGCACGGCGGTGCGCTGCTTCGACACCGTCGCCGAAGCATTCCACGCGGCACTCGCACACCCCGCCACCACCGCAGATCGCGAACCGACGTTCCCGATCCTCGACCGACCCCGTTCGCTGCACTGCTCCCTCGCAGCCCTTCCCTCCACTGCCCGCCTCGACCGAGAAGGAACCGCCCGATGACGCACCGGTCCCCGTGCTCCACCCAGTCGTCCGCGTGGTCGACCGCATGGATCAAGGGCCACCTCGATCGCATGGATCGCGTCGAGCGAGGCAACGACCTCGGGAACAGGGATGCTGACACCGCTCAGCCATCGCAGATCGAAGACTCCCCGCCCACGCCCCTGCGCCCCGACCTGGTCGAGCGGATGAAGGGCGTCGCGCGGCGACACCTCTGGCTGGCCGGCTGACCAGCCGTTTGAAGCGCCGAGTGCACGGGTAGGCGAAGAAGTGGAAAACGAACGTGCCCGGTGCAGTTGCTGGCACGTACCCACCGACGAGGGGAAGAACCAGTGGTTGACGACAAGTCAGGTCCGGCCGAAGGCGTCAAGGGTGTCGTCGAAGACGTGAAGGGCAAAGCCAAGGAGGCGGTCGGTGCCGTTACCGGCCAGGACGATCTGACCCGAGAAGGCAAGGCGCAGCAGGACAAGGCGGAGGCCCAGCGGGAGGCAGCGGAAAAGGAAGCGGCGGCGGAGAAGGCCCGCGGTGAAGCCGGCATCCACGAACAACGCGAGCGCGCTGAGCAGGACAAGTAGACCGCCCGGGGGCGCAGCACCGTCACTGTAGATGGGAGAAGTACCAGATGCCGAACAAAACTTCGCAGCCCCAACTCAAAGACGAAGAAATGTACGAGGAACTGCGTGAGAAGGGCGATTCCAAGGATAAGGCGGCACGAATCTCCAACGCCGCAGCCAACCGCGGCCGCTCGAACGTCGGAAAGTCGGGCGGGAAGTCGTCTTCATACGAGGACTGGACAGTCGACGAACTGAAGAAGCGGGCCAAAGAGCTGGATTTGCACGGCTATTCGAAGCTGAACAAGAAGGAGCTCATCGACGAGCTCCGCAACCACTAGGCCCCTGTTGCCGCAGGGGCGCCGCCGAGGGATCAGTGGCGATGCCTGGACGGACCATCGAGACCATTGCGGTCGCCACTACCTCGGCGTTCGCCGGCGCCGCCCTGCTCACCCAGACGGTGATCGTCCCGGGTTGGCGGGCAATGGATCCGACGGACTTTCTCGCGCGTTTCCCTGTCGCCGGTCCGGTCACCGGGGCCACGGTGTTCCCGTTCGAGATCGCATCGGTCCTGCTGCTCGGGGTCGCGACGTATTCGGCCGTCAGAAATTCGCGCCCCGGTCGCCTCGCGTGGGCACTGGCCACCTCGGCGATGGTCGCCACCCTCGTCCTCGTCCCGCTGTACTTCCTGCGCGCGAATCTCGCACTCCTCGACCCCACCTTCCCTCCGGACGCCGTGCCCGCTGCGCTCGCCGCCTGGTACCGCTGGAACTGGATACGCACAGGGTTGGGACTCGTCGCTGCCGCCCTGGCCTGCACCGCTCTTATCGCCGGCCGCGGCGAACACACCCCGCCGGCTCGGTCTCGAGATTCTCCGTGACGGCGCGGTCGGCGACCCGCTGAGCGCCTGCCGCCGACCCATTCTTTCTCCGCCGCAGCCTCGTCACCCAGCGCGCCTCTAGGCCGGACCGCCCGGGGCGGCGACAGCGGCTCCCACCCACCGTCGCAGGTAGGCACGTAGTTCGTCCTGGCTTCGCGGCGGGCTTCCGGGTGAGATGAAGAACGACTGCATCGTCCGCAGCTGGTATTCGACGAGATCGCGGAGGGCGGCCTCGCCGTAGCCGTGTCGCTCCCAGTCGACGTCGAAGCGTTTGATCATCATCATGCCGAAGGTGAGGGCTTCGTCGGACGTGATTCCCTCGGCATGGGAATGCGACCCGGAGAGCATGATGCCGAGCTGCGGAATGCGGGGCGCTTCGTCGAGCGTGTAGATCACGGCCTCGACGACGGCATCTGCCGGATCCTCGATGCCTGCGACGTGGTGCGTCAGGCGGTCGAGGAATCCGTCGACAGCGGCGATGGCTGCGGCGTGGAGCAGGGAGTCGGTGCTGGGGAAATAGCGGTACACCGTCTGACGGATGACACCGAGGGAATCCGCGACGTCGGCGATGCTGATCGCCGTCCCTTTCCGGCCGATGAGCTCGACCGCGGCGGCAACGATCCGCCGGGACGCTTCGTCGTCGCTTCCAGGCGGACTGCCACCCCACCCACGCCTGCCTGCCACTGCCTGCCCCTACCTCTCGCAATGCGCCGTCGGTCCGAACAGTCGGCGCACTGCCCGACCCGGACTCCGAGGTTACCGCGAGCACATTTTGCGCCCGGAGAACGGTTTCGCAGACGCTCTCCGGGAATCTCCCGAACTTAATCATACAAACATGACCCTATGTGTATGGTGTCGATTGTCGGGGCTTCTCCCTGCCCCGAGGCTGCAGCCACTCATGCCGCACGAGACGAGGAACCGCACATGACCGACCTGCACCCCAGAAAGATGGATTTCGCGTTCGAGGAACAGGACGTCCCGTTCCTCTGGAATCCCGACAACCCGGCCTGGTCGAGCATGTCCAACGCGATCTCGTTCCTGGCCGTCGGCTTCGAGAAGATGATCGTCAAGGCGATCATGCAGGCCAAGCCACTGATGACCGACCCCGAGGTCGCGGAGGAGGCCGTGGCGTTCATGCGCCAGGAGGGGCACCACTCGACCGCACACCGCCAGCACGTCAAAGCTCTGATAAGGCGGTACCCGGGACTCCAGAACACCCTCGACGCGGTGATCGGCGAGTTCGACCTCCTCACCGAGGCGACCAGCCTGAATTATCGGCTCGCCTACACCGCAGACCTCGAGGCGACCTTCACACCGGTGTTCAAGCTGATGCTCGACAACGAGGCGACCCTCTTCCGGCCGGGAGACGACCGGGTTGCGTCCCTGTTCATCTGGCACTTCGTCGAGGAGGTCGAACACCGGAGTTCAGCCCTGGTGATCTTCAATTCCCTTGTCGGAGATGAGCTGTACCGGATGCGGATGGCCCCGTCGATCTTCGCGCACGTGATGAAGGTGATGAGGATCGCCTCCGCCGGCTTCAACCAGCACGTCCCGCTCAGGGAGCGGAAGGTCGACGCGATGTCGATGTTCGCCACGCACCGCGTCAAGCAGAAGCTGCTGATGTCGTTTGCGCCGTACCTGAGCAAGGGCATAATGCCGCGCGCGTTCGACGACCTCCCGCGCGGAGCGCAACTCACCGCCCTCGCCGGCATCGTCCGTAGTCAGATGCCGAAGCACGATCCCACCCACGAGAAGCTGCCCGCGCTCGCCGCCGAGTGGTTCGCCCGTTACGACGCCGGCTACGACTGCACCCGCTGGTACACCGCCGAGTCGCGTGAACCCCGGAGCGAATCCGTTCCGGCGGTGGTCAACTGATGACCGATCTCTGCTCCCCCACCTTCGATCAGCTCTCGACGGCGCTCGGATTCTCGTGCGCGGAGGCCGGCGGACTCGTCGAGGTCCGTAATCCGTTGGCTCTGGAGAACTGGACGCTGCCGGTTCTCGAGCTCACGATCGTCCTCGGGTCGGTACTCGCGCTCGCGTTCGCGATCCTGCGCTGGCGCCGCAACGGCGATCCGACCAATCTGGTTCTCTGGTTCGGTGCCACCGCATACCTGTTCGTCATCGAACCGCCACTGTATTTTCCGGCCGCCTTCGGGATCGAAGAGCACGTGGATACGATGTTCGCGCACAACGTGTTCACGGTCGACTTCCTGTGGGGCCGGCTGCCGCTGTACATCATCGCGATCTATCCGCTGATGGCCACGCTGGCTTTCGAACTCGTCCGGATGCTCGGCGTCTTCCGGAAGTACGGTGTGCTCGTCGGCGCGGTCTGCGTCGGCTTCGTGCACCACGCGTTCTACGAAATCTTCGACCAACTCGGACCGCAACTGAGGTGGTGGGAATGGTCGACCACCAACCCGATCAACCAGCCCATGTTCGACTCGGTCCCGCTGCCGAGCGTGGTGGTGTTCGCGGCCCTGTGGCCGATGTCGCTGGCCCTGTGCGTCCAGTTCTTCGTGGGACGCTATGCCGACCGGGGCCGGGACTTCACCGGGCCCGAACTGGTGTGGCGCACAATCGTGATCGGTCTCCTGGCGTCGGCGGGCACGTTCATCCTCCCGATCCCGGCGACGGTCCTCGGAATGGGTAGTACCACCGTCCGGGGCATCGTCTACGCGGCGGAACTGCTGATCGTCGTGCTCGTCGCCATCCCGATCCTGATCCGGCAGTGGTCGCGGCTGCGCCGGGGGACGTCCGACGTTCCCGCGTACTCGAACGACTTCGTCCGCGTCTACAGCGTGGTGTACCTCGTTGCGATGGGCGTGCTGTGGGTGACCGCGCTGCCCGACTTCTTCGGTGCCGTCGACGGTGTCACGAGCAACGGCGATCCCATCGGGAACCTCTGGTACACGATCGCCTGCTTCGCGATCGCGATCCTCTGCGTCGCCGCCACCTTCACGGTGCCGCGGGGGTCCGCCGCGGGACGCGGCCCGATCCCCGGTGCGGGCGCAGTGCCGAACGCGGTCCGATAGACGAAACAGACCGGGTGGCGACGTGGCTGTTCACCGCTCGATGTCGCGTTCGGACCATCCCTGGGCGCCCTGTTTCAGGATGTCGACAAGGCGGTCCCGGTCCTGCGTGATCACGGCGTGTGGGGCGATGACACCGACGGTAGCAACGATCCTGCCGTTCTCCCGGACAGCGATCGATACTCCATCGCCTTGCTCGGATGCGTTGGGGGAAGCACAGATTCCGGTCTGCTCTATCTCGGGCAGGGCCGCGAAAAATCTGTCGGCGAGCGGTTGCTCGTCTTCGGGGAGATTGCGGATATAGGCCCAGAGGTCCCGCTTCTCCATGCCAGCGAGCAGTATCCACCCGCCGGAGGTGCGGATGAGGGATCGTCGGACATAGTTCTCGGCGAGATAGGCGAAGCGAGGATCGGACGAACAGTAGTCCACGTAGAAGATGTTCGGTCCGACGGCAATCGAAAGAACCGTCGTCAGTCCGGTCCGGTGGTGGATCTGTTCGAGGTCGGTGTGTGTCACTGCCGCGACCGGCTGCCGGCCGGCCAGGCGGTTGAGCAGATAGGGCGCGCTGCCGAGCGAATAGCGGCGATCATGTTCGTCCAGGTATCCCGCCGAAACCAGTCCGTTGACGAGCGACTGAATCGAACTGACCGGCGCTGCGAGTTCTTTCGCGATCGCGCTGAGGGTGACGCCGTCACGGGATCGGGCCGCACATTCGAGGATCGACGCGATGCGGTCCACGGTGCGATGGCGGGCGCGAGCCCGCGCTCCTGCGGCATCGTCCGGTTGCCCCATGGCCAACCCTCCTCGCGTCTGACGTTCACCCTGGTTGGCGAACTGCACCGAGTGTACCGCTTACATATATACGTAAACAAATCCTCTATTGCGTAAGGCGGGATTGAGCTGTCATAGTTCTCGCAGTGCCGCCCGTCACAGCGAAAAGAGGTTTTCATGCAACTCACACGGGGTGCCCTGACCGGTCTTCGGATCATCGACCTGACGACCGTGATCATGGGGCCGTTTGCCACCGCGACCCTGGCCGATCTCGGAGCGGACGTGATCAAGGTGGAAAACCTCGATGGCGACATGAGCCGTGACATCGGCGCTCGGCGTCACGAGGGGATGAGCGCTCTGACGTTGAACCTGCAGCGCAACAAGCGCAGCATCGCCCTCGATCTCGCGTCCGAAGACGGTCGGCAGGTTCTCGACGACCTGATCCGGGATGCGGATGTCCTCGTCACCAACCTGCGGCCGCGGTCACGTGAGAACCTCGGCGTCACCTACGAACGTCTGGCACAGATCAACCCGGGTCTGATCCTCTGCACCGCACAGGCATACGGTTCCGAGACCGCGTACCGCGACTACCCGGCCTACGACGACATCGTCCAAGCCGCCTCCGGGGCTGCCAAGCTCTCCGAACTGATCGACGGTGCACCGCGGTACGCGCCGTACGTCATCGCCGACAAGGTCGTCGGCCTCTACATCGTCATCGCCGTGCTCGCCGCCGCCGTGGAGAAGAAGGTGACCGGTCTCGGCCAGGCGGTCGACGTGCCGATGGTGGACTCGATGATCGCCTTCAACCTCGTCGAACATTTCGGCGGACACACCTTCGCTCCGGCGGAAGGCGACTTCGGCTGGGCACGCGTACTCACTCCGGAACGCGTACCGCACCAGACCTCCGACGGCTGGATCTGCATCATGCCGTATTCGTCGGAGAACTGGAACGACTTCTTCACGGCCGCCGGCCGCGCCGACATGGTGAACAATCCCCGATACGCGACGGTCGACGACCGCCACCGACACATGGGCGAATTGCTCTCGGCCATCCGCGAAGTCGCACCCGAACGCACCACCACCGACTGGCTCACCCTGTGCGAGGCGCACGGCATTCCGGCCTCGGATCTGCTCGACCTCGCGAACGCACACGACGATCCCTATGTCCGCGACCAGGAACTGATCACCAAGCACGAACACCCCACCGAGGGGGAGTACTACGCCACCCGAACTCCGTTCACGATGTCCCGTACTCCGATCTCGTTGACACGTCACGCGCCGCTGCTCGGTGCAGACACCACCGCCGTGCTGACCGAACTCGGGTACCCCGAGGAGCACATCCACGCATTAGCCGACGCCGGCATCGTCAAGACCACCTCGGCCGAGCCCGCATCGGCCTGAACGGAAAGAACACACCATGACGTCCCTTCGACTGGTCCCTCCGGTCGCCGACGATCCGCATGCAATGGATGCATTGCGCGCGGAGGTCCGTGAATTCCTCGCCACCCAGCGCGCCGACGGCAAGATCGGCCGCCAGGTCGACAGCTGGCTCACCGGGTGGGACGAAGACTTCTCCCGAGCCCTGGCAGCCCGCGGTTGGCTCGGCATGACCGTGCCCGTCGAGTACGGCGGCCACGGACGCAGCCACCTCGAACGCTTCGTCGTCACCGAGGAACTCCTGGCCGCCGGCGCCCCCGTCGCCGCGCACTGGATCGCTGACCGGCAGATCGTGCCCTCACTACTCACATTCGGCACCGAACTCCAGAAACGCACGTACCTGCCGGCCATCGCCGCCGGCGAGTGCTTCTTCGGCATCGGCATGAGTGAACCCGACTCCGGCTCGGACCTGGCGAGTGTGCGTACCAAAGCCACCCGCGTCAAGGGCGGCTGGTCCGTCACCGGCACCAAGGTCTGGACCTCCGGCGCCCACAAGGCCGATGCGTTCATCTGCCTGGCCCGTACCAGTCCTCTCGATCCCGCGCACCGCCACGACGGGCTGAGTCAGTTCATCGTCGACCTGCGCGCGCCCGGCGTCGACATCCGTCCGATCCGGTCGATGAACGGGCGACACCACTTCAACGAGGTCCTCCTCTACGACGTCTTCGTCGGCGACGACATGGTCTTCGGCACCATCGGTCACGGATGGCGGCAGGTCACCTCGGAACTGAGTTTCGAACGCAGCGGACCGGAGCGCTTCCTGTCCACGTTCTCCCTGCTCGCCGAGACGGCCGAGCAGATGCGCGAGGACTCGTTGCCGCGGCACACCGATCTCGGCCGGTACGTCGCCCGCATCGCGGGCCTGCACCAGATGTCCACCGCCGTAGCCGGCGCACTCGGACGCCACGAACCGGCCGATACCCCCGCCGCCGTGGTCAAGGTCCTGGGTACCTCCACCGAAGGCGATGTCGCCGATCTCGCGGATCTGCTCACGGGCGACGGCGCACCGAACCGCGCCGAGTACCGCTCGATGCTCGACGACGCTGTCGCCCAACGCCCCGGATTCACCCTTCGCGGCGGCACCAACGAAGTTCTGCGCGGCGTGATCGCGCGAGGATTGGGGATTCGCTGATGAATGCACCGACCACCGTCGACCGGGACCTCGTGGACATGATGTCCGCGGTCTTCGCGAGCCACCGGGAGCAGAACGAGGCGGACGGCGACGTCACGTCCGGCGAGGCGAGTCTGTGGAACCAGCTCGACGAGCTCGGACTCGTCCGGCTCACCGGCCCCGAAGAGTCCGGCGGCAGCGGCGCCGGTTGGTTCGAGGCAGCCGAACTGATCCACGCTGCCGCCTGGCACGGCGTCCGCATCCCACTCGCCGAACACGATCTGCTCGCGGGCTGGCTTCTCGACACTGCCGGACTGCCCACCGACACCGCCCGCCGCACGGTATGCCTGCTCGACCACAACGGCACCGCCGTCGGCGTACCGTGGGCCGCCCGGGCCGACAAGGTCGTCACCGCATGGCGTGATGCCGACACCTACCGCATCGCCGATGTCGACGTGTCGTCCCTGATCATCACAACCGCCACGAATGCCGCCGGCGAACCGCGCGACACCGTCACCACCGACACCACCGTCTTGTCGGGAACCCCGGTACCGGACGCCGTAATCAACCAACTGCTGTTGCGCGGCGCCCTGATCCGGGGCCTCCAGGTCTGCGCCGCACTCGATCGAATTCTCGATCTGTCGATCACCCACACGACCGAGCGCGTGCAGTTCGGCCGCCCCCTCGCCCGATTCCAGGCCGTGCAGAACCTGGTCGCCGACATCGCCGCCGAGGCCGCGCTCGCCCGCGCCGCGACCGAAGCCGCCCTCACCGAGGCCGTGCGCACCGACTGGTCCGGCACGAAACTCGACTTCCTCGTCGCAGTCGCCCGCTCCTGCGCCGGTCACGCCGCCTCGGTGGTAGTCCGCAACGCCCACCAGGTACACGGCGCGATCGGCACCACCCGCGAACACCAACTGCACGAATTCACCCAACCCGCCCTCGCCTGGCGCTCGGAATTCGGATCAGTCCACAGCTGGGACGACAAGCTCACCACCGCCGCGGTCGCCGCGGGCCGCGAGGAGCTGTGGGCGCTCATCACGGCATGAAACGACCGAAACGACTGACACCCAGCCACTTCCATGTCAGACCACCCACCCCGGATGGGCTGACGGAAGCGATAACCTCCTGAGGAGCCCGCCATGACGTCCGCACCGTCAACCGGCCCCGCCGACACCGGCGAACGCAAGCCCCGCAGCTTCTACATCAAATCGATCTTCGCCGGGTCGATCGGCAACATGATCGAGTGGTTCGACTGGTTCGTCTACACCACCTTCGCGATCTACTTCGCCGGCCAGTTCTTCCCCAAGGCCGACACCACAGCCCAACTGCTCAACACCGCGGCCATCTTCGCCGTCGGGTTCCTCGCCCGGCCGGTGGGCGGATGGCTACTCGGCCGGCTCTCCGATCGCAAGGGACGTAAGGCCGGCCTGACCATCACAGTGTCACTGATGTCGTTCAGCGCCCTGCTCATCGCCATCGCTCCGAACTACGAGACCGCCGGCTACGTCGGCGCCGGCATGCTCGTCATCGCCCGCATCCTGCAGGGCCTGTCGGTCGGCGGTGAATACGCCACCTCCGCGGCGTACCTCACCGAGGTGTCGAAGAAGGACTGGCGTGGTCTCGGGGGGAGCTTCCAGTACATCTCCGTCACACTCGGCCAGATCGCCGGCGTCCTGCTGCTCATCATCCTGCAATTCCTCCTCAGTGAGCAGCAACTGACCTCGTGGGGCTGGCGCATCCCCTTCGTCGTCGGCACCGTCGCTGCCGTCGCCGTGTTCTACCTCCGACGAGGCATGCACGAGACCGAGGCGTACTCGGCGCTCGAACACAGCAGCAAAGGCGCGCAGCGCGGCACCCTTGCCGAGGTGTGGAGGCACCGCAAGGCCGCGTTCCTCGTCCTCACACTCACCCTCGGCGGTTCGGTCGCCTACTACACCTACACCACGTACCTGACCAGCTATCTGGTCAACAGCGTCGGGCTGTCCAAGGAAGATGCTGCACGCGTGAACTTCATTGCGCTGGTGGTCTTCCTGTTCCTGCTGCCGCTCGGCGGCTACATCTCCGACAAGATCGGCCGCCGCCCGGTCCTGATCTTCTTCGGACTCGGCACCACCGTGTTCACCTACCCGATCCTGCAGGGCATGCAGCACTCGCCGACCTGGCTGTGGTGCCTGATCTACACCCTGATCGGCCTGACCTTCGTCGCCGGGTACTCCTCCGTCAACGCCGTCGTCAAGGCCGAGCTGTTCCCCACCGAAGTGCGCACCGTCGGCGTCGCAATCCCCTACAACATCGCCCAAGCCGTCTTCGGCGGAACCGCCTCCTACATCGCCCTCGCCCTGCGCGACGCCGGCCACGAGAATTACTTCTTCGTCTACGTCTCGGTGTGCGCCGCCATCTCCCTGCTCACCTACCTGTTCATGCGGGAAACGCGCGACGTGGACCTGGTCGGCAAAACCGAAACCACGTATCCCAACCGGGCCGGGGCCGACAACCTCGACGCTCGCATATAGACAAGGAATCTGACATGGCTGACCTCGAATACACCGTCAAAGACGGCATCGGCACCATCCTGCTCAACCGCCCGCACCGCAAGAATGCCTTCACCCTCGACATGCTCGACGCATGGGCCGAGGCCCTCCGCTCGGCCCGCCTCGACCCCGAGGTGCGCGTCGTACTCGTCACCGGTGCAGACGGATCGTTCTGCGCCGGTGTCGATCTCGACGACTTCGCCGAGATCACGTCCACCCTCGGTCGCCAGGAAGTCCTGCAGAACCGCGTGCACCGCGTCGCCGCCGCCGCAACGGAACTCGACAAGCCGCTCGTCGCCGCCGTCGACGGAGTCGCCGTCGGCGCCGGCATGGACATGGCACTCGCATGCGACATCCGACTCGCCTCGACCCGGGCAAGATTCTCCGAAGCGTACGTCCGCGTCGGCCTCATCCCCGGCGACGGCGGCGCCCATCTGCTCCCCCGCATCGTCGGCCAGGCCCGCGCCCTCGAACTGCTGTGGACCGGACGGTTCGTCGAAGCCCCGGAAGCCCTCGACCTGGGAATCGTGCTCTCCGTGCACACCCCGGAGGAACTGCCCCTCGCCGTCGGCGACCTGTGCCGGCGCCTTGCCGACGGCCCGCCCGTCGCGATCCGCGCAATCAAGCGCCTCGTCCGCAACGGCGAACGCGTCGACTTCATGACCTCGCTGTCAATGGTCGCCGCCGAACAAGCCGTCGTACAGTCCACCCAGGACTCCGCCGAAGCGATCGCCGCGTTCCGCGAAAAACGAACGCCCACCTTCATCGGCGCATAATCGAAGTCGCCCTGCCCGGTGTTGCGTCCGATGCCGGCGAGTTCCGCTCGCGCAAGGTCCGGGTCCGCGATACCCCCGCCACCGTGCGGCCGCTTCGCCGGGTTACGCCTGAGGACTCAGCCTGAACGCGCTGGGCGGCGAGCCGAGGATGCGGTGGAACATGGTGGAGAAGGCGGCCGGACTCGCGTATCCGAAGTCGGCGGCAACTGTGGACACCGCGTCGCCGGAGGCCAGGGACCGAAGAGACGACAGCACGCAGGCCCGGCGTTGCCACTCGGTCACACTCATCGACGTTTCCTGCCGGAACATCCGATTGATCGTCCGCTCGCTGACGTGCAGCGCGTCGGCCCACCAGCGCGGCGACGTGCGGACGTCGGGTTCGCGAAGGAACAGTTGGCACTGCTCCCGCAACGCCCGGTGCACGGGGAGCGGAAGATCCAGCGGCAACGCGACACATCGCGCCACCTCGTGGAGTATTAGCGCCATTAACGCTGCATCTCGCCCGTGAACGGCGTACTCGATCGGGACTTCGTCGGCTTCGACGAGCAACTCACGTAGCAAAGGTGGTACCTGAACGACGGTGCATGTCGACGGAAACCACGGCACGGCAGACGGTTCCAGGTACAGGCTCCGCGTGGACACTCCGCGCATGGTGACCGCATGCTCGGTCTCCGCTGGAATCAGGACCGCACGATCCGAGGGCACGATCCACGACCCGTGCGCGGTAGTCACGTCCATCACTCCGCCGACGCCGTAGAGAAACTGGGCTCGACGATGGCGGTGCGGCGCAAGAACGTGCCCGTAGGAATAGTCCGTACCGATCGCGAGAACGTCGCGGCCCAGTCCGTCGTAGTCCTCCAGCGTGCAATTCCTCACCCTACGACGGTACCCAAGCGTGTCCGAATCACAAAGACTATTGGCGTGTGTGCGAATGCGCGCCACGCCCGTGGCCGTTAGCGTGAAACCAGTGATACATGCGATCCCGGCCCTGGTCCTCTTCGGTGTCCTCATCGGCGTCACCACCGTTTTCTTCGGCTTCGGCGGCGGCTTCGTGGTCGTACCCGTGATCTACGGGATCGCTGCCGACCGACCGGATGCGATGCATGTCGCCGTGGCCACGTCGACCGCGGTGATGGTCGTCAACGCGTCGGTCGCGACGCTCACCAGTCGCGGTTCGGGCCTCATCAGGCGCGAATACGTCTGGCCTCTCGCCGGTTTCGTCGCGATCGGTGCCGCTGTCGGTGCGTGGGCAGCGACTCTGGCATCCGAATCGCTTGTGCACCTTCTGTTCGTTGCGTATCTGATAGTCACGATCGTCGACAGCCTGGTCCGCAAGGGGTTCCTCGGGCGATCCACCGAACCACGCCCACTCGGGAAGTGGGTGGCCAGTGGCGGCGGTATCGGAATCGGAGCGGTCGCCAGCTTTCTCGGGGTAGGCGGCAGCGTCATGACGGTCCCGCTGCTGCGACGCAGGGGGTTGACGATGGCGGCGGCCACTGCCATGGCCAATCCACTCAGCATTCCCATCGCGGTGGTCGGAACCCTGGTATACGCCCTACCCCACCACGGAAGCACCTCCGGCACAATCGGCTACGTCGACGTGGTCGCCGCCGGCGTCCTGCTCGCCGCATCGCTTCCGACCATCACCATCGCTCGGCGATTCGTCCGGCGCGTACCGGATCGCACCCACGCGATCGCGTACATCGTGCTGCTGATCGTGTCGCTGATCGCGATGGTCGCTGTGTGATCTCGCGGCACGTGTGAACAAACGAACTCGGACAGACCAGGTCCATTGCGGACCTGACCCGAGCGACGTGCTTCACCGCTGAGGTTTTGTCCTTCAGCCCGAGCCTGTCGACGTGTCGATTCCGTAGGACCGGATGACGCGGTAGAGCGTGGTGCGGCTGATCCCCAGCTGGAGTGCGGCCGCCTTCTTGTTTCCGCCGACGTCCCGGAGTGTCTTGACGACGGCGTCGCGCTCGGCCTGTTCCAGCGGGGTCAGGTGCCGGGTCATCCGGCCGCGCCACTGCGCGGGGAGGTCACCGACGGTGATGTCCCCTGCGCTGCGGGTGCCGCTGGCAGCCTTGACGGCGGTGTGCAGTTCGCGGAGGTTTCCGGCCCACTGCTGTCCGGCCAGGGCTTCCAGCGCGGCCGGCGTGAAACGCACCTGTGCCGACCCGCCGAGCTCCTCGAGCACCTTGTTGACCAGGGCGGGAATCTCGGGACGACGATGCCGCAGCGGCGCGAGTTCGATCCGCTCGGTGCAGTGGGAGACGAGGGCCGCATGCTCGGGCGGCAGATCGTCGACCGGCGCACTGGTCATGACGACCCGGGCGCGCGCCGAGCGCAGGTCCTCGGCCGTGCGCCGGGCCAGCGACGTGGGAAGCAGATCCACCGCTTCGAGGACGACACAGCCCGGCTCGGCGAGCCGGCTCCGCACCTGCTCGGTCCACGCCTGACTCCCCAACTCGGCAACCTGGGTCGCGTCGAACCAGGTTCCCGCCCCGTCGACGGCTGCGCGGGCCGCCGTCGTGCGACCGGTGCCGGGTTCACCGGTGATCAGCACCGACCCGATCGGCGCAGCGGGCCCGGGCGACAGCGTCGTCGATCGGGAGGCCGGCCCGGTGCCGAACGTGAACAAGGCGGCGCCGCTGCCGGGGATCCGGAGCACCGACGCCGTGAGGAGTCGTCCCGCCGACAGCTGCACGTCGTGCGTGATCTCCCGGTCCAACGGCGCCTCGACTGCCAGCGCACGCAGCAGCGCATGGTCCGCCGGTTCGAGGATCTGCACGGCGGCCGTGTTCGCGAGCAGGATGTCGTCGCCGATGGCGATCACCGGGCTCGTCCGGGCCCGCACCGTCGCGTCCTGGAAGCTGTGGAAGATCCGGAGCTCGGCCTGTCGCGACTCCTCGAGGAGCCGCTCCCCGATCTGGCGGGCCGACCGAATCACGAACGGCGCCAACAACGGACTGTCGTCCTCGCTGAGACACGTGATGTCGAGGACGCCCTCGATCCGGCGCGTGACCGGGTTGACGACGGGCTGGCCATAGCAGCTGAACTTCTTCAGCGCCTCGATGTAGTGTTCCTCGCCGCGCACGGCGAGTCCGCGGCGGAGTTCGAACGCGGTCGCGATCGAGTTCGTGCCGGTGGTCTCTTCGAGGAATCGGCGGCCTTCCACCGTGCCGACCTGCTCGAGTTTCGGTTGCAGGTCTCGTTCGCCGTAACGGAGGTCGACGAGGCGGGCGTTGCGGTCGGCGAGGATGACGGCGAACCCGGCGCCCTCGAGTTCCCCGGCCATCTCGTCGAGTACCGGTGCGGCGGCGACCATGAGCCGGCTGCGCCGGTCGACTTCCTCGATCGCGGCGTCGTCGACCGACGCGCCCGGGAACAGCCCGCTCATCGCCACGCGCTGCCAGGACTGCGCGATGAGCGGGCGTGACGAATTGTCGAGTTCGGTCATGTCCCGACATTCCCTTCCACAGCTGTTCCCGTCCGAGCTTACGTCCGACACCTCACCTCTACCCCAGGTAGACGGACTTCAGTTGCTGGTAGTTGGTGAGCGCTTCGGGTCCGAGTTCGCGGCCGATGCCGCTGGCCTTGACGCCACCGAACGGGGCGGTGGGCTCGGGCAGATACGTGTTGACGCCGATGGTGCCGGTCTGCACCCGCTTCGCCAGCGCCAGCCCCCGGTCGGGGTCGTTGGTCCACACCGTTCCGCCGAGTCCGTAGTCGGAATCGTTCGCGATGCGGACGGCCTCGTCGTCGCCGGAGTACGGAATCACCGACAGCACCGGGCCGAAGATCTCCTCCTGGGCGATGGTGTGGTTGTTGTCGACGTCCGCGAAGATCGTCGGTTCGACGAACCACCCCTTGTCCCGGTCGGCGGGTCTGCCGCCGCCGATGGTGACGCGGGCACCGTCACCGCGGCCCTTGGCGATGTACTGCTCGACGCGCTCGCGCTGCGCGGAAGTGGCCATCGGACCGATCTGGGTGGCGTCGTCCAGGGCGTCCCCGACCTTCAGTGCGCCCGCGAAATCGGTGAACAGGTCGACGATCTCGGCGTAGCGCGAGCGCGGCGCGAGCACCCGGGTGCCGAGGAAGCACGTCTGCCCGTTGTTGAGAAGCGTTGCCGTGAAGAGTTTCTCGGCCACCGTCTGCAGGTCGAGGCCGGCGTCGTCGAGCACGATGGCCGCCGACTTGCCGCCCAGTTCCAGCGTGACCGGCCGCAGCAGCCGGCCACAGACCTCGCCGATCGACCGGCCGGCCGCGGTGGAACCGGTGAAGCTGATCTTGTCCACACCGGGATGCGCGACCAGATGTGCGCCGACCTCGCGGCCACCGGGCACGATGTTGATCACCCCGGCCGGGATCCCCGCCTCGGCGACGGCCTCGGCGAAGACGAAGGCGTCGAGCACGGTCTCCGGGGAGGGCTTGATCACCAGCGTGCACCCCGCCGCCATCGCGGGCGCGTACTTGAACGCGGCGAGGGTCTGCGGGAAGTTCCATGGCACGATCGCACCGACCACGCCGAGCGGTTCGCGGCGGACCAGGGTGTTTCCGCCGAGCAGTCCGGGGCGCGTCTCCTCGGTGACGGTGTCCCGGGCCAGGCCGGCGTAGTAGCGCAGCAGGACGACGGGGAAGGCGCCCTCGAGTTGGCGTGCCACCGCGACCGGCATGCCGTTCTGTGCGCTCACCCTCTGCACGACGTCTTCGGCGCGGCGCTCGAGCACATCGGCGAGGCGTTCCATTGCGGTCGCACGCTCGGCCGGGGCCCAGTGCGCCCACCCGGCCGGGTCGTCGAACGCACGCCGGGCGGCCGCGACCGCGGCGTCGACGTCGGCTTCCTGCGCTTCCGGCACCGAACCGATCGGCTGCTCCGTGCTCGCCGAGATCGCCGTGATCCTTGCGCTCGTGCTGGGCGCGACCCACTCGCCGCCGATGAACAGAGCGTCGTAATGCACATCCATGAGAAGTCCCCTGAGGAAGTCGTCGGGAAAGATCAGAACGTGATGCCCGCGCCGAGTTTTCGGCAGTAGTGCATCCGCGTTGTGACGAGCATGACATCTCGGCAAGGGGTGGTCGTGTTCTATTTCTGGACACATCGACGTCAGCGCACGGTGCGTGCCTCGGTGAGGGCCGCCTTCACGGTTCGGCGGAACCATTCGGTGCCGGGGTCGGGGAGCACGCGTTTGTACGTGTACAGCGAGATCTCCACGGCGGGCACGTCGAAAGGGAGGTCGAAGATCTTCACGTCGGCCATCCGGCAGAACTGCTCCGCCACGGACGCCGGGATGATCGACAGGTACGGAGTCGTCTCCAGCAGTTGCGGAAGCGCGGCGAAGTGGCTGATCCGCAGCGCCACATCCCGTGAGTGGCCGAGCAACGACAGCGACCGGTCGACGTCGGTGTGCCCGGCGGCGACGTCGACGGCGATGTGACGCTCACCCAGAAACTCGTCGAGCGTGGGTGTGCGGCCGATCCGTGGATGTGCGTCGCTGCAGATTCCGCAGTAGCTGTCGGGAAAGAGCACGTCCCGTTCGAAATCGTCGGCGGTGACCCGCGGGGTGCAGATGACGGCGTCGGCCTGTCCCTGTCGGAGCTCGGTTTCGACCACGGAGAAGTTCAGCGGCGTGACGTGCAGATCGACGCCCGGCGCGGTCTCCGCGATTCGCGCGAGGACGGGCGGTAGCAAGCTCACCTCCCCGAGATCGGTCGCGTGCAACCGGAAGGTTCGACGCGATGTCGCCGAATCGAATTGCCCGACGCCACTGACGGTGCTGTCGATGACCTCGATCGCCTGGCGAAGCGTCGGATACATCGAGATGGCGAGTTCGGTGGGCTGAAGTCCATTGGTGGAACGGCTGAACAGGCTGTCGTTGAACTGTTTCCGCATCCGCCCGAGGGCGTGGCTCACCGACGGCTGGGTGAGCGACAGACACTCGGCGGTCCGCGTCACGCTCCTGGTCTCGTAGAGCAGCAGAAACGTCCGCACAAGATTCAAGTCGTAATCGCCCACGAAGCAAATAGACGCCGTCGATGGGGGTATGTCAAACATTCATTGGATACATCCCGCGAACGGCGATAGCGTGACGTCGACCACAGCGAAGACCGCGCACGGATTCCGTGAGATCGAACGACCCAAGAAATTCGGGTTCGTGACGGCTCGAAAATTGCGAGCCACTCACCCAGTCGACCGGCGTCTCGCCCTCAGTCTCCGTCCAGAGAGAAGTCACCATGAGTGATCACCCCATTCCAGGGCACCGCGACAAGTCGGGCACGTCCGCACGCGTCGTGCTCCTGCTGTGCCTGCTGGCGGTCGTGTTCGAAGGCTACGATATGGTCGCCTACGGAACCACGCTGCCCGCGATGCTCGCCGATCCCGCCTGGAATCTCACGCCCGCGCGGGCCGGCGTGATCGGAAGCTACGCGCTCGTCGGCATGCTCGTCGGATCGATTCTGGTGGGCGCCATCGCCGACCGACTCGGACGCCGCGTCCTGATGATCTCCGCGACCGGGTGGTTCTCCGCCTGGATGGGCGTGTGCGCCATCGCGCCGGACGCGACCCTGTTCGGTATCGCACGGTTCTTCGTCGGGGTCGGAGTCGGTGCCCTCATCCCGCTCGCGGCTGCCATGGCCGTCGAGTTCGCGCCAAAGGGCAAGAGCCACACCTACAGTGCGATCGTGTGGGCCGGATTCCCGGGTGGTGGCGTCCTCGCCTCCCTGCTCGGGCTCGTCGTGGTCGATGCATTCGGGGTACGGGCGATGTTCTGGATCGGGCTTCTGCCGCTGCTGGTCTTCGTGCCCGCCATGCTGAAATTCCTGCCCGAATCACCGAGCTTCCTGCTCGCCCGTGGCCGCGTCGACGAGGCGAACCACGTCGCCGACTGCGCCGGCGTCGACCGTCCCGAGCCTCCGCGAGTCGGGGAGAAGGTCGGACCGCGCGCACTGTTCAGCCGCGAGCTCCGTCGCGCAACCCTGTTGTTCGGGCTGCTCAGCGCGTGCGGCCTGCTGTTGACCTACGCCCTCAACACGTGGCTGCCGAAGTTGATGCAGTCGTCCGGATTCGGCAGCAACTCGGCCCTGACATTCCTGCTGGTGCTCAACGCCGGCGCGATCATCGTGCCCCTGTTCGCCTCGCGGCTGTCGGACCGCGTCGGCCCGCAAGCCGTCACCGCGGCATCGCTGGCCAGTGCCGCCGTGGCGATTCTCGTACTGAGCACCGACGTCTCCTCCTGGCTGCTGTTCGTCCTCGCGTTCGTCGCCGGGGCCGGAACGATTGGCGCACAGGTGCTTATCTACGGCTTTGCCGCCTCCTACTTCCCCGCATCCAGTCGTGCGGCAGGAACGGCGTGGGTGGCGTCCGTGGGCAGGATCGGTGGCGTGACCGGCCCGACGCTGACCGGCTTGGTGATCGCGAACGGTTCGAGCGTCGCCCCCGCCTTCTACCTCTTCACCGTGATCGCTGTGATCGGTGCAATCGCCGCCCTGCTGGTGCCACGCCAACGCGCCACCGGTTCGGCCGCACCGACAGCGGCAGCGGAAAACGCGAAGCAATCGACCCTCTCCTGACGAAAGGTTGTTGCACCGAGGAGACATCGATGACATCGATGTGGTCATAAGAAACATTCATTGGAGTAATCACGCTGGTAGTCCTAGCGTGGAAACCACGACACCGATTCGTGTCGCCGATCGCAAGGAGAACCATGGCAACGGTGAGTGAAGTGACCTATGACCTGTTGCGTGCCCGCGGCCTCACCACCGTATTCGGCAATCCGGGATCGAACGAGCTTCCGTTCCTGTCCGGGATGCCCGACGACTTCCGGTACGTCCTCGGCCTGCACGAGGGCGCCGTGCTGTCGATGGCCGACGGCTACTCCCTCGTCACGGGCGAGGCGGCGTTCGTCAACCTGCACGCCGCGTCCGGGTCCGGCAATGCCATGGGCGCGCTGACCAATTCGGTGTACTCGCACAGCCCACTCGTGGTCACCGCCGGGCAGCAGGTGCGGTCGACGATCGGCCAGGAGGTCATGCTCTCCAACGTCGACGCCGGCTCTCTGATGAAGCCGCTCGTCAAATGGAGCAGCGAGCCGGCCTGCGCCGAAGACGTGCCACGCACCATGAGCCAGGCCATCCACACCGCCCTGCAGCCGGGCCGAGGACCGGTCTACGTGTCGGTGCCCTACGACGATTGGGCTGCCGAGGCGCCCGTCGAGGCCGCCCGCCTCCTCGATCGCGAGGTGCACAGCGCTGCCGCGTTGTCGGGTGAGCAGATCGGGGACCTGATCGCCGTGCTCGAGGGCGCGACGAACCCTGCCCTGGTCCTCGGACCGGCCGTCGACGCCGATCACGCCAACGCGCACGCTGTTCAGCTCGCCGAGAAGCTGCGGGCTCCGGTGTGGATCGCACCCTCGCCGTCGCGGTGCCCGTTCCCGACCCGCCACCCCAGCTTCCGCGGTGTCCTTCCCGCCGGTGTCGCGGACCTGACGGAGACGTTGGCCGGACACGACGTGATCTTCGTCGTCGGGGCGCCGGTTTTCCGCTACCACCAGTATGTTCCGGGTAAGTACCTTCCCGACGGCGCCCGACTGATCCACATCACCGACGATCCCGGCGAGGCCACGCGCGCCGCGTTCGGGGAGGCCTACGTCGCCCCGATCGCCAACACCCTCGACGTTCTCGCATCCATGGTCAACCCGAGCGACCGCGAACCGCTCACTCCGCCGGCCGATTTCCCCGAGGTGGGCTCGGCGGGGTCCGGGCTCGATCCGGCGCACCTGTTCGCCCTGCTGCGGGGCACCGCTCCGCACGACGCCATCTATGTCAACGAGTCGACCTCGACGGGAGATGAGTTCTGGGCGCAGATGGATCTTTCGCAGCAGGGTAGCTACTACTTCCCCGCGTCCGGGGGGCTCGGCTTCGGTCTCCCCGCGGCCGTCGGTGCGCAACTGGCCGACCCACACCGCCAAGTGATCGGGCTCATCGGAGACGGGTCGGCGAACTACGGGATCACCGCGCTGTGGACTGCTGCCCAGTACAAGATCCCGGTCATCATCGTGATCCTCAAGAACGGCACCTACGGTGCGCTGCGCGGCTTTTCGAAGATCCTGAACACCGGCGAGACTCCCGGATTGGATGTTCCCGGCATCGACTTCGTCCGGATCGCCGAGGGATACGGGGTGCGCGGCACCGCCGTCGACACGGCCGAGGACTTCACCACCGCCTTCAAGTCCGCCCTCGCGGCGAAGGCGCCGACCCTGATCGAGGTCCAGACGACCTTCGGTCAGTCGTGACGACCGACCAGGGAGCGAGTATGAACCACATCGACCAGCTGAAAGATGTCGTCCCCGCGGACATCGTCGTCACCGACCCCGACCTGATGGAGGGCTACCGCCGCGACAGCGCGGATCTGGTGCCGGCAGGCAAGCCGCTCGCGGTCCTTCGGCCACGGTGCACCGCAGACGTTTCCGCGATCATGGCGTGGGCGACCCGGACGCACACGGTCGTCGTACCGCGCGGCGCGGGAACCGGGTTGTCCGGCGGCGCAACCGCGCTCGACGGCTGCGTGGTGGTGAGCATGGAGCGCATGACCGCCATCCGCGACTTCGACCAGGCGAACCACACCGTGGTGGTCGAAGCCGGGGTCGTCAACGCCGACGTCGGCCGGGCGGTCGCGGAGGCCGGGTTGTTCTATCCGCCCGATCCGGGCAGTTTCGAGGTGTCGACCATCGGCGGCAACCTCGCCACCAACGCCGGGGGCATGCGCTGCGTCAAGTACGGGGTGACCCGCAACTCCGTGCTCGGACTCGAGGTCGTCCTCGCCGACGGCCGTGTGCTGCACACGGGCGGCCGGACGGTCAAGAACGTCGCGGGCCTCGACCTGACCCAGCTGTTCATCGGATCCGAAGGCGCGCTGGGCATCATCACCTCCGCGACATTGCGGCTTCGCCCCACACCGGCCGCCACCGCGACGTTCGTGGCGACCTTTCCCACCCTCGAGTCCGGAGGTCGGGCGCTGAATACGATCTTCGCCGACGGTGTCACGCCGAGCATGCTCGAGCTGATGGACAACGCCACGATCAACGCCGTCGAGGATTACCAGCGGATGAATCTCGACCGCGACGCGGCCCTTCTGCTGGTCGGCCAAGCCGACGGAACAGACGCGCTCGGCCAGGTCGAACGGATGGCCGCGTGTTGCGACGAGGCGGGCGCCGACCTGTCCGTCGCGACCGCCGACCCCACCGAATCCGAGATGTTCCTCCAGGCGCGCCGTCTCGCCGGGTGGGCCACGATGGAACAGTTCCCCACCGTCATCGAAGACGTCGGTGTGCCCCGCACCCGGCTCGCCGAACTCCTCACGACCATCGCGGAGATCTCCCGGGACACCGGCGTCCGCATCGCCACCGTCGGGCATGCCGGTGACGGGAACGTGCACCCGATGCTGCTGCTGCCCGACCTCGGCGACGACGCCCGACGCCGCGCCATGGACACCGCCGACCGCATCTGCGCCGCGGCCCTCGCACTGGGCGGCACCATCACCGGCGAACACGGGGTCGGGGAACTCAAACGCGAATGGCTCACCCACCAACTCGACGACATCTCACTCGACGTACAGGCAAGTATCAAACGGGCGCTCGACCCGGCCCTGCTCCTCAACCCCGGCCGCGGTCTCTGACACGCGAGGCGTGGGTGTCGACGCATGCGGCGAACGCTTCCGGTGTGATGGAGTGCGTGTCACCGCTGTCGCATTACGCCGTCAGCGTCGGTGATTCGGCCAGAATTCGTTTGACCGTCGATGCGGCCGAGATGAGCTGTTCCAGATCGATACCGGTGTCGACATCGTGGCTGTGGAAATGCGCGACGAGTTCCTCGGTGGCGAGGTTTCCGTGTGCACCGGGTGCGAACGGGCACCCGCCGTACCCGCCGACCGCGCCGTCGAAGTGTTCGATGTCGAGGTGGCGTGCTGCTTCCAGGGCGGTGGTGAGCGCTTGACCGTCAGCGTTGTGCAGGTGCAGTCCGATGGAGATGTCGGGCAGTGCGGTACGCACGGCTCCGACGGATGCCAGTACGTGATCGGTGGTGGCGACGCCGAGGGTGTCGGCCAGCCCCAGGGTGCGTATCCCCATGGCCGCGAACTGTTCGGCGACCTCGACCAGACGTGCGGGTGAGATGATCCCCTCGAACGGGCAGACGAACGCGGTGGAAACCCCGCCGAGGAACCGTTGCTCCGGGTAGCCGGCCACTGCCTTGGACAGATCCTCGAAGGCCTTGGCGGAGGACTTGCCGGCATTGGCCGTGCTGTGCGTGGAACTCGCCGACGCCGCGATGTGCACGACGTCGACCCCGGCGGCCACCGCACGGTGAATCCCTTTGGAGTTCAGTGCCAATGCACTGATCTGAGTGGTGGCACGGTAGGACTGCAACCGGGCGATGAGCGCGTCAGCGTCGGCCATCTGCGGGACGCGGGTGGGCGAGACGAAGGACACGGCTTCGATCCGGCGGACTCCGGCGCCGGCCAGCGCCTCGGCGATGGTGAGTTTGTCGTCGGTCGCGACGACGACGTCTTCGTCCTGTAAACCGTCGCGCAGGACGACGTCGGTGATGGTGACGGGCATGCGAGTACCTTCCTGGGGTGACCCGGGGGGTCAGAGCGAGGTCGGAACGACGATCAAGGCCCACGCCACCAATGGTGCGATGAGCACCACCAGCCCGCAGTAGGCCAGGACATTGCGTTGGAACCGGTTGCGGTCCTCGACTTCCGCCTCCGCAACAACGATGGATCCGTTCGTGGCGAAGGGGCTGACATCGACGACGGTGGACGCGAAAGCCAACGCGATGATGAATCCCAGCGCGCCCAGTTCGCCGGCGGCGAGCATGGGGGCGGCCAGCGGCAGCGCGATACCCAACGTTCCGATCGAGGAACCGACCGCGGAGATGATCGCGACTGAGTACAGCAGGATCAGGGCAGCGGCCAGCGGCGAGCCGAGGTGGGTCGCTGCGTCGCCGAGGAAGTCGAGGGTGCCGTTCTGCTTGAGCACCGTCATGTAGGTGAGCATGCCGCAGACCAGCACTACCGCGGGCCACGCCACCTTGTCTTCGATCCGGGGCATGCTCTTCGGTGCCATCAGCAGCAGGACTGTGCTGATGCAGATCGAGCTGACGCCGACGTCGACGTTGAAGGCCACCGAACCGGCTGCGAGGAGAAGGATTCCGATGAGCGTCGCGACCCGGTCCCGATTGAGCGGGGTGCGGTCGATGACGTCCACATCGGGAAGGACGGCGGTCGCGGAGGCGGTGCCAGGGCGGGTGGCGGCGCCGGGGCTGGGCAGTGGGCTTACGCCCGCCCCGGTGACCTCGTCACGGTCTTCGGGCAGCTCGTGGAGCAGATCGCGTCCGTAGATGACGAAAAGGACAGCGAAGAACAGGGCGTTCAGAGCAAAGGGAACGACGAACAGAAGCAGTGGGTTGCCCTCGTAACCGGCTGATTTGATCAACCCGTTGACGAAGGCGCCGTAGATCGTGATGGGTGAGAACGCACAGCCCAGAGCTCCGTGATTGATGGCCATGCCCATCAGCAGGGGGTTGATCTTCTTGCTTCCGGCTAGCCGCATCGCGATGGGGGCGAGCATGCCTGCGGCCATCACAGACCCCAGCGCCATCAGCACACCTGAGAGCAGGAACATCATCCACACGAGCGCCCATCGTCGACCGTGGACGAGCCGTAGGGCCGATTCGACGATGATGTCGATAGTGCCGTTGGCTTTCGCGATCGCGAACAGCAAGGTGATGCCGGCAACGATCAGGAAGATGTCGCCGGGAAACGCGTCGACTATGTCGTCGATCGGAATCCCCGAGACCCACCCGCCGACGAGGAACGCGCCGGCAAAGGCAAGGATGCCCATATTGATCGGCACCTTGGTGGAGACGGTGAAAATGAGTACGAGGGCAAGGATGGAGACCGTGTAGACCATGTGACCGGGTTCTTCCGTGCGGATTCGGCAAGGGATGAAAGGTGCGGCTGAACCGGGGACGAGACGCGCGACGAGGTCGCGGTCAGATCACGCCGGCGGTGCGCAGTGCGTGCAGACGATCGGGCGTCAGACCCAGTTTCCGGCTCAACACGGATTCGGTGTCGGCACCGAGGTCGGGACCCAACCATCCGACTTCTGTTGCTTCGCCGTCGAACTGAGGAACCACACCGGGGAATCGTACCTTTTCGGGGTGACCGTCTGCGACGTCGACTGCGAACGACCGGACCATGCCGCGGGCCAGATAATGCTCGTCGGAGACGATGCGGGCGGCGTCGAAGACTTCGCTGACCGGGATACCGGCGTCGGACAGTTCGGCAACCACTTCTTTGGTGGATTTGGTCGTGGTCCATGACACGATCGCCTCATCGAGCTCGACTTCACGCAGGTAGCGTTTGGTGCCGTCGACGAGATCGGGATCAGTCGCCAGGTCCGGCCGGCCGACGGAATTCATCAGCCGAATGAACACCCCGCTGGCGTTACCGGCGATCAGAACCGAGCCGTCTGCACACGGATAGGAACCGCTGGGCACCACACCGGGCAGATTGCCGGCGGTACGCTCACGCACCATTCCGTAAGCGTCGTAGTCGGCGGTCAGCGATTCCATTGCCATGAAGACCGACTCGTACAGCGCGACATCGGCGACCTTGGGCTGCTGGTGGTCACCGCTACGGGCCTTGGCCAGAAGCATTATCAACGCGCTGACCGCACCGTACAGACCGGCGAGGGTATCGCCCAGCGGTGCCGCCGATCGCACCGGTTCACGATCGGGATAGCCTGTAACATAACGCAATCCGCCGAACGCTTCGGCAACGCCTCCGAATCCGGCACGCTGCGCGTAGGGGCCGTTCTGCCCGTAACCGGAGATCCGGACCACGACGATGTCGGGGTTGGCCGCCTGCAACTGTTCCGGGCCGATGTTCCAGCGTTCCAGGGTGCCGGGTCGAAAGTTCTCGATCACGACATCGACTTCGGCGGCCAAGTCCAGGACCAACTGCTGACCCTCGGAACTCTTCAAATCGATTGTCACAGAGCGCTTGTTGCGGGCGATGGTGCGGTACATCATAGACGTGGTGCCCTTGCTGCGGCGCCAACCCCGCAACTCGTCACCGCCGTCGGGACGTTCGATCTTGATTACCTCGGCGCCGAAATCGGCCAGGAGTCGAGTCGCGAAGGGTGCCGCGATGAAGTTGCCCAGTTCCAGGACGGTGATGCCGTCGAGTGGACCTGTCGTGACGTCGTTCATGATGCTCCGGTTCCTTTCTGCGACGTGCGCAAAATGGCGGTGGCCCATTATATGGGTCGCGTTGACCCGAATGTTGGTGCAACCATAGTGTGCCGAGTCACAGAGCGCAACGGTCGACGTCGCCCGCCACGCTGGAAGAGGAAGGGTGGAAACACGACTGACGCCACGATGGCGACACAGGAGAGTCAGGAGTCGCGGAGTGACTTCTCGATGCGTTGAGCAGCGTCGATGGCCGCCGGGCCGAGGCGATCGCCCGGATCGTCACCCAGGCGATGCAACGGGCCCGAAACGCACACCGACGCTACGATCTCGCCGTCCACTCGTACCGGTGCGCTGACCGAGCCGAGTCCGGGAACCCGCTCGGAGAGCGTCTGCCACCAGCCGCGGCGTCGCGCGGCCGGGTCGTCGTCGAAATCGCCGGCCAGCACGTGTCCGCTCGAGCCTTCCGCCAGCGGAAATGCGGTACCCACCGGCATGGTGGCCCGCAGCTCGTTCGATGATTCGATGCTGGCGACACACAGGCGAAGGTCGCCACGTCGAACCCACAGTTGCGATGATTCGCCAGTGCTCTCGCTCAGATCCCGCAGGACTGGAAGAGCTATATCGGACATACCGGCCGCAGTGAACCGGTACCCGAGCCAATACCGGCCCCCGCTGTCGCGACGCAGGTAGCCGTAATTCGCGAGCTCGGTAACGAGGCGCTGGGTAGTCGACTTCGACAGCCCGACGGTGCGTGCAAGCTCGCTGGTGATCATCGGTCGCGTCTCCACCGCGTCGATGATGGCGAACGCGCGTGACAGGACACCGACTGTCTTCCGCTGCTCATCAGCCATACCCGACTCTCCGAAGAACCGATTCCGCTGTGAACCGCACATTCGCGTTCACAGTCTGTCGCTATCGATCCTAACCAGGTGCACTGATGCCGGTGTCGGGCGAAGCCGGTAGCCGTCGGCGAGGTGTCGGCGGCACCGAGAAGGGTGCGACCGCCGTGACCGGGTGCGCCGGTCGACTATTCAGCGTGCGCCGACCGGACGATGAAGCGGGGCCCCGCCTCCTCACTCGGCCACGCCGCCAGTCAGCCCGCCAGTTGCGATCGAGCGACTCGATCGCCGACCGGCAGTCGAACAGTTCGGCCGTCTCGCTCCCGGGGCTCCGCAATTCGTTCGACGCCTCGCTCGAAGGTCTCCACACAGCCAATTCGGCCGAAGTGTCGAGATAAGGTCGGATTGTTCGTCATTCTCTACAGCCGACGTTGGAACGGGTGGGAGGAGGACCTGTGCAGTACATGCTGTTGATCTACAACTGTGAGCGGCCCGAACCGGGCGATCCAGGTTTCGCCGAGGCGCTGGCCCGGGTGAACGCGTTCGCCGACGAGTGCCGGCGCCGCGGCGTCTTCGTTTCCGGGCACCCGCTGCAGCCGGAACGAACCGCGACCACGGTGAGCGTCCGGGACGGCCGGACGCTGATCACCGACGGCCCGTTCGCCGAAACCCACGAGCACCTCGGCGGCGCGTATGTCCTCGACTGCCGCGACCTGGACGAAGCGTTGGAGCTGGCCGCCCTGTGCCCGCTGGCCGAACGGGGGTCGATCGAGGTGCGGCCCATCGTCAGCGTGCCGGGCCTGGACCACCGGCCGTCGAATGTCACAGCCGACGGCGAATGAGCGTCGAGCCCGTCCTGCAGCAGGTCTACCGGGAGAACCGGGCCCGCATGCTCGCCGCCCTGATTCACGTGCTCGGCGACTTCGAACTCGCCGAGGATGCGCTGCAGGACGCGTGCGCACTCGCATTGCGCAAGTGGGGCGACACGGCACCGAACGACCCGGTGGCCTGGCTGCTCACGGCAGCGCGCAACAGCGCGATCGACCGGCTGCGGCGGGCCCGGATCGGCCGGGAGAAGCTCGCCCAGGCCGGTGAACAGTCCCGGGTGGTGACGACGATGACAGACATGGGCGACGACAGCCTGCTCCGCATTGGTGACGAACGGCTGAGCCTGATCTTCGCCTGCTGCCACCCCGCCCTGGCCGAGGACGCGCGGGTCGCTCTGACCCTGCAGGCCGTCGCCGGGTTGACCGCCAGGCAGATCGCCCGCATGTTCCTGATCGGCGAGTCGACTCTGGCGCAGCGCTTGGTGCGGGCGAAACGCAAGATCCGCGACGCCGGCATCAGCCTGGAAGTTCCCGCCGACCACCAACTGTCCGAGCGGCTTTCGGGCGTACTCGCGGTCGTGTACCTGATCTTCACCAAGGGCTACACCGCAGTGCCCGAGCAGGTCGAACAGAGCGAGCTGTGCGAGGAAGCGATCAGGCTGGCCAAGCTCGTCGCCACCCTGATGCCCGACGAACCCGAAGCGCTCGGACTGGTCGCGTTGCTGCTACTGCAACACTCGCGCCGTGCCGCTCGCTACGATCCCGCCGGCGATGTGGTGCTGCCCGAGAATCAGGACCGCGCACGCTGGGATCGCGCCGGGATCACCGAAGCGGTCGGCGTACTGGATCGGGCACTACGCCTCGGGCGCCCGGGCCCGTACACAGTGCAGGCCACGATCGCCGCACTGCACGCCCAGGCGGCTTCCGCCGATCAGACGGACTGGCCGGGAATCGCCGGCCTCTATGCCCAATTGCTGGCGGTCGACCCGTCACCGGTGGTGGCGCTGAACCACGCCGCGGCGACGGCCATGGCGACCACCCCGGAGGAAGGGCTGGCCCTGATCGACGGGATCGACGGCATCGACCGCTACCACCTGCTGCACGCGGCACGAGCCGACCTCCTTCGTCGCCTCGGCCGCACCACCGAGGCGGCAGCCGCGTACCGGCGCGCGCACGAACTCGCCGGCAATCCCGCAGACCGGCGATTCCTCGCCCGACGTCTGCTCGAACTCGACAACAGGGAGCCCCGATGAGACTGTCCATTCTCGATCACGGCCACAACCGACGCACCAAGGTGTTCCTCACGCTCACGTCCACCATGTCGCGTGTGGACAACCCCGACATCGTGAAGCTCCTGCTGTACCGGCCGGGCTTCCTCACCCGTCCGCTGTTGGAGCTCACCGCCGACGCCATGCGCGGGCAGTCATACTGGACCGCCGCGGAACGCGAGTACCTCGCGATGTGCACCGCGCAGGTGCACCGCTGCCCGTTCTGCATCGACACGCACGCCGAGCTCACCCGCATCGCGGGCCACGGCGAGATCGACGCGGATGATCCCGCGTCGGCGCGGCCCCCGCTGCGCGCCGTCCGCGAGTTCCTCGACACGATCACCCGCACACCGGACCGTGCCGACACCACCGCAGTCGCCGACCTGCCCGAACACGCGCTTCTGGAAGCTTTGCGCGTCAACCTGGTGTGGAACATCGTCAACCGTCTCGCCAACGCGTTCGGCTTCATCCTCCGAGAAGGCCAGTTGCACAGCGGCACCCGTGCGCTGCACCGATTCGGCTACCGCTTTCCCGGCTTCCTGCTCTCCGACGGCGAGAAACCCGCCCACTGCGATGATGTCGTGGCCGACCTCCGCCGCTCGGTGCTGGACCGTCCCGCCACCACCGATCCGGCCCTGCGCACCGCCGCCGCGGCCGGCGATCCGCTTCCCGAACCGTGGCTGTCCTACGACGCGACCGTCCGCGACGTCTCCTACACGATCACCGACACCGACATCGAACGGCTCCTCGCCGCCGGGCCGACCGAGGATCAGATCTTCGAGGTCACCGTCGCGGCAGCGGTCGGTGCGGCTCTGGAGAGCTTCGATGCCGGAATGTCCGCACTGGGGCACACTTCCACGAGTTAGATCGAGAAGATCGCATCCTCTGCGGTGCCCGACAGCAGAGTTGGCGCTGGACGACGTCGTCGTCGACGGTCGCGGCGAGCGCAGCGTGTGGGTCCTCTACCTTCAGGCTCTGCGCGAACTCGCCCAGCACGCCGGGCACGCCGACATTCTGCGTGAGCAAATCCTCGACAGGTGACGAAAGCCGTTGAAGCGCTACCGTTGTCGACGTTCCGCACTCCGCGCTTCGCCGAGCACGGTCATCACCCGTTCGGTCATGTCCGGCCATGGTGGTCGCCGCAGAACCGCGAGCGTCCCGATCAACGCCGCCACGAAGCCCGTACAGACCCCGATCAAAGCGTGCCGGCTGGTGTCGACGGCCGGCGTCCACGTCGTACCTTCTGTGCTGATGGTGTAGATGCCGATCGGACACTCGGGCCGACGACCCCAGCCCTTCCGTGACACGGTCACGATCACTGTGCCGTTACTCGCCTCGTACGGCTCACCGAAGACCAGCACTCGAGCCCTCCTCGTCGCAGGAAAGTCAGTCTACGGACTGATCTTCTGAATCGGGGGTAGGTGGTAACTGCCGTCCAGGACCGGTGTGAGCGGGGCGTAGAAGCGCATCGTGGTATTGAACGGCCCGGCGGGCGCGGGGAGCCAGTTCGCCGCTTCGGCGGGGTCGTCGGGTCGTGTGTGGCGCAGGTGAATCGTCACCGAGCCGTCGGAGTTGGGCCGAAGACCGTCCGTGGTGCTGCCGATGGAGAACCGGTCGATGTCGTTGGCGACGAACAGCATGTCGTCGGCGTACATGGCGAGATTCCACATTCCGGTGACCGGCGGCGTCTCCCCCGGTACGAAGTGGAGCACATACTCGTTGCCACCGTGGAGTGGGTGGTCGTCGGCGTCGACTCGGCAGTTGAGGTACACGACTTCTTCGGCGAGTTCGGTGCCGACCTGGTATTTGGTGTTGGCCGCGTTGAGGGCGAAGTCGTAGCTGCACCGCCCGCCGGCGAGGTTGCCTCGCCAGCCGTTGACGGTCTGCCCGACCGACCGCCACCGCACGTCTGCGATCTGTTCGACGACGGGTATCGCGCGGCTCAGCCCGGCGCGAACCGAATCGTCGAGGTTGTTCCAGTCGAACCCGTGCGCCACGCTGAGGCCGATGCTTGCCAACGCCTGCACAAAGGTGTCGGTGGTGTCGAGATGGATGGGGAGCAGGAATTGCATTGCGGCGCCGAGGCGGTCGAAGAAGGCCAGCTCCTCGGGTGCGGTCAAGGGTGGAAAGTCGAACGGCTCGTAGTTCTCGCCGGGGTCGGTGAGCCCCTTCTCCAAGAAGGTGCGGAGCGGGAGAACGTGGAAGCCGCGGAGTTCGTCGACGGCGGCGGAGAGATCGTGTTCACCGCGGACCTGGACCCGTGCACCCGCGAATCCGCACCTGGTTCGCATCCGGACCACCGTCATTCCGGCGGGGACCGCGCCATCGAAATCGGGCCCGACCAGCAGATAGGGACCCGGCATAGCGGCCTTGATGCCACCGACATTGGCAACGACGTCGTCGAACGCGTCACCGATCTGGAGGATGAACCAGCGCGGTTCGCGGAACTGAGGCACCGAGAATACGACGGGCCCGTTCCTGGTGTCGGTGAGGGCGTAGGCGTCGATGGTCAGGTTGTTGGGGGTGACGACGAATCGGTCGTCCGCAGTCTTGAGCCGCTCGAACCGGTGGAAATAGTTGTGTCCCGCGCCCCGCGCCTGCAACGTCGGTGGCCACGACTCGATGCGGTGAGCCAGCGGATAACCCCACAGCCCGGCCTGCACGGCCAAGGTGTAGGCGTTCTCTTCGCGCTCGAATACGGATGCCATCGCTGTCTCCTGCCCCTCGGGTGACCTGGCTCATACGCCCGCTTCGGCCGATCACCCCACCGTTCCCCACGCACACGCGCCATGCCTCGCACGTCACGGGTGAATTGGAAGGAGGGCGCCGACGCAGTCCCGAGACGGATGCAAGTCAGCCAGGGTTCAGGAGTTGGGGAACTGCCCGAGGAACCTGGCGAGCACCAGGCCGATGTGCAGTTCGAGACGATGCGCGCCCACGGTGAGGTCGAGTCCGGTGAGGTCCTCGACGCGACTGAGGCGGCGGCGTCGCCCGCGTGGTCGAGGTAGGCAACACTCACGTAGTCCTTCGCCCGACCGACGAATTCTTTGCAATCGAGTATGCGGTTCTTCCGGTAAACCCCTCGGCTGTCCTGGTGTTCTGCACCGTATTTAGCATCCACAGGCAACGGCCCGCTCTTCGGCCGCCGGCTCGGGTTTGTCGGATATGTCCGCCTCCTACGGTTCGAACACCAGCAGCGGTTTGCCCCCGTGTTCGGGAGCTTCGGCCAAATCAACGGCTTCGCTGAACTTTTCGAGGGGGATCGGCTGGCCCTCCGGCACGCGCAACGCGCCGCTGTCGGCGAGCCGAACTGTCCGGTCGATCGCTGCAACCATCCGATCCTTCGGGGTCTCGGTGAACCAGCGGAACAGCCAGAACCCCCGAACGGTCTTTGTTTCGTAGATCAGTGAACGCGCGAAGATCGGGATGGTGAGTTTGTCGGGATCCGATTGGCGGTGCGTGGACAGCGCACCGTAGACGACCAGCTCACCGTGCGGTGCCAGCGCACGCGACACGTCCGCACCCACCTGACCGCTGACACAGTCGATCGCCTTGGACACACCGTCCGGGCCTGCGATGTCGGCCACCCGTTCGCGCAGGTCTTCATCCTCCGTGCAGATCACCGCGGTGCCCCCCAGCGCGAGGATGTCCTCGACAGCGGATCGACGGCGGACCACGTTGAGGGTCTTGAAGCCGACGTGCACCCCGAGTTGGATGACCGACTGGCCCACGGTGGAACCGGCCGCGGTCTGCAGGAGCCATTCACCCTGTCGAACATCGAGCTCATCACCGGTCAAGATCACGGCGGTGAGAGGATTGGCGAGAATCTGAGCGGCCGTGGAATCGCTCATCCCGGCGGGAACAGGCAAGACCCGCCCGGCATCGGCGACAACATACTCCTGCCACGTGCCCGTGACTCCGATCGTGATGACGCGTTGCCCGACGGTCAGACCGTCTGTGCCGCTGCCGAGTTCGTCGATCACACCGACGGATTCGATTCCGGGCACGGTCGGGAAGTCCGGGGTGAATCCGTATCTCCCGCGGATAGTATGCAAATCGCTGGCATGGACAGGGACAGCTGCCACCCGGATCCTGACCTGGCCGGGACCGGGCTCCGGAAGCGGGCGGGTCTGCAGGCGCAGGACCTCGGACGGTTCGCCCAACTTGTCGGCGACGACAGACCGCATCGTTCGCATCTTCATGACGCTCCTTCGGTCGGATCCAGATCTCACGGTGGTTCGGTCGCATCGGCGGCGGCCCCGCCCTCCGGCAGCGAACACGCGGATCAGCGCGGCCGACTACAGCCGTACTCGCTCCAATGCTGCCACCACGGGACCTGGACTTGCCGGCCCGCACGCGCCCACTCCCGTCAGGGAAGGCCCCCACCGATGGTGATGCACGTCACAATAGATCCGGGTTGGCCGGTGTAACGTTCCCGGCCCTTCCGGACACCGTTCGAGTAGCCGCAGACGCTGGGCCCGCGGCACTCGATTCAGGACCATCCACCATGAGCACCACACAGCTCCACCGGATCACCCACACCACCACCAGCACCTCATCCTGGAAGCGCTTGGCTGCCGTCGCCGCCGTGACCGTCGCGCTCGGCCTCATTCCGGTCGGCGCCGCTACAGCCGCCACCGCACCGGCCCCCGCACAGCCGAGCGCCACTCAGCCGGTCGCCGCCGTAATCACCCACAACATCCCCGGTGACCGAAACAACGACATGCAGCAGCAACGTCAGCACGACCGCCAGCGTGACCAGCGGCAGGACCGACGCGCCGAAACCACCGTGCTCGACCAGATCCTCTTCGACGGCTGGAACAGCAGCAGCACCCAGATGTAGAGCTTTGAGAACCCCATGAGAAGGCAACCATGAGCACGACCGACACCCAGACCGATTCCGACGGCAACACCTGGACCGACTGGGAAGTCACCAACCGACTGCCCGGCCGCATCACCACCACCGCAACAACATTCAGTTCTCACCGCGACCTGATGAATGCGCTTCTTCGCGCCGCAATCGCTCACAG
>NZ_BCWY01000085.1 GCF_001894825.1 Rhodococcus jostii NBRC 16295 | reverse complement strand
AAACTGCTTGCCAAATCGCCAGGTCGCGGTGTTCGTCCGTCGGGATTCCGCTGGTCAGAACCGTGAGCAGGACCGTATTCGCGGCCCGGACGCTGACACCGGCGCCTGTGACGCCGGACTCACCGGTGTGAACCGGGATCGGCGTCCACCCTCTCGATCCGACCACCGAGTTCCTGGAGGATCTCGACGAAGCGCGGATAACCACGGTCGATGTGGAAGACGTCGTGCACTTCGGTCACCCCGTCGGCGACGAGCCCCGCCAGCACCAGGCCCGCGCCGGCCCGGATGTCGGACGACCACACCGGTGCGCTCGACAGCTGCGCGATTCCCCGGATCACTGCGTGGTGACCGTCCGTCCGCGCATCGGCACCCAACCGGATCATCTCCTCGACGAAGCGGAACCGCGCCTCGAAGACGTTCTCGGTGATCATCGATGTTCCCTCCGCGACCGCGGCGAGGCCGATGGCCATCGGCTGCAGGTCGGTGGGGAATCCCGGATACGGCAGCGTCGCGAAGTTGACCGCGGTCGGCCGTGCCTCCTGGACGACCCGGAATCCGTCGGACTCGGCGGTGACTTCGGCGCCGGCCACGCGCAGTTTGTCGAGCACCAAGCCGAGGTGTTTCGGATTGACCCCGCGAACGCGCACGTCACCGCGGGTCATCGACGCTGCGATCCCCCACGTCGCCGCGACGATTCGATCGCCGATGACGCGGTGCGTGGTCGGCTCGAGTTTGGCGACGCCCTGGATCGTCAGCGTCGACGTGCCGGCCCCCCGGACCTTCGCGCCCATCTGATTCAGCATGTTGCACAGGTCGACGATCTCGGGTTCACGGGCCGCGTTGTCGATCACCGTCTCGCCCTTGGCGAGCACGGCGGCCATCAAGATGTTCTCGGTCGCTCCCACTGACGGGAAGGCGAGCCGAATGTTCGCGCCGTGCAGATCCTCGGCCTGGGCGACCACGCACCCGTGTTCGATCGTGCTGTGCGCGCCGAGCAACCGCAGCCCCGACTGGTGCATGTCGAGGGGCCTCGAACCGATGGCGTCGCCACCGGGGAGTGCCACCACGGCCCGTCGGCACCGCGCGACCAATGGTCCCAGCACGCACACCGACGCGCGGAACTGGCGTACCGCCGCGAAATCGGCGTGATGTTTGGGCTCGGCAGGTGTAGTGATCCGGACGACGGAATCGTCGAGATCCACTTCGCACCCGAGGCCTCGCAGGACGTCGGCCATCAAGGGGACGTCCAGGATGTCCGGACAATTGGTGACGGTTGTAGTGCCCTCAGCCAACAGCGCTGCAGCCATCAGCTTGAGAACGCTGTTCTTCGCGCCCCCGACAGACACTTCACCTACGAGGCGGTCACCGCCGGTGACAAGGAAGCGTTCGCTCACAGAGCACAGCCTAGAGCCAGGGAGGCCGAACCCGGAGGCCGGTACCGTAACGCTATGGCCGTACACCTCACCAAGATCTACACCCGGACCGGCGACGACGGGACCACCGGATTGAGCGATTTCTCCCGTGTGTCGAAGAACGATCCGCGTCTGATCGCGTACGCCGACTGCGACGAGGCCAACGCCTCGATCGGTGTCGCGGTCGCGCTCGGCGACCCTCCGGAGGAGGTCCGGTCGATCCTGCGGCAGATCCAGAACGACCTGTTCGACGCCGGCGCGGACCTGTCCACCCCGGTGATGGATGAACCCAAGTACCCGCCGCTGCGCATCACCGCCGAGTACGTCGACCGTCTCGAAGGCTGGTGCGACGAGCTGAACGAGCGCCTGGAACCGCTGAACTCGTTCATTCTCCCCGGCGGCACCGCCCTGGGGGCTCTGCTGCACGTGGCGCGGACCGTGACCCGGCGCGCCGAACGGTCCGCATGGGCCGCCGTCGACGCGAATCCCGAGAACACCAACGCGCTGCCGGCGAAGTATCTCAACCGGCTGTCGGATCTGCTGTTCATCATGAGCAGACTGGCGAACCCCGAAGGCGACGTGCTCTGGAAGCCTGGAGCCGGGAAGGCCTGATCAGAGTCGGCGTCCGCGCACCGATCGTCCGGACGGCCGGGATTCGACCCAGGACAGGAACGCGGTCAGCGCTCCCCCGTCCAATGCGATCTCGTACGAAGACCCGCGGTCCTTGACCGACAAGATGACGATTTCTTCGGACATGATGTCGAATTCGGAGCCCTCGGGGCTGCGACGACCGTCGACTTCGATGCCCTGGCGCTCGATGCGCGAATCCGGGCCGGGACGCAAACTCGACAATTTGAAGAAGACGAGAGAACCCTCGCCGTAGCGGATGACGCCGTGGCGCCAGCCGGTGTCCCCCGGGGCGGGCGTCACCCGGAGGATCGCCGCGGTTCCACCGCGGCGCAGTACTGCAAGCCGATACAGAAAGACCGCGACGAAGGCCGCGAGCAGCACAACCAGAATGATCAACACAGTCATTCCGATTGACACTGTTCGTCGGCTCCGTCGCGGTCTTTCTCGAGCAACCTAGGCGCGCTCTACGGCACGGATCCGGCCCTTGGCGACAGCAATCGCCTCGAGGTCGTCTCCGCTCTCTTCGAGCACGGCCTTGGCCGCTTCCACATCGATGTCCTCGGCCAAGTCGGCTGACTCGGCGAGGATGGTGACTGTCTTCGCGGTCACGGACAGGAACCCGCCGTGCACAGCAGCGACGATACGCTCACCGTCGGCGGTCGTGATCGCAACCACTCCGCCCTCGACCAGCTGTCCGAGAACCGGCTCATGCCCAGGCATGACACCGATCTCACCTTCGGTCGTCTGTGCACTGACGAGAGTCGCCAAACCAGACCACAACCGTCGCTCCACGGCGACGAGTTCCACGGTCATCTCAGCCATCGTCGACTACTTCCCGGCGATCTTCTTGGCTGCAGCCTCGACGTCGTCGAGTCCACCACAGCTGTTGAACGCCTGCTCAGGCAGGTGATCGAACTCGCCCTTGCAGATGCGGTCGAACGCCTCGATGGTGTCGCGGAGCGGCACCACGGAACCGGGCTGACCGGTGAACTTCTCGGCGACGATGAAGTTCTGTCCGAGGAACTTCTGCAGACGGCGGGCGCGGCCGACGAGGACCTTGTCCTCTTCCTGCAGCTCGTCCATACCGAGGATGGCGATGATGTCCTGCAGTTCCTTGTACTTCTGCAGGATGCGCTTGACCTCGTTGGCGACCCGGAAGTGCTCTTCACCGACGATGCCGGGCTCCAGGATGCGGGAAGTGGAGGTCAGCGGATCCACAGCGGGGTAGATACCCATCTGCGAGATCGGACGCGACAGCTCGGTGGTGGCATCGAGGTGCGCGAACGTCGTGGCCGGCGCCGGGTCGGTGTAGTCGTCGGCGGGCACGTAGATCGCCTGCAGCGAGGTGATGGAGCGGCCTCGCGTCGAGGTGATGCGCTCCTGCAGCTCACCCATCTCGTCAGCCAGGGTCGGCTGGTAACCCACGGCCGAAGGCATACGACCGAGCAGGGTCGACACCTCGGAACCGGCCTGGGTGAAACGGAAGATGTTGTCGATGAACAGCAGAACGTCCTGGCCCTGGACATCGCGGAAGTACTCCGCCATGGTCAGCGCGGACAGGGCGACGCGCATACGCGTTCCCGGCGGCTCGTCCATCTGGCCGAAGACAAGGGCGGTGTCCTGGAGGACGCCCATCTCTTCCATCTCGAGGTGAAGGTCGGTGCCCTCACGGGTGCGCTCACCGACGCCTGCGAACACCGAGGTTCCGGAGAACTCGCGGGCGATACGGGTGATCATTTCCTGGATCAGAACGGTCTTGCCGACACCGGCACCACCGAACAGACCGATCTTTCCACCCTTGACGTACGGGGTGAGGAGGTCGATGACCTTGATGCCGGTCTCGAGGATCTCAGTCTTGCCCTCGAGCTGGTCGAAGGCCGGTGGCTTGCGGTGGATGCCCCACTGCTCGCCGTCGCGACCCGTGCCGGGAGCGTCGAGGCAGTCGCCCAGTGCGTTGAACACGTGGCCCTTGACGACGTCGCCGACGGGAACCGAGATCGGCTTGCCGGTGTCGGACACCGAGGTGCCGCGGACCAGGCCGTCGGTGGGCTGCATCGAGACGGTGCGCACCAGGTTGTCGCCGAGGTGCTGTGCGACCTCGAGGGTCAGCGTCTTGGCGACCGAGGGGAGCGTGATCTCGGCGTGCAGGGCGTTGAACAGTTCAGGAATAGCGCCACGCGGGAATTCAACGTCCACGACGGGACCGATGACCCGCACGACGCGGCCGGCGACGGACGAATCCGAGCCTGCCCCGTTGTTTTCGGTTACTGCTGCGGTCATTGCTTAGTCACTTCCTGCGCTCGAGGCTAGCGCATTCGCGCCGCCGACGATCTCGCTGATTTCCTGGGTGATCTGGGCCTGGCGAGCCTGGTTTGCCTGACGGCTCAACGTGTTCACCAGTTCGTTTGCGTTGTCCGTCGCGGCCTTCATGGCGGTACGACGGGCAGCCGACTCCGACGCCGCAGCATCCAGCAGCGAGGAGAAGATGCGGGTGCTGATGTACTTCGGCAGCAAGGCACCGAGCAACTTGTCGGGTTCCGGCTCGAAGTTGTATCCGGCGACCGGTTCCGAGTTGCTGGATCCGTGACCGTTCGACAGCATGTCTTCGCCGAGTTCGACGTGTTCCTCGGAGACCATCACCTCGAGGGGAGCCATCCGGCGAACCTCGGGGGACTGGTTCAGCATCGACACGAAACGGGTATACACGATGTGCAGCTCGTCGACGCCTTCGATGGTGCCCTCACCGTTCGGCGCGGGAACCTCCGAGCCGGATCCGGCCATGAACAGGTCGACCAGGTGCCGGCTCGCCTTGGCAGCGTCGGAGTAGCCCGGATCCTGGGAGAACCCGGTCCACGCACCTCCCAAGCCGCGGCCGCGGAACGTGTAGTACCCCAGCCCCTTCGATCCGAGCACGTAGATGACCGGATCCTTGCCCTCGCTGCGCAGCAGCTGGAACAGCTCCTCGGCCTCCTTGAGGACGTTGGAGTTGTATCCACCGCACATACCGCGGTCACTGGTGACGACCAGGACCGCAGCACGCTTGGGATCGGTGCGCTCGTTGAGCAACGGGTGGTCCAGCGAAGCGGACGCGCTGGCCAGCTCCGACAGAACCTTCGTGATCTCCTCGGCGTACGGCTTCGCCGCAGCGACACGGGCCTGAGCCTTCGTGATGCGCGAGGTCGCGATCAGTTCCTGAGCCTTGGTGATCTTCTTGGTCGAGTTGACCGACTTGATGCGAGACCTCAGTTCGAGAATGCTTGCCATCGATCGATCACTCTCCCTTCATGTTTCGCAGCATCATGGGCTGGCCGCTCACTTGCTGACGGTGGTGCGCTTGACGTTGATCTGCTCGTGGCCGACCTCGCCGGCGTCGAGAGCCTCGGCCTCGGCTTCGTTCACGACCCGGCTTCCGTCGGACGCGAGGAAGGTTTCCTTGAACTTCTCGGTGGCCTCGAGCAGCGCCTTGGCGTTGTCTGCGTCGAGCGCCTTGCCGCCCTTGATGCTCTCGTACACGCCGGAGGCGCTGCGGTGCAGCTCGTCGAGCAGCTCGGCCTCGAAGCGGCGGACGTCACCGACGGGCACGCTGTCGAAGACACCTTCACCGGCGAGGTAGATCGACACGATCTGGTCCTCGACGGGGATCGGGCTGTACTGATCCTGCTTGAGCAGCTCGACCAGGCGGGCACCACGCTCGAGCTGTGCCTTCGAGGCGGCGTCCAGGTCGGAGGCGAAGGCGGAGAACGCTTCGAGCTCACGGAACTGAGCCAGCTCCAGACGCAGCGAACCGGAGACCTTCTTCATGCCCTTGGTCTGCGCGGCGCCACCGACACGGGACACCGAGATGCCGACGTTGATGGCGGGGCGGACACCCTTGTTGAACAGGTCCGACTCGAGGAACACCTGACCGTCGGTGATGGAGATGACGTTGGTCGGGATGTAGGCCGAGACGTCGTTGGCCTTGGTCTCGATGATCGGCAGCGCGGTCAGCGAGCCTCCACCCAGGGCGTCGGACAGCTTGGCCGAGCGCTCCAGCAAGCGGGAGTGCAGGTAGAAGACGTCACCGGGGTATGCCTCACGTCCCGGCGGGCGACGCAGCAGCAGCGAGATGGCGCGGTACGCCTCGGCCTGCTTGGTCAGGTCGTCGAACACGACCAGGACGTGCTTGCCCTGGTACATCCAGTGCTGGCCGATGGCGGAGCCGGTGTACGGGGCAAGCCACTTGAAGCCGGCGGAATCGGAGGCAGGGGCGGCGACGATGGTGGTGTACTCCATCGCGCCCTGCTCCTCGAGGGCAGCCTTGACGCCCGCGATGGTGGAGCCCTTCTGTCCGATCGCGACGTAGATGCAGCGCACCTGCTGCTTCTCGTCGCCGGTCTCCCAGTTGGCCTTCTGGTTCAGGATCGCGTCGATGCAGACGGCGGTCTTGCCCGTCTTACGGTCGCCGATGATGAGCTGACGCTGTCCGCGGCCGATCGGGGTCATCGCGTCGATGGCCTTGATGCCGGTCTGCAGCGGCTCCTCGACGGGCTGACGCTCGAGCACCGAGGCGGCCTGCAGCTCGAGGGCGCGGGTCTCGTTGCTCTCGATCTCGCCCAGGCCGTCGATCGGCTGGCCGAGTGGGTTGATGACACGGCCCAGGAACGCGTCTCCGACGGGTACCGACAGCACGTCGCCGGTCCGCTTGACTTCCTGGCCTTCCTGGATGTTCTCGTAATCGCCCAGGATGACGGCACCGATCTCGGTGGCATCCAGGTTGAGCGCGACGCCCAGAACTCCGCCGGGGAACTCCAGCAGTTCGTTGGCCATCGCCGAAGGCAGGCCACTGACGTGCGCGATGCCGTCGCCGGTGTCGGTCACAGCGCCGACCTCTTCGCGGGAGGCCTCCGGGGAGTAGCTCGCGGTGTAGTTCTCGATCGCGCTACGGATCTCGTCGGAGGAGATCGTCAGCTCCGCCATGTTTTTCCTGCTCTCGGTGTCTGGTCTTCGAAAAGATCTGGGGTATGGGGTTCGGTTGCGGACTACTTGAGGGACTTCCGCAACGCTGCGAGACGTCCCGCTCCGCTGCCGTCGATCACCTCGTCGCCCACCCGGACGACCAAGCCGCTGAGGAGTTCAGGATCGACCTCCACGTGAACCGTCACCGGCTTCCCGTAGGTACGGGTGAGGGTGGCGGTCAGCCGATCCGACTGCTCACTGGACAGCGGAGCAGCGCTGCGCACCTTGGCGACAACGGCTTTCCGCTGTGCTGCTGCCAGATTCGACAGTTCGTCGAAGGCGTCCGCGGGTGCGGAGTTCTTCAGCCGGCCCACTGCCTGGGTCGCCAGCGCCTCGGTGACCGCGGTGACCTTGCCGTACAGCAGCTTGGACAGCAGTTGACGCTTGCCCTTTGCCGATACGGAACGGTCGGACAGTGCCTGCTCGAGCTGCGGGTCGCCCGCAACGATGCGGCCGAGGCGGAAGAGCTCGTCCTCGACGGCGTCGAGCTGTCCCTGGTCGGCAGCTGCCTTCAGCAGCGATTCCCGACCGAGGAGCACCAGCGAGTTGCGCAGGTCGGAGGTGGTGGACCAGTCCTGGCCCACCGCCGCCTTCAGGACGGCGAGGGTCTCTGCTGAAACCTTGCCGCCGAACACCTGTTCGGCCAGACCTTCGCGAACGCTCCCGGGCGTCGAGCTGTCCGACAGGGCACTCCGGAGAGTGCGCTGCTCGTCCAGGATCTCGACGACCGAGAACAGCTCGGCCCCGATCTGGGCCGCGGCCGCTGTGGCTGCTCCGGCAGAGACGGATCCCAAGGCCGAAGACAACGCAGCACGGGTCTGCGTCAAGGCCTCACGGCTCGCTGCGTACATGGTGCTCACTTCCCTGCTGCGGAATTTGCGCCGATGGAGTCGAGCTCGTTCAGGAATCGATCGACCGTGCCGGCCCGCTTCACGTCGTCGGCGAGGGACTCACCGATGAGCTTCTCGGCGAGGTCGACGGCGGTGCGGCCGAGATCGCCGCGCAGTTCGGTGACGATCTGCTGACGCTGCGCAACCAGCTGGTTGTTGCCGGCGGCCACGATGCGGTCGCTTTCTTCCTGAGCCTGTGCCTTCATTTCGGCGATGATCTGCTGCCCCTGGGTGCGCGCGTCCTCACGGATCTGCGCAGCCTCGGTGCGAGCCTCGGCGAGCTGAGCGCGGTACTGCTCGAGCGCCGCCTTCGCTTCGGCCTGGGCCTCTTCGGCCCGCTTGATGCCGCCGTCGATCTGCTCGGTTCGCTCGGCAAGGACCTTCTGGAACATCGGAAGGACGTACTTCCAGAAGACGAAACCAACGATGACCAGGCAGACGATCGACCAAACGATGTCATACGTCTCGGGCAGGAGAGGGTTGTGACTCTCTTCCTGCGCGAGGACTGCGATGTTGGCTGCCATGACGGTCTTAGAAAATGAAGCCGGCGACGAGGCCGATCAGCGCGAGGGCTTCGGTGAAGGCGATACCGAGGAACATCGTGGTACGAACCTGTCCGGCCATCTCGGGCTGGCGAACCATTCCCTCGATTGCCTTACCGACAACGATGCCCACGCCGATGCCGGGGCCGATCGCGGCGAGACCGTAGCCGATGGCCCCGAAGCCCGTCGAGTTGGTTTCCTGGACAGCTTCCTGAGCGAGGTAGGCGAGGCTCATGGTGTTCCGTTCCCTTTCTGTTGACCTCCGCCGGATTCGGCGGGAGGCTCAGTTCTTGGTGTAGCGGGTCGTGAAATTTGTGGTGCTAGTGCGAATCCGCGTGCAGCGCCAGATCGATGTACACCGACGTGAGCAGCGCGAAGACGTAGGCCTGCAGGAAGATCACCAGCAGTTCGAAGAAGGTGAATGCAATGCCGGCGGCAAGCGAGGCCACACCGAACACGGCCTGGAAGCCACCTGAGATGAAGAAGAAGTACTGGGTGGCGCTGAAGAACAGCACCAGCAGGATGTGGCCGGCCAGCATGTTGGCCATGAGACGAACCATGAGCGTGAACGGCCGGAGGACGAACGTCGAGATGAACTCGATCGGCACGAGCAGGAAGTGCAGCGGAAGCGGAACACCGGGGACCACGATGCTGCTCTTCACGTACTTGAAGAAGCCGTACTTCTTGATGCCGACGTAGTTGAAAACGATGTACGCGAGGGCGGCGAGCACCAGCGGCATGCCGATTCGCGCGTTCGGCGAGATGTTGATGAAGGGGATGATGCTGCCGAGGTTGCTGGCGAGCACCAGGAAGAAGATGGTGGTGATGACCGGCAGGAAGCGCTTGCCCTGCTCCTTGCCGAGAATCTCTTCCGCGATGTTGATCCGGACGAAGTCGAGCGCGATCTCACCGATGTTCTGGACACCGCGGGGAATGATCTTCGGGCTGCGCAGCGCGATGACGAAGAAGAGCATCATCAGTCCGGACAGCAGGATGCGAACCAGCATCAGGCGGTCGAGTTCGAACGGAGTCCCTTCGAACAGGACCGCGGGCGGGAAGAAGTCGTTCAGGGAAGGCGCGTGGAATTCTTCTCCAGCAGCCACGTTGATGACGCTCAGCGTTCTCTCCCGTAGTCGGTCCGCAGCCTTCGTTGACTGCGGTTCGATCGGACATTGACGATCAAACAAGTCGACAAGCTCGACTCGCGTATTCGTCAGCTGCTGCGGACTGTTCGAGTCCAGCGTCTGTCGGTGTCGGCGACTCTCGTCGACTCGGCGGCCCTGGAAGTGCGGCCACCTACAAGCATGCAATACCGGCGAGTAACTTACTCGCACTCTCATTGCTCTCGCTTGACCCAGACCTTAGCAAGTCATCTACGACGTTGTGTAGACGGGGTCCGGGTCGATTCAATTTTACTACATCTCGTAGTACTACTTATCGTCCGAATCCGTCGATCCGGCGTCGTCCGACGGCGTCGGTTCGACGTACGGAGCCTTGACTCCCAGCACCCCATACGTTTCCGCTCCCAGCACGATCACCAGCGACAGCACCATGACCAGCACCAATGCGGTTTTGTCGTAGAAGTCGAGCGGTTTGAGGACCGCCAGGACCGTGATTGCGAGGATCATCTTCAGCAACCACGTACCGAGCAGTACCGCTCCCGCCGTCAGGGCCGGAAGCTTCGCGGTGAACAGCACACCCAGTGCGGTACAGAGGATGAACCCTCCCCCGACGGCCGCACCCAGCAGCGCACCGTAGAGACCGGGCTTGCCCGCGACGAGATAGGCGACGATCGAGCCGACCACTGCCAGCACGATCAGACCGAGAACTCCGTAGCGGACGGCAGCCCGCAACGACGCGGTGTGATCGGGGGCAGAGGCAGGGGTGAACGTCACGGTCGCCAAGGGTAGTGGATCGTCATCGGTCCTCCGCAACCTCCGGTCAGCCCCGACGGTCGTGCTGCTGTCCGCGGATCGACGGAACGGCCGTGACGACCAGCGCGAACACGAGGCCTCCCGCCACCAGGAGCACCACGACACGGCGATCGAACAGCGCCGATCCGACCGCACCGAAGGCCAGGACACCGACCCACAAGTAGATGAGAAGCACGACGCGGCGATGCGAATGGCCGATCTGCAGGAGCCGGTGGTGAAGGTGCATCTTGTCGGGACTGAACGGGCTCACCCCCGCCCGGGTACGCCGAACGATGGCCAGCAGCAGGTCGAGGATCGGGATGAACATGACGGCGCCGACGAGGAGCAGCGGTGAGAGCAGACCGAGCAGGTCACGGGTGCCGTACGCGGTGAGCGGGATGCGACCGGACGCACTCGTGGAGATGGCCGCGAGCATCAGGCCGATCAGCATCGAGCCGGAGTCCCCCATGAAGATCTTGGCGGGCTGGAAGTTGTGCGGCAGGAATCCGAGGCACGCACCTGCCAGCGCCGCGGCGATCAGCGCGGGCGGATAGGCGCTGACGTCACCGCCCTGGTCGTGCAGAAGCCCGACCGAAAAGACGCAGATGGCGAGCGAGGAGATCAGGCCCAGGCCCGCGGCGAGACCGTCGAGACCGTCGACGAAGTTCATGGCGTTCACCATCACGACGGCGACACCCACCGTGACGAGACCGGCCTGGAGCTGGTCCAGGATGACCGTGCTGCCGTCCCCGAACGGCATGTAGATGATGAACCAGCTCACGCCCATCACGACGAGAATGCCCGCCGCGGTGACCTGACCGACGAACTTGGTGAGCGCGTCCAGACCCCACCGGTCGTCGACCACCCCGACCAGGACGATCACGAACCCGGAGACCAGCGCCGCGGGAATGTCGGAAGTGAACTCGAATCCCCTGGTGAGCGCCGGAAGCTGCTGGGCGAACAACAGCGCGACGAGCATGCCGAGGTACATGCCCACGCCGCCGAGCCGGGGCGTCGGCGTGACGTGGACGTCGCGGTCCCGCGGCACCGCCACCGCCCCGAATCGGAGCGCGAACAGGCGCACGGCACCGGTGGCCAGGTAGGTGACCACCGCAGCGGTGAACAGCACGAGCAGCAGTTCGCGCAGAGGGACACCCGCGCCCCCACCTGCTTGAGCCAGCGCCACGCCGGCCGATTCGGCAGCAATCACTGGGCGGACAGACTCTCCGCCGTCACTCCGAGCACGTCGGCGACGTCGCCGGTGGGCACCGCGCCTTCACGCAGAATCCGGGGGGCCGCGCCGGTCAGGTCGACGATCGTCGACGCCTGACCCTGCTCCGCCCGACCGCCGTCGAGGTACACGCTCGCGGATCCGCCGAGTTGCTCCCGCGCTTCCTCGACCGTCGTGGCGGGCGGGCGGCCGGAGACATTCGCGCTCGACACCGCCAGCGGTCCGACTTCACGCAGCAGTTCGAGCGCGACCGGGTGCAGCGGCATGCGAAGCATCACCGTTCCCCGAGTGTCGCCGAGATCCCAGGCCAGCGAAGGCGCTTGTTCCACAACGAGACTCAGCCCGCCGGGCCAGAACGCGCGAATGAGGTCGCGGGTCTGCGGGCGCACGCTGTACACGAGTCCGTCGATCGTGTTCCACGAGCCGACGAGCACCGGAACCGGCATGTCGCGACCGCGACCCTTGGCCCGCAGCAGAGCGGCGACGGCCTCGCCGTCGAACGCATCCGCGCCTATTCCGTACAACGTGTCCGTGGGGAGAACGACGAGCCTTCCGGCCTTCAGCGCATTCTTGGCCGCACTCATTCCGGCGGAGCGTGAATCGGGAAGGCCACAGTCGTAAACGGTACTCACCCGCCCATTCTTTCACCCTCGGCGACGGCGCCTGCACGCTGCGCCTCGATATCCGTGGCGATGCGCCGGGCGACCACGAACCGCGGCTTGCCGGCGAGGTCGGGGTGCTCCGCGACCTCGCCGAACACACGACGGGATGCGAACAGGGCCGCCACATCGGACCCGTTGGTGTCGTCGTGTTCGATTCCGACCGCTCCCCCGATCCGCAGCCAGCGCGCGACATTCGAGATCATCGGCTTGATGACGGACAGACCGTCAGGTCCGGCGAACAGCGCGCTGTGCGGATCGTGGTCGGCCACCTCGGGTTCGAGCTCGACGCCTTCCGGGATGTACGGCGGGTTCGACACGATCAGGTCGACGCCGCCCTCGAGCCCGGCCAGCAACGTGCGGTCGGTGACGTCGCCCTGGTACAGCCGGATCGGTGTGTCGCCGGCCTGTTCGCGGGAGTCGGCGTTGCGGCGGGCCCACGCGAGCGCATGCGGTTCGAGTTCGACCGCGTGGACGACGGCGTCGGGGCGGGCATTGGCGATCGCGAGCGCCAAGGCACCCGACCCGGTGCACAGGTCGAGGACGACCGGCGGGTGCTGATCACAACTTCCGAGGAACGCCAGCGCCCACCCGAGCAGCAGTTCCGTCTCGGGACGCGGCACGAACACCCCGGGGCCGACCTCGATGTCGATGTCACCCATCGCGGCCGTACCGAGGATGTACTGCAACGGAATCCGCTTGGCTCGCTGGTCGACCATCTTCTTGTAGGCGTCGATCACCGACTCGTCGACGAGCGGGACCAGGCCGAGCCGGGTCCGTTCCACCCCCAGCAGGTGTGCTGCGAGCAATTCGGCGTCCGCACGGGAGCTGCGCACCCCGGCCTCGTCGAGTTGCGCGGTTGCGTCGATCAGGGCCAGGCGAAGAGGAAGGCGACTCACAGGTACAGACTGCCACGCGGCCCGCCGGCCGGTGCGCGGTCCCGGCTTCGCGGTTACTCCGCGGCGAGTCGCGCCTCGCGGTCCGACTTGCCCAGGGCGTCGAGCAGCGCGTCGAGTTCGCCGTCCAGGACGGCGTCCAGGTTGTGGGACTTGAAACCGATCCGGTGATCGGTGATGCGGTTCTCGGGGAAGTTGTACGTGCGGATGCGCTCGGAGCGGTCGACGGTACGCACCTGGCTCTGCCGGCCGGCCGACGCCTCCGCATCTGCCGCTTCCTCGGCCGCAGCCTGCAGTCGAGCCGCGAGGACCTGCATGGCGCGGGCCTTGTTCTGCAGCTGCGAGCGTTCGTTCTGGCACGTCACGACGATGCCGGTGGGCAGGTGGGTGATGCGCACCGCGGAGTCGGTGGTGTTGACGCCCTGGCCGCCCTTGCCCGACGAGCGGTAGACGTCGATGCGCAGATCGGTTTCGTCGATCTGCACCTCCTCGACCTCCTCGGGCTCCGGGTAGATGAGGACACCGGCCGCGGACGTGTGGACCCGTCCCTGAGATTCGGTCACGGGCACCCGCTGCACGCGGTGGACGCCGCCCTCGAACTTCAGGCGCTCCCAGACTCCGTCACGCACATCGCCCTTCGACTTGATCGACAGCGTCGCGTCCTTGTATCCGCCGAGGTCGGACACGGTCGCGTCGAGGATCTCGACACGCCAGCCGTGACGCTCGGCGTAGCGCACGTACATCCGGGCCAGGTCGGAAGCGAACAGCGCGGATTCCTCGCCGCCCTCCCCCGACTTCACCTCGAGCACCACGTCGTCACCGTCGTGGGGATCGCGGGGTGCGAGAAGGTCGGTGAGAGTCTTGTCGAGCTCCAGGACCTGCGCCTCGAGGTCGGGCACCTCGGCGGCGAAACTGGAGTCGTCGGCGGCCAGCTCGCGGGCCGCATCGAGATCGTCCTGCGCCGACTTGAGCTTGGTGTACGTCGCCATGATGGGTGCGAGCTCGGCGAATCGCTTGCCCGCCTTACGGGCCGCGGAAGCATCGTTGTGCAGGGCCGGGTCCGCCAACTGCTGCTCCAGGCCGGCATGTTCGGCCAGGATGTCGTCGATGGCCGAAGGCTGGGTGGTCCCTGCCATGATTCGCTCCGCTCTGCGTTCTTTTCGGGAATAGGCACAAAAAAGCCGACGCCCGGCCTGCAATTATCGCAGGACGGGCGTCGGCGGAACAGCTAGGACTCTGCAGATTCCTTGGCTGCGCCCTTGCCGGCGCGCTTGCCGTAGCGAGCCTCGAAGCGGGCGACACGTCCACCGGTGTCGAGGATCTTCTGCTTGCCGGTGTAGAACGGGTGGCACTGCGAGCAGACCTCGACGTTGATACGCCCGGTCTCCTTGGTGCTGTGGGTCTCGAAAGTGTTTCCGCAACCACAGACCACGGTGGTGGCCACGTAATTGGGGTGAATACCTGACTTCATGGTGTCCCTTTCAATGGTCGCCGGGTCGCCTTCGCCATTCGAAGACGTGAACCGGAACCGGACTCAGCCGCTCAGTATGCCAGAACGCATGTTCGCGATCCCAATCGGCATTTGTGCTTGCGGTGTGGTCAACGCAGGCGGTCCGCGTTTTGTTCCACGGTGATGTATCCAGCGAAAACAGCGGGGCCCGGCGACCGTGGTCGCCGGGCCCCGCTTCAGGTCGATGATCAGTCGTCGATCGCGCCCGGAGCAGTCTTCGACACCTGCATGAGGAATTCGATGTTGCTCTTGCTCTTCTTGAGGCGGTCGATCAGCAGATCGATGGCCTGGTGCGAATCGAGACCCGACAGCACGCGCCGCAGCTTGTGCAGCACCGCGGCCTCGTCCGGGCTGAGCAGCAGCTCGTCCTTACGAGTACCGGACGGGTTTACGTCCACGGCCGGGAACACACGGCGTTCCGCGATCTTGCGGTCGAGCTTCAGCTCGGCGTTACCGGTGCCCTTGAACTCCTCGAAGATCACGGTGTCGCCGGTGGAACCGGTCTCGACCATGGCCGTCGCGATGATCGTGAGCGAACCGCCGTTCTCGATGTTGCGCGCAGCACCGAGGAAACGCTTCGGCGGATAGAGCGCGGTCGAGTCGACACCACCGGACAGGATGCGTCCCGAGGCCGGCGACGAGTTGTTGTACGCGCGGCCGAGGCGGGTGATCGAGTCGAGCAGGACGACCACGTCCTTACCGGCCTCCACCAGGCGCTTCGCACGCTCGATGGCGAGCTCGGCGACCGAGGTGTGGTCTCCCGGCGGGCGGTCGAAGGTCGAGGAGATGACCTCGCCCTTCACCGACCGCTGCATGTCGGTGACCTCTTCCGGACGCTCGTCGACCAGCACGACCATGAGGTAGCACTCGGGGTTGTTGGTCGCGATCGCGTTGGCGATGGCCTGCAGGACGCTGGTCTTACCGGCCTTCGGCGGGCTCACGATCAGCGCGCGCTGACCCTTGCCGATCGGCATCACCAGGTCGATGACACGCGTGGTCAGGATGTTCGGCGTCGTCTCCAGACGCAGCCGCTGGTTCGGGTACAACGGGGTGAGCTTGCCGAACTCGGGGCGCTTCTTGGCCGCCTCCACGTCGCCACCGTTGACGGTGTCGATGCGGACCAGTGGGTTGAACTTCTGCCGCTGGTTGGCCTGATCACCCTCGCGTCCCACCCGGACGGCGCCGGTGATGGCGTCGCCGCGACGGAGACCGTTCTTGCGGATCAGGTTCATCGACACGTAGACGTCGTTCGGTCCGGCCAGGTAGCCGGAGGTCCGGACGAACGCGTAGTTGTCGAGGACGTCCAGGATGCCCGCGACCGGCTGCAGGACGTCGTCCTCGCGGATCTCGGTCTCGCGGGCGTCGCCGCCACCGCCTTCGCCACGGTCGCGTCCACGACGACGTTCGCGGAAGCGACGTCCGCGGCGCCCGCGACCGCCTTCCTCGTCGTCGCCGGGGCGATTGTCGTTGTTCCGCGGGCCGTTGCTGCCTTGGCTGCGGTCGCCACGGTTGTCTCCGCGATCACCACGGTCGCCGCGGTCACCGCGGGTGTCGCCGCGATCACCACGATCACCGCGGTCGCCGCCGCGCTCACGTCGGTTGCGGTCGCCGCCCTGGTCGCCGGCGCCGTCCTGCTTGGCGGGCTTCTCGGCGGAATCCTGACGGTCTTCGGCCTGCTTGCGCTCGGCGGCCTGCTGCGTGTCGGTGGCAGTCGCCGAGGCAGTGTCCTGAGCGTTGCTGCCCTGGTCACCCTGCTCGGGTGCGCCTGCGCGACGCGCGGATCCGCGGCGCTGACGCCCACGGCGTCCGCCCTCGGCCGTGTCGGTGTCGGCGCCGTCGCCCGTCGCGGGTTCGGGCGTCTTGGGCTCGGCGGCCTTCTCGGTGGTGTCCGGCTGGGGAGTCACTTCGAGTTCGGTCTGCGCCGACTGTTCGCGCTTCGCGCGCGTCGCCCGGGTCTTGGGAGCGGCTTCGGTCACGGCAGCAGCCGGGGCCGCAGAGCCGCCCTGACGCTCCTTGATCGCGGCGATCAGATCGCCCTTGCGCATCCCCGAGATGCCCTTGATACCCAGCTCACCAGCGAGGGTGCGAAGCTCGGTCAGCACCATTCCGGACAACCCGGCACCTCGGCGCGCGTCAGCGCGCTTGGTGGAGGCCGTCACGGTGGATGATGCCTGTGAAGAGTCGCCTGCCTGCGCGCCAACGGTATCCACCGAGGAGGCGCGCACAGGAGCGGCGATGAGGTCCGTATCGGTCACGGAGGTCCTTTCCTTCCCTCACTCGCGCTGCGCTGAGTCGAGGGTTCGTCCCGTAATTCGGTGTCGATACCGAATTCGGATGTGCCGTACGTAGTTGCATGTGAAGAACTGCCGGCTTGCCCGCCATCACATCACCTTGAAACAGGCGCGTACTCGCAATCCCTACACGACAGAAAGTGCGGGGGATCGTGCCAGGAGCCGTCAACCCCGATTGACCTGGAGTAATTGCCCTGGTGAAGCACCGGCGTCTGATGCGCACGATGTACGGACATTGCCCAGGATAGCTGTGAACGCCCGTAGGGGCAAGGAGACGCCCCTACGGCGTGTCAGCTGGTCCGGACGCCGTCCGCGACGGCCAGTTCGAGCACCTGCAACCCCTCGGCCTCCGCCTGCGCTCGAAGATCCACGGGGAAAGGTTCCGTGGTCAGTGCGAGGACCGTCGGTCCCGCTCCCGAGACGGTGGCGGCGATACCTGCCTTCCGGAGGATGGCGATCCATCGGGTCGTCAGCGGAAGGGCGGGAGCGCGCTGCGTCTGATGCAGCCTGTCCTCGGTGGCCGCCATCAGGAGGTCGGGGCGCTCTGTGAGCGCCACCACAGCGAGGGCTCCGCGGCTCACGTTGAACGCGGCGTCCCGGTGGGGAACGGTCTCCGGCAACAGACCCCGCGTGTGGGCGGTCGACGAGCGCTCCCCCGGCACCAGTGCGACGACGCGGATCGAGGGGTGCACCTTCAGCGCGACGGCCGAGTAGACGTCGGTGGCGGTCGGCGCTCCCTCGGCCTGCTCGCCCACACAGCTCCACGACACGACCGCACCGCCGAGCACGCTCGCCGACGCGTTGTCGGGGTGGCCTTCGAACTCGGACGACAGCTGGACGAGCTGATCGTGCGACAGCCCCAGTTCGGGGTCGAGCTTGGTGGCCAGCCCGTTGGCGGCCGCCAGTCCCCCGACGACAGCGGACGCGGAGGAACCCAGGCCACGCGAGTGGGGTATCACATTGCGGCACACCACATCCAGGCCCTCAGCCCACACCCCGGCCGATTCCAGGCCGCGTTCGATCGCCCGGACCACGAGATGGGACGGACCCCACGGCACGTCGTCGGCACCCTCGCCCTCGACACGGATCTTCAGCCCCGAACCCGTGGTGGTCACCGTGATCTCGTCGTACAACCCGAGCGCGATACCCAACGTGTCGAATCCCGGGCCGAGGTTGGCGCTCGACGCAGGCACGCGTGCGGTCACGGTAAGGCCCGTGGGGAGGGTCTGTGTCATATCAGCGGTCTGGTCCTGCGGCGTGGTGGGCGTGGGCGCCACCACTACGCCAGCTCGAGGGCCGAGGCGACAGCGACAGGGTCGACCGGAATCGGCTGGACCTCAGGCATACCCGCCAGCGCCGTGTCGGGGTCCTTGAGGCCGTTGCCGGTGACCGTGCAGACGACGGTCAGCCCGGAGTCCAGCCAGCCCTCCTTGCGGGCCGCGAGCAGACCCGCGACGCTCGCAGCGGACGCGGGCTCGACGAACACGCCTTCGGTCCGGGCGATCAGGCGGTACGCCTCGAGGATCTCGTCGTCGGTGGCGGCCCGGAAGGCGCCGTGCGACTCCTCCTTGGCGGCGACAGCGCCGTTCCAGGATGCGGGCGAGCCGATGCGGATCGCGGTGGCGATCGTCTCCGGGTCCTTCACCGGTGCGCCGAGGACGAGCGGTGCGGCGCCAGCGGCCTGCACTCCGAGCATGCGGGGCTTCACGCTGGTGAGGCCGTCCGCGTAGTACTCGGAATAGCCGCGCCAGTACGCGGTGATGTTGCCCGCGTTGCCGACCGGGAGCGCGTGCACGTCGGGGGCCTTGCCCAGCGCGTCGCAGATCTCGAATGCCGCGGTCTTCTGCCCCTCGATGCGGACCGGGTTGACCGAGTTCACGAGCCCGATCGTCGGGAACTCCGCGGTGGTCTTGCGGGCCAGTTCGAGGCAGTCGTCGAAGTTGCCCTGCACCTGGATGATCCGCGCACCGTGCATGACGGCCTGCGCGAGCTTGCCCATCGCGATCTTGCCCTGCGGCACCAGCACGGCGCAGGTCATCTTGGCCTTGGCGGCGTACGCGGCAGCGGAGGCGGACGTGTTGCCGGTGGAGGCGCACAGGACTGCCTGCTGGCCGCGGGCGAGCGCGTCGGTGACGGCCATCGTCATGCCGCGGTCCTTGAACGAACCGGTGGGGTTGAGTCCCTCGACCTTCAGGTAGACGTCGCACCCGGTGATCTCCGACAGGTGCCCGGCGGGCAGCAGCGGGGTGCCGCCCTCGCGCAGGGTGACCGTCTTCCAGTTCGGTCCGATGGCGAGGCGGTCGCGGTAAGCCTCGATCAGCCCCGGCCAGGGGATGTGAACGGGGTTACGGGTGCCGGTCATTGTTCGGTGCCTTCCAGTCGCAGCACGCTGGTCACAGCGGTGACGAATTCGAGTTTACTCAGTGCCTCAACGGTTTCCGACAGAGCGGAATCCGTCGCGACGTGGGTCACGACCACGAGGCGGGCACCGTCGCCGGCGCCTTCCTGCCGCACGGTGGAGATGCTGACGCCGTGCTGCGAGAACTCGGCAGCCACCGCGGACAGCACCCCGGCCTTGTCCGCCACCTGCATGTTGACGTAGTAGCGCGTGGGGATGTCGCCGATCGGCGCGACCTTCAGCTTGGCGTACTTGGACTCGCGGGGGCCGCGGCCACCGTTCACCTTGTTCCGCGCGGCCATCACCAGATCGCCCATCACGGCGGACGCGGTGGGGGCGCCGCCCGCACCCTGACCGTAGAACATGAGACGTCCGGCGTTCTCGGCCTCGACGACGACGGCGTTGAACGCGCCGTTGACCGACGCCAGCGGGTGTTCCAGCGGCACGAGCGCCGGGTAGACCCGCGCCGAGATCCGCTCCTTGCCTTCGGGGGTGGTGATCCGCTCGCAGATGGACAGCAGCTTGATCGTGCAGTCGAGTGCGCGGGCCGACGTCAGGTCGGCCGCGGTGATCTTGGAGATGCCCTCGCGGTACACGTCCGCGGCGGTCACCCGGGTGTGGAAGGCGATCGACGCGAGGATGGCCGCCTTGGCCGCGGCGTCGTAGCCCTCCACGTCAGCGGTCGGATCCGCCTCGGCGTACCCGAGCCGTCCGGCCTCGGCGAGGGTCGAGGCGTAATCCGCGCCGGTCTCGTCCATCGCCGACAGGATGAAGTTGGTGGTTCCGTTCACGATTCCGGCGACCTTGTTCACCCGGTCACCGGCGAGCGACTGGATGAGCGGGCGGATTACGGGGATCGCACCGGCCACGGCAGCCTCGAAGTAGAGGTCGACGTTGTGCAGTTCCGCGGCCTCGGCCAGTTCACCGGTGTGATCGGCGAGCAGCGCCTTGTTGGCGGTGACGACGGACTTGCCGGAATTGAGCGCCGAGAGGATCAGCTTGCGCGGCAGGTCCATACCGCCGATCACCTCGACGACGAGGTCGACGTCGTCGCGGGCCACGAGCGACTCCGCGTCGGTGGTCTGCAACTCCTCGGGAATTCCGCGGTCCTTGCCGGGGCGGCGGACGGCCACACCCCGCAGTTCCAGCGGGGCACCGACGCGAGCCTCGAGGTCTTCGCTGTGCTCCCGCAGGATGCGCACGACCTCGCTCCCGACGTTGCCGAGGCCGAGGACGGCCACACCGATAGCGCGATGCGCCGATTCGCTCGTCACTCTTGTACCTCCAAGCTCAGCAGGTCTTCCACGGTTTCCCTCCGGAGGATCACGCGCGACTGTCCGTCGCGCACCGCCACCACGGCAGGGCGGGCGAGCAGGTTGTACCTGCTCGACATCGAATAGCAGTATGCACCGGTGGCCGCGACGGCAAGCAAATCGCCGGCGTCGATGTCCTCGGGCATCCAGGTGTCGCGGATCACGACGTCACCCGACTCGCAGTGCTTGCCGACGACGCGGGACACCACGGGTTCGGCTTCGCTGACCCGCGAGACCAGCTTCGCCTCGTACTCCGCCTGGTACAACGCGGTGCGGATATTGTCGCTCATTCCGCCGTCGACGCTGACGTACCGACGGGTGAGGTTGCTGCCGACGGTGACGTCCTTGATGGTGCCGACCTCGTACAGCGTCACCGTTCCGGGTCCGGCGATCGCGCGTCCGGGTTCGACGGCGAGCGTCGGCTCGGGCAGACCGGCGAGTGCCGACTCGTTGCGCACGATGTCGCCGAGTTTGGCGGCGAGCTGATCGACGGGCGGCGGGTCGTCGGTGGGGACGTAGGAGATCCCCATCCCGCCGCCGAGGTCGATGATCGAGATCTGCGCGGTCTTCTCCACACCGAACTCCGCGACGACGTCCCGGAGGAGCCCGATCACGCGGTGCGCGGCCAACTCGAAGCCGTCGACGTCGAAGATCTGCGAGCCGATGTGGCTGTGCAGACCGACGAGTCGCAGGTTGTCGGCGGCGAACACCCGCCGGACCGCGTCGATGGCCTTTCCACCCGCGAGCGAGAACCCGAACTTCTGATCCTCGTGGGCGGTGGAGATGAATTCGTGAGTGTGCGCCTCGACTCCGACGGTCACGCGGATCAGGACGTCCTGGACCACACCGGCTTCGGCGGCCACCTTGTCGAGGCGGTCGATCTCCATCGCGGAGTCGAGCACGACGTGCCCGACCCCAGCCGAGACGGCGGCACTCAACTCGGCCACCGATTTGTTGTTGCCGTGCATGGCAATTCGTTCCGCGGGGAAACCGGCGTGCAGAGCGACCGCCAGTTCACCGCCGGACGCGACGTCCAGCGACAGGCCCTCGTCGGCGACCCAGCGGGCGATCTCGCCGCACAGGAAGGCCTTGGAGGCGTAGTGCACCTTGGCCGTCGGTCCGAACGCGCGGGCCATGTCGCGGCAGCGGGACCGGAAATCGTCCTCGTCGACGACGAACAGTGGGGTGCCGTACTTCTCGGCGAGTTCGGTGACCGGGATACCGGCCAGACTCACGACTCCGTCGGCGGCCCGCTGCGCGTTGCGGGGCCACACGTCGGAAGACAGTGCGGCGAAAGCGGCCGCGTCGGAGGGACGTTCGGGCAGACCGGGCGCGTGCAGCTGCTCGGCGTGCTTGGGACCTGCGGGGTGCGCGTTCACATCTGCTCCGGTGCGCTGACGCCGAGCAGTGCGAGACCGTTGGCCAGAACCTGACGGGACGCGTCGCACAGCGCCAGTCGCGCAATGTGCAGCGGGCCGACCTCTTCGTCGCCCTGGGGCAGGATCCGGCAGGCGCCGTAGAACCGGTGGTAGGCACCGGCCAACTCCTCCAGGTACCGCGCAATGCGGTGCGGCTCACGCAGATTCGCGGCGCTGGTGACGACGCGCGGGTACTCGCCGAGGGTGCGGATCAGATCGCCCTCCTGCTCCGAGACCAGCAGCGCGAAATCGGGATCCGCGACGGCGATGCCGAGGTCGGCGGCGTTGCGGGCGATGGCCGACAGCCGGGCGTGCGCGTACTGGACGTAGTACACCGGGTTCTCGTTGCCGGTGCTCGTCCACAGTTCGAGGTCGATGTCGATGCTCGAATCCACCGACGACCGGATCATCGCGTACCGCGACGCGTCGACGCCGATCGCCTCGACCAGGTCGTCGAGGGTGATGACCGTTCCGGCCCGCTTGCTCATCTTCACGGCCACACCGTCGCGAACGAGGTTCACCATCTGGCCGATCAGCACCTCGACGGTGTCGGGGTCGTCGCCGAATGCCGCCGCGGCCGCCTTGAGCCGGCCGATGTACCCGTGGTGGTCGGCACCGAGCATGTAGATGCACAGGTCGAAGCCGCGGGAGCGCTTGTCCTGGAAGTAGGCGATGTCACCGGCGATGTACGCCGCGTTGCCGTCGCTCTTGATGACGACACGGTCCTTGTCGTCGCCGAAATCGGTGCTCTTGAGCCACCAGGCGCCGTCTTCCTGGAACAGGTTGCCGGAGTCCTTCAGCGTCTCGACGGCCTTCTCCACCGCGCCGGACTCGAACAGCGAGTTTTCGTGGAAGTAGACGTCGAAGTCGACGCCGAACTCGTGCAACGTCCGCTTGATGTGGGCGAACATCAGCTCGACGCCGATGGACCGGAAAACTTCCTGCTGCTCGTCCGCGGGCAGGTCCAGCGCGTCGGGGCGCTGCTGCTGCACCTGGGCGGCGATGTCGGCGATGTACGCGCCGGCGTATCCGTCCGCGGGGGCGGGCTCGCCCTTGGCGGCCGCGATCAGGGAGCGGGAGAACCGGTCGATCTGCGCGCCGTGGTCGTTGAAGTAGTACTCGCGGGTGACCGCCGCGCCCTGGGTGGACAGGATCCGGCCGAGCGCATCGCCCACGGCCGCCCAGCGCGTTCCACCGAGGTGGATGGGGCCGGTCGGGTTGGCGGAAACGAACTCGAGGTTGATCTTCTTGCCGTCGAGCGTGTGGCCGGACCCGAAGGCGGCGCCCTCCCCGAGGATCTTCGCGACGATCGCGCCCTGCGCGTCGGCAGCCAGGCGGATGTTGAGGAAGCCGGGGCCCGCGATGTCGGCGGAGTCGATGCCTTCGGCCGCGGTCAGGGCCTCGGCAAGCCAGGTGGCCAGCTCACGCGGGTTGGTACCGACCTTCTTGGCCACCTGCATCGCGACGTTGGTGGCGTAATCGCCGTGCTCAGGGTTGCGCGGACGCTCGACCGTGAGAGTTTCGGGAAGCACGGACACGTCGAGTCCGCGTTCGGCGAGCACTTTCGCGGCGGTTCCGCGGAGCAGTTCGGCAAGGTCAGCTGGAGTCACAGGTATCTATCCTATGGCCAACGCGTCCGGAGCGGTGATCCGCCTTGCCGCGAGTCCCGCCGAGGGCGTGGCGACGGCCTGCGAGCGTGGCCGCGGCCACTCTCCCAGGTTTCGCTCAGGGTGGGAAAGTACAGTGGTGTCGCCCTGAGTCCCGGCCCTCAGCTTCCGGTTACCGGGGGTCGAGCGCCCGTAACCCACACACCGAAAGATCACAATCGATGCCAAGCGGTTCGGAAAGTCGCGGTCCCGATAAGAACTCGGGCGCGAAGTCGGCGAAGGCCATCAAGGCTGCCAAGAAGAAGAGCGGCGGCGCGAAAGTCAAGGGCGGCGCATCCGCTCCGCGGCACATCCCGTGGCTGACCATCGGCGCCGGAGCGGCCGTTCTCGCACTGGTGGCGGTCCTCGCGGTCAACCTGGTCCCCAAGTACCAGGCCAAGGAAGAGGCCGCGAAGTACGCGCCCAGCGCCGAGAATCCCGACCCGTCGGTCAATATCGACGGCGTCGTCAAGGTCGACTACCCGGCCGGCATCCACATCCAGCCGACGCAGCGCGTCGCCTACGACCAGTCTCCTCCGTTCGGCGGGCCGCACGACGCCATCTGGGCGACGTGCACCGGCACGGTCTACCCCAATGCGATCCGCACCGAGAACGCCGTGCACTCGCTCGAGCACGGCGCCGTGTGGATCGCCTACAACCCTGACGAGCTGTCCGCCGACCAGGTCGAGACGCTGAAGAACAAGGTGGACGGCGAGACGTACACGCTGATGTCGCCGTACCCGGGCCTCGACAGCCCGGTCGCGCTGCAGTCGTGGGGCCACCAGCTGAAGCTGGACAGCGTCGACGACGAGCGCATCGACCAGTTCGTCACCGCGCTGCGGATCAACAAGAACACCTACCCAGAGGTCGGCGCGAGCTGCTCGTCCATCCCGGGCTCCGGTTTCGACCCCGACAACCCGCCGCCGTTCGACCCGTCCACGCCGGGCGCGGACGCGGTGCCGATGGACGGTGGCGGAATCAACCCCGACCAGTCGGAGTCCGGCGGCGCGGGTGCGCAGCTGCCGAGCGGCATGCAGCTCCCGAGCGACCTGCAGCTGCCGTCCGATCTCCAGCAGGCGCCGGCCGAGGGCGGCAATGGCTAGTTCTGCCGATCCCGGGCACGGAACCGCGCCCGAGCCCGCAGACGATCCGGCCCCGTCCCGGCCCGGTCAGCGCACCGCGCTCCTGGTCATCGGATTGATCGGTGCCATCGCCCTCGGATTCGCGCTCGGGTTCCTCGCCCGGCTTCCGCTCGAGGATTCCGGCACCGCGGTTCCCGAGGCCGGTTCCGTCGACGTCGGATTCGCGCAGGACATGAGCGTGCACCACAGCCAGGCGGTGGAGATGTCGGCGATCGCGCTGGCCAATGCCACCGACCCGGCGGTCCGCAGCCTCGCGTACGACATCCTGACCACACAGCAGAACCAGCTCGGTCAGATGCAGGGCTGGCTCACGCTGTGGGATCAGCCCGCACTGCCGTCCGGCGGCTACATGGGCTGGATGGAATCCGAGCATTCGGACGGGCACGATCACGGGTCCACCGAGAACGCGCACATGGGTTCGATGACGAAGATGCCGGGCATGGCGTCGTCGGAGGACATGGCGGCGCTGCGTCAGGCCACCGGCCCCGCCGTCGACGTCCTGTACCTCCAGCTGATGCTGCGACACCACCAGGGCGGGCTCCCGATGATGGAGTACGCGGCCCAGCATGCGTCGGAGGACGCGGTGCGCGGCCTCGCGCAGACGATGGTCGACACGCAGCAGAGCGAGTCGACGGTGATGACGACCATGCTCACCGCGAAGGGCGCCGCTCCCCTCCCGATGAACTGACCGGTGAACTGACCGGCCGGCTCACGACCACGTCCAGTCGCGCACTTCGGGCATGTCCTCGAGGTGCGCGACGACGTATTCGCCGTGCCGTTCGAGTTGCCGGAGGCAGAAGTCGGCCAGTTCGGACGCACCGGTCGGTTCCCTCCGGGCGCGTCGCAGCGCCTCGAGAGCCAGGTGGTACCGGCTCATCCGGTTGAGCACCACCATGTCGAACGGTGTGGTCGTGGTGCCCTGTTCGCTGAAGCCACGGACGTGGAAGCGGCCCGCTCCGGGACGTCCGTGAATCAGCTCGTGGACCGCGCGCGAATACCCGTGGAACGCGAACACCACGTCGGTGTCCGCCGTGAACAGGTCGAGGAACATACGCGCGTCGAATCCGTGCGGGTGCTCGGTGGGGGTGAGCAACCCCATCAGATCGACGACGTTGACCACCCGGGTGACCAGTTCCGGGGTGTGCTCGCGCAATAACTGCGCCGCGGCGAGGATCTCCTGGGTCGGAACGTCTCCCGCGGCCGCGAGCACGACGTCCGGGTCGGTGCCCGCACGGGACTCCGTACCCGCCCATTCCCACACCGACGCCCCGGCCGCGCAGTGGGCATGCGCTGCCTCGAGCGTCAGGTACTGCAGGTGCGGCTGCTTGTCGACCACGATGAGATTGACGTGATCGGTGCTGCGGAGGCAATGGTCGGCGATCGAGAGCAGGGTGTTCGAATCCGGTGGCAGCCAGATCCGGACGACATCCGGCGCGAGCGGGATGACGGCATCGATCATGCCCGGACCCTGATGTGAGAAACCGTTGTGGTCGTTGCGCCAGCACGTGCTGGTCAGCAGGACGTTCAGCGACGCCACCGGCGCCCGCCACGGCAGATCCACCGCGTGCTGCAGCCACTTCGTGTGCTGGACGAGCATCGACACGCTCACCATCGCGAACGCCTCGTAGCTGGCGAACAGCCCGTGCCGCCCCGACAGCAGATACCCCTCGAGCCACCCCTCGCAGAGGTGCTCGCTGAGCACCTCCATCACCCGGCCGCGGGCCGAGAGTCCGTCGTCGTAGTCGGTGACCGGCAGCTGCCAGCAGCGGTCGGTCACCTCGAACACGGCGCCCAACCGGTTGCTGGACGTTTCGTCCGGACAGAACAGCCGGAAGTATCCGCCGCCGTCGGGGGTCGTGGTCGCGGCGTAGAGGTCGCGGAGCAGTTCCCCGAGCACCCGGGTCGTCTCGTGTTGCGTGGTGCCCGGTTTCTCGATCGCGAGTGCGTACTTCTCCAGCGGCGGCACGGGAAGATCCGCTCGCAGGCGGCCGCCGTTCGCGTACGGCGACGAGCCCATTCGCTTGTCGCCCTGCGGCGCGAGCCGCTCGAGGTCCGGTACCAGTGTCCCGAACGAGTCGAACAGTTCGTCCGGCGAATACGACCGCATCCACTCCTCGAGCTGACGCAGATGCGCCTCGTTGATCCGGACCCCCGACAGCGGAACCTGATGCGCCCGGTGTGTGCCCTCGACGCGGACGCCGTCGACGGTGTGCGGACCGGTCCAGCCCTTCGGGGTCCGCAGCACGATCGCAGGCCACTTGGCCGCGCCCCGCCGGCCGGCCCGCGCCTGCTGCCGAAGGTCGGTGATCACGGCGTGCGCATCGGTCAGGGCGCGGTGCAGCGCCCGGAAGACCTGCCGCGGGTCGTCACCCTCGACGACGGTCGGCGCCCACCCCTGACCGCCGAGGAACGCTTCGACGTCGGCGTCGCTGCTGCGACCGTAGACGGTGGGTCCGGCGATCTTCGCCCCGTTCACGTGCAGGATCGGCAACACGGCACCGTCCCGTTCGGGATTGAGGAACGCGGGGAGCTTCCACGAACCGGACAGCGGTCCCGTCTCGGCCTCACCGTCCCCGATCACGCACGCCACCAACAGATTCGGATGATCGAACGCCGCCCCCGCCGCGTGGGCGAGCGCGTAGCCGAGCTCACCGCCCTCGTGGATGCTGCCCGGCGTCTGCACGCTGACGTGGCTCGGGATCCCGCCCGGCGTCGAGAACTGCCGGCAGAGCCGGTGGATCCCGGCGGCATCGCGGGACACACCCGGATACACCTCCGAGTACGTCCCCTCCAAGTACGTGGCCGCGACGAGCGCGGGACCACCGTGCCCGGGACCCGTCACGTAGAGGCAGTCGGTGTCGGTGCGGCGGATGAGGCGGTTCAGCAGGGCGTAGATCATCGACAGCCCCGGACTCGTCCCCCAGTGCCCGAGCAGCCGGGGTTTGATGTGTTCCGGGCGCAGCGGCTCACGCAGAAGCGTGTTGTCCTGCAGATAGATCTGCGCGACCGTCAGATAGTTCGCGGCCGCCCACCACCGCAGGTCCAGGTCGAGGTCCGAATCGGAATACTCCCCGCCGGAGCCCTGCAGGTCCACCTGCCGTTCATCGGTCATTCTCGACCCCTCCCCGAGAGTTCGCGAGCGTCCACTTCCCTCCCGACACTAGGCGGGTTCGGGCGTCTACCGGGGCGAGTCCACGAAGTAGGGGGACCGATTTGGTCGATCCCCCTACCCATGCGCTACGATTGGCCAGCCCAATCGGCACACCGGTTTTCCGGTGCGCCCCCGTAGCTCAGGGGATAGAGCGTTCGCCTCCGGAGCGAAAGGTCGCAGGTTCGAATCCTGCCGGGGGCACCACGAGGAACTGCGTCGCCTGTCGCGGCGCAGACTTTCTCTCTGGTGCTACCAGTCTTCCCCGAGTGATCTCCTCGGGCTTTGTCGAGAGCTGCAGCCGCGCCGGCAGATGCCGCGCACATCGATCGAACGCCGGCCTCCTCCATCGCAGGTCTCGCGGCAACAACTCTCTGCCGAAGACTCTCTCCGGCAGTGTCGACCAAGGGGCACCCCTGTGCAGCAACACCGCTCTCGTCCACTCAGCCTCGGCATCGTCGCGCGCTCGAGCAAGACCGACGAACGCCGGCTTCCGATCCATCCGCTCCACTTCGATCGGGTCGACGCCGACCTCCGTGGCCGCATCCACCTCGAGTACGGCTACGGCGAGCCGTTCGGTGTCTCCGACGAGCAGCTAGCCCTCACGGTGGGAGGCCTGCGCACCCGGGAACAGCTGATCGAGGACTCCGACGTCCTCCTGCTCCCCAAACCTCTCGCGAAGGACCTGGCGGATCTGCGTGACGGCCAGATCCTGTGGGGGTGGCCGCACTGCGTCCAGGACACCGAGCTCACCCAGGTGGCCATCGATCGCCACCTGACGTTGATCGCGTGGGAGGCCATGAACCACTGGAGCGCCGAGGGGTCGTTCCAGCTCCATGTCTTCCACAAGAACAACGAACTCGCCGGATACTGCTCGGTGCTGCACGCCCTGTCGATCGCGGGTTCGACCGGCGACTACGGCCGGCGCCTCCGCGCAGTGGTCCTCGGGTTCGGCGCCACCGCCCGCGGCGCCGTGACGGCTCTGAACGCCTTGGGCATCCACGACGTTCACGTGGTCACCCAGCGCGGGGTCACCGCCGTGAGCTCGCCCATCCACTCTGCGGAGATCGTGCAGTTCGACCACGACGATGCCGATCCGCGGCGCAGCCACGTCACGACGGACGAGGGCCGGATGCCGCTCGCCGGCTTCCTCGCCCGACACGACATCATCGTCAACTGCGTCCTCCAGGACACGGAGTCGCCGCTGACGTTCCTGATCGACTCGGACGTCGAGACCCTCCTGCCCGGCAGCCTCGTCGTCGACGTGTCCTGCGACGAGGGAATGGGTTTCAGCTGGGCCCGGCCCACGTCGTTCGCCGATCCGACGTTCATGATCGGTGAGAACGTCCGCTATTACGCGGTCGATCACAGCCCGTCGTACCTGTGGAACTCGGCGACGTGGGAGATCAGTGAGGCGCTACTCCCCCACCTGCGCACGGTTCTCGACGGGCCCGCCGCCTGGGACCGCAGCGACACGATCCGGCGGGCCATCGAGATCCGCGACGGAGTGGTGCAGAACCCCAGGATCCTGTCGTTCCAGCACCGCGCCGCGGACTACCCGCATCCGGTAGTTGCCTGAGAAATCCGGGTTCAGGCCGGGGTACTGCGCCGCATTTCGCGTCGGAGGATCTTCCCGCTGGCCGTCTTGGGCAGTTCGTCGACGATTTCGACGCGCCTCGGGGCTTTGTAGCTGGCCAGCCGCTCCCGGCAGTATTCGACGAGGTCGTCCGTCTCCACCGTCTGCCCGGGCCGGAGGCTGACGAAGGCGGCGACGGTCTCGCCGCGGTAGCTGTCCGGCTCGCCGACGACGGCCGCTTCCCGGACCGCGGGGTGCTGGTAGAGGACGTCCTCGACCTCGCGGGGCCACACCTTGAACCCGGACGCGTTGATCATGTCCTTCTTGCGATCGACGACGTACACCCAGCCGTCGGCGTCCATGAATCCCACGTCGCCGGTGAGCAACCGGCCACCGGGCAGCGATTGCGCCGTCGCGTCGGGTTTGTTCCAGTACGCGGGCACGACCATCGGCCCGTCGACGGCGATCTCCCCGACTTCGAGGGGATCGAGGTCGGAGCCGTCCTCCCCGACGATCCGGATCACCGCGGAGGGCAGGGGCAGGCCGATCGCCAGCGTGCCGGAGGCCGGATCGACGGGCGCCTCGAGGTCGGGCGGGACGACGACGCACGGTGCGCTGGTCTCGGTGAGCCCGTAACCGTTGCGGATGTACTTTCCGGTGAGCTGACGGAAGCGCTCCACGATGGCGGGTGGCAGCGGGGCGCCACCGGACATCACGGCCTCCAGCGACGCGAAGCGTTCACCGGAGAAATCGGGGTGCGCCATCAGCGCCATGTAGGCGGTGGACGGGCCGACCATGAACACCGGCCGTTCCCGCTCGAGGGCGTCGAGCACGACCCCGGCCTCGAACCGGTACGCGAGGATCAGGGGTGATGCCAGGTCGATCGCAGTGAGCAGCTGACACACCATGCCGGTGATGTGGAACAGCGGCGCGAGCGCGAAGATCGGCGAGCCGGCGGGTTTGTCCTCGTACAGGCGCAGGATCGAACAGTTGACGGTGAGATTCCGGTGGGTGTTGGTCGCGCCCTTGGGAACTCCACTCGTTCCAGACGTGTAGGACACGAGCGCGATGTCGTCCGGAACCAGACCGGGATCCGGCACGTCGGCGCCGGCGCGTGCCCGGGCGACCTCCAGCAGGTCGGGCACGCCCGCGCTGCGGACCCGCGTCACCCCCGCGAAGACCCGCTCGTCGTCCGACGTCTGGATGTCGAGTTCGCTGGCGGTCAACACGATCCGCACTCCCGCATCGGCGGCCCGCTCCCCCACCCGGTCGGCCCACGCGTTCTCACTGCACACGATCGCGGTGACTCCGGCATCGGTGAGGATGTGGGAGAGTTCGTCCCGGTACATCGGGTTCAGCGGGACGACGACACCCCCGGCCTTCCACGTCCCGATCAACGTCAGCACGAACTGCGGGACGTTCTGCAGATAGATCGCGAGCCGGTCGCCCTTCCCGAACCCGTCCTCCGCGAGGTACGCGGCCACACCGTCGCTGAGTTCGTCGACCTCGCGGTAACTCAGGGTGCCTCCGAGGTACTGGACGGCGGGCCCGTCCGGGGCCGAGTCGACCGCAGCGGAGAACACCTCGAGCGCCGTCCGGGCGGGGATCTCCCCCACCGAGCGCGTGCTCTCGTCGTACCGGTCCATCCAGGGCCTGTCGTCGTACCAGCTCATCGCCGCCGTACCGCCTCTCGCTCTTTCAGTGCCTGACTGTGTGACTGGGTGTTCAGCGTGACCGGGTGTTCAGCGTGTTCCGGACATCCCGCCGTCGACGGGGATCACGGCGCCGGTGAGGTACGCCCCGGCGCGTGAGGAGAGGAAGATCGCGGTGCCCGCGACGTCCTCCGGGGTGCCCACCCGGCCGAGCGGAACGGAACCCTCGACCGCGTCCTTCCGCTCCGGATCGTCCAGGATGAAGGCCATCATCTTGCTCGGAAACGGCCCGGGGGCAATGGCATTGACGGTGATCCGCTCGGCGGCCAGCGTCGCGGCGAGCTTGCGGGTGAGCATGTGGACCGCGGCCTTGCTCGCCCCGTACGAGAAGTTATCGCTACCCGACACCACGAGTCCGTCGATCGATCCGATGTTGATCACCCGGCCGGGGTCGTCGTCCGTCGCCGCGGCCCGCAGACTCGGCAGCAACGCCTGGGTGAGCATGAACACGCCCTTGACGTTGATGTCGAAGATCTTGTCGAATCCGCCGGCGGGGAACTCGTCGATCGGCGCACCCCACGTCGCGCCGGCGTTGTTGACCAGGACGTCGAGCCGGGGTGACACCTCGGCGACCCGCGCGACGAGGCCCTCGATCCCCTCCTCGGTCGACAGGTCGGCGGGGTGCGCGTGGCACGTCCCCGGCCCGAGGGCGGACAGTTCGGCGGCGGCCTTCTCGCACGCCTCGGCCTTGCGTGCGGAGATCACGACCGTCGCGCCGGACTGCACGAATCCCTGCGCGATCATCCGGCCGATACCCCGCGAACCTCCGGTGACCACCACTGTCTTGCCTGCGACGTCGAACAGTGAACCTATGTCCATGTGCGTTCCCTTCAGGGTTGGAAGACGAGGCGACCGACGGTGCTGCCGTCACCGAGCCGGCCGATGCCGTCGGCGACGTCCGCGAGTGAGAGCCGCTCGCTGATGAGCGGCTTGATCGCACCGGAGTCGGCGAGACGGGTCAATTCCTGGTGGCAGTCGGCGATCGCCTGTTGGTTGTACTGCTTGTACAGACCCCAGTGCAGTCCGATGATCGAGTAGTTCTTGATCAGGGCGTGATTGAGGCCGGGTGTCGGGATGGTGCCGCCGGCGAAACCGATGATCAGGATCCGGCCTTCGAACGCGATGCACTTGGTGGACTTCGCGTAGGCGTCGCCGCCGACCGGGTCGTAGACGACGTCCGCGCCGCGTCCGCCGGTGAATTCCTTGACCAGCGGAACGAAATCGTCAGTGTGCCGGTCGATCACCAGATCCGCCCCCAGCCGGCGGCAGTACTCGACCTTGTCGGCGCCTCCGACGACGCCGATCACCTTCGCTCCGGCAGCCTTGCCCAATTGCACTGCTGCGCTGCCCACTCCACCCGCAGCGGCATGGACGAGCAGCGTCTCCCCCGGCTTCAGCTGGGTGCGCCGGTGGAGGGCGAACCAGCTCGTCTGGTAGCCGATGCTCAGCGCCGACGCCTCGGCGTCGTCGAGCGCGGACGGGGCGGCGAACGTGTTGACCTCGTCCATCACGGCCATCTCGGCGAATCCGCCGCCGGGCAGGTTCGGGTTGCCGACCACTCGGTCGCCGACGGTGAAACGGGTCACACCGTCACCGACCGCGACCACCTCGCCGCACAGTTCGACTCCGGGTGTGAACGGCAGCGGCGGCTTGATCTGGTACTCGCCGCGGCACAACAGCACGTCGGGGAAGTTCGCCGGGGCCGCGAGAACCTTCACCAACACCTGGCCGGGGCCTGCTGGCGGGTCCGGGACCTCCTCGAGTTGCAGCGCGGTGCGCGGTTCGCCGAGTTCGTGGACACGCCATGCCTTCATGGATTGCTTCCTGACTGTCGGTGGTGCGGCTTCGGTTACGCGGGCAGGTCGATCAGTTCGGCGAGGCGCGCCCGGTGCCGGTACGCGGTGCCGAACGCGAGTTGATCGCTTTTCGCCCTCTTCAGATACAGGTGCGCCGGGTACTCCCAGGTCATGCCGATCCCGCCGTGCAACTGGACGCACTCCTCGGCGGCATGGACGGCGACACCGCTGCAGTACGCCTGCGCGACGGCAGCAGCGACCTCGGCGTCCGCGTCGCCCCGGGCGGCGGTGTCCGCGGCGTAGCGGGCGGCGGCGGCCGCGGACGTGACCTCGAGCCACAGGTCCGCGAGGCGGTGCTTGATCGCCTGGAACGACCCGACGGCTCGGCCGAACTGGGTCCGGTCCTTGACGTACGCGAGGGTCGTCTCGAAGCACCACTGTGCGAGTCCGAGTTGCTCGGACGCGAGCAGTGCGGCGCCGACGACGAGGGCCTCACGGACAGCGTCGGCGGCGGTGCCGTCGTCGATGCGGGTGGAGGCCGCGGAGTCGAACACGACGTCCGACAACGGTCGGGTCATGTCGAGCGTCAGAACGGGGCTGACGGTGACACCGGCGGTGCCCGCGGGCACCGTGTGCAGCTCGAGTCCTCCCGGGCCCAGGGCGGGCACGATCAGGATGTCGGCGTCCGCAGCGCCCGCGACACTGGTGACGGTCCCGGTGAGGGAGTCGCCCTCCCGGCGCACGGTCGGGGCGAACCGTCCCGGTGCGGTCGCGAGCCCGACTGCCAGGGCACCGGTGGTCGTGCCGTCGGCGAGTGCGCCGACCGTCTGTGTGTCTCCCGCTTTCAGCAGCGCGACCGTGGCGAGTACGGCGCTGGAGAGGTACGGGACGGGTGCGACGGCGCGGCCGATCTCCTCCATCACCACCGCGGCCTCGCGTGCGCTCGCTCCGGCGCCGCCCAGCTCCTCGGGGACGAGCAGTCCGGCGAGTCCGAGTTCGACGGCGAGGGATTTCCACACTCCTGCGAAATCGGCGGGCGCCTGGTCGTACGCCCCGACCACCAGCTCGGCGGGGCAGCGGTCGGCGAGCAGTCGGCGGACGCTGTCCCGGAGGGCGTCTTCGGTGTCGGAATACAGCAGGTCTGCGGTGCTCATCGGGGCAGGTCCTTCCAGGCGATGTCCTTGTCGATGCGGTGCTCCGGCGGGAGGCCGAGGACGCGTTCTGCGATGACGTTGCGCAGGATCTCGGACGTGCCGCCCTCGATCGAGTTGCCCTTCGCGCGCAGGTACCGGTAGCCGGGTTCCCGCCCGGTGAAGTCGACCTTGTCGGGTCGGCGCATCGTCCAGTCGTCGTACCGCAGCCCGGCCTCACCGTGGAGTTCGATGTCGAAGCCCGAGATGGTCTGCGCGAGCCGCGCGAAGGCCAGCTTCAGGCCGGACCCCTCGGGGCCGGGTTGACCGGCCTCGAGCTGTTGCCGCAGGCGTTCCCCGGTCAGCCTCGCGACCTCCGCCTCGACCCACAGCCGGAGCAGTTCGTCGTGCATCGCAGGGTCGCGGAGTTCGGGGTGCTGCCGCCAGGCCTGGGCGACCGGTCCGATCATGCCGCTCTCGCGGGCGGCCGCGGACCCGCCGATCGCGACCCGTTCGTTGTTGAGGGTCGCGGTGGCCACCCGCCAGCCCTGTCCCTCGTCGCCGAGCCGGTCGGAGTCGGGAATGTGCACGTCGGTGAGGAACACCTCGTTGAACTCCGCCTCACCGGTGATCTGCCGCAGCGGCCGGACGTCGATGCCGGGGTCGCTCATGTCGCACAGGAAGTAGGTGAGCCCGGCGTGCTTCGGCACCGACGGATCGGTCCGGGCCACGAGGATGGCGATCTGCGCGTTCTGCGCCCCCGACGTCCACACCTTCTGCCCGTTGACCCTCCAGCCGTCACCCTCACGGACGGCTCGCGTCGCGACGGCGGCGAGGTCGGAACCCGCCCCCGGTTCGCTGAACAGCTGGCAGTAGATGTGTTCGCTGGTGAAGATCGGGCGAAGGTACTTCTGCTGTTGCTCCTCGGTGCCGAATGCGGCGATGGTCGGCGCGGCCATGCCCAATCCGATCCCGTTGCGGCCCTTCGCCGGACCGGGGGCTCCAGCGGCCGCGAGTTCGGCGTCGACCTGCGCCTGGAAGCTCTGCGGCAGACCGAGACCGCCGCGACCCGGCGGGAAGTGGACCCACGCGAGGCCCGCGTCGAATCGGGCCCCGAGGAACCCGGTCGGATCCGACAGGTCGTTTTCTTCGACGAGGGTTGCGACGCGCTCACTCAGGTCGCGTGCGATCGACTGTTCGTCAGTGGTCATGTTCCTCAGTCCTTCGGTCCGCCGGCCACGTAGATCACTTGCCCGGACACGAATCCGGCACCCTCACTCGCCAGGAACGACGCAGTGTTGGCGATGTCCTCGGGCTGACCGACGCGGTTCACCGGGATCTGCGACGCCGCCGCCTTCTTGAAATCCTCGAAGCCGACACCCACACGCTCGGCCGTCGCGGCGGTCATCTCGGTTTCGATGAAGCCGGGCGCAATTGCGTTCGCGGTGACCCCGAACTTGCCCAGTTCGATGGCGAGGGTCTTCGTGAAACCCTGCATCCCGGCCTTGGCGGCGGAGTAGTTGACCTGCCCCCGGTTACCGAGCGCGGAGGTGCTCGACAGATTCACGATGCGGCCGAATCCGGCGTCGACCATGTGCTGCTGCACGGCCCGCGACATCAGGAACGCACCGCGCAGGTGCACGTTCATCACGCCGTCCCAGTCCTCGACGGTCATCTTGAACAGCAGGTTGTCGCGAGTGATTCCGGCGTTGTTGATCAGGATCGTGGGGGCGCCCAGTTCGGTCGCCACCCGCTCGACCGCCGCGACGACGGACGCCTCCTCGGCCACGTTCGCACCCACGGCCAGCGCCTGGCCGCCCGCGGACACGATGGCGTCCACGGTGGCCGCACACACGGATTCGTCGAGGTCGAGCACCGCCACCGCGTAGCCGTCGCTCGCCAGTTTCTTCGCCACCGCGGCACCGATTCCGCGGGCCGACCCGGTGACGATTGCTGTTTTCTTCATCAAGTTCTCCATCGTCGTTCGATCAGATTCCGGCCTGGGAGGCGATGTCGCACGCCTTGGCCACGAGGTCGTCGATGCGCTCGACCGTCGGTGTGCCGGCGGCGGCCTTGTTCTGCGGTTCGTCCCGCGCCCGGCGCATGACACCCTCGGCGATGACTGCGACCTTCCACAGTCCGAGGACGTGCCAGAAGGCCAGGGCTTTCGGGTCGCGCCCGGTCTCCTCGAGGTACACCGCGGCGATCTCCACCCGGTCCGGGAAACCGTCGAGGGTGGACGCCGGGAAGTCGCCTCCGGTCGTCTCGCCCGGTTCCGGCCAGTACGCGAGCAGGCTGCCGACGTCGGCGAGCGGGTCGCCGAGGGTGCACAACTCCCAGTCGAGGGCCGCGGTCACTTCGCCGGAGTCGAAGGAGGTGATGACGTTGCGCAGGTGGAAGTCGCCGTGCACCAGCGTCAGCTCCCGCTGCTCCGGCACCGCGGCGCCGAGCCTCCGGGTCAGGTCGTCGAGGGCGGGCAGTTCCCGGGTCTTCGATTTCTCCCACTGACCCGACCACCGCTTGAGCTGCCGCTGCGCGTACGGCTTGTGACTGGCCAGGTCCGTCAACCCTGTCCGGTCGAGGTCCACCGCGTGGATCTTCGCCAGCGTCCGCGGCAGCGACAGGCCGATCGCCCGGCGACGTTCCGGCGTCAGGCCTTCGGCGATCGACATGCGATCGACCACCTGCCCGTCGACGAATTCCATCAGCAGCAGCGGCACCTCGGTCACGTCCGGGTCTTCGGTGAGGCCGAACACCCGCGGGGTGGGCACCGCGGTGTCCTCGAGGGCGGACAGGATCCGCGCCTCGCGGGCGACGTCGTGCGCGGACGCCAGCAGGTGTCCGATAGGTGGGCGCCGCAGCACCCATCTGCCACCCGCCCGGTCCTGGACCAGGTAGGTGAGGTTCGACTGGCCGAGTCCGATCCGGTCGAAGGTCAGCGGTCCGGCACACTCGATGCCGAGTGTGCCGAACCAGCGGCTGACGGCGTCGGTGTCGATACCGATCACGTCCACGCTAGACACCGAGCTGGGCCCCCTGCCGGAAGGGAAGCGCGTCACCGAGGAGCTGCCCGCCGTCGATCACCATGGTTTCGCCGGTGATCCAGCTCGCGGCGTCGGACACGAGGAACGCGACCGCGGACGCGATGTCCGTGGGTTCGCCGATCCGGCCGAGTGCGGTCGACGCCGACACGGCCTGCTCGTGTTCCTTCCAGAGAGCCTCGGCCAGCTTGGTCCGCACCACCCCGGGTGCGACGGCGTTGACCCGCACCCTCGGTGAAAGTTCCAGCGCCAGTTGCTTGGTGAGGTGGATCAGCGCGGCCTTGGACGAGTTGTACAGGCCGATGTTCGCCTCGAACGCCATGCCTCCGATGGAGGCGGTGTTGACGACGGCGCCGCCGTGCTCGCCCATCCACGCCTTCGTCGCGAGCCCGGTCCACAGCACCGGCGCCCACACGTTCACGTCGAAGGTTTTCGCGAAGCGTGCATGATCCTGGTCGATGACGGGCCCGTACGCGGGGTTGGTTCCCGCGTTGTTGACCAGGATGTCGAGGCTGCCGAATCGTTCGACGGCCATGTCGACGCAGCGCCGGGCGGCCTCCTCGTCGACGGCGTGGGCGGCGACGCCGATCGCGGTGCCCCCGACCTGAGCCGCGGCGGCGTCGGCCGACTCCTGTGACCGGGAGGTGAGCACCACGTTCGCGCCGGCCGCCGCGAGGGCCTGGGCGACGGCCAGGCCGATGCCCCGCGAGGCGCCGGTGACGATTGCGGTGCGTCCGGTGAGGTCGAGTCCGGCCATGTCAGCTCACCGCGACCTTGTGTCCGTTGGTGGCGGCGTTGACGGCCGTGTCGCGGTACTGCCGGAGTTCCTGCCGCGCGATGGCGCGCTTGTGGACCTCATCCGGTCCGTCCGCGAGGCGCAGTGTGCGCAGGTGCGCCCAGGCCATCGCGAGCGGGAAGTCGTCGGTCACACCCGCACCACCGTGCACCTGAATCGCCCGATCCACGATCTTCAACGCAATATTCGGAGCCGCCACCTTGATCGCCGCGATCTCCGTCCGCGCCTCCTTGTTCCCCACCGTATCCATCAGATACGCCGCCTTCAGCGTCAACAGCCGGATCATCTCGATCTCGATCCGCGCCTCCGCGATCCAATCCTGAATATTCGCATTCTCACTGACCGGCTTCCCGAACGTCACCCGCGACGACGCCCGACGACACATGAGCTCCAGT
>NZ_BCWY01000084.1 GCF_001894825.1 Rhodococcus jostii NBRC 16295 | reverse complement strand
GTGGCGATGTGTGCCCCGGCACGCATCGCCACTCACGTATCAGGTGAGGTCGACGATCGACCCCGTCACCAGCCTGGTGGCGGGGCCGATTTTCTCGGGGTGATCTCGCACATCACTACACTGCGAGGGTCAACGTCGAACTCGTCGGACAGGGGCAGGAAAGCACGTGGGGCAACATCGCGGCGAATCGCGCGCCAGGGGTATCAGTAAGGGACCTTTGATCGCGCTCGGTCTCGTCGTCGTGATCGTGCTGGGCGTCTTCGGCTGGTTCCAATTGCGCGACCGGATCAACGATCAGGGCGCGGCTGCAGCAGGCGCCTGCGTCGAGGGCGACTCCGAACTCGCGGTGGCGGCGGACCCCGATATCGCGCCCCAGATCCAGACTCTCGCCGACCGCTTCACGGCAACCGATCCGGTGATCCGGGATCAGTGCGTGTCGGTAACCGTCACTGCCGTCGCGTCCGACACCGTCCGCGACGCCCTGTCCAAAGGTCCCGACGGCCCCTGGGACCCGGGGGCGCTCGGGCCCCGCCCCGCACTGTGGATTCCGTCGAGCTCGCACTCTGTCAAGCAGGTACCGGCGACGGGAGTCATCAGCGGCGAAGCGCGTCCCCTCGCGACCAGCCCGGTGGTGCTCGCGGTCCGGACGGCCTTCGCGAACGCACCGGCTACCGCGGCGATCGATTGGAAGGACTTGCCGTCGCTCCAGACGGGCCGCGATTCGCTCGAGACCCTCGGACTGACCGGCTGGGGCAGCCTGGGCATGGCGCTTCCCGTCGGCCCCGGCGCCGAGAGCACGGAGATGGCGGTCGAAGCGGTCGCCGCCGCGGTCACGGGAAGCACGACGGGTCCGGTGACGGAGGAGCAGGCACGTTCCGCCCCTGTGACATCGGCGCTCACCGGTCTGGCGCTCGGCTACGAGGCATCGGCGGGGACGAAACCCGCCACCACGGGAGAAGCGCTCACCGCACTGGTCGAGCAGGGTGACCCCGCCACCTCCGCCGTCCACGCCGTCGCGGCCACCGAACAGCAGGTCTACCGACTCCTGCGCGACGCACCCGGCGCCGACCTCACTGCTTTCATACCGAAGGGCCCGACACCTGTGGCAGATCACCCGGCGGCCATCCTGGCCGGTCCCGCCGTCGACGAGACGCAGAGCCGCGCAGCCGCGCAGTTCGCGGATTTCGTCCGTCAACCCGACCAGGCTCAGGTCCTGGCCGACGCCGGCTTCCGGGTCGAGGGACTGGCCCGCCCCGACGACACCACGCTGGCCTTTCCCGGTCTCGAATCGACCCTGGTCCCCGCCGACGCCGCTGCCGCGGCCGAGCTGATGCAGGTGATCCGCAATCCGATCACGGCACGCAGCTCGACCATCCTGCTCGACCTGTCCAGCTCGATGGGTGAGACCGAGGGGTCGGCGACGCGTCTCGAGAACACTACGGCGGCACTGGCCGCGCACGTCGACCGTTCTCCGGACGCGTCGAGCCTCGGCTTGTGGGAGTACAGCACGACCCTCGACGGGTCGCGGCCCTACACGACGGTGGTCGCCACCGGTCCCCTCTCCGCGGGCGGTTTCACCGAGGGCACTCGCAGGCAGGCCCTCGACGCCCGGCTGGCCAAGGCGACACCCGCCACCGGGTCCTCGACCTACACGTCGCTCGAAGCCGCCTACAAGAGCGCGGTCGACGGTTACACGCCGGGACGCACCAACTCGGTTCTGCTCGTCACCGACGGCGCCAACGACGACTCCGTGTCGCGTCCTGACCTGTTGTCCGCCATCGCCGCGGCCTCGAGTTCGTCGAAGCCTGTACGCATCGACGTCGTGACGATCGGCCAGAATCCTGATCTCAACACGCTGCAGGCGTTGGCCGATCGCACCGGCGGGTCGCTGGAAAAGGTTGCATCGTCGGACGGAGCGGCGCTGCCGACCGCGATCAGCAAGCTGCTGTCGTGACGAGGCTGCTGGTCTTCGCTGTCTTCCTCGCACTGGTCACGTGGTGGCTCCATCGGCGACTCGTCCGGGCGACCGGGCTGGGCCGTCCGTGGTCGGTGGTCGTCGACGTCACCCTGGTCGGTCTGTGGGTGCTCGCCGTCATCGGTGTCGGTAGCGGCGAGGCTTTCGACCCGGGGTGGGCGCGTCCCCCGGACTGGGTGGGCTGGGTGTGGCTCGGCGCGATGTTCTATCTGGTGCTCGGGCTTCTCCTGATCGCGTTGATGTCCCTGCTGATGCAGCTCGTCAACCGTTTACGCGGCGCCGCGCACGACGAGCAGGTCGATCTGTCGCGCCGGCGAAGTCTGCGCATCGCGACCGCCGTGGTCGTGGTGGGTGCCGTCGGCGCCGCCGGCTACGGGGTGTCGGAGGCGGCGCGCCCGCGGATCGTGCGGGTTCGGGTGCCCCTGCAGCGCCTCCCTGCCGAGTTCGACGGTGTGCGCGTGGCACTCGTGTCCGACCTGCACGTGGGCCCGGTTCGAGGAGTGGATTTCACCCGCCGCGTCGTCGACCTGGTGAACTCGGAGAAACCGGATTTGGTCGCGATCGCGGGCGATCTGGTCGACGGGACCGTCGCGAGGGTGTCGCCCGACCTGCAACCGCTCGGCGACCTCGACGCCCCGATGGGGGTGTTCGGGGTGAGCGGCAACCACGAGTTCTACGCCGACGACGGTGGCCGGTGGCTGGACGTGTGGGACCGGCTCGGCATCCGGACGCTGCGCAACGAGCGAGCGACACTCACCCGCGGGGGCGCGAGTATCGACATCGCCGGCATCCACGACTATTCGTCACCGGACCCGTACGAACCGGACCTTCCCGCCGCCCTCGCCGGACGCGATCCGTCGACGTTCGTGGTACTGCTCGCGCACGAACCGCGGCAGGCACTGGAAGCGTCGGATCTCGGTGTGGACCTGCAACTGTCGGGGCACACGCACGGCGGACAGATGTGGCCGCTGCGCTACCTGGTGCCGCTGCAGCAGCCGTCGGTGACGGGTCTCGACCGGATCGGGAACACTGTCCTCTACACCACCCGCGGCGTGGGCACGTGGGGCCCACCGGTGCGTGTGGGCGCACCGCCGGAGATCACGATCCTCGAGTTGGTACGCGAGGACTGACCCCGGCGGTGGCCCGTCCCGCCCGGGCGGGACGGGCCGCCCGCTGTCAGGCGCCTTCGAACGCGGAGATCGGCGGGCAGGAGCACACGAGGTTGCGGTCTCCGTGGGCACCGTCGATGCGCCGCACCGCGGGCCAGACCTTCGGCCGGGCCTTGCCGCGGGGGAACACGGCCGTCTCCCTTGTGTAGGGGTGGTTCCACTCCGCGGCCAGGCAGCCGGCCGTGTGCGGGGCGCCGCGCAGCGGGTTGTCGTCCACCGGCCACTCCCCCGCGCCCACGCGGTCGATCTCGGCGCGGATCGCGATCATCGCCTCGCAGAAGGCGTCGATCTCTTCCAGGTTCTCGCTCTCGGTGGGCTCCACCATCAGCGTGCCCGCCACCGGGAAGCTCATGGTCGGTGCGTGGAAACCGTAGTCGGCGAGGCGCTTTGCGACGTCGTCCACGGTGACTCCGGTGTCCTTGGTGATCGGCCGGAGGTCAAGGATGCACTCGTGGGCCACCATGCCGCCCTCGCCGGTGTAGAGGACGGGGAAGTACTCGTCCAGGCGGCGCGCGATGTAGTTGGCCGAAGCGATGGCGGTCAGGCTGGCGCGGCGCAGTCCGACGGCGCCCATCATCCGGATGTACGCCCAGGTGATGGGGAGGATCGACGCGCTGCCGTAGGGGGCTGCGGAGATCGGACCGGCGGTGCCGAGTTCGGGTGCGAGCGGGTGTCCGGGCAAGAACGGGGTGAGGTGGGACCGCACGCCGATCGGCCCGACCCCGGGACCGCCACCGCCGTGCGGGATGCAGAACGTCTTGTGCAGGTTGAGGTGGCTCACGTCGCCGCCGAACCGGCCCGGCCGGGCGAGGCCGACCAGAGCGTTGAGGTTGGCACCGTCGACGTAGACCTGGCCGCCGGCGTCGTGGACGGCGGCGCAGATGTCGGCGATCTCGTGCTCGTACACACCGTGTGTGGACGGGTAGGTGATCATGATCGCCGCGAGACGTTCGGCATGGTCGGCGATCTTCGCCCGCAGATCGTCCAGGTCCACGTCGCCGTTGGGGCGGCAGGCGACGACCTCGACGCGCATCCCGGCCATGACGGCGGACGCGGCATTGGTGCCGTGGGCGCTGGACGGGATGAGGCAGGTGTCGCGGTGATCGTCTCCGCGGCTGAGGTGGTAGTTGCGGATCGCGAGCAGTCCCGCGTACTCGCCCTGGCTTCCGGCGTTCGGCTGCAGACTGACCGCGTCGTAGCCGGTGACGGCGACGAGCCAGTTCTCGAGGTCCTTGATGATGCGGAGGATGCCCGGTGTGTCGCCGGTGGGCGCGAACGGATGCAGTCCGGCGAACGCGGGCCAGGTGATCGCTTCCATCTCGGCGGTGGCGTTGAGTTTCATCGTGCACGAGCCGAGCGGGATCATGCTGCGGTCGAGTGCGATGTCCTTGTCGGACAACGCCCGCAGGTAGCGCAGCATCGCCGTCTCGGTGCGGTAACGGGTGAACGCCTCGTGCTGGAGGTAGTCGGACCCGCGGAGCTGCGCATCGGGGACGGAAGTGCCCGCTTCCGCGGTGACGGCGCCGTCGCCGCCGAACGCGGCCAGTACGCGGGCGACGTCGTCGTCGGTAGTGGCCTCGTCGCAGGCGATGGCGACGTGATCGGCGTCGACGAGTCGCAGGTTGACGCCCGCCTCCTTCGCCTTCGCCACGACCTCTGCGGCCCCGCCGTCGACGCGCACGAGAATCGTGTCGAAGAAGTGCTCGTGGACGACGGAAGCCCCGGTCTTACGGAGCGCGGCGGCCAGCGAGTGCGCCGAGTTCGCGACGCGCAGGGCGATCGCCTTCAGACCCTCGGCGCCGTGGTAGCTGGCGTACATGGCCGCGAGAATCGCCAGCAACACCTGCGCGGTGCAGATGTTCGACGTCGCCTTCTCGCGGCGGATGTGCTGCTCGCGGGTCTGCAGGGCCAGCCGGTAGGCCTTGTCGCCGTCGGCATCGACGGAGACGCCCACCAGACGGCCGGGGAGTTGCCGCGCGTGCTTGGTGTGCACGGCGAGGTAACCGGCGTGCGGGCCGCCGAAGCCCATCGGGACACCGAACCGCTGGGTGGTGCCGAAGCAGGCGTCGGCACCGATCTCGCCGGGCGGGGTGAGGAGGGTGAGCGCCAGCAGGTCGGCACCGACGGCGACCAGTGCGCCGCGCTCGTGGGCTGCGGCGATCACGTGGGTGTAGTCGACGATGCGACCGGATGCGCCGGGCATCTGTCCGAGGACGCCGAAGAAGTCACCCTCCGGCAGTCCGGTGGACAGGTCGGCGACCACGATCTCGATGCCGAGCGGTTCCGCGCGGGTCTCGACGACGGCAAGGGTCTGCGGGAACAGGTCGGCGTCGACGACGAATCGCGGTGACTTGCTCTTGCTCGCGCGGCGCAGCAGCGTCATCGCCTCGGCGGCGGCGGTCGCCTCGTCGAGCATCGACGAGTTGGCGACCTCCATGCCGGTGAGGTCGGCGACCATCGTCTGGAAGTTGAGGAGGGCCTCGAGGCGGCCCTGGCTGATCTCCGGCTGGTACGGCGTGTAGGCCGTGTACCAGGCCGGGTTCTCGATGATGTTCCGGATCAGGACCGGCGGGGTGAGGGTGTCGTAGTAGCCGAGACCGATCATCGACGTCGCCACGGTGTTCTGCGCGGCGAGTGCGGACAGTTCGGCGAGCGCTTCGTGCTCGGACACCGGTGCGGGCAGCGCGTCGAGTCCGTCGGCGATGCCGCCCGTGACCCCGTCCAGGATGACGGCGGGGACGGCCTTCGACGCGAGGTCGTCGAGCGAATCGGCACCGACCAGTTCGAGAATGTGCGCGAGTTCCGCAGCGTTCGGGCCGACATGACGATCGGCGAATGTACGGCTTCCAGCGTCGATCACGACAACTCCCAAGCAGTTCGGAGGATCAGGACACGCCCCGCGTCAGCGGAACGTTCCTCCCCCTCTGTCGCCTGCTCTCGTCGAGCGCCTGAGAGATTCGGTACCGTCGTTCGCGTGCGAAGACGGCCCTTTCCCCGTGGGCGGGTGGGTGCTCCCACCGCTTTCCAGAGACGTCGGAGCCCGCACGGTCCTGTCTGCCTGAGAGATTGACGGGGAGGTGTTGCTCCTTCGGCGCCCGAACTCCCGCACACACTGTTTCTGTGCATGCAGTGCCCGGAACTCTCCCGCACGGCGTCGACGCACCGCCAGTCTATGTCACGACCACCTGAGGCGGCGCCGCCGCCGGTCACGACCACCGATGACGGCGCCGCCGGCGCTCGCCGATGAAGGAGGGGCCTAGCCCGTCTTGCGGCTCGCGCGGTTCTTGCGCCGCGACGCCAGTTCGTCCTCCGGGCTCTGCTCGCTCGCGCCGCCGTCGGCACGCTCGGCCGGGAAATCGGCGATGGTGCCGGTCAGTTCGCGCATCGCACCGCTCACCGCGATACCGAAGACACCCTGCCCGCCCTGGAGCAGATCGACGACCTCTTCGGCGGACGTGCACTCGTAGACGGTGGTCCCGTCCGAGAAGAGTGTGATCTTCGCCAAGTCCCGCACTCCGCGCTTACGGAGGTGGTCGACGGCCACGCGAATGTTCTGCAACGATATTCCGGTGTCGAGCAGACGCTTGACGATCTTGAGGACGAGGATGTCTTTGAACGAGTACAGCCGTTGGCTTCCCGAACCTGCTGCGCCACGAATGGACGGCACCACGAGAGATGTGCGAGCCCAGTAATCGAGCTGGCGGTAAGTGATTCCCGCGATCTGGCAGGCGATGGGGACGCGGTATCCGACGAGGTCGTCGGGCACGGAATCGTCCGGGAAGAGGCCCGGCTGGATCTCCTCGGAGCTGAACTCGGGCTCGGCAACGACGTCGCCGGGCGCAAGGTTCAGCGCATTCTCCTGCGGCCGATCTCCCACTGACTACTCCCTCTCGCATGTTGCACTGAACCCGACGATCAGTGCGCCTGTGACGCGCGTCGCCAGTGTCCGCGGCGAACCACAGCACATCGAGCGGCGCGAGCGCCACCAGTGACATCGAGCAAGTCCGTACCCTGAACCTACTCAGCGTACGCCCGATACAATCTGCAGGGCAGAAAATCACTGCACCGAACGCTATGACTCCGAAGAGACGGGGTCAACGCAACGCGCCGGAAGAACCTCAACCGTTACTGCGCGCCGGAGCTCAACCGCAGGTGCAATCTAGCCGTCAGTGGCCTTGAAATCGTCCGGCGACACGGACTCGAGGAATTCCTTGAACTTCTCGACCTCGTCTTCGCGCTCGTCCGGCATGACCAGACCGGCCTCGGTGAGCACCGCCTCCTCCGCGAAAATCGGCACGCCGATCCGCAGTGCGATGGCGATGGAGTCGGACGGCCGGGCAGAGACCCGTGTGTTCTGGTCGAACACGAGGTCGGCATAGAACGTGCCCTCGCGGAGGTCGACGATGCGCACCTCTTTCAGGGTGCGGCCGAAGGCTTCGATCAGGTTCTTGATCAGATCGTGGGTCAGCGGGCGCGCCGGCTCGACCCCCTGCTGTTCGAGCGCGATCGCGGTGGCCTCCGTCTGACCGATCCAGATGGGGAGGTACCGCTCGCCGTCGGTTTCACGCAACAGCAGAACAGGTTGATTTTGGGGCTGCTCGACACGAACTCCGATCACGTGCATTTCGCTCATCGCGTCTGCCTCCACCCTGCAATGGTCCGTCCGCGGCACACAATGCCGTACCAGGATTCTATTCGATTCGTGTCTGCTCTTCGACCGTACAGCCGTTCGAGCGCAGCGTCGTTGGGAAGTTCCGAGGTGGGGCTGTCGGTGAACTCACCTCACCGGTCGAGCGCACCTCGGACTGCAGACTTCACCAGGCAGGTGTGCAGCGTCAGGGACAACGCGGCCAGTTCGCGCACCATCTCCTCGGCGCGGTCCCGTGCGCCTGCGTCGCGGCTCTTGGCGACCGGCCCGGCGATCTGCGCGACCAACCCGGCCTCACGGTCTGCCGCCAGCTTGAACGCCCTCAGGTGCCGCACCTCGAGTCCGAATTCGGACATCGCCCTCGCGGTGCGTGCGAGCGTCACCGCGTCCTCGTCGAAGAATCCCGCCGGTCCGGGAACGACCAGTCCCCCTCGGGTCAGTTCGCCGAGGAACTTCTCGTCGATCCCCGCTCGTGCGATCAGATCGTCGCGACTGATCCGCACCTCTCGGTCGGTGAGGAACTCCTCGGGCGACACCTCACCCGGTGCCACGGTGAGCGTGCGCGGCCGGCGCGGCGAAGAATCGCCGGCGCCGACCGTGGCTACACCTCTGTCGATGGCCTCGAGCTGCTCCTTGATGACCTTCAGCGGCAGATACTGATCGCGCTGCGCGGTAAGGACGTAGCGCAGTCGTTCACAGTCGGCGATCGAGAAACGCCGATACCCCGAGGGAGTGCGCTCCGGGCTGATGAGACCCTCGGCTTCGAGGAATCGGATCTTCGAGATCGTCACATCAGGAAAATCGGGGCGCAGTCGATCGAGCACGGAGCCGATCGACATCCCCGGTTGTGCCTGCTGCTGCCGCACCGCGGTCATTGGCTACCCGCACCAGCTGACGTCTCACCGATCTGCGAGCCACCGGCCGTGGTCCGGGGGCCGGTCAGGAAGACCAGCCGGAACTTCCCGATCTGGACCTCGTCGCCGTTCGCCAGGACAGCCGAGTCGACCGGCTCACGGTTGACGTACGTGCCGTTGAGGCTGCCGACATCGACCACCTGAAACTCGTCGTCCTCCTGGCGGAACTCCGCGTGACGGCGGCTGACCGTCACGTCGTCGAGGAAGATGTCGCTGTCGGGATGCCGTCCCGCCGACGTCGTCGGCTGGTCGAGCAGGAAGCGCGAACCCGCGTTCGGTCCACGCTTGACGACGAGCAGAGCAGAGCCTGCGGGCAGTCCCTCCACACCTGACACCGGAGCCTCCGGAGCCTGGGTTGCCGAGGAGTTGTCGAGCTCATTGAGAAAGTCCGCGCGGAAGACCGACGTCGTTTCCGCCGGCGTCTCCCCATAGACCGCGTCGTTGCCGTTCTCGCTCACCGTTTCTCCTCCTAGTTCGATCATCCAGCAAGATTCGCTGGACTACGCAATGCCACTCGGTACTACATAATTCGGTTCCCGTGCACATTAACTTCTGTGCAAACTCCCACGATCACATTCAAACTACGGACCTGCGCCCCGACACGGCACATGCGTTCACTTCGACCGTACCCTGCGCACGCCGGTGCGTGTAGTGAGACAGGCCGCCAGCGCATTACGAACCGGTATTCCGACAGCGGATTTCTCCGGCATCCCGGATTTCCGCGCTGTCGGCGACGTCCGAAACTGTCCGATTACCGTTTCGCGGGTGCCCGGGAAATTACCCTGCCGCGATCTCGCCGTAGCCGGCGGCGTCCAGCATGTCGCCGAGGGCCGCGTCGAGCGTCGCCTCGTCGGCGACGCCGAGTTCCACCAGCCACCCCTGCCCGTAGGGGGCGGAGTTCACGAGTTCCGGGTTGCCGTCCAGATCAGCGTTGGCGGCAACGACTTTCGCGGTCAGCGGGGCGTAGATGTCGGAGACGCTCTTGGTGGATTCCACCTCACCGAACGATTCGCCCGCCGTCACGTCGTCGTCCACTGCCGGAAGCTGGACGAACACGACGTCGCCGAGCTGGGACTGCGCGAAATCGGTGATGCCGACGCGTACCGTCGTGGGCCCCGTCCGCTCGACCCACTCGTGTTCGGCGGTGTACCGACGATCGGCGGGGATTTCGAGCTCACTCACAGTGGCTTCCTTTCGATGGCAATCCGCGGGCGGATGCGAAGATCAATTTCCGGGCTGAGCGTATTGGCGAGGTTTCGCCTCTCGCAAGGCGGAGATCGTGACCTGCTGTGATTGTTCGATCGTCAGCTGTCCCCCGCTGCGCGCGACGGTGTCGACGACCCCTCCGGGAATGTTCAGGGCCGCCGCCAGAGTCGGCGGATCACCGATCGCGACCACCCCGTACGGCGCGCCGACCTTCCGGCCGTCCACCGAGACACCGCCCGGCGAACCCGACACCCACGAGTCGACGCCGATCCGGATGGGGGCGCCGTCCGCACCCTGGATCTGGACGGCTTCGGCGCCGGCGGCGCGCAATTCCTGCACCAGGTCGAGCAGAACCTCGGAGCCGACCCCCTTGTTGGGGTCGGTGATGCTCATCGTCACTCCGGGGCCGGTGGCAGGCGCACTCCCGACCTGGATCGACAGGGCGGTCAACCGCGCCTGCGCCTCGTCGAGAGCGGCCCCGGAACTCCCACTCTGTTGCAACGTTGCCAAGGTCTGTTCCAGCCCCGCGATCTCCTGCCGCAGGGCCGCCTCGCGTTGATTCAGGGTGTCCAGGACGACCAGCAGATCGGCGGGGCTCGCGGAGTCCAGCGTGTCGCCGGACCCGGTGTTCTTCACCTGCGTCACGATCGCGATCCCCAGTCCGCCGAGCAGGATCGCGGCCAGGAGCGCGAAGACGACGTGCGAGCGCCGCGACGTCGCCGGTTCCTCCCCGTGCAGTTCGTGCCTGCCTTCGTGCCCGCTCATGTGCCGCTCACGCCCCGAACAGGCGCCGCCGGAGCGCCGCCGCGTTGCCGAAGATGCGGATGCCCAGCACCACCACGATCGCAGTGGACAACTGGGTTCCGACACCGAGTTGGTCACCGAGCCACACGATCAGCGCCGCCACCAGCACGTTGAACACGAAGGACACGACGAACACCTTCGAGTCGAAGATCTCGTCGAGGTACGCACGCAACCCGCCGAACACCGCGTCGAGAGCTGCGACGACGGCGATGGGCAGGTAGGGCTGCACGGCGTCGGGCACTTGCGGGCTGAACACCACTCCCAGCACGATGCCCACCATCAGGGCGAGCACCCCGTAGATCGCGGATCCACCCTTCAGTGCTGCCTTCATTCGTGTGACGCCTCCATTCGACTCCGCCGTTGTCATCGTGTTCCCACTTCCCGGGCCGCACGCACTTCCCGCGCCGGGGCGGCAGGCAAGTGGAGATCATCGGCTTCGGCCACTGCGAAGCCGATGCCGTACAGCTGCGCCACGCTGGACATCCGCAGGTAGGCGTCGCTCACCACGAACCCGGTCTGCATCGGCCCCTGTGGGCCGATCGCCGACACCACATAGGGCGAGAACACCGGCTGATTGTCCACGAGCATCGCGCCGCCGGCCTGCCGGATCGTCACGGACGGGCCTACCCGGACATCGCCGACCGCGATGGCCTCCGCTCCACTCGCCCACAGCGAATTGACCACCGATTGCAGGTCGCGATCGAGCACCACAGCCTTCCCACCGACGCTGCGCTGAGACGAGTCGGACAGGTTGGGTTTGGCCGCCGGATCCGTCAAGGTCACGGTCAGACCCGGACCGTGCACGGCCTCGAGCGCCGCGTCCCCCTCGAGGCCGCGGAGTTCGCCGAGCAGCGCCGCACCGCGGGCGTCGCCCGCCAGCGCGGTGGCACGGGCGTCGTCGGCCTGTGTCGACAGCGTGTCCCGGGTGCCGGCGAGCGCGCTCGCACGATCCTCGGCGTCCTGCACCTTGCTCAGAAGTTCGGAGCGCACCTGCTCGGTGCCCGGGATCCGTTCGGTGGCCTGCCGGTACGCGACCGACAACACGAGACCGACGAGCAGCGCTCCGATCGCGATCCACACCTGCTGACCGACCCGGGTCTGTCGTGAATGGCCCTGCTCACGATCCTCGGCGGCGCCCTCGTACCCGGGGTCCAGGTGATCGTTCATCAGGGACCTGAGCAGGGACGGCACCGGATTCCGGCGGATGCCGGACTCTGTCCGTTTCATCAATCGGCCTCGCGTTCATCGCCGCCCGGTCCTCGCACGGGAACGGTGCGCGCGACGGTCAGCGCGTTGACGGTGTAGAGCAGTCCGGTCCAGACGTACAGCACCGTGCCCCAGATCAGCAGAGCCACACCGAGCGGTTGCGCCACGGTGGCGATGCTCCAGTCACCGTGCGCCGCGAGGATCATCGGCAGTGCGAACATCAGCAGGAACGTCGCGCCCTTGCCGAGGTACATGACGTCGGGGGGCGGCAGGCCGCGGCGGCGGTAGATCAACAGGGTGAGTGCGAGCACGGCGTCGCGGCCGATCAGGATCGCCGCCACCCACCAGGGAATGAATCCGCGCACGACGAACGTCACCAGCGTCGTGACGACGTACAGGCGATCGACGAACGGGTCGAGGAGCGCACCCAGCTTCGACGACTGGTCGAGAATCCGCGCCAGTTTTCCGTCGAGCCAGTCGGTGAAGCCGCTGATCATGAGAATCGCGAGCGCCCACCCGTCGGAGTGGGTGACGAGCAGCAGGTACACGAACAACGGCACGCCGAGGAGTCGGACCACGCTCAGGAGGTTCGGAACCGTCATGATCCGGTCCGACCGCGCTGTGTCCCGGTCCACCGAATTCACCAAAATCTCCCCAGCGTCGAGTGCGGACCTGTCTTCGGGCGCTCGTCGCACCGCTGTCGCCACTCTTCCACAACCGGGATGGTGCCCGGTCGATCGTCCCGTGCGCCCGGTTGTGTCACGCGCCGGGCGCGACGTCCGGTGATGGCGGCAATGGGACGCGCGCGACGGAGTCCGCGGACAGACTTCCCAGGTACAGCCACCCGTCGTGCTCCCGCACCCCGGTCACGGGTGAGTAGCTGCCCTTGCCTCCGCGCAGGCTGTGCACGATCCGGCCCTCGACGTCGAGCGCGATCACCCAGCCGGCGTGCTCGGGATCCGGTTGGACGGCGTCCGGCAGGTTCGCCGTCACGATCCGCAGCGTGGGGTAGGGCGCGATCATGTCCAGGAGCCTCATCCGCGGGCTGTAGAGCGCCACCCAGAACAGCCCGTCGCGCGTCTGGGACGTCATGTTGTCCGGGATGCCGGGCAGATTCTCCGCCCAGACCGACGTCCTGCCCTGTGACGAACCGGTCAGATCGACGCGGGAGACCTGGTAGGACCCGGTTTCGGCGACGAGGACGAACGATTCGTCCGACGCCAGACCGACGCCGTTCGCGAACTGCAGTCCCTCGGCCAGGAGGTCGGTCTGTCCCGTACCCGGGTCGAGCCGCAGCAGGCGACCGGTCCCCCGGTGCTCGAGGAGGTCGTAGCGGTGGTCGGCGATCGTGAAGTGCGCGGAGGAGTCGGTGAAGTACACGATTCCGTCGCGGCCGACCGCCGAGTTGTTGCACGCCACGAGTGGGCGTCCGACCGCGGAGTCGGCCAGGACGTCGACGCGCCCCTTCTCGTCGACCCTCAGCACGCCACGCTCGGCGTCGCAGATCAGGAACCGGCCGTCGTCGAGTACCTCCACACCGAGGGGTCGCCCGCGCGTGTTCGCGAGTTCGGTGGCAGCACCCTGGTGGTCGAACCGCCAGATCCGCCCGTCGTTCCCCCCGGTCACCACCCGGCCGTCATGATCGACCGCCACGTCTTCCGGACCTTCACCGGTGGGCAGAACCCATCGTTGGACGTCGTCGAGAATCCGGTTGGGAGCGAGCACTCCCGTGAGCGGTGGCGGCGACGGCGGATGCCAGGCGACGGGGTCGACGCCGGTGCGGTCGAGCTTTCGGGCGAGGGACTCGAAGAGGGTCACGAACTGTGAGATTAGTCGCGTGCGCCGGTCGGCGTGTGTCGCTAACGCCAGGCGAACACCGGCTGGTCGAATCCGTCGATGCGCGTGTGCCTCCCGTGCAGCGCGACCTCCCGGAACTGGTACACGACCGCGCCGGTCGGGGCGTGCACGAGGTGCCGCCGGAACGGCCACTGGATCACCGGTTTCGACGATTCGGGGATCTCGACGAACCGCGGCTCCGCATCGATCTCGGGGACGGCCACCGAGAACACTTCCGCTACTTCCTCGCGATTGGGGACGAGGGACGTGATCGGCTGGTCCGACCACACGACGAACGGTGTGATGACGTAACCGGATCGGGTGACGTAGTCGTCGAGCCGGCCGAGCACCGCGGACGGCTCTACGTCCAGGCCCAGCTCCTCGTGCAGTTCCCGCCGGGCGGCGTCCTCGCCGGTCTCCCCCGGATCCACCCCTCCGCCGGGCAATGCGAACTGGCCCGGATGCGCTCGCATCTTGCTCGGACGCCTCGTCAGCGGAACGGCCTGACCGTCCGCCCCGTCGTTCATCACGGCGATCACGACCGCCGCGGACCGCCGATTCGTGGGGTCCACGATCCGTGGTTCGAAGCGTGCCAGCGCGTCGGCGAGCAGTTCCCTGCTGAGTACGTGCCCATTCACCATCACCCGACAGTATCTCCAGTCGCCGCGAAACCCACGTTCCGATCCCCCGCGTTTCGACCGCTACGGCCCGAGCAGCTTCTGTTTGATCTCGTTCTTGAGGACCTTCCCGAGTTTGGACCGAGGCAGATCCGGCCAGATCAGGATTTCCTTCGGGGTCTTCACGCTGCCGATGCGGGCCTTCACGAACGCCGTGAGCTCGTCGGCCGCAATCTGCGAATCGGCCCGGGACTGGACCACGGCGACGACCCGTTCACCCCATTTCTCGTCGGGAAGCCCGATCACGCCGCAGTCCTGAATTCCCGGGTACGCCATGAGCGCCTGTTCCACCTCGACGGAGTAGACGTTGAATCCGCCGGTGATGATCATGTCCTTGGCGCGGTCGACGATGTACAGGAAGTTGTCGTCGTCGAGGTACCCGATGTCGCCCGTGTGATGCCAGCCGTACGCCGACGCCTCCTGTGTCGCAACGGGATTCTTGTAGTAGCCCTTCATGACGAGCGAGCTGCGCACCACCACCTCGCCGCGCTCACCGGCCGGGAGCAACGCCCCCTGTCCGTCCATGATCGCGACCGTCACCAGCGGGGAGGGTCTGCCCGCGGAGCGCAACCGGGCGGTCGCGACCGAGCCGTCCGCGTGGAAATGGTCTTTCGGCGCCATGGTCGCGATCATCATCGGCGCCTCGCTCTGCCCGAACAGCTGGGCCATCACCGGCCCGATCCGGGTCATCGCCTCCTCGAGCCGCGTCGGCGAGATCGGCGCCGCGCCGTACCAGAAGCATTGCAGCGAACCCAGGTCCGTGTTCTCCAGGTCGGTCTGGTCCAGCAGCATGTAGATCAGGGTCGGCGGCAGGAAGGTGTGGGTGACCCGGTCGCGGTCGATGTGGGCGAGGAACTGCCCCAGATCGGGCGAGGGCATGATGACCACCTGGCCGCCGAGCGTGAGGATCGGAAAGCACAGGACCCCGGCCGCGTGCGTCAACGGCGCGAGGGCGAGGTACACCGGTCTGCCGTCGAACGGATAGCTCATCAAGGTCAGCGCGGACATCGTCTCGATGTTCCGGTCCGTGAGCATCACGCCTTTCGGTCTGCCTGTGGTCCCGCCGGTCCCGACGATCATCGCGAGGTCGTCGACGGGGGCTGCGTCGCGGAGTTCGGTGCCCAGCCAGTCGTCGAACGGGTGCGCGTACTCTTCGTCACCGTCGAGACACACGAGCGTCGTCAACAGCGGCAATTGTCCGCGGATCCGATCGACCAAGGGCCCGAACGCTTTCTGGAAGATCAGGCAGCGGCAGTCGAAGAGGTCGAGCAGATCCCGATTCTCCGCCGCCTCGTTCCGCGGGTTGATCGGGCACCACACCGCCCCTGCCCGGCTGATCCCGAACACGCAGGAGAACGCGGTCGGATCGTTGCCGGACAGGACGGCCACGGTGTCGCCCGGGGTGATCCCCGACCGCGCCAGCGCCGCCGCGACGCGTCGGCTCAGGTGCTGGACGTCCGCGTACGACAGTGTCCGGTCGCCCATCGTCAGGCACGGCGCCGCCGGGCCGAGCGAGGCACCCTTGTCGAGGTAGTCGGTCAAGCGCATCGTGCGGTCCTCCTCGAAGTCGCGGCCGGGACGATCAGCTCTGCACGGTGAGGACCGGCTCCATCACGAGGCCGAAGCTGCGCAGGATTCCCAGGAGTTCGCGGTGGCCGAAAGCCTGGCACGCCGACGCGAGGCCCGTCCGCTTCGGGGGTTGCTGCAACAGGGAGTACGCGGCGTACGCCTGCAGGAGGCCGGTCTGCTTGTAGTTGCAGTTGCCGTGGATGACGCAGTGCGCCCGACCCAACGGCCCCGACGCGTACACGGAGTCCAGCGACGTGTTGACGCGTGGGTTCTCCCTCGGTGGCATTCCCGCCTGCACGGAACCGGCGATCTCCGCGAGCGCCGCGTCCTGCTGGTCCGCGGGAAGGGTCTTGATCTGCTCCTCGACCATCTTCTGCGTCGCGACGACGCCCTCCATCACGGAACGGTCGAACACGCCGCCGGCCGCCTTCACGTTCGCCACCCGCGGATCGTCCTTGAACCACACGGGATGGCAGGTGCCGCCCCAGGGCAGCGCGAGGGCCATCTGGTGCTGTCCCGGCACCACGACCTCGAACGTGGTACCGGGGTCCCACTTCTCGTATCGGTTCTGTTCCAGGTAGTACCAGTCGGCCTTGAGGATCGTGAAGATCGTCTGCGTGGACGCGTAGGTGGGAAAGCCCTTCCACAACACCAGGATGTCGAGAGTGTCCAACCCCGGAGTCTCCAGGGCGATGTTCGCGGCGATCTCACCGGTGGTGTACATCTGCGCAACGCCCGGAGACAGCAGCAGCCCCTTCTCCGCGAACCGGTCGCCGAACTTCGCCTGTACGTCCAGAACCCAGTCCTGCTCACCGGTCGTGTCGGTGTAGTGACATCCCGCGGCGAGGGCTGCCTCGACGACCACGGCGCCGTGCTTGATGAACGGGCCGACCATGTTGCTGACCACGCGTGCCTCGCTGAACAGTTCGGTCAGCGCCGCGACGGTGTGCTCGACCTCGACGACTTCGTGGTCGACGGTGTCGAGGCCGGGAATGCGATCGAGCACTTCCTGGATCCGCTTCTTGTCGCGGCCCGCCGCAATGAACGGAATGTTGAACTCGCGCAGGTATTCACACACGAGCCGCCCGGTGTATCCGGAGACTCCGTAGACGATGACGGGTTTCTTGTCGGTCATGATGTGCCTTTCGGAATGTGAGAAATGTCCGGGGAGATCGGTTACATGCCCATGCCGCCGTCGACCGGCAGGCCGATGCCGGTGACGAAGCGGGCGGCGTCGGAGGCCAGGAAGACGACTGTGTCGGCGATGTCCGCGACCTCGCCGAGGCGCCCGAGCGGGGTCAGGCCGATCACGTCGGTGACCGCGGCGTCGGCGCTGGGCCACAGCCCGAGTTTTTCCATGTCCGCCGCCAGCCCGAGGCCCATCTCCGTGGCGACGAGCCCGGGGTACACACAGTTCACACGCACGCCGTATCCGAGCTTGCCGGCCTCCTGGGCCGCGACCCGGGTCAGGCGGTCGACGGCGGATTTCGTTGCGGAATAGCCGGCGATGCCGGGGAACGGGATCGTCGCGGCGACCGAGGAGACGTTGACGATTGCCCCGCCCGCTCCGGCAGCTCCCCCCGGACGCATGGCGCGCAGGCCGTGCTTCAGACCGAGCGCGACACCGAGAATGTTCACGTCGCACATCCGCCGGATGTCGGCGGGATCGATGTCGACCACGAGTGACGAGATCTCGATACCCGCATTGTTCACCAGGATGTCGAGTCCACCGAGTTGCTCCACGGTGGCCGCGACGGCGCGCTCCCAGTTACCGTCGTCGGTGACGTCGAGGGCAACGAACCCGGTGTCGACCCCGGATTTTCCGACAGTGTCGGCTGTCGCGCGCCCTTCGTCCTCCAGGACGTCGCCGATCATCACCGCCGCCCCGGCGTCGGCGAGGGCGGCAGCCATTCCGGCCCCCAGACCTTTCGCACCACCGGTGACCAGCGCTTTCCGTCCTGCAAGATCACACACGCTCATTCCGACCTGCCTTCGCACCGAGACGATTCGCGGAAACCACGTCGCGTGACCGAAGCCGCATTGTGGTGTGGGTCACAGAGTATTCGACTTTGGACGACTGTCAAGAATTCTCTTGACGACTGTCAAGCTTTTGTTACACAGTCGTCAAGGAACCCGGGCTAAACTGAGCCACACCGTGCTGGACCTCGCGAGCCGAACAGGAAGAACGCCGTGACACCCGTCGCCGAGAAGAACGCCGACCGGGTTTCTCGCCGTCAGGTCGACAAATTCGCCGAGCGCCGGGATCAACTCGCCGAGGCCGCATTGCAGACCCTGTCGGAACTCGGCTACGCCCGCACAAGTCTCCGCGAGATCGCGCAGAACTCCGAGTTCTCCCACGGGGTCCTGCACTACTACTTCAGCGACAAGGTCGATCTGATCACGCACTGTGTCCGGCACTACAAGGCGCGCTGCGTCACGCGGTACGACGGCGTGGTCGCCACGGCGCACACTCCCGACGAGTTGAAGGCAGGATTCGGTCGGGTGCTGGTGGAGTCTCTGCGCGACGAGGCGTCCATGCACCGCCTCTGGTACGACCTCCGCTCGCAGTCGCTGTTCGAGGAGTCGTTCCGCGCCGATGTCGCCGCGATCGACCTGAGCCTGGAAAACATGATCTGGCGCATCGTGTCCCGGTACGCGGAACTGGCGGGGCGACCGATCACCCTCGCCCCGTCCACCATGTACGCGGTCTTCGACGGACTCTTCCAGCAGAGCCTCGCGAGGCATCTGTCCGGCGATGCCACAGCGGCAGACGCTCTCGCGGACAACGTCGATCAGGTTCTGGCGCTGGTCGTTCCGGCGCAGTAGAGCCCGCTACTTCTCGGCGGCGGCCTTGATTCGCTTTGCGAAATCGGGTGCGTCCTTGCGGGCCGCCCGAAGCGCGAGAGGCGCGATCAACTTTCCGATTCCGTGGCCTTCCAGCACGTTGAAGATCGTCACCTTGGTGCCGGCACCCGAGGGTTCGAGATCGTAACCGCCTTCCTTCGCGGTCACGGTGTTCTTCGAGCGCTCGGCCCAGCGGATCTTCCGCGGTGCCTCGAACTCGGTGATCTCGAACTCCCGCTTCGTGGTCATCCCGGCGTCCTTCACGGTGCTGACGAAGACGGTCCCGACTCCGGGCGGGCCGTCGGTCTTCTTCACGATCTCCTGCACCCGGGGGCTGAACTCCCGGTCGTTGACGCCGGCAGCGAGGTACTCGAACACTTCCTCGATGGGGCGATCGATCACCACAGTGCCTTCGAACCGTCCAGCCATGCCAGCCTCCCGTTTCCGTGACCTGCCGGGTTCCGACAGTACCCGCGACTCGGCCGAGGCGCGGTCACATCGCCGCCGGCCGGCCGGTCATAGAAGTGACGCCCCACGACGCCGGCGTCTCCCCCAGGGACCCTGAACACAGGAAGGCTTCGACATGGACATCTCGGTCACCGGCGCGTCCGGGTCGCGACAATCGACTTCGGCACCCGGTTTTCTCTCCACCGCCCGCGGCAGACTCACCCTGACGTTGTTGTGCGCCGTGGCCTTTCTCGACTTCGTCGACGCGTCCATCGTCAACATCGCGCTGCCCGACATACGTAGCGAACTCGACTTCTCGGTGCAGGAACTGCAGTGGGTGCCGAGCGCTTATCTCCTCACGTACGGCGGGTTCATGCTGCTCGGCGGTCGCCTCGCAGACCTGCTCGGTCGCCGTCGCATTCTCGTCACCGGCACCGTCGTGATCGGATTGTCGTCGTTGATCGGTGGTTTCGCCGGCAACGCGGAGGTCCTGATCGGTGCCCGGCTCACACAGGGTGTCGGTGCGGCGCTGATGCTTCCGGCCGCCCTGTCCATCCTGACGACGACGTTCGAGGAGGGTCCCGAACGTCATACCGCGCTGGGTGTCTGGGCAGGCGTGGGTGGTCTCGCATCCGCTGTCGGCGTGTTTCTCGGTGGTGTGCTCACCGAGGGCCCGGGCTGGCGATGGGTGCTGTTCGTCAACCCGCTGGCGTGCGTTCTCGTGCTACCCGCGGTCTATGCGCTGATTCCGGGCGACCGGCGCCGCGCCAGGTTCGCGAACTTCGACGTCGTGGGCAGCGTGCTCGGTACCGGCGGGATGCTGCTGCTCGTCTACGCCCTGGTCGAGGCGCCCGACCAAGGTTGGGGTGCTGCTCGCACGATCGGCGAGTTCGTCGGAGCGTTCGTGCTGATCGCCGCTTTCGTCGTGAACGAACAGCGCAACCCCGATCCTCTGCTGCCGCTGTCGATCTTCCGCATCAAGGGGTTGGCGGCTGCCAATATCACGGGTCTGATCGCCTTCGCGGGCCTGCTCGCGATGTTCTTCTTCCTCACGCTCTACATGCAGAATGTGCTCGGATACACCCCGATGCAGACCGGGGCGGCCTACCTTCCGCTCTGCCTGGGCGTCGCCGTCGCGGCCGGAATTTCCTCCCAGTTGCTCACCCGGACAGGAACCCGCCCCGTCGTCGTCGTGGGCGCGCTCGTGGCGTCGGCGGGCCTCTATTTGCTGTCCCGAATCCCCGTCGACGGCTCCTATCTCGCCGATCTGCTTCCGGGGCTGATGATCGTGTCGTTCGGGCTCGGTGCAGTCTTCGTCGGCGTCACCACCGCGGCCAACGCGGGTGTGCCGGCCGGCGAGGCCGGGCTCGCGGCGGCGTTGCTGAACGCCTCCCAACAGGTCGGCAGCGCACTCGGGCTGGCGATCTTCGCCGCCATCGCCACCTCGCATTCCCGGCACCTGATGGAAACGAATTCTCCTGTACCCGAGGCACTCACGTCCGGTTTTCAGCGAGCTCTGCTGACCGGCAGCGTCTTCCTCGTCGCCGCAGCACTGATCGCTCTGCGCACCGGCAACACCCGCGGAGACGACGGGCGACGAACGGCATGACCCGGCGGGCTCGTCAGTCGAGGTTCTCGACGACGAGCCCGGCGAGGCGTTCCCGGTCGGCGAGGATGTCGATCTCCACGATCATCCCCTGCCGGATCGTGACGCCCAAGACGGACAACAGCTGTCCCTCGGAGATTGCGACCACTCCCGCAGCGCCGTTCACGAGTGCCGGATGCGCGAACCGAGCCAGTCGCGCAAACCCGAGAACGCGGCCCGCGACGGACTCCGCACCGCGCACCATCGTCGAAGCGCCGGCCGGCAGTGCTCCCGTATCGGCCCGAAGCACAACGTCCGGATCGAGTACCGACACGAGTGCGTCGAAGTCGCCGCCCCTCGCGGCCGCGAGGAACGCGTCGACGACCGGACGCTGGCGGACCGGATCGGTGTCGGGAACGGGCGCTCCCTGCAGTCGGCGGCGTGCGCGGCTGGCCAGTTGCCGGGCGGCCGCCGGGGATCGCTCGACGATCGGGGCGATGTCCTCGAACGGCACCGCGAACATGTCGTGCAGCACGAACGCCAGCCGCTCCGACGGACCGAGCGTGCCGAGGACCACGAGCAGCGCGAGACCGACCGAATCGGCGAGCACCGCCTCCTGTTCGGGATCGCTGCCGTCCGAGAGGGTCACGATCGGGTCGGGCACCGCCGCATCCAGGGGATCTTCCCGCCGCGACCTGCGTGACTGCAGCATGTTCAGGCACACCCGTGCCACTACCGTCGTCAGCCAGCCGCCCAGGTTCTCCACCGAATCGGTGTCCGTGCGGCTCAATCGCAGCCAGGATTCCTGCACGGCGTCCTCGGCCTCGCTGAGCGAGCCGAGCATCCGGTAGGCCACCGCCCGCAGGTGCGGACGATGGGACTCGAACTGCTCCGCCAATACGTCGTTCTCGTTCATCGGTCACATCCGTCCGTCGTCCTCTGTCAACTATGTGACCGACGAAACGCGGCCGATGTGACAGCGGCGTGTCGTCCGTGGCCCACTGGTGCGCGGACTACGACCAGTTTCCCCGGTTCCGCTGTCGGATATCGCCGTGGTTAACTGAAATGACGCTCACAGTCTCTGAAGGGCTGGACGGCATGTGGAAATCACAGCAGGTCGGACGTCTGTTTCTCGTCTCGGTACTCGCGGCTCTGGCCGTGTGCGGAGTGAGCGCCACCGCGTCGGCGCATTCCGCGGCAGTCACCGGGAAGGTCATCGCGCCGATACTCTCCCCCGCGCGCGGGCAGGTCGTCGGCATCGCGCATCCTGTCGTCGTCCGGTTCGCGTCGCCGGTATCCGATCGCGCACTCGCCGAGCGTGGTGTCCAGATCACCCCCTCGAAACCCGTGCCCGGGCAGTTCTCCTGGATCGACGACCGCTCGCTGCAGTGGACGCCGGACCACTTCTGGCCGGCGAATACCGAGGTGACCGTCCAGGCGGCGGGCGCGAGAACCCAGTTCCAGGTGGGTGACGCACTGGTCGCGGTCGCGAACACGACGACGCACCAGTTCACGGTCAGCGTCAACGATCAGGTGGTGCAGACGATGCCGGCGTCGATGGGCAAACCCGGTTACGAGACACCGCTCGGCACGTTCCCCGTCATCGAGCAATTCCGGGACATGATCATGGACTCGTCGACGTACGGCGTCCCGATCGACTCGGAGGAGGGCTACAGGCTGTACGTCGAATACGCCACCCGCATCACGTGGGGTGGGATCTTCGTGCACGCCGCGCCGTGGTCGGTGAACTCGCAGGGCTACGAGAACGTCAGCCACGGGTGCATCAACCTCAGCACCGAGAACGCGCAGTGGTTCTACGACAACGCCAAGATCGGCGACCCCGTCATCGTCACGGACTGAGTCCCGCACGGTGTCGAAGACCCGGAATGCACGAGGCCCGAGACACAGAAAAGGCGGTTTCCCGTTTCCGGGAAACCGCCTTCGCTGATCATCTGGTCGGGCTGACAGGATTTGAACCTGCGACCACTTGACCCCCAGTCAAGTGCGCTACCAAGCTGCGCCACAGCCCGTCCACACCCTCGTTCAGGTGCTCGATGAGATTACATCAGTGGCAGTCCGTAACGCTAATCGCCTGGTCAGAACATATTCGGCGAGATCAGCGACTGCGCCGCTCGCGCTTTTCCCGCACCCGCACCGAGATACGGACCGGGCTGCCGTCGAAATTGAACTCCTCACGCAGACGCCGCTCGAGGAACCGGCGGTAACCGGCCTCGAGGAACCCCGTCGTGAACAGCACGAACGTCGGCGGACGCGTCCCGGCCTGGGTGGCGAACATCACGCGAGGCAGTCGTCCACCGCGCATCGGAGGTGGGGTCGCCGCAATGACTTCCTTGAGCCAGGTGTTGAGGCGGCCGGTGGGGATCCGCTTGTCCCAGGATTCCAGCGCGGTGTCGAGGGCGGGTACGAGCTTCTGCACCGCGCGCCCCGTTTGCGCCGAGATGTTGACGCGCTGCGCCCACGGCACCCGCACCAGATCTCGATCCACTTCGCGGTCGAGCTGGAGGCGACGGTCCTCGTCGACGAGATCCCACTTGTTGAACGCGATCACGAGGGCCCGTCCGGCGTCGGCGACCATGCTGAGCACACGCAGGTCCTGCTCCGAGATCGGCTCGGACGCGTCGATCAGCAGAATCGCGACCTCGGCGGCCTCGATGGCGCTCTTCGTCCGCAGCGACGCATAGAACTCGGCGCCGCTGGCGTGACTGACCCGCTTGCGCAGACCCGCGGTGTCCACGAAACGCCACGGCCTGCCGCCGAGTTCCACGATCGAGTCGACCGGGTCGACGGTGGTGCCCGCGACGTTGTGGACCACCGAACGCTCGTCGCCCGACAGCTTGTTCAGCAGGCTCGACTTCCCGACGTTCGGCTTGCCGACCAGAGCGACACGTCGCGGCCCGCCGCCGGGGATTCCCTCGCGGGGCGTTTCCGGGAGCGCGGCGAGCACCTCGTCGAGGAGGTCGCCGGTGCCGCGGCCGTGCGTCGCACTGACCGAGTGCGGCTGCCCGAGACCCAGCGACCACAGCGCGGCCACCTCGGATTCGGTGCGGCCGTCGTCGACCTTGTTGGCCACCAGGAGAACCGGGGTCTTGGAGCGGCGCAACACCTTGGCCACGGCCTCGTCCGTGGCGGTGGCGCCGACGACGGCATCGACCACGAGGAGGATCGCGTCCGCGGTCTGCATCGCCAGTTCCGCCTGCCGCGCCACCGACTGCTGCAGGCCCTTGGCGTCGGGTTCCCAACCGCCGGTGTCCTGCACCATGAATCGGCGCCCACTCCAGTTCGCCTCGTAGGAGACGCGGTCGCGGGTGACACCGGGAATGTCTTCGACGACGGCTTCGCGCCGGCCGATGATCCGGTTGACGAGCGTCGACTTGCCGACGTTCGGGCGCCCGACCACGGCGAGGGTGGGAACCGGGACGTGGGATTCGCCGTCGCTACCGTCTTCGAGGTCCAGGACCTCCCAGTCCGATTCCTCACTCCAGGTTCCGTCGCCTGCGAACTCGGTTGTGAATTGTTCGGTCACTGCCCTGCTCCACTTCTGTCGCTTACCACCAGCAGCAACCTGCCGATCACGTCGTCGATTCCGAGTTCGCTGGTGTCGACCAGCACAGAATCGTCGGCCGGCCGCAGCGGCGACACGGCGCGCGTGGAGTCGAGGTGGTCACGACGCTGCACGTCGGCCAGTACGGCCGCATAGTCGTCGCCTCGCCCTTCCGCGAGATTTTGCGCATTTCGGCGCTGGGCCCGGGCTTCCGCCGAGGCGGTCAGGTAGATCTTCACGTCGGCGTCCGGGAGCACCACGGTGCCGATGTCCCGGCCTTCGACGACAATCCGCTCGGCCTCGCCGGTGAGCCGGCGCTGCGCCTCGACGAGCAGTGCGCGCACGACCGGGACCGCGGAGACGGCGGAGACGGCCTTGGTCACCGCGTCACCGCGGATCTCCTCCCCCACGTCCTCACCGTCGAGCAGCACCTGCTCGCGCGTCGGGTCGGTGCCGATCGACCACGGCAGACCAGCTGTCGCGTCGGCGATGGCGTCGGGATCGGTGAGATCCACACCCTTGCGCAGTGCGTGCAGCGTGGCGATCCGGTACATGGCGCCGGTGTCGAGGTACCGTGCGCCGAGCCGCTGCGCCAGCAGACGCGAGACGCTCGACTTCCCGGTTCCGGACGGACCGTCCATCGCGACGATCAACGACGAGGTACTCACAGGCCCACCGCCCCGTAGAGTCCGCCGACCTCGCCGCGACCGAGGACCCGCAGCGTGCCGGGACGCTGATCGCCGAGAGCGACCGCACCGATATCCGTCCGGACGAGCCGGATCACGGGGTGACCCACGGCGTCGAACAGGCGGCGCACGATGTGCTTGCGACCTTCGTGCAGCGTGACGCGCACCAGCGACTTGCCCTCGTTGATGTCGAGGAGCGTGAACGTGTCGACCTTCGCCGGTCCGTCCTCGAGCTCGACGCCCTCCTTGAGCTTCTTTCCGACACCGCGTTCGAGGGCGCCCGACACGGTCGCCAGATACGTCTTCGACACCTCGAACGAGGGGTGCATCAGTCGATGCGCCAGATCGCCGTCGTTGGTGAGCAGCAGCAGACCCTCGGTGTCGGCATCCAGTCGACCGACGTGGAACAACCGCTGACCGGCGGCGACGCGCTCCGAGACGATGTCGCCGACGCAGGGGCGACCGAGGTCGTCCGACATCGTCGACTGCCAGCCGCGGGGCTTGTTCAGTGCGAGGTGGACGAGATCCTTCTGCACGACGACGCGGATACCGTCGACACGCACGACCGCGTTCTCGGGGTCGATGCGCAGTCCCTGCTCGATGACGATACGGCCGTCGACCTCGACGCGACCCTGGGAAATCAGTTCTTCGGCCGCGCGACGCGAAGCGACTCCGGCCTGCGCCAGAACCTTCTGCAACCGCATGCCGTCGCCCTGCGGGGGTCCCGCCGGCCGATCGGCGTCGGCGTACTGGTGCCGGGCCGGCTTGGCGTTGCTGACCTTCGGCGCCTGGGCCTGGGCGCGTTGCGGCTTGGCCGACTTGGGTTTGCCACGCTTGTTCTTCGCGGCAGGGTCGGGCCTGCCGGGCTTGCCTTTCGCGGCGTCGGGCCGACCTGATCGATGACCGGTCTCAGCCCTGTCCGAGCGCCCTCCGGTCTCCGACCTGGTGGGGCGCTGCTTCTTGTTGTTGCGATCCGGTGTGCCATCTCGGCGAGCGGGTTTCTTCACTTTTGTACTATCCCTGTCAGTCTTCGGTGTCCAGCCCGGTGTCCAACTCTTCTGTGGAAGCCGTAGCTTTATTCATTCTCGCAAATCGTGGATCAGATTCCAGACTCTCACTGATGTCATCTATCAGATCCACGTCCGGCAACAGCGGAGCCAAGGCGGGAAGATCGGCGAGAGACGCCAAGCCGAGCCGTTCCAGGAAGAGCTCCGTCGTCGAATACTGCGTGGCGTTGGTATCGGGATCGACGCCGGCTTCGGCGATCAATCCGCGAGCGAGAAGTGTGCGCACCACACCATCCACGTTGACGCCGCGCACCGCACTGATCCGTGCGCGGGTCAACGGTTGACGGTATGCCACCACGGCCAGAGTTTCCAACGCCGCCCTCGTCAGTTTGGAACGGGCGCCGTCGAGCAGGAGCCGCTCCACATAGGGCGCATGCGCGGTGCGGGTGTAGAGACGCCAACCGTCACCGGCATATCGGAGGTCCATCCCGCTTCCCCGGGCGGTGAGCTCGGCGGACATGCGGTTCAGTGTCTCCGTGATGCGATTCACAGACGCGCCGGTCGCGGAGGCGAGCTGGTCCGCTCCGGCGGGAGAGTCGACGATCAGCAGCAGCGACTCGAGTACCGCTTCGAGTTCGGTGTCCGACAGCTCGGGTTCCGCGTCGACGCCGCCCTGGTCGTCCGACTCGTCGAACGGGGCCGAACTCATCCGTAATCCTCCTCGGTCACCGGGGCGACCGTGCCCTCCCCGGTCCAGCTCACCAACAGTTCCCCGAGCGGCTCCGGCTGCTCGAACAGCACCGACTGCTCCCGATACAGCTCGAGCAGCGCGAGAAATCTTGCCACGATCAGGGCGGTCACCTCACACTCCGAGACCAGGTCGCCGAAGCTCGCCCACTCCCCGGCTCCGCGTTCGCGAAGCAGCTCCAGCATCCGCGCCGCTTGTTCGGGCACCGACACCGCATGCATGTCGTGCAGGTGGTCGAGTCCTACCGTGGGTTTCGGACGGGGCGTGAACACGGTCGCGGCGATCTCCGCGAACCGCTGCGGGTCGACGCCGAGCAACACTTCGGGCAGCAACTGGGTGAAGTGGTCCTCCAGTGCCACCGAACGCGGGTACCGGCGCAGCGCGGCCGCCTCGAGTTCGCCGAACAGTTGCGCCACCTGCTTGTACGCGCGGTACTGCAGCAACCGGGCGAAGAGCAGGTCACGCGCCTCGAGGAGCGCAAGGTCCTCCGCGTCCTCCACCTGCCCGGCGGGCAGCAGCCGGGCCGCCTTCAGGTCCAGCAAGGTCGCGGCGACCACCAGGAACTCGGTGGTCTGATCGAGTTCCATCTCGGCGCCGAGTGTCCGGGTGTAGGCGATGAAATCGTCCGTCACCTGGTGCAGCGCGACTTCCGTCACGTCCAGCTGCCGCTGGTTGATGAGGGTGAGGAGCAGATCGAACGGTCCCTCGAAGTTCCGCAGCGTGACCCGGAAACCGGGCTTGACCGCGGTCCGAGGTTCCTCGATCTTCGAGTCCCCGGTCTGCGAATTCTCGGTCTGCGAATTCTCGGTCTGCGGTGGAGCCGGAATGTCCTGCGTATCCACCACTTACCGGCCGGACCGGTGAATGACCTCGCGTGCCAGCGCACGGTACGCCTCGGCGCCGGTCGACTTCGGCGCCCAGGTGGTGATCGGCTCCCCGGCGACCGAGGTCTCGGGGAACCGCACGGTGCGGTTGATCACGGTGTCGTACACGAGGTCACCGAACACCTCCACCACCCGGGCCATCACCTCGCGGGCATGCAGGGTCCGCGAGTCGAACATCGTCACGACGATGCCGGCGAGTACCAGTCGCGGATTGAGCCGGTCGTGGACCTTCTCGACCGTGTCGTTGAGCAACGCCAGGCCGCGCAGGCTGAAGTACTCGCACTCCATCGGGATGATCACCGAATCCGCGCACGCAAGCGCGTTGACCGTGAGCAGACCGAGCGACGGCTGGCAGTCGATGAGGACGTAGTCGTACCGGTCGAGGACGGGATGCAGCACCCGCCCGAGCGTCTGCTCCCGGCCGACCTCGGTGACGAGCTGGATCTCCGCCGCCGACAGGTCGATGTTGCTGGGCAGAAGGTCGAGGCCCTCGACCCTGGTCCGCATCAGGACGTCGTCGATCGAGACGCGGGGTTCGACGAGCAGGTTGTGGACGGTCAGTTCGAGATCGTTGTGCGCCACTCCGAGACCTGCGGACAGGGCGCCCTGCGGGTCGAGGTCGACGAGCAGGACGCGCCTACCGTACTCGGCGAGTGATGCACCCAGGTTGATGGTCGACGTCGTCTTGCCGACGCCGCCCTTCTGGTTGCACATCGCGATGATCTTGGCGGGGCCGTGAGAAGGCAGCGGGGCCGGTTCCGGCACCTCACGCGTCGGGCGCCCCGTGGGCCCGAGCTCACCCTGAACTACCGCAGCGTCGTTCTCTTCGAACAAGGCTGCGGTACCGGTCTGCCGCGCGTCGAACATGTCGCCCTCCAGTTGCGAGTGCTCTGACTCCGCCGCTGGCGGCTGCGGTGTCACCACGGTCCGATGATCCCCTGTTCTCTCGATGGTCGCTGCCGATCTCACATCGTTATACGAACGCTACCGCTTCGTACCGTGAAATTTCCCCTCGACACGCGTTGGGTCAGCGCGCCCGGGGGTGCGCGCCGGCCCACACCTCGCGCAGCGCACCCACTGTCACCAGCGTATATATCTGTGTGGTCGTGACCGACGCATGCCCCAGCAGCTCCTGGACGACCCGGACGTCGGCGCCGCCGTCCAGCAGGTGCGTCGCGAACGAGTGCCGCAGTGTGTGCGGTGACACCGCGGCGGTGATGCCGGCGGCGTCCGCGGCCGTCTGCAACACCTTCCACGCACTCTGGCGGGACAACCGTCCGCCGCGCACATTGAGGAACAGGGCGGGTGTTCCCCTGGACACGAGCGCCGGCCGGCCCCGGATCAGGTAGGCGTCGAGGGACTCGACAGCGGGTCGCCCCACCGGCACCACCCGCTGCTTGCCGCCCTTGCCGCGCAGCAGCACCGACCGGGTCTCGGTGTCGATGTCGTCGACGTCCAGTCCGACGGCCTCGGAGATGCGGGAACCGGTCGAGTACAGCAGCTCGAGCAGTGCGCGGTCACGGACGGCACGCGGTCCGTCCGCGGGACCGGTACCTCCGACTGCCTCGAGCAGCGCCAGCACCTCGTTCACCGGCAGCGACTTGGGGAGCCGTTTGGCTGGTGACGGCGGCCGGACGTCGCGCGCCACGTCCACGGCGATCACGCCTTCCGCGGCGGCGAATCGGTGGAATCCGCGCACCGCGATCAGGGCGCGGGCTGCGGAGCTCGCGGCCAGCGGAGGCAGTTCGCGGGCGGGGTCGCCGGTCCGCAGAGCGATGACGAAATCACTGACGTCCTGCTCCCGGACCCGGCCGATGTCGGTGACGCCCCGGTCCGCGAGGAACTGCGTGTACCGCTCGAGGTCGCGGCGATACGAACCGAGGGTGTTGCGGGCGGCTCCGCGTTCGACGGCCATGTGGTCGAGGTACGAATCCACCTGCCGCGTCATCACCACGTCATGCTCGCGCGGTTTCGTCCCCGGCGGCGCGTGCGCGTTTCCTCTCGCCGAACCTCTCGGGGCGATCGACCCACGGTGCGGTTACGTCGCGGAGTTCGCCGAGACCGCCTGGGCGCGACCGGGCGGCGGCGAGAGCCATCACCCCGGACACGGCAGTCGCGTTGACGATGGTCCCGTTCGACACCATCGACACGACCTCGTCGAGCGGAATCCGCTCGATCTCGAGGTCGGCCTCCTCGTCCTCGGGGTCGGGCCGGTCCACCTCGTACAGATCCTGGGCGAGGAACACGCGCACGGACTCGTCCGTGAACCCGGGTGAAAGAACGACATCCACGAGAACGGACCAGCGACGGGCCCCGAGTCCGGTCTCCTCCGCCAGCTCGCGTGCGGCGGCGTCGACGGGGTCCTCCCCCGGTTCGTCGAGCAGGCCGGCCGGGATCTCCCACAACCGGCGTCCCACCGGGTGCCGGTACTGGTGGATGAGGACGACCCGGTCCTCGTCGTCGAGCACCACGACGGCGACTGCCCCGTGATGCTCGACGACCTCACGTTCCGCTGTCCGTCCGTCCGGCATCGCGACGTGATCCACTCGCAGGGCGAGGATGGCGCCGCTGTAGACGGTGCGTGAATCGAGCGTCGCGAATTCGTGCCGGCCGGTGTCGGTCATGCTCCGTGTCGCTCCTATCCGGCGCTGTCGACCGACGCGACCTCGTCGCGGTCGGCGGACTCTTCGAGTTCGTCGGCGACGGCAGCGTTCGCACGCTCCTCGCCGTGCACGTCCACGGGAAGACGCTCTTCGAGCTTGTGCTTCAGCGCGGCGTCGACGAACGCCGCGAACAGCGGGTGCGGACGCGTCGGACGGCTCTTCAGCTCGGGATGCGCCTGCGTCGCGACGAAGAAGGGGTGCTGGTCGGCCGGGTATTCCACGAACTCGACGAGGTGACCGTCAGGAGAGGTCCCACTGAACCGGAGTCCGCTCTTCGCGATCCGGTCGCGGTACGCGTTGTTGACCTCGTAGCGATGACGGTGACGCTCCGACACCTCTTCGCTGCCGTACGCCCTGGCGACGACCGAGCCCTTCGTCAGAACGGCCGGGTACGCGCCGAGGCGCATCGTGCCGCCGAGGTCCGCCTCGCCGGCGATGACGTCTTCCTGGTCGGCCATCGTCGAGATCACGGGGTGCGTGGTCTCGGGCTCGAACTCGGCGGAGTTGGCGTCGTCGAGACCCACGCTGCGCGCGGCCTCGATCACGACGCACTGAAGTCCGAGGCACAGTCCGAGCAGCGGGATCTTCCGGTGGCGGGCATACCGGATCGCGCCGAGCTTGCCCTCGATACCGCGGATGCCGAAGCCGCCGGGAATCAGCACGCCGTCGACGTCACCGAGCGCGGCCTGCGCTCCGGCCTCCGTCTCGCACGCGTCCGACGGCACCCAGGAGATCTCGACCTTCGAGCGGTTCGCGAATCCGCCGGCGCGGAGCGCCTCGGTGACGGACAGGTAAGCGTCCGGCAGGTCGACGTACTTCCCGACCAGGGCGATCCGGACAGTCTCGCGGGGCTGGTGGACGCGCTCGAGCAGGTTCCCCCACACCGTCCAGTCGACGTCGCGGAACGGAAGACCCAGCTGGCGCACGACGTACGCGTCGAGGCCCTCGCTGTGCAATACCTTCGGGATGTCGTAGATCGAGGGGGCGTCGGGAGTCGAGATGCAGCCGTCGACGTCGACGTCGCACATGAGCGCGATCTTGTTCTTCAGGCCCGGGGGGACCTCGCGGTCGCAGCGCAGGATCAGGGCGTCCGGCTGGATACCGATGTTCCGCAGCGCGGCAACCGAGTGCTGGGTCGGCTTCGTCTTGAGCTCACCCGACGGCGCCAGGTACGGGACCAGGGAGACGTGGAGGAAGAAGACGTTGTCGCGTCCGACGTCGTGACGCACCTGACGTGCCGCCTCGAGGAACGGCTGCGACTCGATGTCGCCCACGGTGCCACCGATCTCCGTGATGACGACGTCGGGGCGGTGCCCTTGGAGGTCCGGACCGCTCATCGCCAGGATGCGGCTCTTGATCTCGTCCGTGATGTGCGGAATGACCTGGACGGTGTCGCCCAGGTATTCGCCGCGACGTTCCTTGGCGATGACGGTCGAATACACCTGGCCGGTGGTCACATTCGCCTGACCGGACAGGTCGCGGTCGAGGAAACGTTCGTAGTGGCCGACGTCGAGGTCGGTCTCGGCACCGTCCTCGGTGACGAACACTTCGCCGTGCTGGAACGGGTTCATCGTGCCCGGATCGACGTTGAGATACGGATCCAGTTTCTGCATGGTCACGCGCATTCCCCGCGCGGTCAGCAATTGCCCGAGGCTCGAGGCTGTGAGGCCCTTGCCGAGTGAGGAGGCGACGCCGCCGCTCACGAAGATGTGTTTGGTAGCGGTACGCGAATGAGTGCGTGACTGTGGCAAAGGGGCTCCCGTGACGACTGTGCAGGGCTTGGTCTGTTCGAGCAATGCTGGGGCCTGCCGACCCACGGGACTTCACGGTAACACCTCTGTGGACGTCCCGGAAACAACGCGCCGCGATTGCCCGCCCCGATGTGACCCGCGCTACGCCGGCGTGGCCCCCACGGTGACTCCGGTGGTGCCGGGACCGGTGCCGTACCGGCCGGCGCCGCCGCCCAGTTGCTCCTGGAGCGCGAGCGGAACGGTGATCTTGCCCGCCTCCCGGTCGATGTTGTCGATCGTCGTGAGCGCCGCCGAGAGGGCCGCGTCGGCCCGGGCCACGGCGACCGCACCATTCCCCTGCGCCGAGGCCGGACGTCCGGCGAGCACCGCCCCGGCGCCGCGAGAGTCCAGCGCGCCCGCAAACCGGGCCACGACCGCACCACGGTTGCCGCTGACGCCGTCCTCCACGTCACGGTCCCCGGTCAGGACCACGGCAAGTTGCGCCGGTTGGACGGCCCCGTCGTCGTAGCTGACGAAGCCCGCACCGCGGAGGGTCTCGAGGGCGAGGACCATCTCCTGCGCGGAACTCTGCGGCTGGCTGGTCTCCTTGCCGAGCATGAGGACGGAGCCCAGCAGATCGCCCGCCAGGCTGCCCTGATCGACGGCGCCCGTCTTCAGGGTGACCCCGGCGGGGATCACGTTGTTGACGACGGTCCGCAACCGGTCGCCGCCCGTGGCGTCCACGAACGAATCGGTCAACGACACCCGTCCGGTCACCGACCCACCCGCCTGGGCGATCATGCGGTTGACCCCGTCGAGGTCCGCGGGGTCGGCGTCGGGGGTCGTCACGACCATCACGGTGCGTTGCGCGAGCGAATCGGCCACCACCCGGCCGCCCACCGCGGAGTCGAAGCCGTCCGCCGAGTTCAACTGCTCGGTCAGTTGGTTGTTGCGTTCGTTCGCCTTCTCCACGTCGGTCTGCAGGTCCGCCTTGTCGTCGCGCAGTCCCGACACGAGACCGCTCGACAGCAAGCCGGATCCCATGACCACGCCGATCGCCAGAGCCAGGAAGATCGCCGCTATGGAAATGGCATGTTGACGCAGAGAAATCACTTGAAGAACCCCTGAACCCACAACGCAAAGCTGTTCCACGTCGCGACGGCCCAGTCGAGAGCCTCGCCGCCGATGTTGGACACGACCAGGGCCACGATCACCGCGATCAGCGCGGCCAGCACGAGCAGTGCGATCGCGCCGCCCGACACCCGGCTCCTGTACAGCGTCGCCACGGCCTTGGCGTCCACCAGTTTCGGCCCCACCTTCAGGCGGGTCATGAACGCCGACGGGTTGCTGTCGCGGCGGCCGCGGTCGAAGAACTCGTCGAGGGAGACGGTACTGCCGACGGTGACGATCAGCGACGCACCGTGGTGGTCGGCCAGCAGCAGCGCCAGGTCGGACGGCGATCCGGAGGCGGGAAACGTCATCGCTCCGATGCCGAGATCCTGGATGCGCGACAGACCGGGCGCGTGACCGTCCTGGTCGGCGGGGAGCACCACCTCGGCGCCCGACTTCAGCGTCGCGCTCGTGATGTCCTCGGGGTCGCCGACGATGAGGTCGGGACGATAGCCGGCCGATTTCAGTACGTCCGCGCCGGCGCCGACGCCGATAAGGATCGGCGAATACTCCTTGATGAACGGCTTGAGGTTCTTGAGGTCGGACGCGTGGTCCGGGCCGTCGGACACGATCACGACGTGCCGTTCCTTCATGTCGACATCCACGTCGGGCACACCGACACCGTCGATCAGCAGTGGGCTCTCGGTGCGGATGAACTCGATGGTGTTGCCGGAGAACGCCTCGAGGTGGTCGACCAGACCGGTCTTCGCCTCGATCATCCGGTCGGAGATCTCCGCCTCGGTCTGCTCGTCGCCCTTGGCGATGCGCCGTTCCCCGGAGTAGACGCCTCCCCCGTTCACCCGGACCTTGCTGCCGTCCTTGATGCTCTTGAAGATTTCGGCGCCCGCCGAATCGACCAGGAGGATCCCGTTGGCGACGATCACCTCCGGCCCCAGGTTGGGGTAGCGCCCCGAGATGGAGGGAGACGCGTTGATCACTGCGAGAACGCCGGCCTTCACCAGCGCGTCCGCGGTTCCGCGATCGAGGTCGAGCTCGTCGAGGACGACGATGTCACCGGGTCCGACGCGTCGCAGCAACTTGGCCGTGTTGCGATCCACCCTGGCGATGCCGCTGACCCCAGGCAAAGTTTCGGTGTTACGTGACAGCAGTGCCGGCATCTTCATGGATTCGATGATGGACCGGAAGCGGGACCGACCTGTGGAGGCGCGCCGAACCGTTTACCACATCAGTCACACCATTACCACGGGTGCGGCCGACGCTGCGCCGGGCCTGTTCAGGCGGAGCGCTCCGCGTTGGCGGTGGCCAACAGCTCCTCCGCGTGGGCGCGACCGGTCTCCGTGTCGTCGAGTCCGGCCAGCATCCGGGCCAGTTCCACCACCCGTTCGTCGTCGGTGAGGGTGTGCACGCCGCTGCTGACGACGCCGTCCGCGTCGTCGACCTTGTCGACCACCAGGTGGGTGTCCGCGAATGCCGCGACCTGCGGCAGGTGCGTCACCACGATCACCTGGTGCGTCCGGGCCAGCCGGGCCAACCGCCGGCCGATCTCGACCGCGGCCCGGCCACCCACGCCGGCGTCGACCTCGTCGAACACCATCGTCGCACCCGAATCGGAGCCGGCGAGGACCACCTCGAGTGCGAGCATGACACGCGAGAGCTCGCCGCCGGACGCGCTCTTGCTGATGGGCAGCGACTGCGCGCCGCTGTGCGCCGACAGCCGGAATTCCACCTCGTCGACGCCCGACGATCCCGCGTGCAGTTCCGTGCCGTCGACGGTGAGCGGCGCCGTGTCCTGCGGTCCGGCGATCCGAGGGCGGACGGTTACCTCGAGCGCGGCCCGGCCCATCGCCAGACCCGCGAGTTCGGCACTGACGGCCTTGGCGAGCTTGGTCGCCGCCTTGACGCGGGCCGTGGTCAGTTTCGACGCGGCCTCCGCGGTGGACGCGGCCGACTCCTCGACCTGCTTCGTCAGCGCCGCCAACGCGTCGGAGGACACGTCGATCTTCTCGAGCCTCGCGCGGGCGTTGTCTGCCCACTCCAGTACCCCGTCGACGTCGGCGGCGTACTTGCGGGTGAGGTTCTTCAGTTCCGCCTGCCGCGACAGCAACGAATCCAGTGCCCCCGGATCCGCCGGAAGCCCGGCGAGGTACGTGGTCAGGTCGGCTGAGACGTCGGTGACCACCGCGATCGCGTCGGCGAGGCGCGGTCCGAGCCCGTCGAGTTCGGGGTCGGTGGCCGATTCGATGCGGGCCCGCGCCTCCGACAGCAAGTCCAGCGCGGGTGCCGCCCCGGAGTCGCCGTCCATGTCGTCGCCACCGGCGAGGGCGGCGTGCGCTTCCTCCGCCGCCGAGCGCAGCGAGTCGAGCTCGCTGAGCCTGCGCACCTCCGACACGATCGACTCGTCCTCACCTGGAGTGGGCGCGACGCCGTCGATCTCGTTGAGTGCGAACGTCAGTTGGTCGGCTTCCTGAACGAGTTCCCGGGTACGGCCCGTCCGTTCGATCAGCTCCGAACGTGCGGTCACCCATTCGTCGCGGTGCTTGCGGTACCGGGCCAGCAGCGGGCCGACCGCCTTGTCTGCGAATCTGTCCAGGGCTGCGCACTGCTGGTCCGGGCGCAGCAGCCGCAGCTGATCGTTCTGCCCGTGAACGGTGAGCAGCGGATCGGTGAACTCGGACAGCACGCCCGCCGGAACGCTGCGCCCACCCAGGTGAGCCCGGGATCGGCCGTCGCTTCCGACGGTGCGTACCGCGATGATGGTGCCGTCCTCGTCCCGTTCGGCGCCCGTGGATTCGAGCAACCGGGTGACGGCACGTTCGACGTGCTCCGAGCCCTCGTCCGTCATGAATCTGCCCTCGACCACGGCACGGGGCGCGCCGAGTCGTACCCGGCCCGCATCCGCCCGCGCACCGCTGAGCAGGTGCAGGCTCGTCACCACCATCGTCTTGCCCGCACCGGTCTCACCGGTGAGCACCGTCAAACCTTCGTGGAATTGCGCCGACGCCTCGGAGATCACGCCGAGGTTGTCGATCCTGATCTCTGCCAGCACGTCTAGGGCTTCCTTCCTCGCCACCCGGTGACGGGCAGCTCGAACTTTCGCACCATCCGGTCCGCGAACGGAGCCGAATCCAGTCGTACCCAACGAACGGGTTCCTTGCCACGCACGACTTCGACGCGGGCTCCCGCGGGCAACTCCAGTGTTCGGCGACCGTCGCAGAAGACCAGTCCGTCATGGCTGCCGGCCACCGTCTCCACGGCGATCAGCGAATCCGGGCTCGTCACGAGGGGCCGCGCGAACAACGCGTGTGCGTTGCTCGGGACCACCAGCAAGGCCTCGAGTTCCGGCCACACCACGGGGCCGCCCGCGGAGAACGCGTACGCCGTCGACCCGGTGGGCGTGGAGATGAGGACCCCGTCGCAGCCGAAAGCCGACACGGGGCGGCCGTCCACCTCGAGAACCACCTCGAGGACACCGAGCCGGGACCGGTTCTCGATGCTCGCCTCGTTGAGCGCCCACCCACGTTCGATGATCTCGTCGTCCACGCGGACCAGCACGTCCAGCGTCATCCGATGCTCGATGCGGTATTCACGACGCACCACCTGGGCGAGAGCCTCGTCGAGGTGCTCGGCCTCGGTTTCCGCGAGGAACCCGATCCGGCCCAAATTGATGCCCAGAACCGGAATCGATGCGGCCTGCGCGAGTTCCGCTGCCCGGAGGAACGTCCCGTCCCCTCCGAGGACGAGCACCATCTCGCAACCGAGGGCCGCGTCGGGGCCGGCCTGCACGATGGTGACTTCCAGTCCGGGCACCAGGAATTCGTCGGCCGCCATGGCGTCCATCGGTTCGATGCGGGTGCTGTCGACCTCGTCGACGAGCACGCGCAGTCCGATACCGGCGCGCTCGAAGATCTTGCCGACCCGTCGCGCGGTCTCCGTGATCTCGGCGCGGCCCGGATGCGCCACGAGCAGGATCTCCCGCTCGCGTTGCTGGGTGCCGCTGCTTCCCCCGCTCACTGTGGTCCCTCCTGCACCGCGGTGCGGATCAACTCTTCCACCGACTCGACCGGTACATCATCCGTCCCGGGTGTGACATCCGCGCGCAGCCACAGGAAGTATTCGACGTTCCCCGACGGTCCCGGCAGCGGACTGGCCACAGCACCGACGGTACGCAGTCCCAGCGACGCCGCCGTCTTCGCCACATCCAGTACCGCCGCGAGCCGCAGTTCGGGGTCGCGCACCACTCCGCCGGAACCCACGTGATCCTTGCCGACCTCGAACTGGGGTTTCACCATCGGAATCAGATCCGCACCCTCCGCCGCGCAGGCGACGAACGCCGGGAGAACGAGCTTCAGGGAGATGAACGACAGATCCGCGACCACCAGATCCACCGGCCCGCCGATCTGCTCGGCGTCGATGGATCGCACATTGGTCCGGTCCACGACGTGGACGCGGTCGTCCGATTGCAGCCGCCACACCAGCTGGCCGTAGCCGACGTCCACCGCCACGACCTCCCGCGCACCGTGGTGAAGCAACACATCGGTGAAACCCCCGGTGGACGCGCCGGCGTCGAGGCAGCGCTTCGCCTCGATCTCGAGTCCGCGGGGCCCGAAGGCCTCCAGCGCTCCGAGCAGTTTGTGTGCCCCACGCGATGCCCAGGACACTTCGTTGTCGACCTCGACCACACGTAGCGGTGTTCCCGCCTCGACGGCGGTGGCGGGCTTGGTAGCCGCCGCGCCCGAGATCAGTACTCGCCCCGAGGCGATGAGTTCCTGCGCATGTTCTCGGGACCGGGCCAGTCCCCGCCGAACGAGTTCGGCATCCACCCGTGCTCTTCGGGCCACGTCAGATCTTGTCCACGGTGGCCAGTGCCTCCACCAGCACTTCGTGCGCCTTCTCGAGAAGATGGGCCTTGCGCGGAATGATCCCGACGCCATGCTCGTCGTCGGGATCGGGTTCGACGGCTCCGAGCCGCGACAACAATCCGTCGACCTCCGTGTGGATCTTGTCGGGGTCGACACTCTGAGGAGGCCCAGGTAGATGGGCTCCTGGGCGCGGTATTGGCGTGCTCATCGGGCACAACGCTAGTCCATCGCGTTCCGATACGCATACAGCGAATCGCGTGACGAACAACGCGGGTTTTCCCGGTGTCAGGCACCCCAGCCGGACACGACCGCGCTCACAGCGGGAGTCGTCGACGTGATTCGCGTGAAGTCAGGGAATTTCCAGGCACCGACAGTCACTGCTCGCAGCAGCGCAGCCGAATCCACCGGCTCCGCCGAATCGGTGGTCGGTTCGATCACCAGATCGGTGCCGTCGAACTCGACAGACCAGCGGCTGTCCTCACCGATGCGCGACTCCTCGGCCGGCCGGTTGAGGGCGTCCAGTTCGGTTGCCAGATACGTGGGGCGTTGAGCTGGGGCGGCATGCAGCACGTCGGCTGCGGTGCTCACTCCCGTCAGCACCAGCAACGAGTCGAGACCGACGTTGTCGGCGCCTTCGATGTCGGTGTCGAGCCGGTCGCCGACGACGAGCGGACGCACACAGCCACTCCGCCGCATCGCATCTTCCATCAGCGGCGCGGCAGGCTTACCCGCCACGAGCGGTTCGCGGGACGTGGCCGTCCGCAACGCCGCAACCATCGATCCATTGCCCAGCACGAGACCGCGCTCGGTGGGCAGGGTCGAATCCAGGTTCGCCGCCACCCAGACCGCACCGGCGCGTATCGCCAGGGTCGCCTCGGCGAGGATCGCCCAGTCCGTGGTCGGTGAATGCCCCTGAACCACAGCCGCGGGCGCATCCTCGAACGACCGCACCGGACGCAACCCGACGTTCCGGACTTCGTCGGCAAGCGCTTCGGTGCCGACGATCAGCACCGGCGAACCGGGTGCGACGTTCTCCGCGAGTAGCCTGGCCGCGGTCTGCGAACTCGTCACCACTGTCGACTCGTCGGCAGTGAAGCCGAGTTCGGTCAGGTGTTCCGCGACCTCGCCCGGTCTGCGACTGGCGTTGTTGGTCACGTAGTAGAGCGGCTGATCCCCGGCCGCCAAAGCCTCACGTGCACCGGGGATTTCGAGCGGACCCTGGTACAGGGTGCCGTCGAGGTCGAGCAGCAGAGCGTCGTAACCGTCGCGCAGAGCCGTCACTGATCGTCTCCGGTCAACTCGGCCACACGCTCCTCCGCATCGGTGTCACCCTCGAGATCCGCCGCCGCCGAATTGAGGAACCACTTCAGTCCGTCCTCGATGCGACCGGCCGCCACCAAGGCATCCGCGTACGCGTAGAACAGTCGAGCAGCACCGGGACCGGTCCGCGAAGCGTCGAGGTCGGGGGTCTGCAGCGTGACAACAGCCTGATCGAACTGCCCGAGGTCCATGCGCGCTCCGGCCACCACCATGCGCAGCTCGGCGGCCTCATCACCCGACAGCGCGGCAGCCTCTTCGCTTCGTCCGAGTTCGATCGCACGCTCCGGACGGCCCAGTCCACGTTCGCAGTCCGCCATCACCGCAAGCAGCCCGGGACCGCCCGCCATGCGACGAGCAGCACGCAACTCAGAGAGAGCCTCCGCCCATTCGCCGGCGTGATAGGCGGTGATGCCCGCCGCCTCACGCACGACCGCGATGCGACCGGCGCGCTGACGTGCAGCCCGAGCGTGTGCAAGCGCGAGGCGCGGATCGTCGTCGACGAGTTTTCCGGCCATCACCAGGTGTCGCGCAACCGTGTTCGCGTTCGTCTTGTCCAGGCTCAGGAGGTCGCGGCGAACACCGGGATCGAGTTCGCCGGCTTCGACGTTCTCGGGCAGATCCGGTTCGTCCGGACGAGCCTGCTGCCGCTGCGGACGGTCACCTTCACGTCCGCGGGGCGCGAAGCCGCCCTCGCCGCCACGACGAGGGGCGCCGCCACGACGATCGCCGCCGCCACCACGGTTGTCGCGCGAATCGCGACGGGGACCGCCCGACGAGCCACCGCGACCCGAACCGCCGGCACCGCCGCGGTTGCCGCCGGACGCACCGCCACGATTATCAGAGGCGCCGCCTCGATCGCTGGAGGAGGCACTGCCTCCGCGGAAGGATCGACGTCCGTCGTCACTCTCCGACACAGTCATTCCTTTCACACAAACCACGAAAGGGGACCCAGTATATTGGGTCCC
>NZ_BCWY01000083.1 GCF_001894825.1 Rhodococcus jostii NBRC 16295 | reverse complement strand
CTCGTGGTGGTCATCGTTCTTTCCTTCCGTGGTGTCTACGCGGGGTGCAGCCGGGAGCTGTCGAAGAACTCGCCGGCTCGGTAGACGAGGGCGGGCCGGTCCGAGTGCTCGGCGCCGACGACACGTGCGACGAAGGCGGTGTGGGTCCTGACCTGCAGCCGCTCACAGATTTCCGCCTCCATCCACGCGCATGCGCCGGAGAGCACGGGGGAACCGTGCTCCGCCGGGCTCCACGGAACGGCCGCGAACTTGTCGACCCCTTTGCTCGCGAACACGCTTGCGGTCGAGAGTTGGTCGGCGGCGAGAATGTTGATGCCGAGATGTGTGGAGCGGAAGAGCGGATCGTGTGTGGCAGAGGAGCGCTGAACACACACCATGACCAGCGCCGGGTCCAGCGAGATGCTGGAAAAGGCGTTGACTGCCAGTCCTTTCGGGACCCCGTGGTCCATCGTGGTGACGACCGTGACGCCGGTGACGAAGGTGCGATGGACCCCGCGCATGGTGGCGTCGTCGACCGTGGGTGGCTGTGTGGTGATCATCTCTGCTCCTTACAACGCGGGGTGCTGACCGAGTGCGATCACGCCGAGGCTCCGGGTGATGTCCGAGTCGTCCCAGATCACCCATTCCTCGGCGATCGCGGACCTGTCGAATCGAACGAACGTCGTGCCCGACACGGTGACTGTTCGACCGGTGGGGGGAACGCCTCGGAACATGCGGTCGTGGGTGCCGGAGCCCTGCCATCGGAGGGCGACACGATCTGCGTCTTCGATCAGATCGTGCATCGTGAGGTGGAGATCGGGAAACGCTGTCCGCACCGCCGCGACGCTGTCCTTCATCGCGGTCGCGTCCTGATCACCGGACCTGCCGTGGCGAATGTACTGCGGAGACAAGTGTTCGTCGAGCGTGTCGAGTCGGCCGTGGTTCCAGACCGAGTCCCACACGGTGGCCAGCGTCGAGGCATGGCCGGTAGTCGGATCCATGAGAGTCTTCCTTGGTTCGGAGGGCGGGCGCGGGCCGGGCTGTCGGGCCGGCCCGCGCCGGACGGGTGGCGGTCAGTCCCGCAGGGCGATCCAGACCGACTTCTCTTCGGTGAACTCGTCGAGTCCGGAGCTGCTGAGTTCCCGTCCCCAGCCGCTCTGCTTGGCGCCGCCCCACGGCACCGAGGGATCGCACAGCGGCGACATGTTCACCCACACCATGCCGCTGCGGATGTCGGCGGCGAGTCGGTGCGCCGCAGTCAGATCGCGGGTCCAGATGCTCGCTCCGAGCCCGTAGGGAGTGTCGTTTGCCCGGGTGACCGCTTCCTGGATGTCGTCGTAGGGCATCACCGACAGGACCGGACCGAAGATCTCCTCGCGAGCGATGGTCATCTCGTCGGTGACGTCGGTGAACACGGTCGGCTGGAAGAAGTTTCCGCCGGCGAGGTCCCCACCGGGTCGTGCGCCGCCGCCGACCAGTCGTGCTCCTTCGGCGATCCCCTTCTCGACGTACGAGGCGACCCGGTCCAGATGAGCTTTCGACACCAGCGGACCCAGTACCGTCTGCTCCTGCAGTCCGTGGCCGATCGGCAGCGTCGCGGCCGCCGCGGCAAGATGCTCGGCGAAGGTGTCGGCCATCTTCCGTGGAACGAAGAAGCGGGTGTATGCAACACAGGTCTGGCCGCAGTTGACCAGACCTCCCTCGAGGTTCCCCGCGACCGCGGCTTCCAGATCCGCCGACTCGGTGACGATGCTCGGAGCCTTACCGCCGAGCTCCATGCTCACCCTCTTGAGGTTGCCGCTGACCGCCCGCACGATCTCCTTACCGACCTGGGTGGACCCGGTGAACGAGACCTTGTCGACATCGGGGTGCTGGACGAGAGCCTGCCCCACCTCCGGACCGCCGGTGAGACAGTTGACCACTCCGTCGGGTACCCCGGCTTCGACGCAGATCCGTGCCAGTTCGACAGTGGTCAGAGGGGTGTCCTCCGCGGGCTTGAGGATCACCGTGTTGCCGGTTGCGAGCGCGGCGGCGAGTTTCCAGGATGCGAGCAGGAGGGGGTAGTTCCACGGCGTGATCAGTGCACACACCCCGACCGGCCCCCGGGTGGTGTACGCGAGGACGTCGGGAATCGAGACCGACTTGACGGTGCCCTCGATCTTCGTGCACCAGCCGGCGTAGTAGCGGAAGGTCTCGACGGCGAACGGAACGCTGATTCCGGACGAAAAGCTCAGTGGCTGACCCTGGTCCAGAGTTTCCATGCGCGCGAGGCTGTCTGCGCGTTCTTCGATGAGGTCGGCGATCCGCCACAGTAGTCTGCCGCGCTCGGCGGCCGGGAGGTGCCGCCAGGTCCCGCGGTCGAAAGCGGTACGCGCCGCAGTCACAGCGCGTTTCACGTCCTCGGCGCCGGCTTCCGCGCAGACACCGATCGTCTCGGCCGTTGCCGGATCGAGGGTCGTGAACTCGGCGCCGGACGCCGAAGGGACCCACGAGTCCCCGATGAGAAGTTGTGACACAGTCATGTTCATTCCATTTCTTGTCGAGACAGTGGAGTTGCCGGTCGGGTGATGTCGGTTCCGCGCAGGCCCAGTCGCCGGGTGTCGCGGTCCGGTCGGGTGAACACGGCTGTGCCGAGTCCGCCCAGAACCAGCAGCAGTCCGGACCACAGGAACGCCGTGCGGTAACCCGCGGTCGGGGTTGCGGCGGCGTCGACCAACACGCCCGCGACCACAGGCGCGAGGACGGCGCCGGCGGTGACCACCGAGTTGAAGGTGGCGAGCATCGCGCTGCGCTGACCGACGGGCGACGACTCGGCGACGAGGAGGTAGCCGATCGTGTACACGGTGTTGGCCAATCCGAAGCCGACGAGCATCAACCAGGCTGCCGCCGACCCGGTGGCGATCGTCATGGCCGCGACGAGAAGCGAACCGCTCAGGCACACCACAGCTCCCGTGTAGACGCCGCGCGACCAGCGCGTACTGATTCCGCGCCGCACGAGAACGCCGCTGAGCCAGCTGAAGAACACGTGTCCAAATGCTGCGACCAGTCCGTAGACGCCGATCAGCCAGCCCATCGTGTGCGGAGAGAAGCCGAGACCGTGTACGAGATAGCTCGGTCCCCACACACTGAACAGCGCGAAGGCGCAGTACCCGGGAGCCAGCGCGAGGATCGGCCCCCACCACGACGACGCTGCGAACAACCTGCGATACGGCAGTCGCACCTCCGCTGTGGGGGCGCTGTCGCCCGGCAGATCCGCCGCCGAATCATAGGTGTTCAGCGGGCCTTCACGACCCACCACCTTCCATCCGGCCGCCCACAGGAGACTGACGGCGGCCAGGCACCAGATCGCGGACTGCCAACCGAAGTTCGTGATCAAGTAGGTCAGGAGTGGCGCCGCGAGAGCAACGCCGAGCCCGGAGCCGAGGAACACCATCGACGTCGGCACCGATCGTTTCGATTCGGAGAACCACTTCTGTACCGCATGTCCGGCGAGGGGTGCGGTCGGGCCTTCCGCTGCGCCGAGTAGAAGACGGTTGACGAGCAGACCGGCCAGCGACGGGACGAGCAGCAGCGGCAGCATCGACACCGACCACGCCAGCGCGATCAGCAGGAGTAACCGCGTGCTCGTGAACCGGTTGCCGAGAAAGCCGACGGCGACTCCCGCGACGCCGAAGAGGAGGAAGAAGACACTGCCTGCGAGGCCGAACTGGCTCGGTGTGAGCCCGAGATCCTTCATGAGGGGTTCGGCCGCCAGGCCGAGGACGCTCTTGTCGGCGAAGTTGATCGCCATCATGGCGCTCAGCATCACGGCGATGGCCCAGCCGCGGATCGGGGAGTGGGCCGATCGTGTGGGTGGTGCCGATGCCGGGTGTCGGATCGCGCCGACGTCAGAGTTGCGCGCTGCGGTGGACATCGAGGTGCTCCCTTCGCATTGTCATATCGGACTCAGGTGAGAGCGCGCTTGAGGATCTTGCCGGTCGCGTTCCGCGGGAGGTCGTCGCGGAACTCGACGAGACGTGGATACTTGTGGCCCCCCAGCCGGGTTCGGCACCAGGTGACCAGTTCGAGCTCGCCGAGTGTCGAGCCGGGTTCACGGATGGCGAAGACCTTGACTTCCTCCCCGTGCCGCGGGTGCGGTATGCCGACGACCGCTGCGAGACTGACGTCGGGGTGGCCCATGACGACCTCCTCGACCTCACGGGGATAGACGTTGTACCCGCCGCGGATGATCAGGTCCTTCTTGCGGTCCACGATGTAGAGGTAGCCGTCGGCGTCGCGTCGCGCGATGTCGCCGGTGTGGAGCCAGCCGTCGCGAAGTGCGGTCGCCGTCTCGTCGGGTCTCCGGTAGTAGCCCTTCATGACACCGTGGCCGCGCACGAGCAATTCGCCCGGATCGCCGGGGCCGACGTCGTTCCGCTCCTCGTCGACGATTCGTACCTGCACACCCCAGACAGGGAGTCCGACGGAGCCGGGACGGGACGGACGATCGTGGCGGTTGAACGCGACGACCGGACTGGTCTCGGACAACCCGTACCCCTCGAGGACGGGCACACCGTACTTGGTCTCGAAACCCTTCAGCACCTCCATCGGCAGCGGAGCACCTCCGGCGACCGCGTAGCGCAGAGCGCCGCGGATCCGGTCGAGGTCGACGCCGGAATCGTCGGCGCCGAGGAGGTCCCAGTACATGGTGGGAACCCCGGCGAAGAAGGTGACGTTCTCGGACTGCATCAGTCGCAACGTGTCGGCGGCGGTGAACCGCGGCTGGAGTACCAGGGTTGCGCGCTTGTAGAAGCCGGCATTCATCTGAATGGTCTGTGCGAACGTGTGGAAGAGCGGCAGCGTCACCAGGTGCACGTCGTGGGGATGGTCGGCGTACATCACGTCGAACAGGCGGGCGTTGAGCACCAGGTTGGCGTGGGTCAGTTCGGCGCCCTTGGGTTTGCCGGTCGTGCCACTGGTGTAGAGGATGACTGCGGTGTCCCCGGGCCGTGTTGCCGTGGTGTCGAAAGTCGGCGGTTGTGCACGCAGCGCCTCGCCCAGCGATGTCACCCCGGTGAGTGCCGAGTGTGCTGCCATGGGGTCGGCGGCTGCAGAGAAGAAGTGCGCGCAGTCGTCGACGTCCGCGAACGCCCGGAGACCGTGTTCGCCGATCGGCAGTTCTTCGGACCCCTCGAAGCAGAAGAACGCCTTGGCTTCCGAATCCGCCAGGTGGTAGGCGATCTCCTCGGACTTGAGGAGAATGTTGATCGGTACCACCACCGCGCCGGCTTTGAGGGCGCCGTAGTACACAGCCGGGAAACTGGGCACGTTCGGGCAGGCGAGGACGATCTTGTCGCCGGGGCCGATGCCGAGGCCGGTCAGCAGGTTCGCGACGCGATTCGCCGCGGCGTCGAGATCTCCGTATGTCAGCCGGATGCCCTCGCACACCACCGCGTCACGCGCGGGGTGTTCGCGAGTCGAATCCTCCAGCAGAACAGCGAGGTTGAGCATGTTTCTCCTCCGTCGAAGTGTCGTGGCGCGACGTCATGCGGCGGGCAGTGCGATCAGTTCGAGTTGGATGTTGTCGGGGTCGCGGAAGACCAGCACCGAGCCGTAGGCCGTGTCCGCGATCGGTGCCTGAGTGAGCGGCTGATCGGCCGCATCCGTCTGCCGCACACCGAGTTCGGTGAGTCGGTCGCCCCACGCGGTCAGTTCTTCGCGGCCGTCCACCCGGAAGCTCACGTGGTCGAGTCCGCTGCGCGTCTCCGCGAACTGCGCGCCCGGGTTGTGATCGTGGCGATGAAGCCCGATCACGAGCCGGAAATCTCTGTCTGCCAATACTGTGGCGGTTCCGCCGTCGTGCGGCACGTCGAGAACCTGCTGGATGCCGAACACCTGCTCGTACCACTCGACGCTCGCGTCGAGGTCGCCGACCGTCAGCGCGACGTGGTGGACAACGGGAATCTGAACCATGGAAGCACTCCTCTGTGTGACCTGTCTCTCATCAACACGACGATACGATACGGTGTCGTATTGATCCGGTCAATGATGAGTTTGCGACGAATTCTCTGGAGACTGCCCTGGAATATTCGCTATTGAGTGCGCGATCCCATTGCGATACGGTTCGGTGTCGAAATGCATGTGTGAACTGTGCGGCGCACGGGCGCAGACACGACGGCACACGACCGCTATCGAAGGAGACAGGATGTCGACACCGACCCACGAACCGGAACTTCACTTCGGATGGTTCATCCCGACCATGGGGGATACCACCGCATTCGGAGATCCGAATGCACGAACTGCACCGAGCCTGGAGCTCTTCGAGCGAGTCGCCAAGTCCGCGGAAGCGGCGGGGTTCGAATATGCACTGGTGCCGGTTCAGACCGAGTGCTACGAGGCGTGGATCGCCTGCGCCATGGTCGCCGCCCGCACCGAACGCCTCACCCTCCTCGTGGCGGCTCGGCCGGGAGTGATCGCGCCGACCGTCACCGCCAAGATGATCAGTACCTTCGACCAGCTCTCCGGCGGACGCGTCGCGATCAATCTCATCGCCGGAGGTTCCCCCACCGAACTGGCCGGAGACGGCCTCTTTCACGACCACGATGCGCGATACCGGCTGATGGACGAGACCGTCGAGATCATGAAGCGGGTGTGGACCGAGGACGAGCCGGTCACCCACCGCGGCGATCACTTCACCGTCGAGGGTGCAGTCGTCAAGCCGCGCCCGCTCCAGAAGCCCCACCCGGAGTTCTTCCTCGGCGGTCTCTCCGATGCAGCCGTCGACGTGTGTGCGAAACATGCTGACGTGTATCTCTTCTGGGGCGACCGGCCCGAGGTGATCGCGCAGAAGATCGCCGAGGCGAAGGAACGGGCCGCGCTGTACGGACGCGAAGGCGAACTCCGTTTCGGAATGCGGCTGCAGGTGATCGTCCGTGACACCGAAGCCGAGGCGTGGAGCGCTGCCGAAGCCCTGATCGCCGGAGCCGACGAGCAGAAGTGGCGCGGCGACTGGACCGATTCGAAGGCGCAGGACCGCATGCAGCAACTCGTGCAAGCCGACGACTACCGTCTCGGCGACCACCTGTGGAGCGGAATCACCACCGTTCGCCCCGGTGCGGGCGTCGCCGTAGTGGGTGACCCTCGGCAGGTCGCCGACACCCTGTCGGAGTTCGTCGACGTCGGCTGCACACACTTCTGTCTCTCCGGCTACCCGCACGACGAGGAGGCGACCCGGTTCGGCCGGGACGTCATGCCCCTCATGCGTGAGCGTGCAGCGGTGGTGTCCGCGGGCTGACCGAGCGGAACGCCCGATCACGGCGGAGGGGCTGCAGGCCCGTGATCCCTCCGCCGCGTCGGTGCAGTGTTTCGTTACCGAGGCGTATCTCGAACGGTCGTCGTCGGTCCTTCCCGGGCCGACTGTGACTGCGGAACAATTCGTCCCACGGCACGAGGGGAGGCGCCTGTTAGAGTACGGACGAGTAATGGATCCATGCCGAAAGGTGGTGAAATGGCTGATCGAGGCAGCGCCACCCGGGCCGGCAGGCCGCGCAGTAGCGACACAACGTCGGCGATTCTCGATGCGACGCTCGAACTGTGGATGGAACGCGGCTACAGCGCGGTCAGCATCGACGCGATCGCGGCCCGAGCAGGCGTCAGCAAACCCACCATCTACCGCCGCTGGTCCGGCAGGCAAGCGATTCTCGTGGCAGCCATCGAACGCCTCGTCCCGCCGGGAGAGGTCCCCGACCTCGGTTCGTTCCGCGACGAGGTCGTCGCGTTCCTGCGGGATCGAGCGGCGATGTACCGGACGAAGGGCGTCCGGCGCATCATGGCTGGCTCGGTCGCGGCAAGCGCCGAGGACGACGACTTTCAGCGAGACGTGCAGCCGTTCCTGGACCGATTTCCCGCCGGGATGCGCATCATCATCCAGCGGGGAATCGCTCGTGGCGACGTCCGTCCGGACGTCGACATCGAACTACTCACCGCGATGATCAACGGATCCTTTTATTACCGCAGCATCATCGAACACAAGGGACTCGACGATCGGGCCGCCGAATTCGTCGCCGATATCGTCACCTCCGCGGTCGCTCCGTGAGCTGAGGTTGGAGGCGTTGAATGCGGTGTCCCGGCGCTGCGGGTAGGTACCGCGAAACCCGTGCGTGGGTCAGACGCAGAAACTGATGCTGGCCGATCCCAGTGGCAGGTTGAGGCAGACCGAGATCGAACCGACTGCCGGGGTCGGTGCGGGAGCGAGCGGGGCGGCGATTGCTGCGGGGGCAGCCAGAGCGCCGAGTGACAGGGTCATTGCAATCGCGGCGAGTGTGGTGGCAATTCTGCTAGACATCGTGAAGTCCTTGACTGAGTGACTACGAGCCGGAGGTGACTCCTCCTCATCGTCCACCGATGTGATGCAGGTCACAACCTCTGTCGAGGGGTTTTCTCGCCCCCGCTCGGCCCGGAAACACCGCTTTGCCGATGCTGTTGTGCTGCAGTCACGCTCGCCGCCACTAAGGTGCGGTCAGTTGTAGGAGTCGAGCATCTCCGGCGGCAACGGTTGCTCCATGACCACCTGGGACCCGTCCCAGGTGTAGGTGATGACCGCGGGTCCGCCCGACGGGCAGCAGTGGGCGTCCTGGTCGCCGAGCCACTTGTACTCCACCGAGACCGCATCGTCGGTGGATCCGACCACGCGGGTGTAGGCATACGATTCGGCCGTGGCCGTACCGAGGTAGGTGCCGTCGTGGAAGAACAGCACCTGGGTCGGCGAACTCACCGTCCCCATGGGCGTCTCCGCGGTGGCCCACACGAGTTGCGGGCAGTGTTCGCCGGAAGCATCGGAGGCGGTGCCCGCTACCCACGGGTCGCCACCCGGTGCGTCGCCGAGCGTCGCGAACGCGTCGGTGACCAGTGTGGAATCGAGGTCGAGGCAGGGCCCGCCCTGCGCTGCGGCCGGGGTGAGCGGTGCCGCCGCGGTGTCTCCGCCGGTGCATCCGGTGAGCGCGGTCGCCGTCGCTACCGTCAGAAACCCTGCCGCTGCTGCTGCGCGAGTCTTCATGTGTTCTCCCTGCGTCGTCCCCCGACAGGAGATACTTCGCCTCACTCAGTGTCTCGCGCGGTGTGGCCGGTTCGTTACGGGGGTCAGCGCAGCGCGTACCGAATCTGTGGACGTCCCGCCCGGCCGTACTCGGTGTGCCGGGTGAGGACGCCGTCGTCGGCGAGGCGTTCGAGATAGCGCCACGCCGTGACCCGGGAGACCCCGATGCTCGCGGCCACCTCGGCCGCGGTGAGCGGTCCGGCGGCATCCCGCACACACGCTGACACGTGGTCGAGGGTCTGTGGTGCAACACCTTTCGGTGACGTCGCGCGCTCGTCGGACGTGCGCAGCGCCGACATCGCCCGGTCGATGTCGTGCTGGCTCAGCGCGTTGCTTCCGGCGGGCAGGGCGTCGCGGAACTCCCGGTACCGCTCGAGTTTGTCGCGGAACGCCGCGAACGTGAACGGCTTCAGCAGATACAATGCGATTCCGCGGGCCACGGCGGTGCGGACCATCTCGAGGTCGCGGGCCGAGGTCACCGCGATCACGTCGGGACTCGGCCGCACGCCGCTGAGCGCGGCGGCGACGTCGAGTCCGCTGGCATCCGGCAGGCCGATGTCGAGCAGGACGAGGTCGATGGGGTCGTCGCTGGCGTTCGCGGCGGCGACCGCGCGCATGGCCCCGTTGCCGTCGTGCACGACGGTGTGCACCGAAAAGCCCGGTATCCGTTCCACATACGCCCGATGCGCCTCCGCGATGAGCGGTTCGTCCTCGACGATCATCACACGGATCACGAGGCGTCTCCCTCGATCGGGATCTCGACGACGATCATCGATCCGAGTGACGGCTCCGTGCGGATCGTCCCCCCGTGCCGGGCAACCACCTGGGCGACCAGTGCCAGCCCCAGGCCGCGCTGACCCGACTTGGTGGAATAGCCGCGCGTGACCGCCTTGTCGAGTTCGTCGGCGGGAATGCCGGGTCCGCTGTCGGCCACCCGCACCACCATCATCGAATCCTCCTGACGGACGGTCACTTCCACCCACGCATCCTCTCCGGGCGACTCCGTCGCACCGCGGGCGGCGTCGATCGCGTTGTCCACGAGATTACCCACCAGCGTGACGAGTTCACGCGCACTGAGTGGCGCAACGGGTCCGAGCGCGGTGTCCTCGGTGACGGTCAGGTCGACTCCCCGTTCGCCGGCCACCCCCACCTTGCCGAGCAGCAGCGCGGCCAGGGCGGGTTCGTGGACCGCCGTCATCAGGCGGTCGATCAGCTCCTGCGACAACCGCAGATCCTCGGTGGCGAACGCGATCGCGTCGTCGTAGCGGCCCAGTTCGACCATCGTGATGATCGTGTGCAGGCGGTTCGCCGATTCGTGCGCCTGCGACCGCAGCGACTCCGCGAAACCGCGCACGGAATCGAGTTCGCCCATGATGCTTTGCAATTCGGTGCGATCCCGCAACGTCAGCACCGTTCCCAGTCGCTGTCCCTCCCACGTCACCGGTTCCCGGCTGACGAGCAGCACGCGGTCGGAGGTCACGTGCACCTCGTCGCGTGAGTCGCCTTCCTGTGACAGCCGCAGCGACTCCGGAAGCGCGGACAGGGGCACCGGGCCCTCGGGGAGGTCGAGGAGCCGGCGTGCTTCGTCGTTGACCACTTCGGCCTCCGCGGTGTCGTTGCCGTCGCGGCCGAGCACCACCAGGCCCTCGCCGATCGAGTGCAGGACGGCGTCGTGGTGCTCGTACATCTGGCGCAGTTCGTCGGGCGCCATCCCCAGCGTCTGACGGCGCAGGCGCCTGCTGAGCAGGAACGACCCCGCCGCCGAGACGGCCAGGCCGATCGCGGCGACCGCGAAGATGGTCGGCAGGCTCGCCGCGAACTGGTCGCCGATCTTCTCCCTCGTGACGCCGACCGAGACGAGACCCGCGATCCGGTCGCCGTCGTAGACCGGGGCGACGGCGCGGATCGACGGTCCGAGCGAACCGGCGTACGTCTCCGTGAACGTCTCCCCACGGAGAGCCCGGTCGATGTTCCCGGAGAACAGGCCGCCGATCAGCTCCGGGTTGGTGTGGGTGAAGCGGATACCGGCGGGAGTCATCACGACGATGAAATCGGTGCCGGTCGCGGCGCGGATCCGCTCGGTCTGCGGCTGCAGCACCGCCGTCGGGTCGGGCGACCGCAATGCGTCGACGGTGCCGTCCGACAGGGCCAGCGCGGTGGCGACGGCCGTGACAGCGCGTCGGGTGGTCTCGTCGCTGTCGCGACGTTGATCGAGGACCGCCAGCGCGGTCCCCGCGGCGATGACCAGCACCAACACGACCAGCTGCAGGAGAAAGAGCTGCCGCGCGACGCTCATGTGCCGTCTCGGCGGATGGTGAGGCAATGCACTTCTCCTGAACGTAATGAACACAAACTTCTCCAGCCAAGCGATCGCTTAGAAGATTCTTCCAAGACGTGATCGCGGTCACTACCCGGCCTCACCGATCAGCTTGCCACTCGAATTGGAGGACAATCCCATGAGTACTGCGACAGGGAAGACCAAGAAGCGCGACCGGACACACTGGTTGTACATGGGGGTCATCGTCGCCGTCGTCGCGGGCATCCTCGTCGGGTGGCTGGCTCCGGAGGTCGGCAAGTCGCTCGGCGTGCTCGGCACGATGTTCGTCGACCTGATCAAGATGATGATCAGCCCGGTCATCTTCTGCACGATCGTGCTCGGCATCGGATCCGTGAAGGCCGCCGCCAAGGTCGGCAAGGTCGGCGGACTCGCCCTCACCTACTTCATCGGCATGTCGACCGTCGCCCTCGGCATCGGCCTCGTCGTCGGAAACCTCCTCAACCCGGGCTCCGGCCTGAACATCAGCGCAGACACCGCCGGAACCGGTGCCGCGCTCGCCGAGAAGGCCCACGGCGCCGGCGGCACCATGGACTTCCTGCAGTCGATCATCCCCACATCGCTGATGTCGGCGCTGACCGAGGGAAGCGTGCTGCAGACCCTGTTCGTCGCGCTGCTCGTCGGCTTCGGACTGCAGGCCCTCGGCAAGCAGGGTGAGCCGATCCTGCGCGGTGTCGGCCACGTCCAGAAGCTCGTCTTCAAGATCCTGTCGATGATCCTGTGGCTCGCGCCGATCGGTGCCTTCGGCGCCATCGCGAACGTCGTCGGCCAGACCGGTCTCGGTGCCGTCGTCCAGCTCGCCACCCTGATGCTCGGCTTCTACCTGACCTGCCTGATCTTCGTGTTCGGTGTCCTCGGATCCGTGCTCCGCGTCGTCGCCGGCGTCTCGATCTTCAAGCTCGTGAAGTACCTGGCCCGCGAGTACCTTCTGATCTTCGCCACGTCCTCGTCCGAGTCCGCCCTGCCGCGACTGATCGCGAAGATGGAGCACGTCGGCGTCGAGCGCACCACCGTCGGTGTCGTCGTCCCCACCGGCTACTCGTTCAACCTCGACGGCACGGCGATCTACCTGACCATGGCCTCGATCTTCATCGCCGACGCGATGGGACAGCCGCTGTCGTTCCCCGAGCAGCTGTCGCTGCTGGTGTTCATGATCATCGCGTCCAAGGGTGCTGCCGGAGTCTCCGGCGCCGGGCTGGCCACCCTCGCCGGTGGGCTGCAGAGCCACCGTCCCGAACTGCTCGACGGCGTCGGCCTCATCGTCGGCATCGACCGGTTCATGTCCGAGGCCCGCGCGGTCACGAACTTCTCCGGCAACGCCGTCGCCACCCTGCTCGTCGGTTCCTGGACCAACACGATCGACAACGAGCGCGTCCGCACCGTTCTCGACGGCAAGCTCCCGTTCGACGAGTCGACGATGGTCGACGACGGCCACGGCGAAGTGGTCGAGGAGCAGGCCACCGAGACCCCCGCAGAGAACGAGCAGCGGGTGCTCGTGAAGAGCTGACAACCTCTCCGAAAGTAAACCTCTGTGCGCCCGGGCGATTCGAAGCCTGGGCGCACAGAGGTTTGTTGGCTACCTTGGTGCACATGACGACTCCTGTTCAGAACATCGGCATCAACACCCTCGGCGGCACGCCGACCTCACTCAGCGAGTACGACGGTCGCGCCGTCCTCGTGGTGAACGTCGCCTCGAAGTGCGGGCTCACCCCGCAGTACAAGGGCCTCGAGAAGCTGGCCACCGACTATGCAGACCGCGGACTCACCGTGATCGGCGTCCCCTGCAACCAGTTCATGGGTCAGGAGCCCGGCACCGCCGAAGAGATCGAGACCTTCTGCTCCACCACCTACGGCGTCACGTTCCCGTTGCTCGAGAAGATCGAGGTGAACGGTGACAACCGGCACCCGCTGTACGAGGAACTGACCAAGGCCACCGACGCCGAAGGAGCGGCGGGCGACATCCAGTGGAACTTCGAGAAGTTCCTCGTCGCCCCCGACGGCACCGTCGTCAACCGGTTCCGTCCCCGCACCGAACCCGACGCCCCCGAGGTCGTCGACGCGATCGAGGCCGTCCTGCCGAAGTAGGCGGCTCCGCCGCCCGTGCGCCTTTCCGGTAGCTCCGACTACCAGAAAGGCGCACGAGCTTTGCCTCGTGTTCACGTTGTCCTGTCACGCTGGGGCCATGACCGGACAGGTGATCGTGTCGGTGTCAGGAATCAAGGACGAGACGCGCGACTTCGCGGCCGCGTTCGCCGAGGAGATGGATGCGCGCGGAGTGCCGCTGTCGCTGCTTGTCGCCCCGCGCCTGAAAGACAAGTATCGACTGGTCAACGACCCCGCGACCCAGGACTGGGTCCGCGCGCGCCGATCCCGCGGCGACGCCGTCGTCCTCCACGGATACGACCAGGCCGCGACCAAACGCCGGCGCGCCGAATTCGCCTCGCTTCCCGAGCACGAGGCGCGGTTACGACTACTCGCGGCGGACCGGGTGATGGAGCAGACCGGACTGCGCACCAGACTGTTCGCTCCTCCCCGCTGGCTGGCGTCGCAGGGTGCCGTCGCGGCCCTGCCGTCCGCCGGGTTCCGGCTGCTGGCCACGATGACCGCCATCCACGACCTCGAACGCGAGACGTCGGTGCGGTCGCGTGTGCTGGGGATCGGTGAGGGATTCCGCGCCGAACCGTGGTGGTGCCGGGCACTGGTCCTCGGCTCCGGACGGACCGCCAGACGCGGGGGAGTGGTGCGCCTCGCCGTCACCGCCAAGCAACTCGGCACGTCGGGGCCGCGGCAGGCGATGCTCGACGCCGTCGACCTCGCGCTCTACCACGGCGCCCAGCCCGAGGTCTACCGCTGGCGGCCGCGGATCCCGCAGATCGGTGCCGCCTGACCTGTGAGTACTTGTTAACCGCCCGCGGTTAAGAAGTACTCACAGGGCCGTCAGGCCACCTCGACGCTCGACTCGCTCGGCATGGTGCGGAACTCGGTGCCCTCGGGCGCCATGTCCGTGTAGCGGCCGTAGAAGATGCCGGTGGCCTCGTTCGCGATGATCGCCTGGTGGATCGGCACCGCGACCCGCGGTGCGACGGCGCGCAGGTAGTCGATGGCCTCGGAGATCTTCAGCCACGGCGCGGCGGCGGGCAAGGCGAGCACGTCGACCTTCTGCTCCGGGACGAACAGGGAGTCGCCCGGGTGCATCAGCCGGGCGGGGTTGCCGGCGTCGCCGAGCAGGAATGCGGTGTTGTCGATCACCGGGATGTCCGGGTGGATCACCGCGTGCCTCCCGCCGGTGCCGGTGACGTGCACGTCGCCGATGTCGAACTCGTCGCCGGCGTGCACCCCCGTCCAGGCGCCGCCGAGCTGAGCCGCGGTCTGCGGGTCCGAGTACAGCGCCGCGCCGGGGTTCGCCTCGACGAGGGCGGGCAGTCGTTGCTGGTCGACGTGGTCGGGGTGCTGGTGGGTCACCAGGATTGCGTCCAGTCCGGTGATGCCTTCGAATCCGTGGGAGAAGTTGCCCGGATCGAAGAGGATGGTGGAACCGTTCAACTCGACGAGGACGCAGCTGTGGCCGAAGTGAGTCAATCGCATGAATTCGAGTATGCGCCTGCGAGCATGGCTCGTCCCGTTCGTCCGATGCGAACCGCAGGCAGGTAGCCCGGTAAACTTCCGGGTGCCCAGTGTTCCACTCTGGGCTCGCGCACTACAACAAGGAGCAGCACGTGGCCCGTGTCGTCGTCGAAGTCATGCCCAAGGCCGAGATCCTCGACCCCCAGGGGCAGGCCATTGTCGGAGCGCTGCCGCGGCTCGGCTTCGCTGGAGTGTCCGATGTCCGTCAGGGAAAGCGGTTCGAGCTCGAGGTCGACGGCAGTGTCGACGACGCTCAGCTCGAGAAGATCGCCGAGGCCCTGCTGGCCAACACGGTGATCGAGGACTGGACCGTGAGGCGCGTCGAAGCATGAGCGCCCGCGTCGGAGTCATCACTTTCCCCGGCACCCTCGACGACGTCGACGCCGCCCGCGCGGTGACGCTCGCCGGCGGCGAGGCCGTGAGCCTGTGGCACGGCGACGCCGACCTCAAGGGTGTCGACGCCGTCATCGTTCCCGGTGGCTTCTCCTACGGCGACTACCTGCGCTGCGGCGCCATCGCCCGGTTCGCCCCGGTCATGGGCAAGGTCGTTCAGGCGGCGCAGGGCGGTATGCCCGTCCTCGGCATCTGCAACGGCTTCCAGGTGCTGTGCGAGGCGGGCCTCCTGCCCGGCGCGCTCACCCGCAACCAGGGTCTGCACTTCATCTGCCGCGACGAGTGGCTGAAGGTCGAGGCCGCGTCGACGGCGTGGACGTCCCGTTACGAGCCGGGTGCCGAGATCCTCGTCCCGCTCAAGTCCGGCGAGGGCCGCTACCAGGCGTCGGAGAACGTCCTCGACGAGCTCGAGGGTGAAGGTCGCGTGGTGTTCCGCTACGTCGGCGACAACCCGAACGGTTCGCAGCGCGGCATCGCCGGCATCTCGTCGGCCAACGGCCGCGTCGTGGGTCTCATGCCGCACCCGGAGCACGCCACCGAGGCCCTCACCGGCCCCAGCGACGACGGGCTCGGCATGTTCTACTCCGTCCTCGACAGCGTCATCTCGGCCTGATCCGACCAGGCACCGTGCGCGGCCGTCGCTGTGCGCGGTGCCAGGCCGGGCGGCTACTTGACGGCGCGGATGACCACGATTTCTTCCCGGGTCTGACCGGCCTCGATGAGGCCTCTCCGTTCGAGCATCCCCCTGCGTGCGTGGAGAACCGGGCCGAACGGGATCTCCGCCGACGCGGCGACGTCGACCAGCATGTTCTGCTCCTCGAGCATCGTCAGTGTCTTCTCGACTCCGCTCAGCCCGGACTGCGCGAGCAGCAGGACGCCGCCGGGGACGAGAACGTCGGGGGCCTGGCAGCAGATTCGGTCGAGCAGTGCACGTCCGTTCTTGCCGGCGTCCCATGCGCGCGCCGGGCCGCGGTCGGGCACCGTGTCGACGGAGGCAGGAACGTACGGCGGGTTGGACACCACGACATCGAACCGTTCCGTGCGGACGTGCTCGGTGAGATCGCCGTGGATCACCCGGATCCGATGCCCTCCGAGAAGCGAATTGAGCCTGATACTGATCGCCGCTCGCCGCGACACGTCCACCGCGGTCACCCGGCCGGCACCCGCAGCGGCGGCGCGCACACTCAGGGCGCCCGTTCCCGCGCACAGATCGAGCACCCGCGAATCGGGTCCGAGAGGCTCCGCTGCCAGGACGTCTGCGAGCAACTGCGTATCGTGTTGCGGGCGATAGACTCCGGGAAGACGTAGCAGCATCGAAGACTCCTCGGTTGCCGGGCGCATCGGATCGCGACCACGGTCTGCCGTTCGGGGCTCGCCGTGGACCCGTGCGTCTTGATTACGACACAATTACCCCACTAAGCCCACGGCCAATCATGCGAAGGCGTCCGGACCGTCGCGCCGCCGGGCGAAGCCGCGCAGATCCCGACATGACCTGGCACGATCGACGGGTGGCGTACACCGAGCAGTTGCGTGACCTCGCGGCCCGGCACGGGGTGGCGACGTCGTACCGCGGGTGGGATCAGCAGCGGCACGACGTGGGGGACGACACGCTTCGCCGTGTCCTCGCGGCCCTCGACGTGCCCGCCGGCACGGACGACGAGGTGCGGCGCGCCCTGTCCGACTGCGCCGTGGCGCCGTGGCGGCGGATGCTGCCGCCCGTCGTCGTCGGGGTGCAGGGAGCCGAGACCCGGTTCGTGGTGCACGTTCCGCACGGCGAACCCGTGGACGTCGACATCGACCTGGAGTCGGGCGGGACGACCCCGGCACACCAACTCCAGGTGTGGGTCGATCCGCGCGAGGTCGACGGAGAGCTGATCGGCCGCGCGACGTTCGCCGTTCCGCCCGGGATTCCGTGTGGGTGGCACTCCGTGCGGGCCTCGACGTCCCTCGCCTCCTCGTCGTGCACCCTCGTGGTGACACCGGCGCGGTTGTCGACCTCCGACGCGCTGCGTGATCGCCGGCGGTGGGGTGTGCTCACGCAGCTGTATTCGATCCGGTCGCGTCGTTCCTGGGGTGTCGGCGACTTCGGCGACCTCGCGGATCTCGCGTCGATCTTCGGGTCCGCGCACGGCGCCGACTACGTTCTCGTCAATCCGCTGCACGCCGCGCAGCCCCGGCCGCCGATCGAGGCGTCACCCTATCTGCCGACCACCCGCCGATACGTCAATCCGATGTACATCCGGGTCGAGAACATCCCCGAGACGGCGTATCTCTCGACGCGACGCCATGCGCGGATGCGCGACGCCGCAGCGCGATTCGAGCGGGCGAACGATCGGTCCGACCGGATCGCCCGAAATGCGTCGTACCGGGCCAAACTTCGGGTCCTCGAGCGGGTGTTCCGGATCGAGCGCAGTCCGAGCAGGCAGCACGCGTTCGACGAATTCCGCCGCGTCGAGAGTGACGGCCTGCGCGACTTCGCGACCTGGAGCGCGCTCACCGAGAAATTGCGGCCCGACGACCCGCGATGGCAGACGAAGGCCGGTGCCCCCGACAGTGAGTGGGTACAGGCGCAGCGGCGTAAGCTCGCGCCGCGCGTCGAGTTCTACTCGTGGCTCCAATGGGTATGCGACGAACAGCTTTCCGGCGCACAGGACGCGGCCCTGGCGGCGGGCATGGACATCGGGATCGTGCACGACCTGGCGGTCGGAGTCCAGCAGGGCGGTGCGGATGCGTGGTCGCTGGGAACCGCTCTGGCGGAGGGGATCACCGTCGGAGCTCCGCCCGACGACTTCAATCAGCAGGGTCAGCAGTGGAATCAGCCGCCGTGGCGGCCGGATCGGCTTGCCGAGCTGGGCTACGCCCCCTACCGCGACATGCTGCGGACAGTGCTGAAACACGCGGGTGGCCTGCGCGTCGATCACATCCTGGGTCTGTTCCGGTTGTGGTGGATACCGGCCGATGCGGAGTCGCCGGCCGAGGGGACGTACGTCACCTACGAGCACGAGGCCCTGATCGGCATCCTCGTGCTCGAGGCGGAGCGGGCCGGCGCCGTGGTGATCGGCGAGGACCTCGGGGTGTTCGAACCCGTCGTTCAGGACTACCTCGCCGAGCGCGGGATCCTGGGAACGTCGATCCTGTGGTTCGAGCACGACGGAGACCGTCCGACGCCGCCGGAGGAGTATCGGACCCTGTGTCTGACATCCGTTACGACGCACGATCTTCCGCCGACCGCGGGATACCTCGCCGGTGAACACATCGAATTGCGCTCGCGACTCGGTCTCCTCGAACGCGACCTCGAGCTGGAGAAGGAACACGACGCGCACCAGCGTGAGGCGGTGCTGCAGTTGGCGCGCGACCGTGGGTTGCTGGCGGCCGACGCGTCGATCCCTGACACCGTGAAGGCGCTGTACCGCCTGATCAGCCGGAGCCCGTCCCTGCTGTCGGGCGTGGCACTCGCCGACCTCGTGGGGGAGTACCGGATCCAGAATCAGCCGGGCACCGACGAGACGCAGTATCCGAACTGGAAGATCCCGCTCGCCGACGCGTCCGGTCACGCCGTCCACGTGGAGGACCTGGCGCACGGCGAATTCGGGTTCGTCGAGGACTCTCGCTGATGCGTGCCGTCAGGGTGTGAGGGCACGCATCGCCAGGTCGACGACGGCGTCCGCGTGGTCGTGGGTGAGGGGATGCGCCCCGCTCTGCCAGCGGTAGAACATGGGTGCCATGAATAATTCGAACGCCAGGGCGAGGTCGACGTCGGGGCGCATCTGCCCGGCGTCCTGCGCGGACCGGAACCGCGTCGCGACGAACTCGAACTGCGGCCGGTAGATCCGTTCGACGATCTGTTGTTGCAGGTCGGGGTCCTGCAGCGATTCGATGGCCAGTGCCCGGAACAGCGGTTCGAAATCGGGTGACGTGAACTCGTCGACCGTGGCCCGCAGAACCAGCCGCATGTCGGCGGCGAGGTCGCCGGTGTCCGGCAGCGCCATCATCTCCTGGGCGCCGGCCGCGTTCTGTTCGTGGAGGGCGTCCACGACGAGTGCGCCCTTGGACCGCCACCACCGGTAGATCGTCTGCTTTCCGACCTTGGCGCGCGCGGCGATGCCTTCGATGCTGATCTTCCCGTAGGGCTGTTCGCGGATCAGTTCCTGCGTGGCCTGCAGGATCGCGGCGCGGGACCGTTCGGAGCGGCGGGGATTGTCGGCGGACGGCATGAACGGATCGTAGACCAGACGAGACGTATCGTCTTGACTCGACTTCGGTCACGTGTCACCATCAAACGAGACGGACCGTTCCGTCTAGGGAAGGATGAAAGATGACTCGCTCTCACATCGCCATGGTCAGCATTCCCGCGCCGGGGCACGTCAACCCGAGCCTGGAGATACTCCGCGAACTCGTCGCGCGGGGGCACCGCGTGACGTACGTCAACGATGCCGCCGTGAAGGACGTCGTCGAGAGCACCGGGGCGGAATTCAAGGAGTACACCTCGACGTTGCCGCGCGTGAACACCGCGGGTGCGACCGAAGAGTCGGAGAAGTCCTGGGAGGGAGACACGATCGATCAGCTCACCCTGTTCCAGGCCGAGTACGAGTCGATGCTGCCGCAACTGCGGTCGCTGTACGAGGACGACCGCCCCGACCTGTTCCTCTACGACATCGCGGGAGGTCCTGCCCGGGTTCTCGCCGAGGAATGGGGTGTTCCGATCGTGCAGCTGTCGCCGACGTACGTGGCCTGGGAGGGCTACGAAGACGACATGAAGTCCTTCGTGGACACGATGCGGGCCGACCCGCGCGGCGCGGCCCTGTACGAACGACAGCGGAAACTCCTGGTGGACAACGGTGTCGAGACCGACCCGGACGAGTTCTACGGGCGCCCCACCCGGGCGGTGGTGCTGATCGCGAAATCCATGCAGCCGGGCGCCGACCGTGTGAACGAGGACGTCTACACGTTCGTCGGGCCGGCGCTGCCCACCCGGCGTCCCGCCGACGGCCGATGGCAGCGTCCGGCAGGCGCGGCCAAGGTGCTGCTCATCTCGCTCGGCACGGCGTTCACCGACCACGCCGACTTCTACCGGCGCTGCATCGAGGCGTTCGGCGACCTCGACGGCTGGCACGTGGTCCTGCAGGTCGGTCAGCACGTCGACGTCGCCGAACTCGGAACCGTGCCCGGCAACGTCGAGGTTCACCGCTGGGTGCCCCAATTCGACATCCTGGGTCAGGCCGACGCGTTCCTCACCCACGCCGGCATGGGCGGGTCCAGCGAGGGAATGTTCACGGGAACCCCGATGATCGCCGCGCCGCAGGCCACCGACCAGTTCGAGAACGCCGACGCCCTCGTAGCCGCGGGAGTGGCGGTGCGAGTGGACAGTTCGGAGGTGTCGCCGGCCGAACTCCGAGACGCGCTCGACCGGGTCGACGCGGGGCCCGTGCGGCGGCGCAGCGCCGAACTCGCCGCCGAGTTGCGTTCTGCGGGTGGAGTGGACGCGGCCGTCCGGGTGATCGAGGAATTCCTGTGACACCCCGAAACGTGTCGGTGGTCCGGACTACTGTCCGGGCATGGCACTTACACTCGGCATGATCACGTTCGACACCCTCGATCCCGGTCCTCTCGCGACGTGGTGGGCGAAACAGACGGCGGGTACGATCGAGCAGGAGAACGACGGCTGGTTCTACGTCGTCGCGCTGCCGGACTCCGCGCAGAAACTGGCCTTCCAGAAGGTCGACGATCCGACACCGGGGAAGAACCGCATCCACCTCGACCTGTCGTCCGAAGACCTCGACGGCGAGGTGGGCAGGCTGAGTGCAGACGGCGCGACCGAGGTCGCGCAGCACGAGATGGGCGGTTTCCGCTGGGTCACGCTCGCCGACCCGGACGGCAACCAGTTCTGCGTCTCGGGTTCCCACACGTGACACCGGGTCCTGCATGATTGAGGCCATGCCTTCCACTACGTGGGCCGACGCCCACGGCCTCTGCACCTTCGTCGATGCGTCACCGTCGCCGTTCCATGTGTGCGCGACGGTGTCGATGTTGCTGACCGGCAACGGGTTCACCGAGTTGCGCGAAACCGACTCGTGGCCCGGCGAACCCGGCCGGTACTTCCTCGTGCGCGGCGGATCGCTCATCGCCTGGAGTACCGAAGGGGTGGGCCGGACGGCGCCGTTCCGCATCGTCGGCGGGCACACCGACAGCCCGAACCTGCGCGTCAAGCAGCACCCCGACCTGTCGTCGGCGGGGTGGCAGCTGGTGGGTCTCGAACCGTACGGCGGCGCGTGGCTCAACTCGTGGCTCGACCGCGACCTGGGCATCTCCGGACGGCTGAGCGTGCGGGCCGGCAACGCGGTGGAGGAGAAACTCGTCCGCGTCGACGAACCGATCCTGCGCGTGCCGCAGCTGGCGATCCACCTGTCCGAGGACCGCAAGGGAGTGCACCTCGATCCGCAGCGCCACCTCAACGCGGTATGGGGTGTCGGGCCCGAACGCCGACCGTTCATCGACTTCGTGGCGGACCGCGCGGAGGTGCCGGCCGACGCGGTGCTCGGGTGGGAACTGATGACCCACGATCTCGCGCCCAGCACGCTGGTCGGAACCGAACAGGACCTCGTCAGCGCGCCGCGGCTCGACAACCAGGGCACCTGCTACGCCGGCACCCAGGCGTTGCTGGCGGCGGCCGAGAACCCCGGCGACCACGTGCCCGTGCTCGCACTGTTCGACCACGAGGAGGTGGGAAGCATGTCGGATCGGGGTGCGTTCTCCGACCTCCTGAGCACCGTGCTCGAGCGCATCGTCCTCGGCCGCGGCGGCGGGCGCGAGGAATTCCTGCAGACCATGGCCGGCTCGATCTGTGCGTCGGGCGACATGGCGCACGCGACGCATCCCAACTATCCCGACCGGCACGAGCCGGCCCACCACATCGCCGTCAACGGAGGTCCGGTGCTCAAGGTCAACCAGAACCTGCGTTATGCCACCGACGCGGCCGGAGCCGGGGCGTTCGCGCTCGCCTGCGACCAGGCGGGCGTGCCGCTGCAGCGGTACGTGCACCGGGCCGATCTGCCGTGCGGTTCCACCATCGGCCCGATCACCGCCTCGCGCACCGGCCTGAGCACCGTCGACGTGGGCGCCGCGCAGCTCGGAATGCATTCCTCGCGGGAGTTGATGGGCGCCCGTGACGTGCGGGCGTACTCCGACGCTCTTGCGGCCTTCCTCACACCGACGGCGTGACGGAGGCGGGCGGGGAGCGCCAGGTCGGTACCGGAACGAGCCGCCGGATAGACTGACGTACGGCTCGTCGCCACTCGGCTTGCGCCGACCGTGACTCCCGGCTTGCCTTTCGACCCCGTAGGGAAGGGACCCCACCTCCAGTGTCAGCACACCCGGTCGACACCGTCACCGCCGCCACCGCGACCCCCGACGTCGCACAGCCCTTCAAGGAACTGGGCCTCAAGGACGACGAGTACGCCCGCATCAAGGAGATCCTGGGCCGTCGCCCCACCGAGGCCGAGCTCGCGATGTACTCGGTGATGTGGAGCGAACACTGCTCCTACAAGTCGTCCAAGGTGCACCTGAAGTACTTCGGTGAGACCACGACCGACGAGATGCGGTCGTCGATGCTCGCGGGCATCGGCGAGAACGCCGGTGTCGTCGACATCGGCGACGGCTGGGCCGTCACGTTCAAGGTCGAGAGCCACAACCACCCGTCCTACGTGGAGCCGTACCAGGGCGCGGCCACCGGTGTCGGCGGCATCGTCCGCGACATCATGGCCATGGGCGCCCGCCCGATCGCGGTCATGGATCAGCTGCGCTTCGGTGCGGCCGACGCCCCCGACACCCGTCGCGTCGTCGACGGTGTGGTGCGCGGTGTCGGTGGCTACGGCAACTCGCTCGGCCTGCCCAACGTCGGTGGCGAGACCGTGTTCGACGAGTCCTACGCGGGCAATCCGCTGGTCAACGCGCTGTGCGCCGGCGCGATGCGCGTCGAGGACTTGCACCTCGCGTTCGCATCCGGCGCCGGCAACAAGATCATCCTGTTCGGTGCGCGCACCGGCCTCGACGGCATCGGCGGCGTGTCCGTCCTCGCGTCGGAGACGTTCGACGGCGACGAATCCGGGGACGAACACGAAGCCGAAGGCGGAGCTGGAGCATCGAAAAGCCGGAAGAAGCTTCCGGCGGTGCAGGTGGGCGACCCGTTCACCGAGAAGGTGCTCATCGAGTGCTGTCTCGAGCTGTACTCCGCGAAGCTCGTGGTCGGTATCCAGGACCTCGGCGGGGCCGGGCTGTCCTGCGCGACGTCGGAGCTGGCGGCGGCCGGCGACGGCGGCATGCACATCAACCTCGAGCAGGTGCCGATGCGTGCCACGGGCATGACCGCGGCGGAGGTGCTGTCCAGCGAATCGCAGGAGCGCATGTGCGCCGTCGTGACCCCCGAGAACGTCGACGCGTTCATGGAGGTCTGCAAGAAGTGGGACGTCCTCGCCACCGTCATCGGTGAGGTCACCGACGGCGAGCGGCTCACCATCTCCTGGCACGGCGAGACCGTCGTCGACGTGCCGCCGCGCACCGTCGCCCACGAGGGCCCGGTGTACGAGCGCCCCGTGCAGCGTCCCGCCACCCAGGACGCCCTGATCGCGAACACCACCGCGGGCCTGAAGCGTCCCGAGTCGGCCGAAGAACTGAAGGCGACTCTCCTGAAGATGCTCGCGTCCCCGGCGCTGTGCAGCCGCAAGTGGATCACCGAGCAGTACGACCGCTACGTGCGCGGCAACACCGTTCTCGCCGAGAACGCCGACTCCGGTGTGATCCGCGTCGACGAGAAGACGGGTCGCGGCATCGCGCTCGCCACCGACGCATCCGGCCGGTACACCGCACTCGACCCGTACGCGGGTGCGCAGCTGGCGCTCGCCGAGGCCTTCCGCAACGTCGCCGTCACCGGTGCCACCCCGAAGGCCGTCAGCAACTGCCTGAACTTCGGTTCCCCCGAGGACCCGGGAGTCATGTGGCAGTTCCAGCAGGCCGTGCGCGGTCTGGCGGACGGCTGCGCGAAGCTCGGCATCCCCGTCACCGGCGGCAACGTCAGCTTCTACAACCAGACCGGTGCGACCGCGATTCTGCCCACCCCGGTGGTGGCCGTGCTCGGCGTCATCGACGACGTGCACCGTCGCATCCCCACCGGTCTCGGACTGGAACCGGGCGAAACGCTGATCCTGCTCGGCGACACCCGCGACGAGTTCGACGGGTCCATCTGGTCGCAGGTCGAGCACGGCCACCTCGGTGGCGTGCCGCCGAAGGTCGACCTCGAGCGCGAGCAGTTGCTGGCCGACATCCTCCTCGCGGCGTCCCGCGACGGACTGGTGTCCGCAGCCCACGACCTCTCCGAAGGTGGCCTCGCGCAGACCGTCGTCGAGGCCGCGCTCGCCGGCGAGACCGGGTGCCGCATCCTGCTTCCCGACGACGCCGACCCGTTCGTCACCCTCTTCTCCGAGTCTTCGGGTCGCGTGCTCGTCGCGGTCCCGCGCACCGAGGAAACTCGCTTTACGGGTATGTGCACGGCCCGTAATCTCCCGTGGGTGCGCATCGGTGTGGTGGACGAGGGGTCCGATTCCGTCGAGGTCCAGGGCCAGTTCTCGGTCTCGCTGGCCGAGCTGCGCACGACATTCGAGGGAACTCTGCCGGCATTGTTCGGGTGATGAATGGTCGAATCGGGGGCATTGGAGAGGGTTGACAGGGGGCCGCGGGAACTCTCGCGGCTGGTTGATCCTGCACTCCTCCACGGCCCCCGGCTCGACCGGACCTGGCGTTTCCTTCGTCTCGACTTCACCGGCATCGCGTTCGCGACGCTGTTCTTCTGCTGGTCGCTCACGCCGTCGCTGCTGCCCCGCGATTGGTTGTTCCAGGGGCTGATCGGCGGCATCAACGCCGCCATCGGCTACACGGTGGGAACGGCGATCGGCTGGGCGGTGCGCCGCTACTTCCTGAGGCGCCGGTCCTGGTGGCCGCTGCCGGAACCGTGGTCCACCGGCCTGCGTGTGCTCGTGACGGTGACGTGCGTGGTCGTCAGTCTCGTGATGCTCGCGTATTCCGCCGCCTGGCAGCGGGAACTCGCCGCGCTGATGGGGGCGGAGGGAACCACCACCACCGGCTACATCCGCACGGGTGGTCTGAGCCTGATCGTGGGTGCCGCGATCATCTCGGCATACCGGCTGTTGCGCGAACTGGTGCGATGGATCGCGGGACGCCTCATCCGGCGGTGGCACCTCGCGATCCCGACCGCGACCACGGTCGGCATCCTCATCGTGACGGTGCTGTTCTTCCTCCTCGTCGACGGTGTGCTGATGCGCGGTGTGTACGCCGCCACGAATGCCGCCTTCAGCCTGCAGAATTCGACCACCCGGGACGGCGTCGAGCAGCCCCTCGACCCCGAGAAGTCCGGTAGCCCGGAGTCTCTCGCGTCGTGGGACAGTCTCGGCTACGAGGGCCGCAACTTCGTGTCCCGCGGTCTCGACGCCGACGAGCTCACCGCCGCCAACGGCACACCGGCCAAGGACCCGATCCGCGTCTATGCGGGTCTCGAGACCGCCGAGGACACCGACGCGCGCATGGATGTCGTCATCGGTGAACTCGAGCGGACCGGCGCCTTCTCGCGGAAGGTTCTCGTCGTCATCCCCACCACCGGCACGGGGTGGGTCAATCCGACTGCGGCGCAGGCGATCGAGTTGGTCCACAACGGTGACACGGCGTTGGTGGCGAGCCAGTACTCGTTCCTGCCGAGTTGGATCTCGTTCCTCGCCGACCGGGAGAAGGCCGCGGAGGCGGGTAAGGAACTGATCGACCGCATCCATGAGCGGTGGTTGCAGGAACCCGAGGCGACCCGGCCCAAGCTGCTCGTCTACGGCGAAAGCCTCGGCACCCAGGCAGGGGAGGGTGCGTTCGAGACGCTCAGCGACATCCGGCAGACCGTCGACGGTGTTCTGTGGGTCGGGCCGCCCAACTCGAACCGTCTGTGGGGACAGCTGATCCAGCGCCGCGACCCGGGAACACCCGAGGTGGACCCCGAATATTCGGCGGGGCTGGTGGTGCGGTTCGCCGACGACTCCGCCGACATGGTCGAAGACACCGGAGAGTGGCTGTCACCGCGCATCCTGTACGTCCAGCACCCGTCCGATCCCGTCGTGTGGTGGTCACCCGACCTTGCGTTCACCCGGCCCGACTGGCTGAAGGAACCGCCGGGCGACGACCGTTCGCCGTCGATGAAATGGTTTCCGTTCGTGACGTTCTGGCAGGTGTCGGCCGATCTCACGAACGCCGCCGGGGTGCCCGACGGGCACGGCCACAACTACGGGACGCTCGTCCTCGACGGCTGGATCACGGTGGCCCAGCCCGAGGGGTGGACGGCCGTCGACACCGAACGCGTCCGCTCCACCCTCGAATCGCTCGCCGGGACAGAGGGCCCGGAGAAGTGAGCAGGCTCGCCTCCGTTGCGGCTGCGACGGCGGCGCTGGTGTGGAACAACGTCGTGCTGCCCCGGTCGGGGCTCGGCCCGTACGGGCGGGCCGTCGCGGGCGGTGCGCTCGGACTGTCGGCTGTGGGAGCCGCGCGCGCCGCCGGGTACGGCGTCGACGAACTGGGGCTGTCCGCGTCGCGGGTGCGGTCCGGACTCCACTACGGCGCCCTGGCGTCCGTCGCGCCGCTCGCGGGATATGCGATCACCCTGAGCGTCCCCGCGCTGCGAAAACGTGTGCCGCCGGGGGACGGCGCCACCGATCTCGCCGGCTGGGTGGGGTTCCGGATACCGGTGGGAACGGTGACGCACGAGGAACTGGTGTTCCGCAGCGTCCTGTCGGCCATGTTCCACCGGGGGTGGGCACCCACGACGGCTGATGTCCTGCACGCCACGACGTTCGGGCTGTGGCACGTGCGGGCCGCGCGGACCGCCGGCGACGACGTGAGGACGACCGTACTGCTCACCGGCGCGTCGACGTGGCTGTTCGAGTGGTTGCGCCGGCGCAGCGGCAGCGTCGTAGCCCCTGCACTGCTGCACCTTTCGGTGAACGTCGGTGGGGCGGTGGCCGCCGAGGTGGCGCGGGCCCGCGCAGTAGATTGACCGTATGCCGTCCCGTCGTGCCGTAGATCCCGCCGAACTGAGAGCCGCCGTCCTCGAGGTCGGTCCGTGGCTGCGCGGCGACTCCACGGAGAAGCCGTCCCGCACCCAGCTGGCCGCGGCGGTCCGGCTCAGTGCCCGGACGCTCGAGCAGGTGGCGCCGGGTTCGAGCGTGGAGGTGCGGGTTCCCCCGTTCGTCGCCGTCCAGTGCATCGAGGGTCCCCGGCACACCCGCGGCACCCCGCCGAATGTCGTGGAGACCGATCCGCGGACGTGGCTGCTGATGGTGACGGGGCTGCTGGACTTCGACGGCGCGACCGCCGACGGCGGAGTCTCGGTGTCGGGGAGCCGGGCCGGGGAGATCGCCCACTGGCTGCCGCTGCTGCGCGTGTAGTCATCTGAGCCACAGCGCGCGGGTGCGCGGCAGGCCGCTCGACCCGTCGTCGGACGGTCGCACGGTGAGGACCTGGTGGATCGTCAGCCGCCCCTTCTCCTCGAATCCCAGTGCGCTGGCCGCGAGGTACAACAGCCAGGTGCGGGCCCGCTCGGCGCCGGCGAGCCGGACCGCGTCGTCCCAGGAGTCGCGCAGCCTGCTCACCCAGGCCCGCAGCGTGAGTGCGTAGTGCTCACGGAGGGCCTCGATGTCGCGCACCTCGAGTCCGGCGTGTTCGAACGCGTCGAGCGTGCGGCTCAGCGGCAGCACCTCACCGTCCGGGAAGATGTAGTTCTCGATCAACCCCGGCGAATTCTCCGTGCCGGTGAGCGACCGGACCGACGCGATGGCGTGGTTGAGCAGGCGCCCCTCGGGGCCCAGAAGGTCGAGCAGGTGCTCGGCGTACCCCAGCAGAGCGGAGTCGCCGACGTGCTCGGACATGCCGATGCTGGAGATCGCGTCGTAGGGTCCGTCGGCGATGTCGCGGTAGTCCTGAACCCGGATCTCGATCCGATCCGACAGTCCGGCCTCGGAGACCCGGGCCCGCGCCCATTCGGCCTGTTCGTGGCTGAGGGTCACCCCGACGACGGACACGTCGTACTTCTCGGCGGCGTGGATCGCCATCGAACCCCAGCCGCAGCCCACGTCCAGCAGGCGCATCCCCGACCGGAGGCCGAGCTTGCGGCAGATCAGGTCCAGCTTGTCGTCCTGCGCCTCTTCGAGGGTCCCGGTCGTCTCGCTGCTGCCGGACCGCTGGTCCCAGTACGCGCAGGAGTAGACCATCGTCGGCCCCAGGAACAGGCGGTAGAAGTCGTTGCCCACGTCGTAGTGATACGAGACGGACGACGCGTCGCGCGCCTTGCTGTGTTTGGTGCCGCGCCGCCGTGGCGCCTCCACCGACGGTGGTCGGGGTCGCAGCCCGAGACCCCCGAGCCGGACGAACGTCGTCAGCGACTTCAGGACGCTGCGACAGTCGGAACCGCGGACGCTCAGGGTTCCCAGCCGGTCCACGAGGTCGGGGAGGGCGAGCAACCGGAAGACGTCGCCCTCGATCTCGAGGTCGCCGGACACGTAGGCCCGGACGAGTCCGAGCTCGTTCGGCGACCACAGCACCCGCCGGATCGCTCTGCGGTTCCGGAAGACGATGGTGACGTCGGACGCGGGTCCCGCCTCCGAACCGTCCCAGCAGCGGACGTGCACGGGAAGGGGGATGCCCATCGCGCCCTCGAAGGCGCTCAGGAGACGTCCTGCGGCGGTCGGAGCCGTGGTGCGGATGTTCATCGGAAAAGCCCCCGCTCGGTGGTTCGAGGATGCTGATCGGTACCGAAACTAATCTATTTTGGCCCGTTCGTCCGGGAGTCGGGCCGGTTCGAGCGGCACCGTGGGCGAACCGCCCGCGCCGGGCACGTAGACTGACCTTGCCCCTCACACGCCCATCCCCAGGGAGCACCCCGGTGACCAGAGCCGATCTGTCGGTCCACAGTCCTAATCTCCTCTCCTCGAACCCGTCCGATGAGGACGAGAACGAGCCCCGCGAAGAATGCGGAGTCTTCGGCGTCTGGGCGCCGGGAGAGGATGTGGCGAAACTCACCTACTACGGACTTTATGCTCTGCAGCACCGTGGGCAGGAGGCGGCGGGTATCGCCGTCGCCGACGGTTCGCAGGTGCTGGTCTTCAAGGACCTCGGGTTGGTCAGCCAGGTGTTCGACGAGCAGACCCTGGCGGCAATGCCGGGCCACGTCGCAGTCGGACACTGTCGCTATTCCACGACGGGCTCGACCACGTGGGAGAACGCGCAGCCGATCTTCCGCACCACCGCCGCGGGCAGCGGCATCGCCCTCGGGCACAACGGCAACCTCGTCAACACGGCGGAGCTCGCGCAACGCGCCCGTGAGGCCGGACTGGTCAACGACAAGCGTCCCGGCGGCGCCACGTCCGACTCCGACGTCGTCGGCGCCCTCCTGGCCCACGCCGCCGCCGACAGCACGATCGAGCAGGCGGCCATGAAGCTCCTGCCGACACTGCGCGGTGCGTTCTGTCTCACCTTCATGGACGAGCACACGCTCTACGCGGCCCGTGACCCGCACGGCATCCGCCCGCTGTGCCTCGGACGCCTGGACCGCGGCTGGGTGGTGGCCAGCGAGACGGCCGCACTAGACATCGTCGGTGCCTCCTTCGTCCGCGACATCGAGCCCGGCGAACTGCTCGCCATCGACGCCGACGGTGTCCGCTCCTCCCGCTTCGCCAACCCCGAGCCCAAGGGCTGCGTGTTCGAGTACGTGTACCTCGCTCGCCCGGACAGCGTCATCGGCGGACGCTCGGTGCACTCGACCCGCGTCGAGATCGGCCGCCGCCTCGCCACCGAGCACCCCGCCGAGGGCGACCTCGTCATCCCGGTGCCCGAATCGGGAACCCCGGCCGCGGTCGGGTACGCGCAAGGGTCGGGCATTCCGTACGGCCAGGGTCTGATGAAGAACGCCTACGTGGGCCGCACCTTCATCCAGCCGTCGCAGACGATCCGCCAGCTCGGTATCCGTCTCAAGCTGAACCCGCTCAAGGAAGTCATCCGCGGCAAGCGCCTCGTGGTGGTGGACGATTCGATCGTCCGCGGCAACACCCAGCGCGCGCTCATCCGGATGCTCCGCGAGGCCGGCGCACTGGAGATCCACGTCCGCATCGCGTCGCCGCCGGTCAAGTGGCCCTGCTTCTACGGCATCGACTTCGCCTCCCCGGCCGAGCTGATCGCCAACGGCGCGGGCGGCAACGGGGAACCCGGCAGCTTCGACGAGATGCTCGAAGGGGTGCGCCGCTCCATCGGCGCCGACACCCTCGGCTACATCTCCACCGAAGGCATGATCGCCGCCACCGAGCAGCCGGCATCGCGGCTGTGCGCGGCCTGCTTCGACGGCACGTACCCCATCGCGCTCCCCACGGAGACGTCGATCGGAAAGAACGTTCTCGAGGGAATGCTCGAGAGCGCGGCAGGCGGTCCCGCGACGCGGGAGAACGACAACGCGAACGCCCTCAGTCGGCCGTAGGCCAGTACATCGGGGTCCGGCCGGAGAACGTACTCCGGTACCGTAAGGACGCAATCACAGCACTCGATTGCCCGACCGACACGATTTTGACGAGCAACAGAAGGCTGGAGTAACAACCACATGACCGAGGATCCGACAAGTCGCCCTGGCGCGTCCTACGCCGCCGCAGGAGTGGACATCGCCGCAGGCGATCGGGCGGTGGAACTCTTCGCTCCCTTGGCCAAGCGCGCCAGCCGTCCCGAGGTTCTCGGTGGTCTCGGTGGATTCGCGGGACTGTTCTCGCTCAAGGGTGACTACAAGGAGCCGCTCCTCGCGGCCTCCACCGATGGTGTCGGCACCAAGCTCGCCGTCGCCCAGGCACTCGACAAGCACGACACCGTGGGCCTCGACCTGGTCGCGATGGTCGTCGACGACCTCGTCGTCTGCGGCGCCGAGCCGCTGTTCCTGCAGGACTACATCGCCGTCGGGCGGGTCGTTCCCGAGCGGGTCGCCGAACTCGTCAGCGGCATCGCGGAGGGCTGCATCCAAGCCGGTTGCGCGCTGCTCGGTGGCGAGACCGCGGAGCATCCCGGTGTGATGGCGGACGGCGACTACGACCTGTCCGCGACCGGTGTCGGTGTGGTCGAGGCTGATCAGGTGCTCGGACCCGATCGGGTCCGTCCCGGCGACGTCGTGATCGCGATGGGTTCGTCCGGATTGCACTCCAACGGTTACTCGCTGGCCCGCAAGGTCTTGCTCGAGATCGACCATATGAGCCTGACCGCGCACGTCGACGAGTTCGGCCGCACGCTGGGCGAGGAGATGCTCGAGCCCACCAAGATCTACGCCAAGGACTGCCTGGCGCTCGCCGCCGAGACGGATGTGCGCACGTTCTGCCACGTCACCGGCGGTGGACTCGCCAACAACCTCGCGCGTGTCATGCCCAAGGGCCTGGTCGCCGAACTCGACCGCGGCACGTGGAGCCCGGCTCCGATCTTCGCGATGATCGCGCAGCGCGGACGCGTGGAGCGCGCGGAGATGGAGCAGACGTTCAACATGGGCGTCGGCATGGTCGCGATCGTGGCGCCCGAGGACGTCGATCGCGCGCTGGCCGTCCTGACGGCACGGCACATCGACTGCTGGACGCTGGGCAGCATCAAGAAGTCGCACGACGTGTCGGCGGATCGCGCGGTTCTCGCGGGCGATCACCCGAGGTTCTAGGGTCGGACTTCTAGGGTCGGACGCAGTCTGTCGGAACGGGGCGAGCTAGTGGCCCCGACCGGCTGAAGATGTGGAAATGAGGGGGAGCCGGTACCGGCTCCCCCTCATTTCGTTGTCTTCAGATCTCAGCGCCGCCAGTCGTCGTCATCCTCCCGGGAGTGACCCTCCCTGTCGGCACGCTGGTCAGCGAAGACCTCGTCCCGATGCGAGTTGGACGACCCACCTGAGAGCTCTCTTTGCAGGCTGTCAAAATCCGTGGTCGGTACGCTGTACTTCAGCTCGCGTGCAACCTTGGTCTGCTTTGCCTTAGCCCGGCCGCGGCCCATGGCTGACCCCCTCGCGCTTTCGCGGGGCGGCCTGGGGAATTTGGCGGCCCCGTTTGAGTGTGTAAGTTCCTGCTCCACACTCTAGCGTGGAAAAGTCCCTCGCGCTTCCATCCACACCCCGAAGCAGTGTCGGTTTAGTCTCACCGGGCTCGCGAACTGCCCCGATGCCGGAATTTCGCCTTCAGAAGACTCCCGGAATTGCCCGGACCGTTCCCACTCGGACACCGCCGCCGAGCACGGGCTGCGACGCGAGGGCCGCGAGATCCTCGGTCCATTCGGCGCCCATCCTGTGGAGAAGTGCTGCGGCGAGGGGTAACCGGGCCCGTTCGTGGCCGTCGTCGACCTTCAGCGCGAACGCCGAGCCGTCCGCAAGCGCGCCTGCGTAGACGCCGTCGGCGCCGGCCTTCGACAGCAGCCCGGGCACGACCGGCATCAGCCGCGCGTCGTCCTTCCCGGTGCCCGAGACGAGGTACGGGTGTTCGCGGACAGCGTCTGCGACGGCGAGCTCGGGGGAGTCGGGCTCGGCGGTTACGAGCCGGGCGAACGCCCGTGCCAGATGCGTCAGCGACAGCGGGACGATCGGCAGCCCGCATCCGTCGATGCCGAGTTCGGCATCGACGTCGCCGCTGATCGACCCGAGGGTCTCGACGACCGCGAGTTGCAGCGGATGCGTCGGCTCGAGGTAGCTGTCCAGCGGCCAGTCGTTGGCCAGGCACGTGGCGAGCATCGCCGCGTGCTTGCCCGAGCAGTTCATGTACACCGGCCGGGGGAGCTCACCGGCGGCCAGCAGTTCGGCCCGGGCGAGTTCGTTGGAAGGCAGGTCCGCGGGACAGCGGAGCAGGTCCTCGTCGAGGCCGTACCGGGCCAGCAGCCGCTCGACGAGTTCGATGTGGTCCGACTCACCCTCGTGGGATGCCGTCGCGATCGCGAGCTCCTCGGAACTGGACGGCTCGAAGCCGTTCCGCAGCATGGTCACGGCCTGCCATGGCTTGTTCGACGACCGCGGATAGATCGGCGTGTGCACCTCACCGAGGGTGAGGGCGATCTCGCCGTCCGCGCGGAGGATCACCGCCGAACCGCGGTGGACGCACTCACGGAAACCGGAACGGACGACCTCGACCAGTTCGATGCTCAATACGTGACCTGCACTTCCAGTCCGGCGATCCGTCGGCGGGCCTTCTCGGCGACGGTCGGAGAGAGGTTCTCCTGCTGTTCGAGCAGTGCGACGAACCGTTCCGGGTCGCGGCCGGTGAACAGGTCGCGCACGGTGACGCCGTGGCCGGGTACGTGGAGGCGGTGGACGGTGTCGCCGGCGGTGATCGACCCCTCGGTGACCACCCGCAGGTACGCGCCGGTGTCGGCGCGTTCGGAGAACCGTTTGACCCACCGGGGCTCGGCGGCCCAGACGCCGAACGTGCCGCACGGCGTCCGGGGGCTTGTCACCTCCAGTTCGGTGGTGCCGATCCGCCAGCGCTCGCCGATCACGGCGTCGGTCGCGGCGACCCCGTCGAGGCGAAGGTTCTCGCCGAACCATCCCGGGGGCAGTTCGCGGCCGAGCTCCGACGCCCAGCGCTGCGCCTCGTCCTCCTGGTAGGCGTAGACGGCCTTGAACGGGCCGCCGTGGTACTCGGTGTCGCAGACGTGGTCGCCGGCCAGTCCGGCGGTCGTGACGCGCACGGGCCCGTCGACGGGCCGCTTGTCGATCGCCGTCCGGGTGACCCGCCGGGTGCCGCTGTCCCGCTCGGTGTGCAGCACGCAGACGGCCAGCACCTCGCCGGCCGTCGCGGTCGCCTCGCTCATCGTCCCCGGAGCCGGTCGACGGCCGCGCGGCCCGCCTGGACCGTGTCGTCCGCGGGCACGGAGTCGGGGTCGATCGACGCGGCGCAGCCGCCGGCCACGAGTTCGGTGTCGGTGGGGATGGACCGTTTGACGAGGGCCAGCGCGATGGGTCCGAGCTCGTGATGGTCGATCACCGTGCCGATCCGTCCGACCGCACGGCCTCCCGCCGTCACCGGGTCGCCCGGTTCGGGCCGGCCCTCGGCACTGCCGTCGAGGTGCAGCAGGACGAGGTGACGGGGCGGTTTGCCGAGATTGTGGACGCGGGCCACCGTCTCCTGGCCGCGATAGCAGCCCTTCTCCAGGTGGACCGCGCCGTGCTCGGCGGGACCGCCGATCCAGCGGACCTCGTGCGGGATGGTGCGGTCGTCGGTGTCGAGTCCGATCCGAGGCCGTGCGGCGGCCACTCGGAGTGCCTCGAACGCCCACGTTCCCGCGGGAGCGGCGCCGGCGGCGGTGAGCCGGCCCCACCACGTCGCGAGTCCTTCCCGCGGGATCAGCAGGTCGAAGGAGTCGGCGTTCGGCCACGGCATGCGGCGGACGAACCCGCCCCCGGGCACCGCGACGGCGGCATACGGCTCCGCCGGTGCCACGACACCGGCCGCGTCGAGGACAGTCACGGCGTCGGGGCCGATCACGCTGAGGACGGCGAGCTCGTTGCCCTCGCGGGGCTCGGCCTTGGACCAGAACACCATTTTGGTGAGGAACGACAGGAGGTCGGGTCCGCGGTCGGCCTCGGTGTCGATCCAGGTGACGCCGTCCAGGTCGGTCTGGACGAAGTGGTGCTCGACGCGGCCGTTGACGTCGAGGCTGAGGTTCTCGGCGCTCGCGCCGTCAGGGAGCGCGGCGACGTGCTGGCTCGAGATGGTGTGCAGCCAGGTGAGTCGTTCGGGTCCGCTGATCGCGATGACGAACCGGTGGGAACGGTCGACGACCACCGCGGAACGTTCGGCGCTGCGTTGTTCGCCGAGTGGATCGCCGTGATGCCAGGCGACGCCGGCGTCGGGAGAGCCTTCGGGCGCAGGAACCGCGCCCGGGGCCGTGAGGAGTGGACTGGGTGAGACGGGCAGTTTGTCGACCACGAACCCAGTCTAGGGACCATGGACCACAGGTGGCGGTCAGCAGGGTCGATAGGCTGGGTGTCATGTCTGATCGAGTGCTGGTGACACTGGACCACGAGGTGCGCGACGCGGATGCTCCGCTGCTGCACGCGGACGATCTGGCGGTGGTGCGCGGCGACGGTGTCTTCGAGACGCTGTTGGTGCGCGGCGGTCGCGCGCTGAAGGTGGAGCCGCACCTCACTCGTCTGGTCGCGTCGGCCCGCGCCCTCGGTCTGCCCACGCAGGACCTGGACGACTGGCGGCTGGCGCTGGAGTTGGCCGTCGAGGAGTGGGGGTCCGAGCGCGAGGGCGCGATGCGCCTGGTGCTCAGCCGCGGCCGGGAGTCCGGGGGAGAGGCGACGGCCTTCGTCACCGTCGGGCCGGTGTCCGAGCGGATCCGGGACGCGCGGCGCGACGGCGTGTCGGTACTCACACTGGCCCGGGGCTATTCGGTGGATCTGTCGGCGAGCGCGCCGTGGCAGCTGCTCGGGGCGAAGACCTTGTCGTATGCGACGAACATGGCGGCCCTGCGGTACGCGGCGACGTTCGGGGCCGACGATGTGATCTTCGTCAGTAGTGAGGGCAATGTGTTGGAAGGGCCACGTTCCACGGTGGTCATCGCCCGCGAGAAGACGCTCCTCACGCCGCCGCCGGAGCACGGAATTCTGCCCGGAACCACGCAGCAGGCGCTCTACGAGGTGGCGGCCGGCAAGGGCTTCCGCTGCGAGTACGCCGCGCTTCGTCCGGCGGATCTCATTACGGCGGAAGGTGTTTGGCTCATCTCGAGCATCACCATGGCCGCGCGCGTGCGCAAGATCGACGGGCTCGCTCTGCCCGATGCGCCGCTCGCCGACGAGATCGTGGAGCTGGTCGAGCTCGCGGTCGAGACGACAGGGGCCGAGTCCGCGGGCGCTTGACAGGTCTACTACATTTCGTAGTAGCAAAGTCCTGCGGGAGAAACGACCCCGCAGTACGTTGTTTTCAAGGGTCGGGCGGAAGCCCACGCTCCGACCCTGAAGCCTGTCCTACGGGCCCAGTTTCGGAGTAGCCATGGATGCCTTGGATGTCTCCCGGTGGCAGTTCGGCATAACCACCGTCTATCACTTCATCCTCGTTCCGCTGACGATCGGTCTGGCCCCGCTGATCGCCGTCATGCAGACGATGTGGGTGGTCACCGGAAAGGACCACTGGTATCGGCTCACCAAGTTCTTCGGAAAACTCTTCCTGATCAACTTCGCGCTCGGCGTCGCCACCGGCATCGTGCAGGAATTCCAGTTCGGGATGAACTGGAGCGAGTACTCGCGCTTCGTCGGCGACGTCTTCGGCGCCCCCCTCGCGCTCGAGGGACTGGTCGCGTTCTTCCTCGAGTCGACGTTCCTCGGACTCTGGATCTTCGGCTGGGGACGACTGCCGAAACTCGTCCACCTCGCCACCATCTGGCTCGTGGCGATCGGCGTGAACGCATCCGCGTACTTCATCATCACCGCCAACTCGTTCATGCAGCATCCGGTCGGGGCCGTGTACAACCCCGAGACCGGGCGCGCGGAACTCACCAGCATCTGGACGCTGCTCACCAACAACACCGCCCTCGCCGCCTTCCCGCACGTCGTCGCCGGCGCGTTCCTCACCGCAGGAACGTTCGTGGCAGGTGTCGGCGGCTGGTGGATGGTGCGCAGCATGCGCAAGGCGAAGGAAGCCACCGAACCCGAAGTGGCGAAGAAGCACGAGGACACCGCCCGGACGATGTTCCGTCCGGTCACCGTCCTCGCGCTGTGGGTCATGGTGGCCTCCGGCATCGGACTCGCCATCACCGGCGACATCCAGGGCAAGCTGATGTTCGAACAGCAGCCCATGAAGATGGCGTCCGCCGAATCACTGTGCCACACCGAAACCGGTGCCGACTTCTCGATCCTGACCGTCGGCACCCAGAACAACTGCGAGAGCATCACCCAGCTCATCAAGATCCCCGGGCTCACCTCGTTCCTCGCGGACGGCACCTTCGACTCCACCGTCGAGGGCGTCACCGAGATCCAGGCCCGCTACGAGGAGATGTACGGTCCAGGCAACTACAAGCCCAACCTGTTCGTCACCTACTGGACGTTCCGCGCGATGATCGGCTGGGCCGCCGGTTCGGCGCTGCTCGCCGTGGTCGGCCTGTGGATGACCCGTGGTGGCCGCGTCCCGGACAAGAAGTGGTTCGGCTGGCTGTCGATCCTCGTCATCCCGACACCGTTCCTCGGGAACAGCGCGGGCTGGGTGTTCACCGAGATGGGTCGCCAACCGTGGGTCGTGGCACCCAACCCCACCGGTGTGGACATGATCAGACTGACTGTCGACCAAGGAGTCTCGAATCACTCCCCGTGGACCGTCTGGGTCTCGCTCATCACGTTCACCGTGGTCTACGGAGCGCTGGCCGTCGTGTGGTTCACGCTGATCCGCCGCTACACGATCGAGGGACCACTCGAACACGACGCGCATCCACCGGGTGACGACCACGACGAGCCCGAAGAACCGGGCCGGCCCGAGCAACTGTCGTTCGCGTACTAGGGGAGACGGTCATGGGACTTCAAGAAGTGTGGTTCATCCTGATCGCGGTGCTCTTCATCGGGTACTTCGTCCTCGAGGGATTCGATTTCGGTGTCGGCATGCTGATGCCGGTTCTGGGGCGGCGCAAGGATCCCGAAGGGGACACGCGACGTCGGGTGGTGCTCAACACGATCGGCCCGGTGTGGGACGGCAACGAGGTGTGGCTCATCACCGGCGGCGGCGCGCTGTTCGCGGCGTTCCCGGAGTGGTACGCCACCCTGTTCTCCGGCTTCTACCTGCCGCTGCTGATCATCCTCGTCGCACTCATCGTCCGGATCTGCGCCATCGAGTACCGCGGCAAGATCGACGACGACACCTGGCGCAGGCGGTGCGACTGGGGCATCGTCTTCGGATCCTGGGTGCCCGCGGTGCTGTGGGGTGTCGCGTTCGCGAACATCGTGCGGGGCGTCGACATCGACGCCGACAAGCAGGTCACGTCGAACCTGTTCGATCTCCTCAATCCCTATGCCCTGCTGGGCGGTCTGACGACGGCGCTCGTGTTCGCTCTGCACGGTGCGGTGTTCCTCGCCCTGAAGACGGCCGACGAAGTGCGCACGGACGCAGTCGAGTTGGCGTCCCGGCTGGCCCTCCCGGCGGTTCCGGTGGCCGGCGCGTTCGTGCTGTGGACGCAGTTGGCGCACGGCAAGGGCTGGACGTGGATCCTCGTCGCGATCGCCGCCGCCGCACTCCTCGGGGTGGTCGCGTTCACCCGCGCCGAACGGGAGGGCTGGGCGTTCCTGCTCACGTCGATCGCCGTCATCGCCACGGTGGCACTGCTGTTCGTTTCGCTGTTCCCCAACGTCATGCCGTCCACCCTGGACGCCGCCTACAACCTGACCATCGAGAACGCGTCGTCGAGTCCATACACGCTGAAGGTGATGACGTGGGCCGCCGCATTCCTCACCCCGGTGGTGCTGATCTACCAGGGCTGGACGTACTGGGTGTTCCGTCAACGGATCTCGACCAAGCACATCCCGCCGTCGATCGGTCTCCCGCTCGAGCGCAGATGAGCACAGCGGTAGGCGACGCACCCCGCCCCGCCGAGGAACGCCCGGGCGGGGAGCGCGTTTCCCGGCGTCCCGTCGATCCGCGTCTGTGGCGGTACTCGGCGGCGGCCCGCGGATATCTCGTCCTCACGGTCGGGCTGTCGATCGTCAACGTCGCGATGGTCATCGTGTCGGCGCTCATGATCGGCCGCGTGCTCGGCGGGGTGATCGTCGACGACGCCACCGACCTCGGCCGGTGGTCCACCGAACTGGTGGTGCTCGCGGCCGCGGTGGGGATCCGGGTTCTCGGCACCTGGTTGCAGTCCCGCTTCGCGCACCGGTCCGCGACACGTGTCGTGGCGGAACTGAAGGGGGAGGTGCTCGATGTCGCCACGCGGATGCGGCCGCGGGAACTCGATCCCCGCCGGGACGAGGTCGCGACCGTACTCACCCGCGGCATCGACGGACTCGTGCCGTACCTCACCGGGTATCTACCCGCCCTGGTGCTCGCGGCCACGCTCACCCCGGCGACGTTGGCGGTCATCGCATTCCAGGATCTGACGTCCGCGGCCATCATCTTCGTGACGCTGCCGCTGATCCCGGTCTTCATGATCCTCATCGGCCTGCTCACCAGGGGCAAGGCCGCCAAGACGCTGACCGCGATGACCACCCTGTCCTCGCAACTCCTCGACCTGCTGGCCGGTCTGCCCACACTTCGCGCGCTCGGCCGCGAGCAGGGTCCGGCGACACGGGTACGTGAACTCGGCGACGCCCACCGCCGCACCACCATGTCGGCGCTGCGGGTGGCGTTCCTGTCGTCGATGGTGCTGGAACTGCTGGCCACGCTGTGCGTCGCGCTCGTCGCCGTCAGCATCGGACTTCGGCTGGTGTACGGGGGGATGGAACTCGAAGCGGGCATCGTGGCACTGATCCTCGCGCCCGAGGTGTACCTCCCGCTGCGGATGGTCGGAACCCAATTCCACGCCGCCGAGGACGGAATGGCCGCCGCGAGCAGGGCCTTCGCCGTCATCGACACCGACCGCCCGGGCGACGCGGACGGCGCGGTCGGCGCGGTCGTGGTGGACGCGGCCGGGGCGCGCCTCGAATTCGACGGCCTGGACGTCCGGTCCCGGCACGGACTGGCGCCGCGCGGACTGACCGGTGCTCTCGAACCCGGCGCGGTGACCGTGCTGACCGGACCCAACGGGTCCGGGAAAACGACTGCGGTGCACGCACTCCTCGGCCTCCTCGAACCGGAGCGTGGAAACGTGCGCGTGGCCGGCGCACCCGTGGACTCGCTCGACCGGTCCGCGTGGTGGGCGCAGGTGGCGTGGCTGCCGCAGCACCCCGTTCTCGTTCCCGGCACCCTCGACGAGAACCTCCGGCTGACCGGAGACGTCGTCGACCTCGAACATGCCTGCACTGCCACGGGTTTCGACGAGGTCCTCGCCGAACTCCCCGAGGGCTGGAACACGCGGGTCGGATCCGGCGGAACGGGACTGTCGCTCGGTCAACGGCAGCGGCTCGCCCTGACCCGTGTGCTCGCCACCCGGCGTCCCGTGCTGGTGCTCGACGAACCCACCGCGCACCTCGACGACGCCGCGGAGCGCACCGTGCTGGATTCCCTGCGGAGCCTCGCCGCCGCCGGCCGGACGGTCGTGGTGGTCGGGCACCGTCCGACGGTGCTCGCGGCCGCCGATCGGGTGATCGAGGTGACCGCCGATGTCGCGTGACCCGCTGATCCGGGCGCTGCCGCTGCTCGACCTGCAGCCGGGACGGGTGTTGCGCGCCGTCGCGGCCGGCGTCGCCACGCTGGGTAGTGCGCTCGCGCTGGCGGCGCTGTCCGCGTGGTTGATCACCAGGGCATGGCAGATGCCACCTGTCCTGGACCTCAGCGTGGCCGTGGTGGCGGTACGGGCGCTCGGCATCTCCCGCGGCGTCTTCCGCTACCTCGAGCGGCTCGCCACCCACGACACCGCCCTCCGCGGAACAACGTCCGCCCGCACCCAGCTGTACCAGCGGCTCGCCGACGGAGACCCCGCCGCCGCGGCCGGACTGCGGCGCGGCGAACTGCTCGCCCGCACCGGCGCCGACGTCGACACCCTCGGCGACGTCGTGGTGCGCGCGCTCGTTCCCATCGCCGTGTCCGTCGTCCTGGCCGTCGTCGCCGTCGGCATCCTCGCGGTGATCACACCCGCATCGGCACTCGTCCTCGCCGTGGCGCTCGCGGTGTCGGGGGTCGCGGCGCCCTGGCTGTCCGCGCGGGCCGCCCGCACCGCCGAGACGTCCGGCGCCGACGCACGCGCCCAGTTCAGTGAGGACGCCGTCACCGCCCTCGATCATGCTGCGGAACTCCGCGTCGCGGGCCGCCTCGACCGGACCGTGTCGCGGGCCGCCGACGCCGAACGCGCCGTGGTCACGGCCACCGACCGTGCCGCCGCACCCAGCGCCTTCGCCGACGCCGCCACCCCGCTCGCGGTGGGAGCTAGCGTGATCGCGTCGCTGCTCATCGGCATGGACCTGTACTCGTCGGGGACCATGAGCCCGATGGCCCTGGGCATCCTCGTGCTCCTGCCACTGTCCGCGTTCGAGGCCACGGCAGCGCTGCCCGCGGCGGCGGTCGCGCTGACCCGGGCGCGGATCGCGTCGCGCCGCATACTGTCCGTGCTGGACGCCGCCGTCGCGGACCCGCACCCCGGGGACCTGCCTCTCGACGGGCCCGCGCAGATCGTCGCG
>NZ_BCWY01000082.1 GCF_001894825.1 Rhodococcus jostii NBRC 16295 | reverse complement strand
GCCGCCCGTGCGCCTTTCCGGTTGCTCCAGTTACCAGAAAGGCGCACGGGCGCGCAGCGCCTCAGAAGCGGATACTGCCGCGGTGCCGGGAGAAGGCGATGGCCGCGGTGTCGGGCCGACGCTCTTCGCGCTCGGCGGCGACGGGGGAGTAGAGCATCAGGGTGGACGCCAGCGCCCACCAGATCGCGAAGATGATCAAGCCGGCCGCGAGGCCGAAGATGCCGATCGGTTCGACGAGCGCGGCAGCGCCCGCGACACCGAGGACGGCGGCGAAGCCCAGGCCCGCGATGACGGGCCGGAACCGGGGCGCCGACACCAGGAGCGCCGAACCGTACAGCGCGGTGACGGCGACGACGTGTCCGCTCGGCAGGAGCACGGACGGGGCGTCCACCTCCCAGGCCCGGACCGCGGCACTGGTGAGATTGGCTCCGATGCAGAGCACCAGCACCGCGCCCATGCCGTACGACAGTTTTCGCATCGCCGCGACGATGGCGAGGACGACGGTCGCTGCGAGCACCGTGGTGACGTCGATCGCCTGGATCACAGGTTCGGCGACGGGTCGGAGTGCCTCTGGGAGGACGAGACCCGACGATTCGGGGCGGATGAGATACAGCGCGCACAGTGCCACCGCACCCGCCGCGGCGAAGGCGAGGCGACGAACACTGCGACGCAGCCTGCTAGTCGATTCGGTCACGACACACAGTGTGCCAACCGACGCTGAACGATCGATGAGAGGCCACTGTGAGGTCGGTGAACGGTCGCCTTCGTGCGCCGAACGAGAGTCCCGCGACCAGGGCTTCCGGCGGCGTAACGTAACGCAGGACCGATCTCGACTCTCTTTCCGCGTGGACAGCACGATGTGACAGATATGAGTGGACGGATTTCGCGCCGATCGTTCCTGCGGGCGGTGGCGCTCGGTGGTGGGCTGGGCGCGGTGTCGGCCGGGTCGGCCGCTGCGTTCCCTTTCGACATCGATCCGCTGAGGCCGTTGATGTTCTCGTCGCCTCCGCTGGAGCCCTATCGTGATCGGCTCCCGATTCTGCCGACGGTCTCCGGGACGAGCGTCGACGTGCACGCGCGCAGCACCGTCCATCAGTTCCACACCGATCTGGCGCCGTCCCCGGCATTGGCCTACAGCGGCTCCGACTATCTCGGCGCGACGATCGAGGCGCACGTCGGTCAGCCGACGACGATCGCGTACCGCAACACCATCGCCGCCCATCCGTTCGCAGTCGATGTGGACACGTCGCTGCACGGTATGAGCGAGCGGGACCGCACCGCGGTGCCCACGGCGATGCATCTGCACGGCGGGGTGAATCCGCCCGAGTTCGACGGGCACCCCGAGCAGGTCTTTCGTCCGGGTCAGGAGTTCGCCCATCACCTGCCGAACCGGCAGGAGGCGGCCGGGCTCTGGTATCACGACCATGCGATGGGGATGACCCGGCTCAACATCTACGCGGGCCTGGTCGGGTTGTATCTGCTGCGCGACGACTTCGACACCGGCCGCCCCGACAACCCGCTGGGACTGCCGGCGGGGGAGTTCGAGGTTCCCCTCGTACTGCAGGAGAAGATGTTCACCGCCGAGGGACGGCAGCGGATCCGGTCGACGCCCACCGTGCCGCAAGGCAGCTGGGAAGGGGGCGCTGTCGGCGACGTCGGGGTCGTGAACGGCAAGGTGTGGCCGGAACTCGACGTGGCCCGCGGGTTCCATCGGCTGCGACTCGTCAATGCGGGTTCGCTGAGCGTGTGGAATCTGTATTTCGGCAACCGGATGCGGTTCTGTGTGATCGGCGGTGACAACGGGCTGCTGGACGCTCCGGTCGCGGTATCGCGGGTGCGGTTGAGTCCCGCCGAACGCGTCGACCTGCTCGTCGACTTCGGCGGGTTGGAACCGGGGTCGACGGTGGAGTTGTGCAACGACGAGCCGCCGCCGTTCCAGGCCGCGCTCATCGGCGAACGCACGATGCCGAGGTTCTGCAGATTCCGGGTGGGCGCTGCCCGCGGATTCACCGGCGGCCCGCCCGCCACGCTGCGCGGGGGACCAGGGCAGCCGGAACCACTGCCGCCGATTCCGCGCCCGGACGTCTACCGGGACGTGACGCTCAGCCAACCGAGCGATGTGCGGCTTCCGCCGTCGATCATGTCCCTGAACAATCTCCGGTACTCGACCGAGGACATCGAGTTGCCGCGCCAGGGCACGGTGGAGCAGTGGAACATCATCAACGCAACCAACGATCCGCATCCGGTGCACCTGCACCTCGCGAATTTCCGGGTGCTGGGACGTCAGGTGATCGAGACTGTGCGGTTCGCGCTCGCCACCCCGCAACCGCCTCTCGGGATCCGCTGGACCCCGTCGGCGGATGCGTTCACGATCTCCCCGCTCGTCCCCGCGGAGCCGTGGGAGCGCGGATTCAAGGACACGGTGCTGGCGAACGCCAATTCCATCACCCGGATCGTCGCGGCGTTTCCCACAGCAGAGGGGCTGGGCTTCGATCCGGACGCGGTCTTCGGGCACGGATCACACGCGGCCCACGGACACGCGTCCGACGGTACGCATCCATTGCAGGGCTACGTCTGGCACTGTCACATCCTCGATCACGAGGACCACGAAATGATGCTCAGGTACCGCGCCGTGGTCTGAGGGGTCAGTTGCGCCGGACGGCGCCCGCGAACGTGGCGGCGATCAGCACGCAGACCAGCGGTACCACCATCGCGACGGTGAGGGGCACCACCTGGGTGATCCAGCCGATGGTCGCCGGGCCTGCGAGGAATCCGACGTACCCCAGCCCGACCACCCGCGACATGTTGGTGCCCGCGGAACCGGAACCGAGGTTGCCCGCGGCGGTGAAGATCTGGGGGACGCAGCCCGACAGCCCCAGGCCGAACAACGCCCAGCCCACAATCGTGAGCGGGAGCAGTCCGGAGACGAGGACGAGCAGCATGCCGAGGGCCGCGATCAGGGTGCCGTAGCGGACGACGGCGACGGGGCCGAGCGCGGCGCTCACACGGTCGGCGGTGAACCGGCCCACGGTCATCATCACCGAGAAGGCACCGAACGCGAGGGCGGCGACCGAATCCGACGTTCCGAGATGTTCCTTGACCTGCAGCGTGCTCCAGTCGTTCGCGACGCCCTCCGACAGCATGAGGACGAACGCGATTCCCCCGAGCGCGAGCACCCGTGCGGACAGCCGGCCGTGCGCCTGCTCGGCGGGGGCCGACTCGTGCCGGGACCGCGGTCGGTCCGCCATCAGCCACCGCGAGCCCGCGGCGACGGTGACGACGCCGATTCCGCCGGCGACGAGGAGCGCCGTCACTGGTGCCCATCCCGCGGCGAGCGTCGCCGCTCCGAGGAGCGATCCGGCTACTCCGCCGACGGAGAACAGGGCGTGGAACGCCGACATGATGGGCCGTCGATACCGCTGCTCGACTTCGACGGCCTGCGAGTTCATCGACACGTCCAGTGCGCCGTTGGCGAAGCCGAACGCGAGCAGTGCGAGACCGAGTTGCCAGGCGCCGGACGCCAGCCCAGGACCCACCGTGGCTACCGACAGCGTGAGTCCGGCGACGATCACCATCCGCCTGCTGCCGAACCGGTCGGCCAGCGGACCACTGAGTTGCATGCCGCCGATCGCGCCGACCGCCAGCAGGAGCAGCAGCGAACCCAGTGTCGAGTGGCTGATCCCGGTCCGGTGCTCGATCGCCGGAATGTGCACGACCCACATACCGAGCAGGAATCCGTTGGTTCCGAAGATCCCGAACGTTCCCGCACGGGCCCTGCGGAGCGGCTCGGCCACCGGTTCGCGCTTGTCGACCGGGGACGCTCGGGGAGTGCTCACCGATCAAACGTACCGAGGATCAGAGGTGTGCGAGCAGTGAGGCGGGGTCGTGCAGCATCGCGGCGACGGACGACAGGAACCTCGACCCCTGCTCGCCGTCGACCACCCGGTGATCGAACGACACGCTCAGGGTGGTGACCCACCGCACCGCGAGTTCGTCCTCGTGCACCCACGGTCTCTGGGTGACGCTGCCCAGGCAGAGGATGGCCGATTCGCCGGGGTTGAGGATGGGCGTGCCCGCGTCGACGCCGAACACGCCGACGTTGGTGATCGACACGGTGCCGCCGGTGAGTTGCGCGGGCGTGGCCCGGCCGCTGCGTGCGGTTGCGGTCAGTTCGGTGATCGCCCCGCACAGTTCCAGCAGGCTCAGCGCCTGCGCGTCCTTGATGTTGGGGACCACCAGCCCGCGGGGCGTGGCCGCGGCGATGCCGAGATTGACGTAGTGCTTGGTGACGATCTCCTGATGCTCCTCGTCCCACGACGCGTTGAGGCTCGGGTTCTTCCGCAGCGCGACGATCATCGCCTTCGCGACCAGGGTCAGCGGTGTCACCGACAGTCCCTCGAATTCGGGGAGTTCCCGCAGCCGGTCGAGCAGTTCCACCGACCGGGTCACGTCGACGGTCACGAATTCGGTGACGTGCGGGGCGGTGAAGGCGCTGCGGACCATCGCTTCCGCGGTCTGCTTGCGGACGCTGCGGATCGGGGTGCGCGTTTCGCGCTCCGAGGGCTCCGAGAACTCCGACGGCTCCGGTGTGGGCGACACGACCTGCCCGGCCGATCCTGCATGGGATTTCACGTCGTTCCGCGTGACGGCGCCGGACGGCCCCGTTCCCGCGACGACGGCGAGGTCGACCCCGAGTTCGCGGGCCGCCACCCGGGCTGCCGGCGAGGAGTCGGGCCGCCGACGGTCCGGCACGGCACCGGTCTCCGCTGCAGCCACCAGCTTCCGCCTCGCACGTTTGCTCTCGGCCGCGGCCTCGGGCCCGTACCCCACCAGAACGGGCGTGCGCGTGGGCAGTTCCTCGGTGGCCGCATCCGTGGTGATCCGGATGATCGGAGTCCCCACCGGCACCGTCGTTCCCGGCGACACCAGCAAGTCCGCCACGACGCCCGCGTACGGCGAAGGCAACTCGACGAGCGCCTTCGCCGTCTCGACTTCACCGATGACCTGATTGAGTTCGATCGTCTGGCCCACCTCGACGGCCCAGGAGACCAGCTCGGCCTCCGTCAGCCCTTCACCGAGATCGGGTAGGCGGAATTCCTGCGCCAACGGACGACTCCTCTCCTCCGATGAGTTGCGATCAGGCCGCGAGGCTGCGATCGACGGCGTCGAGCAGGCGGTCGGCGTCGGGCAGATGATGCAGTTCCAGCTTCGACGGCGGATACGGAACGTCGAATCCGCCGACCCGCAGGACGGGTGCGTCGAGTTGGTAGAAACACCGCTCGGAGATGCGGGCGGCGATCTCCGCGCCCAGACCGGCGAACGTCGAGGCCTCGTGCGCGACGACGAGCCTTCCGGTCTTGCGGACCGATTCCTCGATGGTGTCGAAGTCGATCGGGGAGAGGGACCGCAGGTCGATCACCTCGAGGGAGTGGCCCTCGTCTGCGGCGACGGCAGCGGCCGACAGTGCCGTCGGGACGACGGAGCCGTACGCGACGATCGTGGCGTCGGTGCCCACCCGGGCCACGCGCGCCTGATGCAGCGGCAGGTCCGGTTCGGCGTCCACGTCGAACTCGGCCTTGTCCCAGTACCGCCGCTTCGGTTCGAAGAACACCACCGGGTCGTCCGCCGCGACGGACTGCTGGATCATGTGGAACGCGTCCGCCGGGTTGCTGGGAGTGACGACGCGCAGTCCGGCGGTGTGGGCGAAGTACGCCTCGGGTGACTCCGAGTGGTGCTCGACCGCGCCGATGCCACCGCCGTACGGGATCCGGATGGTGAGGGGCGCGGTGATCCGGCCCTGGGTGCGGTAGTGAATCTTGGCCACCTGCGACACGATCTGGTCGAACGCGGGGTACACGAATCCGTCGAACTGGATCTCGCAAACGGGCCGGTAGCCGCGCAGTGCCATTCCGAACGCGGCGCCGACGATCCCCGATTCGGCCAGCGGAGTGTCGATGACCCGGTTGTCGCCGAAGTCCTTCTGCAGTGTGTCGGTGACCCGGAAGACCCCGCCGAGGCGCCCGACGTCCTCACCCATGATCACGACCTTGCGGTCGTGTTCGAGGGCGCGTCGGAGTCCTGCGTTGAGTGCGGCGCCGAGCGACAGCGTGGTGGTGGTCATGACAGTGCCTCCTCGATGCCGGCGAAGCCTGCGAGGTACGCGGCGTACTGCTCGCGTTCCTCGTCGATGAGCGGGTGGTCGGTGGAATACACGTGCTCGAACACGTCGAGCGGCGCGGGGTCGGGCGCCTCGACGGTCCCGGACCGCAGTCGGGCCGCGACGTCGTCGGCAGTGGCCTGCACCCGGGCGAGGAAAGCGTCGTCGAGCAGGCCCTCGCGGTCGAGGAGTCGCCTCATCCGGTCGATCGGGTCGCGGGCCTTCCAGACCTCCGTCTCCGCCGCCGCGCGGTACCGGGTGGGGTCGTCCGACGTGGTGTGGGGGCCCATGCGGTACGTGATGGCCTCGATGAACGTCGGCCCGCTGCCGTCCCGTGCCCGCTGGGTGGCCTGACGGGTCACCGCGAGGACCGCGAGAACGTCGTTGCCGTCCACCCGGAGTGCGGGCATGCCGTACCCGGCGGCGCGCTGTGCGATGGGGACGGGACTCTGCAGGCGGACCGGTTCGCTGATCGCGAACTGGTTGTTCTGGCAGAAGAATACGACCGGCGCGTTGAAGCTCATCGAGAATCCGAGGGCCTCGGCGAGGTCGCCCTGGCTGGTGGCGCCGTCGCCGAAGTAGGCGATCGTCGCGATCTCCGCGCCGTCGAGATGGGCGCCCATCGCGTACCCGGTGGCGTGCAGCCCCTGGGAGCCGACGACGATCGCGGGGTTCGTCACGTTCACCGAACTCGGATCCCAGGCGGAATGGGCGCATCCCCGCCACATGCGGGTCATCACCCCCGGGTCCACGCCCCGGCAGTAGGCGACGGCGTGTTCGCGATAGCTGATGAACGCGTAGTCGTCGGGGCGGAGAGCGCGGGCCGAGCCGACCTGCGCGGCTTCCTGGCCGAGCATCGGGGCCCAGAGTCCCAGTTCACCCTGGCGTTGCAGGGCCACCGCCTCGACATCCATCCGACGCGTGGCCACGAGGTCTTCGTAGAGGTCGCGCAGTTGTTCGGGTCCGATGTCGCGGACCAGGCTGGTGTAGTCGGGTCTGAAGACCCGTCGGCCGTCCGGCTGGATGAGCTGGACCGGATAGGCAATCTTGTCGACCATCGGATTCACCTCGCGTTGTCGAGTCCGTGAACCTTGTGGGTTCGTGGGAGACGTGTACTGCGGTAGGGCAAGTGTGTGTCCTACTTCACAGCATCCACGAGAACGCGAAGTGCGCAAGGGGCACCGCCGCGATCGAGCACATTGCCCAGTTTTGGGGGTCAGGCGGGTGTCATACTGCGTCTAATGACCAGTTCGGACTCCCCCCATGTCAGGTTGTTGCTGCAAGGGTCCGGGAACCCGGATCACCCCGCGAACACGAACCCGATCGAGGCGAGAACGGCCAGCACTGCCAGGTACACGGCGGGCATCGCGACCGCCCGCGTGTCGGGATTGCCGTAGTCGCCGTTCCTGACGTGGAAGGCGACAGCGCACAGGAGCAGGATCAGCAGCGCGACCGCCGCGATCACCCCCAGCGGTGTCCAGTACAGGCCGACGAGGACGCCGACGCCGCCGGCGAGTTCCGCCACACCGATCAGCCGGACCTGTTGCCCGCTCAGCCCCCGGGCCTGCAACCCGGTCCACGCGGTTCCCTTCAATCTCAGCTTGGGAATGCTCACGGCGACGGCACTCACGGCGAGGAGCACGCCGCACACGATGAGGAAAACTTCCACGTCCGTCCCTCCAGTTCCGGCCGAAGCGGCCTCACTGTTGCCACCCTAGGTCCGCGACCTGCGGTGCGGACCGGTTCCCCGCGGATCGGGCTCCGGAGCGGTTAGCATCGAGCGCGTGAATGCTGTGGGGCTGAACGAAGATGCCGTTTCTGCGTGGATTGCCGGACTCGGTGTGGGAGCGATCGCGCCGCTGAGCTTCGAGAGGATCGGAAACGGTCAATCGAATCTCACGTACGCGGTCAGCGACGCGGGTGGTGGACGGTGGGTGCTGCGGCGGCCACCGCTCGGGCATCTGCTCGCATCGGCGCACGACGTCGTCCGGGAGCATCGGATTCTGTCGTCTCTACAGGGATCCGACGTTCCGGTGCCGAAGATCCTCGGGCTCACCGACGATCCGGAGGTCACGGACGCGCCGCTCGTGCTGATGAGCTATGTCGCGGGGGTGGTGATCGACAGTGTCGGGGTGGCGAAGAAGCTGACACCCGAGCAGCGCAATGCCGTCGGGCTCGCGATGCCGAAGGCCCTCGCGAAGATCCATGCGGTCGATCTACGGGATGCCGGTCTGGAGGATCTGGCCAGCCACAAGCCTTACGCGGCAAGGCAGTTGAAGCGCTGGACAGACCAGTGGGAGAAGTCCCGTACCCGGGACGTCCCGGCAATCGAGGACCTGGCGGGCATCCTCCAGCGCAACATGCCGGAGCAGGCCGAACTGTCGTTGGTGCACGGCGATTTTCACCTGAGCAACGTCATCACCTCCCCGGAGGAGGGAGAAGTGGTCGCGGTGGTCGATTGGGAACTGTGCACGCTGGGCGACCCGCTCGCCGACGTCGGCGCGTTGCTGGCCTACTGGCCCGAGGCGGGCGACGAGGACCCCGGACCGTTTCCTGCGTCCACGCTCGAAGGATTCCCGACCCGGGCCGAACTGGTGGAGGCGTACGTCCACCACACGAAACGCGATGTCACGCACGTGGGGTATTGGCACGTCCTGGCGTTGTGGAAGCTGGCGATCATCGCCGAAGGCGTCCTGCGCCGGGTGATCGACGACCCCCGGAACAAGGCCGAGACCGGTGCGCCCACCGTCGCGTTGATCGACGGGATCATCGCCCGTGCCGTGGCCACGGCGGAGTCCGAGGGCCTACGCTGAACCGCTGACCGGTACCGGACGCTCAGTCGGCGTCCGGAACCACCAGTAGGGTTGCGGCGCTGCGAATTTCGGCAGGGATCGGCACCGGCTTCCGGGTCCTCGCGTCCACGTACACGTGCACGAAGCGGCCGAGCGCCGCGAGTTCGAGGGCGTCGTCGTTCTCCCGGAAGATCGCGAGCGCATACACGATGCTCCGGGTGCCCAGCTTCTCGATCGACAACCCCACCTGCACGCGGTCCGGGAACGTCAGTTCGCTGATGTACTTGCAGGACGTCTCGGCGACCACGCCGATGGCGGGCAGGTCGCGGATGTCGGTGCCCGTCGTCGCGATCAGCCAGCCGTTGACGGCCGTGTCGAAGTACGAGTAGTACGTGACGTTGTTGACGTGCCCGTAGTGGTCGTTGTCCTCCCAGCGGGTCGGGACCGGCCACAGGGCGGGGAAGTCGGCGGCGGTCGGCAGCGCGGGGGCGTCGTCGTGTTTCACCGCCCCGACCCTAATGCCACGGATCACCGGGACCACGCGTCGGGCAGAATCGCGTCCTATGTCTGTGCCCGACAGCGACGTGCGTTCACCCGATTCCGCCGCCCAGCCGATCAGTGCCGGAATCGTCACCGCCCTGGTGGGCTTCACCAGTTCGTTCGCGGTGGTGCTCACCGGATTGACTGCGGTGGGCGCAAACTCCGCCCAGGCGGCGTCGGGACTGCTGGCGCTGTGTGTGACGCAGGCGCTGGGGATGCTGTGGTTATCGCGGCACTACCGCATGCCGATCACGTTGGCGTGGTCGACGCCGGGTGCCGCTCTTCTCGCCGGTGCGGGAACGGTGAGCGGTGGCTGGCCCGCGGCGGTCGGCGCGTTCGTCGTCGTGGGTGCGGCGGTGATCCTCACCGGGCTGTGGCCGCGGCTGGGCAGGCTCATCGCGGCCATCCCCTCCGCGTTGGCGCAGGCGATGCTCGCGGGAGTGCTGTTGCCGCTGTGCCTGGCGCCGGTGCTCGCTCTGCGGGACGCACCGCTGGCCGTCGCGCCCGTGGTCCTGGTGTGGCTGATTCTGCAGCGGTACTCGCCGCGGTGGGCGGTGCCGGCAGCATTCGCGGCCGCGGGTGTCGTGATCGCGATCGGTCTCGTCTCCGGCGGCGACGGACTCGACACGAGCGCGCTGCTGCCGTCGCTGGACGTCACCGCACCGGCGTGGACGTGGCAGGCGATGATCGGGATCGCCGTCCCGCTGTACATCGTGACCATGGCGTCGCAGAACATTCCCGGGACAGCGGTGATGAACTCGTTCGGCTACCGGGTGCCGTGGCGGCCGGCGATGCTGGTCACCGGGGTCGGGACCCTGGTGGGCGCGCCCGCCGGTGGGCACGCGATCAACCTCGCCGCCATCAGCGCCGCTCTCGCCGCCGCGCCGTCCGCCCACCCCGATCCCACGAGGCGGTGGGTCGCGGCGTTCACGGCGGGCTGGGCGTACCTGGTGCTCGCGGCGTGTTCCGCCGCGGTGGCCACCCTCATCGCCGCGGCACCCGAAGGTGTTGTGGAGGCCGTTGCCGGTCTCGCTCTCCTCGGCACTCTCGGCGGGGCGCTGGCCTCCGCCCTCGACGACGTCCGAGAACGGGAAGGCGCCGTCGTCACGTTCCTGATCGCCGCCTCGGGCGTCGGGATCCTCGGTATCGGGTCTGCGTTCTGGGCGCTGATCGCCGGACTGATCGTGCGGATCGCCGTCGGGTCGCGACGATAATGTAGAGATGACCGCCATCGAGGTAGTGCAGGGAGATATCACGAACGTCGAGGTCGACGCGATCGTGAACGCCGCCAACTCGGGACTGCTCGGCGGCGGGGGTGTGGACGGCGCCATCCACCGGGCCGGTGGGCCCGAGATCCTCGCCGAATGCCGGCAGCTGCGGGCCACCACGCTGCACGACGGTCTGCCCGCCGGACAGGCGGTGGCGACGACTGCGGGCCGGCTGCCCGCGCGGTGGGTGATCCACACCGTCGGACCCGTCTACTCCGCGTCCGACGATCGGTCGGCCACCCTGCGCAGCGCCTACACCAGCAGCCTGGCGGTGGCCTCCGACCTCGGCGCGCACTCTGTCGCGTTCCCGCTGATCTCGTCCGGCGTGTACGGCTGGCCCGCGGACGACGCCGTCCGGCAGGCGGTCGGTGCCGTCCGCGAATCGGATGCCGGAATTCCCCGGGTGCTGTTCGTGGCGTTCGACGCGCGGATGGCGACGTTGCTGCGCGCGGAGGTGGGTGGACCGCACTGAACACCGATCTCGTGTATCTGACGGCCGGCCTGGCTCTTCTGCTCGCCGCCACCGTTCCGGACCTGTTCCAGGACCGTGCCGTCTCGGCGCCGCTGATCGTCCTGGCGGTCGGCGCGGGCGTCGGGCTGTTCCTCGGCGAGTCGGGGACGGGCACCCTGTCGCCGGCACTGCATCCCGCTGTGACGGAGCACCTGAGCGAAATCTGCGTCATCGTCGCGCTGATGGGTGTGGGATTGGCGATCGACAGGCCATTGGGTTGGCGGACGTGGAACTCGACGTGGCGTCTGCTGCTGATCGCGATGCCCCTCGGTATCGCTGCCGTCGCACTGGTCGGCTGGTGGGCGGCGGCGTTGACCCCGGCCGTCGCGATCCTGCTCGGAGCCGTCCTCGCGCCCACCGACCCGGTGCTGGCATCCGACGTACAGGTGGAAGGTCCCACGTCGGGCGGCGAATCTCACCGGGAGGACGACGAGGTCCGCTTCGCGCTCACCTCCGAAGCCGGGCTCAACGACGCTCTCGCCTTCCCGTTCGTGTACCTGGCACTGTTCATGATCACCGAGGGGCCGATCGAGAACTGGATAGTCGGCTGGGTGGCCTGGGAGCTGATCGGCAAGATCGTCATCGGTGCGGTCGTCGGATGGATTGCCGGTGATCTGTTCGGCCGCGCCGTCTTCCGCTTCCCGATCGCGCACATGCGACTCGCCGAACGCAGCGAACCCATCTTCGCGCTGGCCGCGACGTTCGCCGTCTACGGTCTCACCGAGTTGGTGGGCGGATACGGGTTTCTCGCGGTCTTCGCCTGCGCCGTCGCCATCCGGCGGACGGAACGCGCCCACGACTACCACGCCGAGATGCACAACCTGATCGAGCAACTCGAACACGTGCTGACCCTCGCCGTGCTGCTGCTGGTCGGGGTGGCGCTCACGTCGGGCCTGCTGGCGGAACTGACGTGGGGTGGGGTTCTCGTGGCCGTGCTCCTCGTTCTCGTCATCCGGCCCGTGGTGGGATGGGTTTCGCTGCTGGGCTGCAAGGAGATGTCCGGCCCCGAGCGTCGGGTCACCGCATTCTTCGGGGTTCGCGGAATAGGGTCGATCTACTATCTCGCCTACGCCGCTGCGGAAGCCGGCGTGGATGACCAGAAATGGTTGTGGTCGACGGTGGCCTTCACTGTCGTCCTCTCCGTCGTCGTTCACGGGGTGAGTGCGACGAGGGTCATGCGCCTACTCGATCGTCGCCGGGAAGGCGGAGCAGTCGGGGACCGGTAGCGAAGCCAGCCCCGACGCCATGGCCACGAACTCCTCCGTGCCGTCGAGGGTGCGCTGCGCGTGCGGAAGCAGTCGCCTGCCGATCGTCGTGAGGATCGCCCGGCGAGTGGTCCGCTGGATCAGGGTGACCCCGAGCCCGGTCTCGAGAGCAGCCAGCCCCTGTGAGAGAGTGGGTTGGCTGATCCCGAGATCGGTTGCTGCCGAGCCGAAATGCAGATGGGTGGCTACGGCGGCGAAAGCGCGGAGCTGCGCCAGTGTGGGCTGATACGGAGGTTCACTCATTGCGCACGGCAGTGGTGCGTGCCGTGGCTTCCGGTCGATCCGCGGCCTCCGCGCGGTCGACGAGAACCGGTGGTGCCGCCGAGACCACCGAGGGAGTGGCTCTGTTTCCGGTCTTGATCTCGTTGAACAGGATGTTCAGCAGTACCGCGACGATGCTCGCCGCACTGATGCCCGAGTCGAAGACGATGTGAACCCATTCCGGGAAGGCCGAGTAGAACTCCGGGACCGCGATCGGAATGACACCGAACCCGAGGGCCACCGCGACGATCACCAGGTTGAGGTTGCCGTCGTACGAGACCTTGGACAGTGTCCGGATTCCGCTCGCCGCCACCGAACCGAAGAGGACGATCCCCGCCCCGCCGAGGACGGGTAGCGGCACGGAGGCCACCAGACGCCCGAGCACGGGAAAGAGTCCGAGGGCGAACAGAACCGAGCCGCCGGCCGCGACGACGTATCTGCTCTTGATCCCCGTGATCGCGACGAGCCCGACGTTCTGCGCGAACGCACTGGCCGGGAACGTTCCGAACACCGGCGCCACGGTGGTGGCGAGCATGTCGGCGCGGAGACCGTCACCGACCCGGCGTGCATCGACCTTCGTCCCGACGATCTCGCCGACCGCGAGGATGTCGGCCGTCGTCTCGGTCATGATCACGAGGATCACCACGGTCATGGAGATGATCGCGCCGATCTGGAATACGGGACTGCCGAACGAGAACACCTGCGGCAGTTCGAAGATCGCGCCCTTCCCGACGGCGCCGAAGTCGGCCTTGCCGATCAGTGCGGCGAACAGGGTGCCCACGACGATGCCGATCAGAATGGACAGCCGGGACAGCGTTCCCTGGACCAGACGGCTCACCAGCAACACGACGAACAGGCTGAACCCGGCGAGGCCGATGTTGGACATCGACCCCCAATCCGGAGCCTTGGCATTGCCGCCCATCGCCCAGCGCACCGCGACGGGAAGGAGCGAGATGCCGATGACGGTGATGATCGACCCGGTGACGACGGGCGGAAAGTAGCGCACGATCTTGCAGAAGAACGGGCTGATCAGCAGACCGATCGCGCCGGCGACCATGATGGCGCCGAACACGGAGCGGAGTCCGCCCGGTCCGGCCGCCACGGCCACCATCGTGGACACCGAGGCAAAGGAAATGCCCTGCACCAGTGGCAGCTTCGCCCCGAAGAACGGAATTCCGAGGGTCTGCAGGAGTGTGGCCGCGCCGCTGACGAACAATGCCGCCGACACGAGCAGGCCGATCTCGACGCCGGTCAGACCCGCAGCGCCGCCGACGATCAGGGGAGGCGCGATCACTCCGCCGTACATGGTCAGGATGTGCTGCAACCCGTACACGTACGACTTTCCGAGCGGCAAACGCTCGTCTTCGGGTCCGGCTGCTCCGGCCACCCGATGTCCGATCCGCTTCATGGCCGCGCTCCTAGCAGAATCCGGGAACGGAATCCCAGGCGCGGCCGGCGTCGGGAGCGTCCTCGCGCTCGACGGTCGCCTCGATCAACCCGTAGGGTCGGTCGGCCGCGAAGAACACCTCGCCGGGGTTGTCGAGCCCGAACGGCTCCAGGTCGACGAGGAAGTGATGCTTGTTCGGCATCGAGAACTTCACCTCGGCGATCTCGGGATGAGCCTCGAGCACTGCCGAACCCATCTGGAACAGCGACTGCTGCAGGGCGAGCGAGTGCGTGGTGGCGAAGGTCTCCAGCATGATCGATCGCACGTTCTCGAAGGTCTTGTCGAAATCGACGTCGGTGGTCAGGTACCGCCACCGCGCGCTCACCGAGGTGGCGAGGATCCGATCGGACGTCTCCTGCAGCGTCGTGTACTTGTCCTTCGGGTATCCCCGGAACTCCGAACCCGTCGACTTCAACACCACCATGTTGCTGAGCCCGGACACGATCCAGGTCTGGTCGCCGTCGATGGTGACCACGGTGTTGCGCCTCTCGTCACTCGACCGGACGAACGAATGGTCGTGACCCTTGCCGTCGACCGGGATCCGCGCCCACGAATACTGCTCGATTTCCCATCGGCCGCCGGTGATCCACTCGAACTCGCCAGTGAAGTGCTGTCCGAGTCGCATCGCGAACGTCTCGATCGAGCCGACGCCGTCGCGGGCGAAGGCGTATACCGTGTTCTTCTGGGTGTCCGTGGCCACGACGTGTGCGTTGTCGCCTTCGGTGTGCACCGCGTCGAGATCTCCGCGGAGTTGAGACGTGACGCTGACGTCCTCGATCTCGTGTCGCCTCGAGTCCCGGGTGATCTTGACCAACCGGACTTCCGCCTTGCCGTACTGGTTCTGGCCGAGCACGATCTTGCTCATGATTAGCTCCCTCGGTAGGTCGAATATGCGAACGGGCTGAGAAGGACAGGGACGTGGTAGTGCTGTTCGCTGTCGGTCAGGGCGAACGTGATGGTGATGTCGGGGTAGAACGTCGGACGCCCCTTCGCGGAGAAGTAGCGTCCGGTGTCGAAGACGATCCGGTAGGTACCCGGCTCGAGTCGGGCGGGGCCCAGCGTCGTGACGCGTCCGTCGTGGTCGGTGACCGCGTCGGCGACGGTGCTCCACGCGGAGTCGCGCAGGACGGCCAGCGAGACCGGCACCTCTCGCGCCGGTATGCCTTCGGCCGCGTCCAGCACGTGGGTGGTGACCTGGCTGACGCCACTCATGCGTCCAGCATTCCTGCGAGCCGGCGTGCAGCGATGTCGCGCAGTTCCTCTGCGACCACGATCAATTCGCGGTCGTCGTCGTTGAGGAGTCGCCGGTCGAGCGCGGTGAGGATGTCGGACGTGGTGCGGCCGGCCGCCCGGACGAGGAAGACCCGTCCGAACTTGTCCTCGTAGGCACGATTGCCGTCGGTGAGCCGCTTCTGCGCTGCCGCGTCGGACGAGTCGACGTCCGACTGCTCCGAGCGGGCCAGGTGCGCCTCGGTGTCGTCGCCGCCCGGGGGTTCACCGATGCGGGGATGGCGCGCGAGGGCTTGTTCGATCTCCACCGCCGAGAGCGGGTCGGATCCCGTCCTCGCCGCGGTGAGGAGCGAGGCGCGATCGGGGTACGGCCGGGCGGAGACGAGTTCGTCTGCCCATCGGGGAATGTCCAGGCAGATCCGTGCCCATACCGTTGCCTCGGACTGTGACGCCTCGTTGAATCGTTGGAGTCCTGCATCGAGAACCATGCGACCCTTCTTCCACAATGCGAAATAATGATTCCGTATAGAGAAGCGTGACAGGGGTCACAATTCGTGTCAAGACCCAAATTTGAATTGATCCAGATTCTGGATGGAGGTGTTCGCCGCGCGCGGACGCTCGGGTGCTAGTTCTCGTCTTCGGGCCCGCGGGCGAAGAGCCGCGGAAACACGAACCACAGTCCGGCGAACATCAGCGCGGCGGCGACGCCGATCGCGATCGCACCCCAACCGCCCACTGCCACTTCGGCAATCAGGACGACGGTGCCGGTCATGGCCGCGGCGAGGAATCCGACCCCCACAGCGCGAACAGGTTGGCCTTGCGGAGGATGTCCGTCCGGCGGCCTTGGCGGAACAGCACGCGATGCCAGACCGCCGGGGCGATGAGGAGCGCCGAGGACACCGTTGCCAGAAGTACCGTGACGAGGTGGAGCATGCGCAGGCCGAACGGCTGTTCCTCGTACGCCTCGGTGAAGGCGACCGCGAGGAGGAAGGCGAACAGAATCTGCACGCCGGCCTGCGCGACACGGAGTTCCTGCAGCAGCTCGCTGAAATTACGTGCGAGCCGCTGCGGGGGTGTCTCGGCAGTGCTCACCTCACGACCGTGAATACTCGGAGGCCTTGCGGATCTCTTCGGGTGACGGGCGCACGCCGGTGTAGAGGACGAACTGCTCGGCTGCCTGCAGTGCGATCACCTCGGCGCCGGTGATGACCGTCTTCCGGCGTTCGGCGGCAGCGCGGATCAGCGGTGTGGCGGCGGGCATCGCGACCACGTCGAACACGGCCTCCGCCGCGTCGATCGCGTCGAGTGCGAAGGCCAGGTCTTCGGCCTCGGGGCCGCCCGCCATGCCGACGGGAGTGGCGTTGATCAGCAGGCCCGGCCGCGCCTCGCCGAGCTCGGATTGCCAACCGAATCCGTACTGATTCGCGATCGCGCTGCCCGTCTTCTCGTTGCGCGCGACCACGGTGACGTCGGTGAAGCCGTAGTCGCGTACGGCGGCGACCACTGCTTTGGCCATGCCTCCGCTTCCCGCCACGGCTACGGAGAGCGAGTGCGGTAATGCGTTGTCGCGCAGTAGGTTCGCGATGGCCTGGTAATCGGTGTTGTACGCGTGCAGCACGCCGTTCTCGTTGACCACGGTGTTGACGGATTCGATGACCGACGCCGATTCGTGCATCACGTCGACGTACTCGATGATCTGTTCCTTGAACGGCATCGACACGCCGGCGCCGCGAATCCCGAGCGCGCGGATGCCGCCGACCGCGGCCTGGAGGTCGGTGGTGGTGAACGCTTTGTAGACGTAGTTGAGGCCCAGCTCGCTGTACAGATAGTTGTGAAATCGGGTGCCGATGTTGCTCGGTCGGCCGGAAAGCGAGATGCAGAGAACGGTGTCTTTGTCGAGCTGGTTCATCCGGTAAATACTAGTGGTGGGCTCCCATCCGTGCCTGTTCTCGGCTCCGAATATACGGTGACGACAGCAAAGGAGCAGGGCTGCGATGACGACAACGATCGGTGACCGGCACGAGGCGGCGCGGACACCGCGAAGACGGCGGCACCTGTTCTCCCGCGCGCTCGCGGGAGTGATCGCCGCGGGGGTCGTGCTCGGGGTGGGCGAACTGCTCTCGGTACTGATCGACCCGAACTCGTCGCCGTTCTACGCGGTCGGATCGACGACGGTGGACCGCAGTCCTGCCTTTGCCCGCGAGTTCGCGATCGACACGTTCGGTACCAACGACAAACCCGCTCTGTTCGTGGGCATGACGATCCTGATCGTGCTCCTCGCCGCGGTGGCGGGAATCGTCGAGCGGCCCCGCGCGCCGTTCGGCAGTGCGATCCTGGCGGCCCTCGGTCTGGTGGGGGTCTACGCCGCGACGCAGCGGCCGAGTGCCACGTGGGTGTACGCCCTGCCGACCGTGGTGGGGGTAGTCGTCGGAATCGCGGTTCTGCGGGTGCTGACGTCCGCCGCGCAGGCGCCCGAAGATTCGGACGCCGAGGATGCGTGGTTGCCGCGCCGCACCTTTCTGCTGCTTGCGGCTGCCGCCGCCGCAGCGGCCGCGGCAGCGGGAGCCGCCGGGCGGTACCTCGGGCAGCAGGCCGCGGGAGCCCTGGACAACCGCCGTGCCTTCGCGGTCCCCGAGCCGACCGACAAAGCCGCACCGATCGCCGCGGGCACCGACATCGGCGTGCCGGGGGCCACCCCGTTCGTCACGTCGAACGAAGAGTTCTACCGGATCGACACAGCCCTGCGGGTACCTCGGTTGACAACCGACGACTGGCAACTGCGCATCCACGGCATGGTGGACCGCGAGCTCACCCTGAACTGGGACGCCCTGGTCGCGAGAACGCCGATCGAACGGGTGATCACGCTGACGTGCGTGTCGAACGAGGTCGGCGGAAATCTCGCCGGCAACGCGACGTGGATCGGCTACCCGATCAAGGACATTCTCGACGAGGTCGGGGTTCATCTCGACGCCGACATGCTGCTGTCCACGAGCAGCGACGACTTCACCGCGGGCACCCCGGTCGAGGTCCTGCGGGACGGCCGCGACGCGATTCTCGCGGTCGCGATGAACGGTCAGCCGTTGCCGTTCGAACACGGCTACCCGGTGCGGCAGGTCGTCCCGGGTCTCTACGGCTACGTGTCGGCCACCAAATGGGTGGTCGATTGGGAATTCACGCGATTCGACAAGGCGGAGGCCTACTGGACGAAGCGGGGATGGTCCGCCGAGGGGCCGATCAAGACCGCGTCCCGGATCGACGTGCCTGCCCCGTTCGCGCCCACCCTGCCCGGGTCCGTGCTCGTCGCGGGAACCGCGTGGGCGCAGCACCGCGGAATCGAGAAGGTGGAGGTGCGGGTCGACAACGGGGAGTGGCAGACCGCGACCCTGGCCCCGGAGTACACCGTCGACACGTGGCGGCAGTGGACGTGGGAGTGGCAGGCCACGTCCGGCCTGCACACCCTCCAGGTGCGGGCCACGGATCTGGACGGCAACATCCAGGTCGAGGAGCGGACGCCGCCGATTCCCGGTGGGGCCACCGGCTGGCACACGCGTTCCTTCACCGTTTCCTGACGCGGTCACGGACACCGCTCCGCCACCTCGGCGAGCGCCTCCCGGTCGGCCAGAGTCACCGGAAGTCCGTACTCCACCGCGACCGACAGGTACTTGCCCGCATAGAAGCAGTGGTAGGCCGGGTTCGGCGGCAGCCAGTCCTGCGGGGTCTGGTCGCCCTTGTCCTGATTGTCCGGACCGTTGACGGCCAGCAGATTGAATGTGACGTCGTTGGCGAACCGGAGACGGCGCTCGGCAGTCCACGTCGACGCGCCCATGTCCCAGGCCGCCGCCAGCGGGTAGACGTGGTCGATCTGAACGGCTTTCGCGTCGGCGCGGTCGAACGGGAGCACGTCACCGGAGTACGGATCGGCGAGGACGCCGCTGAGCACCACACAGTTGCGGGTGCCGTCGCGGAACGCGACCGAGCGGAGATCGATCGCGAGAACGTTGTTGCGGGTGTCGCACCCGTCGTGGCCGCGCGTCGCGTCCTGGTCGTCGGTCCACGCCGGGCCGAAGACGCACAACTCCCTGCCGGAACAGCCGCGCTCGTACCCGCCGGGGTGGGGTCGGGCCGCGACTGTCGCGACCCGGCCGAGCAACTCGTCGATGTGCGCTCGGGACGGACTGCCCGGCGCCGGACCGGGGCCGCTGAGGTCGAGCAGGGACACCCCGCAACCGCAGACCGACAGAATCGCGGCCAGCAGCACGGTCACGTGCAGAAGTCTCATGCGTCCCCCCGGGCGCTCGGTGACTTTTCCCCCTACCGCGAGGAGTATGCACCGGGTCGCCGACACGTCAGGTGAAGGGGAGGCGGATCGCTGCGATCGAGGCCAGGTGCATGCCGTCGTGACCGATCACCCAGGAACCGCCGCTCTGCCTGCATTCCGCGAGCAGGTCGAGGGTGCGGAGGAGGAAGAAGATCGCCTCGCTGGGAGTGGGGGTGACTGCAAGCCTGTGTGACTCACCGTGTTTCATTCCGTCGAGCCACACACCGGACTGCCCGTCCAGTCGGATGGTGACGATGTGCGTGGCATCGACGAAGGCGTACTTTCGTTGCTCCCACGGGGTGGTGAGCGCATACCCCTGTTCGAGAACCTGGATGAGGATGCTCATGGCCGACTCCCGACTCTCCCGGCGGCAGCTACGTCTTTCCAGCATCTACCTCGGAACGGGTGAAAGCCAGACCCGCTAACCGATCTCGATCACGACCTTGCCACTCGTGTGACCCGACTCGACCACGGCGAGCGCGTCGCCGGCGTGCGCGAACGGGAACCGGTGGGCCACCCGCGGGTCGAGGGTCCCGTCGGCCACCAGTGCGGCCACCTGCGCGAACACCGCGGACGTTCGGCGGCGTTCCACTCCCGAGCCGCCGAGGTCCCGTGCGGCGAGCGGGTCGCCGACGCTGACGATCGCCGCCGGATCCGCGACCACCCGCGCCGCCTCGGCCAGCGCGTCGCCTCCGACGAGATCGAAGACGGCGTCGACGGGGCCGGGCACCCGGTCGGCCAGCCCGGGTCCGGACGCCACCCAGGTGGCGCCGAGGGACTCGACGACCTCCCGCTTGCCCTCGCTCGCGACCCCGATCACCGTGACGTCCCGCGCGGCGGCCAATTGCAGCGCCGCCACGCCGACGCCGCCGCCCGCGCCGACGACGAGCAACCGACTGCCGGGAGCCAGGTCCAGGGTGGTCAGGGCGTCGTACGCGGTTCCCGCCGCGACGGGCAGCGTGGCCGCGTCGGCGAACGAGACGGTGTCGGGCTTGTGGGCTGCGGACGCCGTGTTGACCAGGGTGTGCTCGGTGTACCCGCCGAAACCGGTGGCCGTGGCGCCGAACACCGCGTCGCCGACCGCGAAGTCGGTCACCCGAGGGCCGATCTCCGCGACCACACCGGCGACCTCCCGGCCGAGGACCGCGGGCAGGGTGACGGGCACGGTGTCCTTGCGCGTTCCCGCCCGCACCTTCCAGTCGGCGGGATTCACGCCGGCCGCGTGGACGGCGACGAGCAGCTGTCCGGGGCCGGGGGACGGAGTGGGGACGTCGAAGAACTGCTGCGTCTCGGGGCCGCCGTATTCACTGAAGCCGTATGCCATGGTCACGCCCTCAGTCCTATCACGAACGGCGCCCGGCCTCGGGGCACGAAGAAGGCCCACCGAACGGGTGTCGGTGGGCCTTCGCGTCGGGAACTCAGGAGCCGAACAGGCTGCCCAGGGAGCCTGTGCCTCCGCCACCTCCGCCGCCACCCATCAACGGTCCGAGGACCTGGATGAGTTGAACGAGGACCTGCAACATTTGTGTCGAGTCCATTTTGTCTTCCTCCGATCACTGCGATCACGTACGGCAGCGATCCCGGTGAGTACCGGCGTGGACAGCCGCCAACTCCTTCATCGGTGGAATACGGTCGAGGGTTACAGTCTCGAGCAGGGAATTCTCGGGCTGTCGGTCGCGCCTGATTGGATGGGTGGATGCTGCACGGCCTCTGGACACCCGGTTCGGGTCTGATGCTGTGGGTCGAGGACCGGAATCCGGCCCCTCCGGAGCCGACGGATGCGGTCGGGCGGGTGCTGGCACGAAAGTTCCGGCACCACGTCAAGGTGCCGATGCCGACGCCGTCGGGGCCGGAGATACTCGAGTGGGCCGCGGTCGCGCTCGCTCCGCCGGACGCGACCGACTTCCTGCTGTCGGTATCAGCGCGCGACCCGCGGATCGCGGGGGACCTGCGCTACCTCGCCCACGTGGCGCGGGGTGTCGAGCGGTGGGTTCGTGCGGGACGGGTGGTGCCCGAGGTACACCGGGCGGAGGGCAACTGGTGGCCGCGGTGGCGGCTCCTCGGCGGCGAACGTCAGCGTGCGTGGCTCACGGAACTGTCGGTCGCGATGCCTCCGGTCCAGCGGCACGGAACGACGCCGCGGGCAGTGCTCGACGACATGGTCACCGAGCTGACCGACCCCGTCGCTCGCCGGGTCCTCGACGGCAGGCACCCCGACGATTCCGGCGCCGGCGCGGAGCACCCGCTGGTCGACGCGCTGGTTCGGGGCGAACAGTTCGCGGAGGGCACCGCCCAGTTGTCGGGTTCCCTCGACGGCTGGCGGGACAGCCTCACGGTGGACGAGCCCGAACTGGTGCTGCGCCTCCTCGAGCCGGAAGACGTGGACGTGGAGGGGGAGTGGGACCCGGACACCGTGTTGTGGCGGCTGCAGGTGTGCTTGCGTCCGGAAGGTGAAGCGCCGGTGCCGATTCCGCTGCACCGCACCGAGGCGAGCCGCCTGCAGACCGGTGTGCGCAAGCTGACCGAGGCTGTCGCCGCCTACCCGCGACTGCAGGACGTCCCCGGTGATCCCGACAGTCTCGACCTGATGTTGCCCACCGCGGTGGTCATCGACCTCGTCGGTCACGGCGCGGTGGCGTTGAAGGAGAAGGGCATCAGCCTGCTGCTGCCGCGGGCATGGAGTGTGGCGTCACCGTCGATGCGACTGCGGGTGAGCTCGCCGAGCACCCCGGCGAGCGCGGAGAACAGGTCCGTCGGCAAAGACCAGTTGGTGCAGTACAACTGGGAACTGGCACTCGGCGACACGGTTCTCACCGCCGCGGAGATGAATCGACTGATCAATTCCAAGAGCGACCTCGTGCGGCTGCGCGGCGAGTGGGTGCGGGCGGATCAGGAGGTGCTCTCCCGCGCCGCCCGGTACGTGGCGGAGCGGCACGGCAGCGGCGACCGGGCGATCGTGGATCTACTGAAAGACCTGATCGCGGACGATCTGTCGGATCTTCCTGTCGAGGAGGTCACCGCGACGGGCTGGGCGGCCGCGTTGCTCGACGGCGACACGAAGCCGGAGGACGTGCCGACGCCGGCGGGGTTGGACGCCACGCTGCGGCCCTACCAGAAGCGGGGTCTGGACTGGCTCGTGTTCATGAGCCGGCTCGGCCTCGGCGCGGTCCTGGCCGACGACATGGGTCTCGGCAAGACACTGCAGTTGCTCGCACTGCTGGCGCACGAGAACGCCGCCACACCCACACTGCTCGTGTGTCCGATGTCCGTGGTCGGCAACTGGCAGCGCGAGGCGGCCCGTTTCGTTCCCACTCTGCGGGTGCTCGTCCACCACGGTCCGCAACGGTTGAGCGGTGACGACTTGACCTCTGCTGTCCAGCAGAGCGATCTGGTGATCACCACGTACGCACTGCTCGCCCGCGACGTCGCGGAACTGAAGGAGCAGGACTGGCGGCGGGTAGTGCTGGACGAGGCGCAGCACATCAAGAACGCGAAGACCGGGCAGGCGCGAGCCGCCCGCAGCATTCCGGCGGCGCACCGGGTCGCGCTGACGGGGACCCCGGTCGAGAACCGTCTCGACGAGTTGCGCTCGATCCTCGATTTCGCGAACTCGGGCATTCTGGGCTCGGAAGCGATGTTCCGCAAGCGTTTCGTGGTGCCGATCGAGCGGGAGCAGGACGAGACGGCGGTGGCCCGGCTCCGTGCCGTCTCCTCCCCGTTCGTGCTGCGCCGCGTCAAGACCGATCCCACCGTCATCGCCGACCTCCCGGACAAGTTCGAGATGACGGTCCGCGCCAACCTCACGGCGGAGCAGGCAGCGCTGTACCGGGCGGTGGTCGACGACATGATGGCACAGATCAAGGACAAGAAGGGGATGAAGCGCAAGGGCGCCGTCCTCGCGGCACTGACGAAACTCAAGCAGGTGTGCAATCATCCGGCGCATTTCCTGCGGGACGGCTCGGCGGTGATGCGGCGCGGGCAGCACCGCTCCGGGAAGATGGGCCTCGTCGAGGACATCCTGGATTCGGTGGTCGCGGACGGCGAGAAAGCGTTGCTGTTCACCCAGTTCCGTGAATTCGGCGACCTCGTCACCCCGTACCTCGCGGAGCGTTTCGGTACTTCCGTGCCGTTTCTGCACGGGGGTGTCTCCAAGCAGAAGCGCGACGACATGGTGGCCTCGTTCCAGGGTGACGACGGGCCGCCGATCATGATGCTCTCGCTGAAGGCCGGCGGAACGGGGCTCAACCTCACCGCGGCCAATCACGTCGTCCACCTCGATCGGTGGTGGAACCCGGCGGTCGAGAACCAGGCGACGGACCGCGCCTTCCGGATCGGTCAGCGGCGTGACGTGCAGGTGCGCAAACTCGTGTGCGTCGGCACCCTGGAGGAGCGGATCGACGCGATGATCGCCACCAAACAGGAGCTCGCCGACCTCGCCGTCGGAACGGGCGAGAACTGGGTGACGGAGATGAGCACCGAACAGCTGGGCGAACTGCTGCGGCTCGGCGACGAGGCGGTGGGCGAATGACCAATCGGCGACCGGGGCCGTACTTCGGTCAGTACGGCCGGCGACGACCGGTGACGGGCGGGCTGGAGGCGCGATCCCAGCGGGGATCGTTCGGGCGCACGTGGTGGGGCCGCGAATTCGTCGACATCATCGAGTTCGTCGCCGACAAGGGCAGGATGAGCCGCGGGCGGAGCTACGCGCGCAGTGGTCAGGTGATCTCGCTCGAGATCGCCGGCGGGATGGTGACGGGCGAGGTCCAGGGCAGTCAGCTCCAGCCGTTCGTCGCGACGGTGTCGATCGATCGCCTCGACGAGACGGAGGTCGCCGAACTCGTCGCCCTCGTGCGGCGACAACCCGGCAGCCTCGCGATGCTGGCGGGCGGGGGAGTGCCGGAGATTCTCGGCCCGCTGCTGCTGCCCGCCGGGGCGTCCGCGCTGAACTACGACTGCACCTGCCCGGACGACGGCTGGCCCTGCAAGCATGCGGCGGCGGTCGCGTACCTGACCACCGAACGCATCGACGAGAACCCGCTCGAGATCCTGACGCTGCGCGGCGTCGATCTGAACACGCTGATCGAGGGTGTCGGCGGGGAATCGTCCGAGGCGGACGTCGACGACTGGTTCGGTGACGAGGCGCAATTGCCCGCTCTGCCCGACGCCGACTATCGGGCGGCGATCGACGACCTCGACCCCCTGCTGCTGCGGAAGGCGATCCGGTCGGTCAGTGCGGACGAGCGTGCGGTGGATGCCGCGATCCGGGAGCTGAAAGCGCTCTACCAGCACTTCCGCTGACCGTGCGATGATGAGGGAGCGGGCGCTCACCTCGTCCCGCGACCGGGAGCTGGTCAGTCATGTTGACGGTCTACCTGCTCGGCGAACAGCGTGTGTCGGACCCGGCGGATTCCCGGATCGGCCCCATCTCGTCACGGGCGATCGCGTTGCTCGCCTATCTCGTGCTGCACGCCGGTCTCGCGCAGTCCCGGACGCGTCTCGCGGGACTGTTCTGGCCCGAGTCGAGCGAGCAGCAGGCCCGCACCAACCTGCGGCGTGAGCTGCACAATCTCCGTGGTCTGCTGGGGGCGGACGGTGCGCTCGCGGCGGAGGGGCCGACGCTCACGTGGACCGGTTCGCCGTCGTGCAGGGTGGACGTCGACACGTTCCGGAACGAGCGGTCGGCGGCCCTCGCGGCGCTCGCCGATTCCGACCCCCGAGCATTTCTCGATCACGCGGACCGTGCGATCGACGTGTACCGCGGTGACCTGATGCCCGGAACGTACGAGGACTGGGTCCTCGACCACCGCGAAGTGCTGCGCCGGCAGTGCGTCGAACTCTGCGGGGCGACGGTGCGGGTGTTGTGGGAGTCGGGAGATGTCGACACGGCGACTTCGTGCGCTCGCCGACGCATCCAGCTCGACCCGCTGGCGGAGGTCGGCTACCGGACGCTCATGGAACTGCAGGCGGCGTCGGGCGACCGGGCAGCGGCGATGACCACCTACCACCGGTGTGCGGCGGTGCTCGAGACCGAACTCGGGGTGGCGCCGAGCCCCGCGACCGCGAGGCTGTTCGACAACCTGTTGGGAGAGCATCCGAAGCCTGGGTCGGACGGAGCCCACCGGCCCGAACGCGCCCGGACCGCGGTGCCCACTCTGATCGGGCGCGAGCAGGAACGCGGGGAGGTGCATCGGCAGTGGCAGCAGGCCCTGGACGGCAGGCAGGGACTGCTTCTCGTCTCGGGGGACGCCGGGGTCGGTAAGACCCGGCTGACCACGGAACTCGCGGAGATCGCCCGGGCCGACGGCGCGGTCGTCGCAAGCGCGCGCTGTTTCGGACTGCCGGGTCGCGTCCCGCTGGCGCCCGTCGCGGAATGGCTCCGAAGCCCGGACCTGCAATCCGCGATCGCGTCCCTGAACCCGTTGTGGCGGGCCGAGGTCGAACGGTTGGTGCCGAGCGCCGAGTCCTGGCCGCGGCCGGCGACGTCCCGGGCGATGGTCGACGCCTGGCAGCGGCACCGCTTCTTCGAAGGAACGGCGCGTGCGGTGCTGTCGTCCGGCCGGCCCGTGCTGCTCGTCCTCGACGATCTGCAATGGTGCGACGCGGAGACGACCGCGTGGCTGGCCTTCCTGCTCTCCCTCGATACGCGCATGCGGGTACTGGTGGCGGCGACCGCCCGCACGGATGAGGTGCAGTCCCGCCGCGACGTGCGGGAGGCACTTCGAGCTCTCAGATCGGCGCGACTGGTCACGGACCTCGAGGTGGATCCGTTGACCCCGGATGGGACGGCGGAACTGGCACGGTCGCTGGGTGGCCGGACGCTGGACCCGTCGGAGGAGGCGGTTCTGTACGCCGCGACCGGGGGCTACCCGCTGTACGTCGTCGAGGCCGCCCGGATGGTGCCGGGCTCGGACGCGAGCGCGCCCGGCGGGGACGCCGGCGACCTCGGCGAGGTGCTGCAGCGGCGGCTGGAACAGTGCTCGGAACCGGCCCGGGACGTCGCCGGCCTGGCCGCGGCGCTCGGCACGGATTTCGACCTGGACCTGCTCAGTGAGGCGAGCGATCTGGACACCGATCCTCTCGTGCAGGCGGTGGACGAACTGTGGCGGCGGAGAATCGTCCGGCCGGAGGGCACCGGCTACGATTTCGTGCACGACCTGGTCCGGGAGGCCGCGTACCGCTCGGTCGGCCCGCCGCGACGGTGGCTCCTGCATCGCCGCTTGGCGCAGGGCCTCGAACTTCTCCACACCGGCCGCACCGACGACGTGGCAGCGCAACTCGCCGAGCAGTATCGGCGCGGCGGGCGTCCCGACCGCGCCCTCCACTATCAGCAGCGGGCAGCAGAGGTGGCGGCCGGCGTGTTCGCGAACGCCGAGGCCGTGCGACACTTCCGGCTCTGCCTGGACCTCCTCGAGGCGATGCCTGCCGGTCGCAACCGTGATGCCTGCGAAGTGGAGGTGCGGCAGGGCATGTCGGCGCCGCTGACCACTCTGTACGGGTACTCCTCGGCCGAGCTCGAGCAGACATTGGACCGCACCGCCGAGTTGGGGCAGCACCTGCGCCGGCCGACGGTGGTACTCGCGGCTCTGATCGGATTGTTTGCGGTGCACTTCGTGCAGGGGCACACCGCGCGGGCCCACCGGATCGGCCTGCGTGCCCTCGAACTGTCCGCGGCCGATCCCGCGTTCGAGGGACAGGCGCAGTTCTCCGTGGCGGGGGCTGCCCTGGGCCTAGGCCGCCCGGCGGAGGCGATCGAACATTTCGATCTCGCACGGGGTGCGTTCTCCGACGACTACTCCTTCATTCTCGGTACCCGGCTCGAGGTGCATGCGCACGCGTGGGAGTCGCACGCGTACTGGATGATCGGCGACGAAGAGGCGGCCGCGCAGTCGTGTGCGGAGGCCCTCGCGCTGGGCCGGACCTGCGGTCATCCCTACAGTCTCGCGGTCGCGTTGGGATACGCGTCGGTGCTGCACCAGCTGCGCGGTGACGACGTCGCGTTGCTGGCCTCGGTCACCGAGTTGCGGGAGCTGTGCGAGCGCTATCACTTCGCGTACTACAGCCAGTGGTCGCAGATCCTCGAAGGCCGGCTTCTCGGCGGCGAACGGGGAATCGCGAAGATCCGCGAGGGACTCGCCGAGTTGCGGCGGCAGCGGGCGTTCGCGCGCATGCCCTACTGGCTCTCGCTCCTGGCGGAGGTGCAGATCGACGTCGGGGACGTGGACGCGGCGCGCGCGACGCTCGATGCCGCCCTGATCGCCGCCGAGCAACACGACGACCGCGGGTGGTTGCCGCAGGTTCTGCGTCTGCGTGCGGATGCCGGACCGTTCGCGGGTGGACCGTCGCCGCGAACGGTGCGCGAACGCCGGATTCCTACGGTGTGAAGTACCAGGTCAGGCCGCCCATCCGAGGAGAAGGTCATGAGTACCACCACCACGAACTCGACACCGACGACGAACCCGCCCTACGGGGAACTGGCGGCCGCACTGCGCGGAGAGCTGATCACCCCCGGCGACCCCGGCTACGACGACGCGCGTGCCGTGTACAACGCGATGATCGACCGCCGGCCCGCGGCGATCGCCCGCTGCGCCAATGCCGCGGACGTGGTCGCCTGCGTGCGGTTCGCCCGCGACCAGCACGTCGAGATCGCGGTTCGCGGAGGAGGGCACAACGCGGGAGGTCTCGGAGTGTGGGACGACGCCCTCGTGATCGATCTGTCGGGGATGCGGGGCACCACGGTCTCGCCCGCCGACCACACCGTCCGGGTGGACGGCGGATGCACCTGGAGCGACGTCGACCACGCGACGGTGCCGTTCGGCATGGCGACCCCGTCCGGGTTCATCGCCTCGACCGGGGTCGGTGGGCTCACGCTCGGCGGCGGCATCGGCTATCTGACGCGTCGTTTCGGGCTCACTGTCGACAACCTGCTCGGCGCCGACGTCGTCCTCGCAGACGGCACGCTGGTCACGGCGAGCGAACGATCGCACCCGGACCTGTTCTGGGCGCTGCGGGGTGGCGGCGGAAACTTCGGCGTGGTCACCTCGTTCCAGTTCGCGTGTCACGACATCGGCGACCACGGCACCGTCGTCGGAGGTCCGGTGCTGTACGACCTGGAAGACACCCCCGACGTGATGCGGTGGTACCGCGAACTCCTGCCGTCGCTACCCGAGGAACTCAATGGGTGGATCGGGCTGCTGACCATTCCGCCGGCACCGCCGTTCCCCGAGGAACTGTGGGGGCGCAAGGCGTGCGGCGTCGTCTGGTGCTACACCGGCGAGCCGGACAAGGCCGACGCGGTGTTCGAACCGATCCGAGGATTCGGAAACCCCCTCCTGGTCGGTCTCGGTGAAATGCCCTTCACCGCATTGCAATCGGCGTTCGACGGCCTGTACCCGGCCGGGTTGCAGTGGTACTGGCGTGCCGACTTCGTTCGTGAGATCTCCGACGAGGCCATCGACATCCATCTGGACTTCGGCCGTCAGCTGCCCACCGGCCATTCGACGATGCACATGTACCCCATCGACGGCGCGGCGACTCGGGTGGCCGACGACGCCACGGCGTTCGCGTACCGGGACGGTGGCTGGGCCGGTGTCATCGTGGGCGTGGACCCCGATCCGGCGAACGCCGAGGTCATCACGGACTGGGCCAAGCGGTACTGGGAGTCCCTCCATCCGACGACCGCCGGCGGGGCGTACGTCAACTTCATGATGTCCGAAGGGGAGGACCGCGTCCGCGCCTCGTACCTCGGCAACTACGACCGGCTCGCCCAGGTGAAGGCGAAGTACGATCCGGACAACCTCTTCCACGTGAACCAGAACATCCGTCCCGCGGTCCGGTCGGAGCAGTAGGCGCAGCGTATGGATCCGGGGCACGTGTGGGCGGCGGCATGGCCCGTCCTGATCGGCTCGGCGGTGAGCCTGCTGGCCGTCTGGGTGGTGCTGGCGCTCGTGCTGTGGCGGTCGAGACCCGACGACACCCGGATCGGGGAGACGGTCCGGCTGCTGCCGGACCTGCTCCGGCTCCTGCGTCGGCTGGCCGCCGATCCGGAACTCCCCATGGGTGTGCGGGTGCGGCTCGCCCTGCTGCTGGTCTATCTCGCGGTTCCGATCGACGTGATACCCGATTTCGTCCCCGTCATCGGATACGCCGACGACGTGATCGTCATCGGACTCACGCTCCGTTCGGTGATCCGCCGCGCGGGCCCGCAGGTCGTGGCCCGGCATTGGCCGGGCACCGCTGAAGGGCTCGAGACCGTTCGCCGGGTAACGTGCCTACCCGGCTGCTCGTGACTCCGGACCGAGAGGAATCGACCGTCATCAGTACCTCCCGAGACCTGCCGGCGTTCACCTATCCCGAGGTGGGTGCGAGCCGCGACCGTCCGTTCCCCGCGGGATATCACCACCTGAGTGAGCAGAAGGTGATCGGCTACGGGGCAGAGGCATTCGACACCGCGGCGGCCCACCTGTGTTCCTGGGGGATGCACCGCGATGCGGGGCTCGGCGTGCAGGCCGACTCGCCGACCGCCGCGCCGGGCACGTCGGTCGAACTCCGCTGGGGTATCGGTCCGGTTCGGCTGCGGTTTTCCTGCCGGGTCGTGTACGTCGTCGACGAGCCACACCGCAAGGGATTCGCCTACGGGACGCTGCCGGGGCACCCGGAGCGCGGCGAGGAGAGCTTCGTCGTCGAACAGCGGCCCGACGGCACCGTGCTCGCGACCATCTCGGCGTTCTCGACACCGGGCCGGTGGTTCACCCGGCTCGGCGGACCTGCGGGCCGGGTCGTCCAGCGGGTGATGACGCGCAGGTACCTCGACGTGTTGGCCGAGGCAACACAGTAGGCCGGAGCGTCCGGATCACGTATTCTCGGGGTTGGACCGGACCGGACGGGACCTTTGGGTCCGACCGACTGATCCGATGTGTCCCACCCCTGACTGAGCTGGAGCCGCCGGAATGATGCCCGTACATCTACGCGACAGCGTGATTCCGAAGCACGAGCAACTCCGTGCCATCCTGCTGCACAAGTGCACCAAGGAACTCCAGCCCGGGGATCTGATGACGAGTGAACGAAAACTGATGCAGGACTACGGCGTCAGTCGCATCACCGTTCGCGAAGCGATCGGTCAACTCGTCAACGAGGGCCACCTGGTCCGGGTACGTGGCAAGGGCACCTTCGTGGCGCACCGGCCGGTGCAGTCGAAACTCCATCTGGCCTCGTTCACGGAGGAGATGCGGGCGCAGGGGCACAAGCCGACCACGGTGGTACTCCAGAGCGAGGAGGATGCGGCGCCGGAGGCCACCGCGAAGGCCCTCCGCATCGCGCCGGACACCAGTGCCTATCACGTCAAGCGGCTCCGGCTGGCCGACGGTGAACCGGTGAGCGTCGACGACGGCTGGTTCAACGCCGCACTGCTTCCCGGCCTGCTGGACCTCGACCTCACCGGCTCGATCTACCGGGCGACCGCCGACAAGTACGGCATGCCGATCGACCGGGCGGAGCAGACCGTGAGCGCCGACGGAGCGAGCCAGGAGATCGCGACCCTGCTCGGCATCAAGAAGGGTGCCCCGGTGATGTACTTCGACCGGGTGTCCTTCAGTGGCCCCACTCCGGTCGAGCACACCCGCAGCTGGTACCGGTCCGATCGCTACCAGCTGCAGATGGAAGTGCAGGGGGAGCGGGCTCAGCGCAGCGTCTGAGCCCGGCCGCCCTCCGTTCTACGGCGCCGTCCAGTCGAACAGGGCGTCGCCGGTGTTCACGTCGGATCCAATGCTGTTGGTGGACACCGAATCCGCCTTGGAATCCATCACGACGACGGGGCAGACGGCGGAGTATCCGGTGCCGTCGATCTCGGTCGGATCGAATCGCACGACAGGGTCGCCGGCGTCGACCGTGTCGCCTTCGGCTGCCAGCAGGGTGAATCCCTCGCCCTTCAGTTTCACGGTGTCGATCCCCAGGTGAACCAGCACTCCGACACCGGTCGAGCCGAGGATGACGAACGCGTGCGGGTGCAGTTTGAGGATCTTGCCCGAGATCGGGGCGAGCACGTCGAGGGCGCCGCGATCGCGCGCCGGTTCGATCGCGACTCCGGAACCGACCATCTGACCGGCGAACACGGGATCGGGCACCTCGGCCAGGGCGAGCACGCGCCCGGGAAGTGGGGCCTGCACGGACAGGCTCACAGGATGTCCTCGATGTCCTCGGCCAACGTGTCCGCCTCGGGGCCGACGATGACCTGGACGACGCTGCCTGCCTTCAGTACGCCGTGGGCGCCTGCAGCCTTGAGCGCGGCCTCGTCGACCTTGGCGCCGTCCTTGACCTCGGTGCGCAGCCGGGTGATGCAGGCCTCGATCTCGACGATGTTGTCGGCACCGCCGAGGCCGCTGATGATTGCGTCCGCTTTGGACATCGGTTCTCCCTCGTAGTTCGTGTTCGCGCTGCAGCTGGTCGTGGCCGGATGAGTTAACTGGATCACATTTGACTGTTGACATCCTGTGCTCACCTGGTCAAACTAGCAACTGGTTATGACCGGACAGTACCCGTTGGGGGTGCTGGTCCACAATAGTTTTCCCGAAGCCACACGACGCGCTCGCCGCCACCGGTTTCGGGACTCACCAGACGCCGATTCGGCGACCGACGCGCACAGAGAAGGCCGATATGACTGTCGTAGACAGCCCGAAAAAGGAATCAGCGGTGTTTGCCGGGTTACAGCGCCTCGGGCGCAGCCTGATGCTGCCGATCGCGGTACTCCCCGCGGCCGGCATCTTGCTGCGACTCGGCCAGGACGACCTCCTCGGCCGATTCGACTCGATGCACACCGCCGCGTCCGTCATCTCCGCAGCCGGCCAGGCGGTGTTCACCTGGCTGCCCCTCATCTTCGCGGTGGGTATCGCCATCGGATGGGCCAAGAAGGCGGACGGTTCGACCGCCCTCGCCGCAGTGGTCGGGTACATGGTCATCAACGGCGTGTTCGAGGCCATGTCGCCGGTCGTCCTCGAAGGAAAGACCGATCCGAACGGTGATCAGGCGCTGATCAACTACGGTGTGCTCGCGGGCATCGTGATGGGTCTGCTCTCGGCCATCCTCTGGCAGCGGTTCTACCGCACCAAACTGCCCGACTACCTCGGATTCTTCAACGGGCGCAGGCTCGTTCCCATTCTCACCGCCCTCACGGGTCTCGTCGTCAGCGTCCTGATGGCGTTCCTGTACCCGGCGTTCAACTCCGCCCTCACGTGGGTGGGTGAGACCGTCGCCGAGAACTCGGTGATCGGTGGCGGCGTCTACGGCATGGCCAACCGCCTGCTCATCCCGACCGGCCTCCATCACATCCTGAACTCCACCGTGTGGTTCCTCGTCGGCGACTACCAGAACGCGAGCGGAGAACTCGTCCGCGGCGACCTCAACCGGTTCTTCGCCGGCGACCCGAGCGCCGGCATCTTCATGACCGGCTTCTTCCCGATCATGATGTTCGCCCTTCCCGCTGCAGCACTGGCGATCTGGCGCAATGCCCGGCCCTCGCAGAAGAAGGTCGTGGGCGGCATCATGCTCTCCACCGCGCTGACGGCGTTCCTCACCGGCATCACCGAGCCCCTCGAGTTCGCGTTCATGTTCGTGGCCTGGCCGCTGTACCTGATCCACGCGTTCCTCACCGGCACCTCGATGGCGCTCGTCAACGCGCTCGGCATCCACGACGGATTCACGTTCTCGGCAGGCTTCTTCGACTACGTGCTCAACTTCGGCAAGGCCACCAACGCGTGGATGCTGATCCCCATCGGGCTCGGGTACGCCGTCGTCTATTACGTCCTCTTCAGCTTCGTCATCAAGAAGTGGAACCTGCGCACTCCCGGCCGGGAGGACGACGCGGAAACGAACGCCGACACGGAAAAGGCAGGTCAGTGAGCATGGCTACACGCACAGTCGTCATCGGTTCGACGGTCGGACTGCACGCCCGCCCCGCCGCGAAGTTCACCCAGGCCGCCGCGGCCGTACCGGTAGCCGTGCAGATCGCGGTGGGCGGGTCGGCGCCGGTGGACGCCGGCAGCATGCTCGCCGTGATGACCCTCGGCGCCGAATTCGGCACCGAGGTGACGATCACCGCCGAGGGAGAAGGCAGCGAGGAGGCCCTCGACCGCCTCGCCGACCTGCTCGCCTCCGACCTCGACGCCGCCTGATGTCGACGGCGACGGAAGAGGTCGTGCACGGGCTCGGGGTGAGTCCGGGACTGGTCTGCGCGCCCTGGCTCGCGTTCGGGACCCCGGTCGAGACGTCGGCCGAAGACCCTGTCGGCGAATCGGTGACCGCCGAGATAGCCCGTGTGCGAGACGCACTCGCGACCGTGGCCGCCGACCTCGAGGCACGCGCCGCGCAGGTCGACGGTGTCGCGTCCGAGATCCTGCTCGTCTCGGCGGCCATGGCACGCGACCCGGGAATCGTGTCCGCCGCCGAGGCGAACCTTCTCGGCGGCATGCCGACGGCACACGCCGTGCGCGCCGCGTTCGACGGCTACTGCGCCAAGCTCGAGGCCCTCGGTGGCTATCTGGCCGAGCGCGTCGCCGACCTGCGCGACCTCGGGCATCGCACGGTCGCGGTGCTGCTGGGCGTGCCCATGCCTGGCATCCCCGAACCCGGGTACCCGTTCGTTCTCGTCGCCCGGGACCTGTCGCCCGCGGACACCGCGATGCTCGGCGGCAGTGACGTGGTGGGCCTGCTCACCGCGGAGGGCGGGCCGACGAGTCACACTGCGATCCTGGCGAAATCGCTCGGCCTGCCCGCGATCGTGAACTGCGCCGACCTCGACCGCTTGGCCGAGGGAAGGCCGCTGCTGCTCGACGGGACGACCGGCGAGATCGTCGTCGACCCCAGCGACCTTCGTCAGGCAGAGGTGGCCGAGCAGATCGCGGAGGCGCGCGCGCGAGTCGCCGCGACGAGTGGACCGGGCACCACCCGAGACGGCGCACCCGTCGGCCTGCTCGTCAACATCGGCACCGTCGACGACGCCGTGCGAGTCGCGACCGCGGATTCGGAGGGCGTCGGGCTGTTCCGCACCGAATTCCTGTACCTCGGCAGGAAGGATGCGCCCATGCTCGACGAGCAGATCGCCACCTACACCTCGGTGTTCGAGCAGTTCGCAGGACGCAAGGTGGTGGTGCGCACCCTCGACTCCGGTTCCGACAAACCCTTGCCGTTCCTCGACCTCGGTGCGGAGGAGAACCCGGCACTCGGCGTGCGGGGGCTGCGGGTAGCCTCCGTCTACCCGGATGTCCTCGCCACCCAACTGGAGGCACTCGCCGCCGCCGCGTCCGCCACCGGCGCGGACCTGTGGGTGATGGCGCCGATGGTCGCCACCGCCGAAGAGGCGGAGGATTTCGCCGCGCTCGCCCGATCCCGCGGAATCGCCACGGTCGGGGCGATGATCGAGATCCCGTCGGCGGCACTACGCGCCCGCGACCTGCTCATGCATCTCGACTTCGTCAGTATCGGGACCAACGATCTGAGCCAGTACACCTGCGCCGTGGACCGGATGGCGGGCAGTCTCGCTACGCTGCTCGACCCGTGGCAGCCCGCGGTCCTGGACCTCATCGGCCTCGTCGGCGCTGCAGGAGCGGAGGCAGGTAAACCCGTCGGTGTCTGCGGTGAAGCGGCGTCCGATCCCGCACTCGCACCGGTACTGATCGGGCTGGGCGTCACGAGCCTGTCCATGGTGGCACCCTCGCTGGGCGCCGTGCGTGCGAGTCTGGCGGCCACCGACCTCGACCGGTGCCGGGAGATGGCGGTCGCTGCTCGCGGTGCTCACTCACCGCAGGCCGCGCGAGCGGCGGTCACCTTGATCGGCTCCGGAGCAGCTCGATGATCCTGCGAGGCAGGGCCGTCGTGGAGGGCGGCGTCATCGCCGACGGCGTGGTAGTCACCGACGGCGACCTCATCTCCTGGGTCGGATCGGCGTCGCAGTACCGCGGGCAGGCGCCGCTGCCGGAACCCAGTACCTCGATTCTGCTGCCCGGGCTGATCGATCTGCACTGCCACGGCGGCGCCGGCGCGGGATTTCCGAACGCCGACGCCGACGGGGCGCGGCGGGCGGCGAATCACCACCGCGCGCACGGCACCACCGGACTGCTCGGCAGCCTGGTTTCCGCGGGGGAGCCGGACCTGCTCCGGCAGGCCGGGATTCTCGCCGATCTCGTGGAACGCGGGGAACTCCTCGGAATCCACCTGGAGGGTCCGTTCCTTTCCGGTGCTCGTTGCGGTGCGCAGGATCCCGCCTCCGTGGTGCCCGGCGATCCCGACCTGTTCGAGAGGATCTGCGACGCCGCGCGCGGGACCGTCCGGTCGATGACCCTCGCACCGGAGACCGCGTACTTCGGGGAACTCCTCGCGGCGATGCACCGGCGGGGCGTGCTGCCGAGTCTCGGGCACACCGACACCGACGCGGCGACCACGTCCGCCCGGATCGCCGACGCTGCCGGTCACCCCCTCACCGCCACCCACCTGTTCAATGCGATGCCGCCACTGCACCATCGGGCACCGGGACCGGTGGCAGCATTCCTGGCCGCTGCCGGTCGCGGCGACATCGTCGTCGAATTGATCGCGGACGGAGTGCATCTCGCACCGGAGACGGTGTCGATGGTGTTCGACACCGTCGGACCCGAACAGATCGTCCTCGTCAGTGACGCCATGGCGGCCGCCGGTGTCTCGGACGGTGACTACCAACTCGGCCCACTCGATGTGCGCGTCTCGCAGGGTGTCGCCCGGCTCGCGACCACCGACGGGTCGGAGGGCGCCATCGCCGGCGGCACCGCACGACTGCTGGACGTGGTGCGTACCACCGTCTTCGACAGCGGCATCGGACTGGCCGACGCCGTCGCCGCCGCGACCAGGACCCCGGCCCGGCTGCTCGGCCTGGAATCCGAACGCGGCACTCTGGCCCCGGGCCGACGCGCCGACATCGTCGTGACCGATCATCAACTGCGCCCCCGCGGCGTGCTCGTCGGCGGAACGCCCGCCGAAACGGAAGGACTCGCATGGAAATCGTAATCCGGAAGACGCCGTCGGACGTCAGCGCAACCGTCGCGGACATCGTCGAGGGGTACGTGCGACGTGGTCCGACGACGCTGGGCCTCGCGACCGGGTCGTCCCCGCTCGGCAGCTACCGGGAACTCGCACGACGGCACCGTGAGTCCGGGCTGGACTTCTCGGGCTCTCGGGCCTTCCTGCTCGACGAATACGTCGGACTTCCGAAAAGTCATGATCAGTCGTACTTCTCGGTGATCCGTTCGGAGTTCGTCGACCACGTCGACCTCGATCCGGCGCGCGTGCTCAGCCCCAACGGGGAATCATCCGACATCGCCGAGGAGGGAGCGCGGTACGACGCCGCCATCGCCCACGCGGGCGGCGTCGACGTGCAGCTTCTCGGCATCGGGACCGACGGACACATCGGATTCAACGAACCGGGTTCCTCGCTGAACTCACGCACCCGCGTCAAGACCCTCACCGAGCAGACCCGACTCGACAACGCCCGGTTCTTCGACAGCGTCGACGACGTCCCGCATCACGTCCTCACCCAGGGCCTGGGCACCATCGGCGAGGCCCGGCACCTCGTGATGATCGCGTTCGGCAAGGGGAAGGCCGAGGCGATCGCCGCCGCCGCGGAAGGACCGCTCTCCGCGTTCTGCCCGGCTTCGGTCATGCAACTGCATCGGCACGTCACCGTCGTGATCGACGAAGCCGCCGCCGGCAAGCTGCAACTCGCCGACTACTACCGGTATGCCCTGGAACACAAGCCGTCCTGGCAGTCGTTCTAGATGACACCTGTACTCGAACTGGCCGTCCAGGACGTCGCGGGTGCCGGGATCGCCCGACGTGCCGGTGCGTCACGGGTCGAATTGTGCACCGCACTCGGCGCGACCGGTGGACTGACGCCGAGCATCGGCATGATCGAAGCCGTGGCGGCCCAGGGGATCGCGGTGCACCCGCTGATCCGCTGCAGACCCGGCGGATTCGTCTACGACGCCGACGAGATCGCGGTGATGGCCCGGGACGTCCGGACCGCACTGCGGGCGGGCGCCTCCGGCGTCGTACTCGGTGCGCTCACACCCGAAAGGCGCGTGGACCGTTCGGCTCTCTCGTGTCTGCTCGACGGTATCGACCTGTCCGCGGTCGAGGTGACCTTCCATCGTGCAATGGACGTCGTGGACGACCGGGCCACCGCACTCGACGCACTCGTCGACTCCGGCATCACCCGGGTCCTCACCTCCGGAGGAGCGCCGCGCTGCATCGACGGACTCGAGGCGCTGACGGAAATGGTCACTTACGCGCACGGGCGAATTCAGGTGATGGCAGGTGGCGGGATCCGCGTCGAGGACATCGCCGCCGTCGCGGGCACCGGGGTCGACGCCGTGCACCTCTCCGCCCGACGCACCGTCACCGACAGCGGCGGCCCCGGCGGTGGAACCGGCGGCTACGACGCCGTCGACGACACCATCGCGCACGCAGCGGCGGAGGCGTTGGGGCTTTGATTCTGTCGGCCATTGCCGCGGTGCAGTTCGGCTGTTAGAATCGAACAAAGTTTCGAATAGCCTTGGGGGAGGTTGGTTGTGGGGGAATTGATGGCACCGGATTTGGAGGAGTTGCGTGTGTTCACTGCGCGGCTGCGGTGTGTCGAGGCCGGTGGGGATGCGGGCTCGGGGATCGAGTGGCTCGATGCGATCGAGACGTTGAAGTCGGTGGGGTGCGCGGCGCAGGCGGTGATCACCGATGGCGTCGCGACGAGTATTCGGGCGGACCGCAGGGCTCGCGGGTTGTCGCGAGTGGAGTGGGA
>NZ_BCWY01000081.1 GCF_001894825.1 Rhodococcus jostii NBRC 16295 | reverse complement strand
CGTGTTTGTCGGCTGAGGATCGGGGGATCGTGGACCGCCGGTTGTGCGCGGATCCGGGCATTCTCGATGGGGTCGGTGACCAGGGTTTGGTCGCCCGCGCCAAGGCTCTTGCTGCGGAACTCGATGCCGCGTCGGTGGTCCGCCGGCATAGGAAGGCGGTGTCGGAGCGGCGGGTGACGACGCGGCCGGCGCCGGATTCGATGGCGTATCTGAGTGTGTTGATGCCGGTGGAGCAGGCGGTGTGTCTGCAGGCGACGCTGGGGCGGGATGCGGACAGTCTCATCGCCACCGGGAACGGTGGTGGCAGGACGCGGAATCAGGTGATGGTGGATTTGCTGTTCGCACGCGGCACCGGAGCCGAAGTGGCCTCCGGTGTGCCGGTGGCGGTGAACCTGGTGCTGTCGGACGAAACGCTGTTGGCCAGCGGGAACGAGCCGGCGCAGTTGCAGGGGTACGGGCCGGTGCCCGCGGGGATCGCCAGACAGTGGGTGGCCGACGCGGTCGACGCCGAGGTCGGGGCAACGTTGCAGCGGCTGTACTCGTGCCCGCAGTCGGGGGCGTTGACCGCGATGGAATCGCAGTCCCGGACGTCCCCGAAGGGTTTGGCGAAGTTGATCGACCTCCGCGACCGGACGTGCCGGACTCCGTGGTGCGATGCGCCGATTCGGCATCATGATCACATTCGCCCGCACGGCAAACTTGGCCGGACGTCGGTGCGCAACGGGTCCGGGTTGTGCGAGGCGTGCAATTACGCGAAGGAAGCGCCGGGGTGGGTCGCCCGCCCGGTCACCCGTCCCGGCCGACGGCATCTGATCGATCTCGGCACCCCGACCGGGCATCACTACCGGTCCACGGCGCCGCCGTTACCGACTCCGGCACGACATTCGGTGGTCGAGGCGGTCCTACTCGCACATTTGCGTGCATCTTGATCATTCGGTCGCCGGATTCGTCGTAGGGTCGTGTGCATGGCCAGCTGGGATGAGTTCGCCGAAGCCGCTCCGCGGATTGCCGCTATCTTCTCCCGCAGGCACGCGGCGACCGGAAACCTGTGCATGCTCGGCACGCTTCGCTCCGACGGATTTCCGCGGATCAGCCCGGTCGAGCCGAGATTCTTCGAGAACCAGTTGTGGATCGCCGGAATGCCGAACACAACGAAGTTCCGGGATCTGGCACGCGACCCGCGCTTCTGCCTGCACACGGCGACCGTCGACACGGAGGTGAAGGAGGGCGACGCGAAACTGTGGGGAGTCGTCGACGACGTTCAGGACAAGGCCCTGCATCAGCGATTCGCGCAGGCACTGTTCGACGAGACCGGGTTCGACATTCGGGGGCAGGAGTTCGATCACTGTTACCGAGCCGACCTGATCGGCGGCTCGGCAGTGGAGGTCGGCGACGGCCACATGGACATCACGATCTGGAAGCCGGGCGAGACCGAGCACGTCGTGCGGAAACACTGATTTATCGATAACACTGACTCATCAATCCGGCCACGGCACCACCGTCAGCCCGGGCCATTCCTTCTGCCACCGTGCGGCTTTGGATTCGTACACTTCGCGCGGGGCGAGAACGGGGTTCGGGCGCAGGATCATGGCGAAGAGGTCGGCGAAGCCGTGGGGAGCGTAGATCTCGTCGTCTCCGGTGGTGTTTCTCCGGATGCCGTAGCAGCAGGTGGTGGAGGCGAAGTGGTCGATGGCGTCCTTGCAGTCGGTGAAGGGTGTGGAGGGCACGCCGAAGTGGTCTTCGTACCAAAGATGCACACGCGCTTCGTTTCTGACCTCGACGCATACTTCCAGGTCGTCGAACAGTGCGCCGGCTCTCTGGATGACGTCATCCTCGGCGTCATAGCTGAGGTCGTAGTCGTCGAAGTAGAAGAGATCGTAGTCGTTGATCCCCGACTGAGGGTCGCGGCCGTCGATGTGGTTCCAGACTGTCTGGAACACGGCGCCGGCGGTGAGGTACCACTCCGGGAGGCCGAGTTGGGGTGCTCGATCCAGGATGGTGGTGATGCATGGGTTGGTTCGCAGGATGCGAAGGAATTCCACCTCCTCGGGAGAGTGAATCGGCATGATCCGATCGTATGGTCTGGACATACATGGACATCCAACTATAGGATGGGCTACATATTCGGAACTCCCTCATCATCGAGCAAGGAACGGGTTCGCACAATGGTTCAAGAGCTATCCCACTTCGTCGGCGGCAAGCGCGTCCCTGGTGCCTCCAACAAGTTCGGCGACGTCTACGACCCCAACACCGGTGAGGTCCAGGCGCGCGTGCCGCTCGCCGACAAGGCCGAGACCGAGGCGATCATCGCGAACGCGGTGGATGCTCAGCGGGAATGGGCGCTGTTCAACCCGCAGAAGCGCGCCCGCGTCCTGATGAAGTTCCTCCAGCTCGTGCAGGAGGAAATGGATTCGCTGGCACGGCTGCTGTCGTCCGAGCACGGCAAGACGATCCCCGACGCGAAGGGCGACATCCAGCGCGGCCTCGAGGTTATCGAGTTCGCTCTCGGCGCGCCGCACCTGCTCAAGGGTGAGTACACGGAATCCGCCGGAACCGGCATCGACGTGTACTCGATGCGGCAGCCGCTCGGTGTCGTCGCGGGCATCACCCCGTTCAACTTCCCGGCCATGATTCCGCTGTGGAAGGCCGGCCCTGCGCTGGCCGCCGGTAACGCGTTCATCCTGAAGCCGTCCGAGCGCGACCCGTCGGTGCCGCTGCGTCTGGCCGAGCTGTTCCTCGAGGCCGGTCTGCCCGCGGGCGTGTTCAACGTGGTCAACGGTGACAAGGAAGTGGTGGACGTCCTGCTCACCGACGACCGGGTCAAGGCTGTCGGGTTCGTCGGCTCCACGCCCATCGCGCAGTACATCTACGAGACCGCGGCGGCGCACGGCAAGCGCGCGCAGTGCTTCGGTGGCGCGAAGAACCACGCGATCATCATGCCCGACGCCGACCTCGACGAGGTGGCCGACGCGCTCATCGGCGCAGGTTACGGCTCCGCGGGTGAGCGGTGCATGGCCATTTCCGTCGCCGTTCCGGTGGGCGAGGAGACGGCGGATGCGCTTGTCGCCAAACTGACCGAACGGGTCGGCAAGCTCAGCATCGGCCGCAGCGACGACGAGTCCGCCGATTTCGGTCCGCTGGTCAGCAAGGACGCCCTCGACCGGGTGAACAACTACATCCAGATCGGACTCGACGAGGGCGCCGAGGCGGTCGTCGACGGCCGCGGCTTCACCCTCGAAGGCCACGAGAACGGCTTCTTCGCCGGCGCGACCCTGTTCGACAAGGTCACCACCGACATGCGGATCTACAAGGAAGAAATCTTCGGACCCGTCCTGCTGGTGGCGCGTGCCGCGGACTACGAGGAGGCGCTGCGCCTGCCCACCGAGCACGAGTACGGCAACGGCGTCGCGATCTTCACCCGCGACGGCGACACGGCCCGCGACTTCACCAACCGCGTCAACGTCGGCATGGTCGGCGTCAACGTCCCGATCCCGGTGCCGATCGCGTACCACACGTTCGGCGGCTGGAAGCGCTCCGGTTTCGGCGACCTCAACCAGCACGGTCCCGACTCGTTCCGCTTCTACACCAAGACCAAGACCGTGACGCAGCGTTGGCCCTCGGGCAAGAAAGAAGAGACCAACCACTTCGTCATCCCGACGATGAACTGAACGGACCTCC
>NZ_BCWY01000080.1 GCF_001894825.1 Rhodococcus jostii NBRC 16295 | reverse complement strand
TCGGGCGCCGGTGCGGGAGCAGGAGTCGCTTCGGGCGCGGGCGCGCCGGCGGGTGCGGACGCCCCGGTCGGGGTCAGGATCTGGATCGCCTTGGTGAGCCCGACGTACACGGGTTCGGTGGCGACCTTGCCGTCGGACGCGGTCTTGTCGGTGCGACGAGTGTCGATCATGTCGGGGGAGACCCACTGGCCCCACGTTCCGTCGGCCTGCAGCGCGCGGACCTTGGACTCCGCGGATGCGAGCGTCTCGGAGGTGAGCGCCACCATGCTGAACGGGGTGTCGCGGGACAGTTCCTTGACGATCGCGCCGGGCTGCTGATCGGCCGGGGGCAGGATCGCGGGGTCGGAGACGTCGCCCGGGGCGGGGAGCTTCAGAGGGATCTGCAGGCTCGGGATCTGGATTCCGCCGGGAAGCTGCACGTTGCTGGGGATGTGGAGGTACGGCGGGATCTTCAGGTTCCGGAGGTCGCCGATGTTGACGTCGGGCAGGTTCAGCCCGGTCAGTTCCTTCAGCGGGATCACGATGTCGGGGATCTGCGACAGCACGACCTGCGCGATCTCGGTGGACACTGCCGAGTTGGAGGTTTCGTTCGTGGAGCGGACGTCGGAGGGTGCGCTACTGATGCCGTAGACCGCGACGGGACTTGCGACAGCCAGAGCGGCGACAGCCCCGAGGACGATCGAGGGCTTCGGTCGACGGTGCGGCAAGGGGGACTCTCCTCAGTTGTAGTTTCCTGCGAGCGACCTCGCGTGTCTGCAACTCGTGATGCTCGTGTGACGGAAGAGACTGTTGTTGCTAACTCCAGTCACTCTTGCCACACTAGTCGCACAGGTCCATAACGCTCAACCTTACATTGAGACTTTATCCCGGATTTCTCGGACCCGCTGAGACGAGGCGCACACCCCGTCTCAGCACTCGTTGTTCAGCGATGAGGAGTGCAGTGATGGCGAAGACCGAATTCGGGGTTCGTGCAGGTAGACCTGCCTGGACCCGCAGGAGGCGGTACATCGCGGGCCCTCCCGCCCGGCGCGGGTTCACGGCATCGCTGCTCCGCGCGTCGGCGCTCGGCATCGCACCCGTCCTCGTGATCGGCGCAGTCACCGGCGTGGTCGTGCATCTGCACTCCTCCGGGCAGGAGGTCCGGGAAACCGTCGCGTCCGACACGCCGTTCACGCTGTCCGGTCACGGCAACGGTCACGGCCGCGGGATGGGTCAGTGGGGCGCCTACGGATATGCGAAGGATCAGGGTTGGGCCGCCGAGCGCATCCTCGGCCACTACTACGGCGGGACCACGCTCGGAACCCTCGCCGACGCCCAGATCAGCGTCCGCCTGCAGGCGCGGGACGACCAGGCTCTCGACGTCTACTCCGACGCCGGCGCCGTCGTCGCCGGCAAGCCCGTCGGACCGGGGGAGGCCGTCCACCTGACCCCGACCGCCGACGGCGGCGCCAACGTCGTGGTCACCCGCGGATGCGCCGGCGAGGTCCTGTGGCAGGACGCCACCGACCACCCGTGGGTCGACCCGATCGACCTGGCCCCGGACCGCCCGGTGAACGAACACCTCAAGCTGTGCGCCGGCGACACCCCCTACCGCGGCGCCCTCGGGATCGCGCTCGACGGCGCCGCCATGCGCACCGTCAACGTCCTCGACATGGACGACTACCTGCTGGGTGTCGTGCCCGCCGAGGCGAAGGCCGACTGGGCCGACACCGGTGGGGCCGAGGCGCTTCGGGCGCAGGCCGTCGCGGCCCGCTCCTACGCCGCCGCCGAGAACCGCGAGGAGTACGCGAAGACCTGCGACACGCAGAGCTGCCAGGTGTATGGCGGTTCCGCAAAGGAAGACCCGCGGACCACCGACGCCGTCCGCTCCACCAAGGGCATGATCCTGACGAAGGACAACGAGGCGGTCGCGGCCGAGTTCTCCTCGTCCACAGGCGGATACACCGCCGGCGGCGAGTTCCCGGCCGTCGAGGACCAGGGTGACACGGTGTCACCGAACCACGACTGGGCAGTGACCCTGACCGCGGGCGACATCGCGTCCGCGTTCAACGTGGGAGACCTCGAATCGTTCGAGGTGATCACCCGCAACAACTTCGGAGTCGACGGCGGACGCGTCACCGGCGTGAAGGTGGTCGGATCGTCGGGGACGGCCGAGGCGACGGGCGCCGAGGCGAGGGCCAAGCTGAAGCTCAAGTCCGACTGGTTCACCGTCGGTGAAGGGCTCGGCGTGCCCGCACCCCCGGCCGCCCCCGATGTACCCGAATCCACCCTCGCGTCCGCGGGTGAGGACCAGGACACCGTCGGCACCACCGAGGGTTCGCCGATCGCCGAGAAGTACAAGGAACTCGGCGGCGTCAACAGCACGCTGGGGGCACCCGTCGGTCCGGAGATGATGCTGCCGTCGGAGGCGGGGAAGTTCCGGATGTTCACCAACGGAACCATCATCTGGACGAAGAAGCTGGGCGCGCAGGTGATCGACGCCAGCGTGCTCCGCGAGTGGTTACCGTCCGGCGGCAGTTAGGCGCAACCGGTTCCCTCGAGCACGGCGAGCATCCCGTCGACGGACTCGGCCCACCCGAAGTCCTCGGCCCGCCGCCGGGCCGACGCCCGGCGGGTGCGCGAGGGGATCTCGAGAATGCCGCTCACCGCTTCGGCGAACGCCGGACCCCGGTCGCGGGCGAGCGCCCCGCAGCCCGGTGTGATGATCTCGGCGAGAGCCGACGACTGTGACGCGACCACCGGTGTGCCCGCCGCCAGTGACTCGAGCGCCGACAGGCAGAACGTCTCGTGCGGTCCGGGCGCGAGCGACACGTCCGCCGACGCGAACAGCGACGCGAGGCGGCCCTTGTCGCTGATGAACCCGGTGAAGTGCACGGGGAGTCCGCGGGCCCGGTACTGCAGCGACTCGCGGCGGGGGCCGTCACCGGCGATGACGAGCCGGGCGTCGTGCCCCTGGCGTCGCAGCAACCGGACCGCGTCGATGCTCCGTTCGACCTGCTTCTCCACCGACAAGCGCCCGCAGTGCAGGAGGAATCGCTGCGCCGGGTCGGCGTAGGAGTCGCGCATCACCTGATCGTGTTTGCCGGGGTGGAACATCGTGAGATCCACACCGAGCGGGACCCGGTTCAGGTTGGGGGCCCCGATCCGGGTGAACTCCTCGCTCGCGAAGTCCGTCGTGCAGACGACGGCGTCGTAGTTGCGCGCCATCCGGCGGTTCGCGACGTCGGCCCAGCCGCGGGCCACGCGCCGGGGGAGGAATTGTCCGAGCAACCGGTCGAGGCGTTCGTGTGACACGACCACACTGCGGACCCCGCGGGCGCGGGCCCAGCCCCCGAAACCGCGCAGCGTCAGCCGGTCGGACACCTCGAGGACGTCGGGTCGCAGCCCGCTGACGACGTCGGCAACCCGCCGCGGATTGACGACGCGATAACCCCCCGTCGCGGGGATGGTGGGAGCAGACCGGGTGATCCGCAGGACCCCGCTCGGCAACAGCTCCTCGCAGTCGCGCTGACCTGGGACAACGAGGATCACCTCGTGTCCGCGTCCGACGTACCCCTGACCCCAGTTGTGGAGGGCCGTGCGGAGTCCACCCGACCGCGGTCCGTAGAAGTTCGCCAGCTGGACGATGCGCACCCGCTCATGAAGCGCGATCGCCGCGTCGGCGGGAACAACGAGGTCTGCAGAACCGGTGAATACAGGGAGAACTCCTCGTGCGTGCGGAAGGGGGTCCGTGCACCCCTTGGCCGCGCACGGGCGGCGGAGTCGCTTACCCTGGTTCATCGTGACCGCTGCAACCCCAGAGACAACCGCCCCTGGCCGGTACGACCTCATCGTCGTCGGCTCCGGATTTTTCGGACTGACCGTCGCCGAGCGTGCAGCAACACAGCTGGGTAAGCGTGTGCTGGTGCTCGACCGTCGTCACCACCTGGGCGGAAACGCCTATTCGGAGGCCGAGCCCGAGACCGGAATCGAGATCCACAAGTACGGAGCGCACCTGTTCCATACCTCGAACAAGAGGGTGTGGGACTACGTCACCCAGTTCACCGAATTCACGAACTACCAGCACCGGGTGTTCGCGCTGCACAAGGGGCAGGCGTACCAGTTCCCGATGGGGCTGGGTCTGGTGTCGCAGTTCTTCGGGCGCTACTTCACCCCGGAGGAGGCGCGGAAACTGATCGCCGAGCAGTCGAGCGAGATCGACTCCGCCGCCGCGTCCAACCTGGAGGAGAAGGCGATCTCCCTGATCGGGCGGCCGCTGTACGAGGCGTTCGTGCGCGACTACACCGCCAAGCAGTGGCAGACGGATCCGAAGAATCTGCCCGCGGGAAACATCACCCGACTGCCGGTGCGGTACACGTTCGACAACCGCTACTTCAACGACACGTACGAGGGCCTGCCCGTCGACGGCTACACGGCGTGGCTCGAGAACATGGCGAAGGACCCGAAGATCGAGGTCCGGCTCGAGACCGACTGGTTCGACGTCCGCGACGACCTGCGCGCGGAGAGCCCCGACGCCCCCGTCGTCTACACCGGCCCCCTCGACCGCTACTTCGACTACTCCGAGGGCGAGCTGGGCTGGCGGACCCTCGACTTCGAGACCGAGGTGCTGGAGACCGGTGACTTCCAGGGGACGCCGGTCATGAACTACAACGACGCCGACGTGCCCTTCACCCGGATCCACGAGTTCCGCCACTTCCACCCGGAGCGGGACTACCCGAAGGACAAGACGGTCATCATGCGGGAGTTCTCCCGGTTCGCCGAGAGCAAGGACGAGCCGTACTACCCGATCAACACCCCGGACGACCGCGCGAAGCTCACCGCCTACCGCGACCGCGCCAAGGAGGAGATGTCCGCGAACAAGGTCCTGTTCGGCGGCCGTCTCGGCACCTACCAGTACCTGGACATGCACATGGCGATCGCCAGCGCGCTCTCGATGTTCGACAACTCCCTGCGTCCGCACTTCGAATCCGGTGCGGACCTCGTGGGGGATGCCGAATGAGCGCCCGACATCTGCTCGAATCCGAGAAGGTCACCGCGGACGCCCCGTTACTCGGCAAGTCGCTGCTGCAGCGGGTGATCCTGCCGCGCGCCGGTGAGCCGCTCGACGTCCGCACCCTCTACCTGGAGGAGGCGAAGACCAACAGCCGCCGCGCGCATTCGCTGTCGCGGACGTCGCTGTCGGTCGGAGCCGAGTCCGAGGCGTCGTTCTGCACCTATTTCAACGCATTCCCGGCCAGCTACTGGCGCCGGTGGAGCACCCTGAACTCCGTGGTGCTGCGGCTCGAGCTGTCCGGGCACTGCCGCATCGACGTGTACCGCTCGAAGGCCGACTCGTCGCGCATCCACGTGGAGGGCCGCGAATTCCAGGACGGTGACGCCGCGCTGGAGTTCGAGATCGAGCTCGCCCCGTTCGAGGACGGCGGCTGGATCTGGTTCGACATCACCACCGACACCGAGGTCGTGCTGGAGAGCGCCGGCTGGTTCGCGCCGGTCGAGGCGCCCGGTGAGGCCACCGTCGCGGTGGGCATCCCCACGTTCAACCGGCCGACCGACTGCGTCAAGGCACTGACGGCGCTGGCGTCCGACGAACTCGTCACCGACGTCGTCAAGGCCGTCATCGTGCCCGATCAGGGCACCCGCAAGGTCAAGGACGAGCCCGGTTTCGCCGAGGCCGCGGAAGCGCTCGGCGACCGCCTGGTGATCCACGACCAGGCGAATCTCGGCGGATCCGGCGGCTACAGCCGCATCATGTACGAGGCGCTGAAGACCACCGACTGCCAGCACATCCTGTTCATGGACGACGACATCGAGATCGAACCCGACTCGATCCTCCGCGCGCTCGCCATGTCCCGGTTCGCGAAGACCCCCATGCTCGTCGGCGGCCAGATGCTGAACCTGCAGGAGCGCAGTCACCTGCACACGATGGGTGAGGTCGTCGACCGCCGCATCTTCATGTGGTCCGCCGCACCCAACGTCGAGTACGACCACGACTTCTCCCGGTACCCGCTCAGCGACCGCGAGAACTCGCGCCTGCTGCACCGCCGCATCGACGTCGACTTCAACGGCTGGTGGATGTGCATGATCCCCCGGCAGGCCGCCGAGGAACTCGGTCAGCCGCTGCCGCTCTTCATCAAGTGGGACGACGCCGAGTACGGTCTGCGCGCCCGTGCCGCCGGCTACCCGACGATCACGATGCCCGGTGCCGCGATCTGGCACATGGCGTGGAGCGACAAGGACGACGCCATCGACTGGCAGGCGTACTTCCACCTGCGGAACCGGCTCGTCGTCGCCTCGCTGCACATGCCGGGCAACGGTCGTGGCCTCGTGATCAACACCGTCAAGGCCACGATCAAGCACCTGCTGTGCCTCGAATACTCGACGGTCGCGATCCAGAACAAGGCGATCGAGGACTTCCTGCAGGGCCCCGAGCACATCTTCGCACTGCTGCCCACGGCGCTCGGCGACGTGCACGCGATGCGCAAGGAGTACCCGGACGCCGTCGTGCTGCCGTCGTCGACGAGCCTGCCGATGCCCTCCGGTGAGGAGGTCGGCGCGGTCGGCCTGCCGACGAACCCGCTCGCGAAGATCGTGCGACTCGGCAAGGGCCTGGTCCACAACGTGAAGCCCGCGCACGAGCAGCACCACGAGCGCCCCCAGCTCAACGTGCCCACACTGGACGCGCGCTGGTTCCTGCTCTCGCAGGTGGACGGCGTCACCGTCACCACCGCGGACGGGCGAGGAGTCGTCTACCGCAAGCGCAACCCGAAGCAGGCGCTCGAACTGCTGAAGGAAGCGATCCGGCTGCGCCGCGAACTGGCCCAGCGGTTCCCCGAACTCAAGCGCGAGTACCAGGACGCCGTTCCTGCCCTGACCAGCAAGGAGAGGTGGGAACGTGTCTTCGGCATCCAGTGAGGTCCAGATCCTGCAGACCATCCAGTCCACCATCGCGAGCCGTCCCGGCGTCGTCTCGACGGCGCGCGGGATGTCCCACTTCGGTGAGCACGCCCTCGGGTGGGTGGCGGTCGCCGGAATCGGCGCGGCGCTCGACAAGCCCCGTCGCCGCCAGTGGGCGGGCGTCGCGGTGGGTGCCGTCGGCGCTCACGCAGCCTCGATCGTGATCAAACGCATCGTCCGCCGGCCCCGGCCGAACGACCCGTCGATCCAGGTCAACGTGTCGACGCCCAGCAAATTGAGCTTCCCGTCCTCGCACGCCACGTCCACGACAGCGGCTGCCGTGCTGCTCGGCCGCCTCACCGGGCTACCCTTGCCTGCGTTGTTGGTACCGCCGATGCTGCTCTCCCGGCTCGTTCTGGGAGTGCACTACCCGACCGATGTGCTCGCCGGATCTGCCCTGGGGGCCGCCTCTGCGGTCGCGGTGCTGAAGGCCGAGCAGAAGTTTGGAGAGAAATGAGCGAGGAACCGGCCGTCGTCACCGGACCCCCGACATCCCTGGCGGCAGGCATCGTCAAGGCCGTTCGCCCGCGTCAGTGGGTCAAGAACGTCCTGGTCCTCGCAGCTCCCGTCGCCGCGGGCACGGCGACGGAATCCGACGTCCTGCTTCCCGTCGCGCTCGCCTTCGTGGTGTTCTGCATGGCAGCGTCCGGCATCTACCTCGTCAACGACGCGATGGACGTCGAAGCGGACCGCGCGCATCCCACCAAGCGTTTCCGCCCCATCGCCGCCGGTGTGCTGCCCGTCAACCTGGCGTTCGCGATGGCGGTCGTGCTGCTCGGCGGATCGATCGCCCTGTCGTTCCTCGCCAACTGGCAGCTGGCGGTCGTGATGGCCGTCTACATCGGTATCCAGCTGGCGTACTGCTTCGGTCTCAAACACCAGGCCGTGCTCGACATCTGCATCGTCTCGTCCGGGTTCCTGCTGCGCGCCATCGCCGGTGGTGTGGCCGCCGAAATCGCGCTGTCGCAGTGGTTCCTGCTGGTCATGGCATTCGGTTCGCTGTTCATGGCGGCCGGTAAGCGGTACGCGGAACTGCAGCTCGCCGAACGCACGGGCGCCAAGATCCGCAAGTCCCTCGAGAACTACACCACGACGTACCTGCGTTTCGTCTGGACGCTCAGCGCCACTGCGGTCGTGCTCTGCTACGGACTCTGGGCGTTCCAGCAGGACGACCTGAAGGGCACCAACTGGTACGCGATCTCCATGGTGCCGTTCACCATCGCGATCCTGCGCTACGCCGTGGACGTCGACGGCGGCGAGGCGGGGGAGCCCGAGGAGATCGCGCTGGGCGACCGTGTCCTCCAACTCCTCGCGATTGCCTGGATCGGAGTGGTGGGTGTCGCTGTCTACCTCGTCTGACTTGGTAGGAGGCGCCGAGGACTCGGACGCCGCCGCGGAGCGGACCACCGAACGCCACCGGAAGGCCATCCTCTCGAGGGTGGTCTTCCTCGGGGGTGTGGTCGTCTCGGCTCTCCTGATGTTCTGGGGCGCCTGGGAACGGCGATGGATTGCCGACGACGGTCTGATCGTGCTGCGCACGGTCCGAAACCTGCTCGCCGGCAACGGGCCGGTCTTCAACACGGGCGAGCGTGTCGAGGCCAACACCAGCACCGCGTGGACGTACATCGTCTACGCGTTCAGCTGGCTTTCCCAGGCCCGGCTCGAGTACGTAGTCCTGACGATCGCGCTGGTCCTGTCCACCGCAGCGATCGCGCTCGCCATGTTCGGCACCGCCCGCCTCTACCGCGGTGGGTCCTTCGCCGGCGGCGGCACGCTGTTCCTGATGCCCGCCGGTGTGCTCGTCTACATCGCGGTGCCCCCGGCCCGCGACTTCGCGACCTCGGGACTCGAAAGCTGCCTCGTCATCTTCTGGATCGCGCTGCTGTGGCTGCTGCTGATCCGGTGGAGCCAGGCCGCGACCCCGTCCACCACGTCGGTGCTGATCCTCGCGTTCACCGCGGGCATGGGGCCGCTCGTGCGCCCCGAACTGGCGATCCTGGGTGTTGCGTCGCTGGCCATGATCTTCCTCGCGCCCGGTCTCACGTGGAAGGTGCGCGTCGCGATGGTCTTCGTCGCCGGCATCGTCCCGGTGGGCTACCAGATCTGGCGCATGGGCTACTACGCCCTCCCGTACCCCAACACCGCGGTGTCGAAGGACGCCGGTGGTGCCAAGTGGTCGCAGGGTTTCGCCTACCTGTGGAACCTCCTCGGCCCGTACCTGCTGTGGCTGCCGCTGGTGTTCCTGTTCGTGGGCGCGGTGATCGCCTGGCGCGGTCGCGACAAGCACATCGGCGATGGTGTTCGTCACACCGAGGGGAACCGGCTGACCCGCCTGCGCCGGTGGCTGCGCACGCAGAACGCCGTCGTCGTCTTCATTCTCGCGAGCGGACTGATCCTCGGTCTGTACTCGTTGCGGGTGGGCGGCGACTTCATGCACGGCCGCGTACTTCTCCCCGTTCTGTTCTGTTTCATCGTTCCCGTCGCCGTTATTCCGGTACGAATTCCGGACCGTGCGTCGTGGGGACGTAATAAGGAATCGTCGATTTTCCTGGCAATGGCATTCCTGTGGGTCGGCACCGTGGTGTGGGCATTTTTCGCGTCGAACACGACTGGGATGCCGGAAGGTGTCGTTATCGGACGTTCCGGAATTGTCGACGAACGAGCCTTCTACGTTCTCAACACCGGTCATGCGCACCCGATTCGTGCCGACGACTACCTGGACTACCCGCGCATGCGCGCCATGGTCCAGACCATCGCGGACACCCCCGACGGTGGCCTGCTGATCCCGTCCGCCGACTACACGTACTGGTTCGTCGTTCCACCGCCCCTTCCGATCCCGGACGGCGGCGCAGGCCACACCGTCTACTTCCTGAACCTCGGCATGACAAGCATGAACGTCGGCCTCGACGTACGGGTGCTGGACCAGATGGGTCTCGCGTACCCGCTTGCGGCGCACACCGAGCGAATGGACGACGGCCGCATCGGGCACGACAAGAACCTGTACCCCGACTGGGTCGTGGTGGACACGGGAATGATCGACAAGCATCCGTGGATGCCCGGATTCCTCGACGAGGAATGGGTGACCGAGGCGCGGGTCGCGCTCACGTGCCCCGAGACGCAGGACCTGCTGACGTCGTACCGCTCGGAACTGACGTGGCCGCGTTTCAAGCAGAATTTCAAGGACGCGCTGCATTTGGCGAGTTATCGATTCGAGCGAGTTCCCGCATACGAAATTCAGCGGTGCAATCTCGAGCCGCCGTTCCCTGATCCGGCCAAATAGGGCGAACCGGGCCGGGCGTGTGTCACTGCGGCGTCCCGGGCAGATCTCGATGTCGGAACATCAGATCTCGTTTGTGTAACGCGGGAGCTGTCGGCGACGATGTACGTCGATGATGAGTCATTGATGACGGTGGTCTGGAAGTTCTCCGGAAAGCGCTCCGCGAGCGTTTGTCAGGGAACTTTGGGTGACATACAGTCCACCAAGCGCAGTGTGACTTGGAAGAGGTCCGCTGCCGACCCGGCGTCGAGCCAGGGCCGGCAGGTCGCCTGTTCCCCGACGGAATCCGCCGGAGCCGCCCAGTTGGCGGAGTCCGCAGACGAAGAGAGAGAGCAGTATTCATGCGTTTTGCCAGACCGAGGTTGTCTCAGCGCCTCAAGCAGCGTGCGATGGCCATCGGCGCCGTCGCACTGGTACTGCCTGTGGGCGCAGGAATCGCTGGTGGAGCCGTCGCCGCAGCAGCACCGACACACGCGGGTCCCGCCAAGACCGCGCCTGCGGGTGGCTACGAGGAACTGTGGGTTCCCTCTTCCATGGGACCGATCAAGGTCCAGGTCCAGTGGGCGGCCCGCGGCGGTAGCTCCGCGCTGTACCTGCTCGACGGACTGCGCGCACGCAACGACCGCAACGCGTGGAGCTTCGAGACCAACGCATTCGACCAGTACCGCAACGACAACGTGACCCTGGTCATGCCGGTCGGTGGCGAGTCCAGCTTCTACTCGGACTGGTACTCGGCGAGCAACTTCAACGGTCAGCCCGTCACCTACAAGTGGGAGACGTTCCTGACGCAGGAACTTCCCGACTTCCTGGCCAACTACGGTGTCTCGCGCACCAACAACGCCGTTCTCGGCCTGTCGATGGGTGGCAGTGCTGCCCTGACCCTCGCCGCGTACCACCGCGACCAGTTCAAGTTCGCCGGTTCGCTGTCCGGCTACCTGAACATCTCGGCTCCCGGTATGCGTGAGGCGATCCGCGTCGCGATGCTCGACGCCGGTCGCTTCAACGTCGACGCGATGTGGGGCCCGCCGTGGAACCCGGCGTGGCTGCGAAACGACCCGTTCGTGTTCGCCCCGCGTCTGAACGGCCTGTCGATGTTCATCTCGGCTGCCAGCGGTCTGCCCGGCGAATTCGACCACCCGCGCGCTCCGATCGACTACTACAACACCGCGAACGGCATGGGTCTCGAGGCCCTCGCCCTGGCCAACACCCGCGCCTTCCAGGTGCGTCTGGCCAGCCTCGGTGTCCCGGCCACCTTCGACTTCCCGGCCAACGGCACGCACTCGTGGCCGTACTGGGGTTCGGAGTTGTGGAAGGCCCGTGGCCAGATCCTGGACACGCTGGGCGCCTGGTGATCTAGACGCCACCACGTTCGTGGCGACCGCCGCCCCGCCTCACCGGCGGGGCGGCTCGCGCGCGTCCTGAAGTGCACCGTCCGGGATCGGACGGGTGAGAGGAAAACCTCGGATTCCGTTGCCCCGGGAGTGCACAACGGAACGCTTTGTCAGTAAGGTGATCCCGTCGAGACGCCACCCGCGCAGCGATCGCTGTGCGGGTGGCGTCTGTACGTGAGATTTTCACGAGAGTTATCAAGTGGTTGCCGCGGCCGCGGCGCGAGACGCATCAAGCGGAGGGAAGACGAGTTCATGCGAGTTGGGGGTTCGACGAGAACAAGCGGATGGGCCAGGCGTACTGCCGCCGCAATTGCTCTGGCGGTCGCACTGCCGCTGGGTGTGACCATGGTGGGCGGCGGCGCAACCGCATCCGCAGCCTTCGACCCCGCCGCGCAGGACTTCTGGGTCGATTCCTCCATGGGGCCGATCAAGAGCCGCATCTGGCGGGCCGCCGACGGCAACACCAACCGTGTCGTCTACCTGCTCGACGGTCTGCGCGCGCAGGACGACCTCAGCGGCTGGGAGGTCAACACCGACGCGGGCCCGTTCCTCGCCTCGCAGAACATCAACGTCGTCCAGCCGGTCGGCGGGCAGTCCAGCTTCTACTCCGACTGGTTGTCGAACTCGAACCTCAACGGCCAGAAGACGCCGTACAAGTGGGAGACGTTCCTCACCGAGGAACTCCGCGACGCCCTGGCGAACCGCCTCGGCTTCCAGTCCACCCGTAACGGCGTCATCGGCCTGTCGATGGGTGGCAGCGCCGCCCTGACCCTCGCCGCATACCACCCGGACCAGTTCAACTACGCGGGCTCGCTGTCCGGTTACCTGAACATCTCGGCTCCCGGTATGCGTGAGGCCATCCGCATCGCGATGCTCGACGCCGGCCGCTACAACGTCGACGCGATGTGGGGCCCGCCGTGGAACCCGGCGTGGCTGCGCAACGACCCGTTCGTGTTCGCGAACAAGCTTCGCGACAACAACACCCGCCTGTGGGTGTCGGCCGCCAACGGCATCCCCGCTCCCGGCGGCGCCGCACCGACCGGATTCATGGATGTCTTCAACGCGTCCACCGGTGCGAGCCTCGAGGCTCTGTCGCTGGCGAACACCCGTGCGTTCCAGGTCAAGATGGCGACCCTCGGCGCGAAGAACGTTTCCTACAGCTTCCCGCCCCGCGGTATCCACACGTGGCGTTACTGGCAGCAGCAGATCCACGATCTGGCCGGCGACCTCGGCAACACGATCGGGTAGCTGGGACGTAACAATTGCACCAGCTGTAACAGCGCGGCACCCCCACTCGTCTGTTGTTTGCGTGTAGAAAGAACCGGAACGCGAGGCCGTGCTCCGTGTTGTGGCCTCGACGCGCAGAGAGAGAGTGAACGTCATGCGAGTAGGCCTGTTCAGGGCAGAACGTCAGCGTTCGTCGGCCGGAAATGTTCGAAGGCGGACGCTGGCCTCGCTTGCCGCTGTGCTCGTGGTGCCGGTGGCGGTCGGGTTCACCCAGACCGCCACCGCCTCGGCTCTGCCGGTCGCCCATGCGGCGCCTGCCGCCGCGCAGGCGCCGGTGGCCACGCAGGCCCCCAGCGGCGCGACGATCCATCACGTCGACTGGCTCTCCGACCGTCGCGTCGCGATCTGGATCAACTCGCCGTCGATGGCCGTGCCGATTCAGGTGCAGATGCTGCTGGCACGCGACTGGAACTCGAAGCCGACGGAGAAGTTCCCGTCCGTCTACATGCTCGACGGTCTCCGCGCGCAGGACAACGAGAACGGCTGGACACTCGAGACCGACGCCGAATCGTTCTTCGCCGACAAGAACATCAACGTCGTCCTCCCGGTCGGCGGACAGTCCAGCTTCTACTCCGACTGGGTGGCCCAGGACAACGGCCAGAACTACCAGTGGGAGACGTTCCTCACGAAGGAACTGCCCCCGATCCTCGAAAGCGACTGGCGCACCACGCAGACACGCGGCGTCGTCGGTCTCTCGATGGGCGGCACGTCCGCGATGTTCCTCGCGGCCCGCAACCAAGGATTCTTCAAGTTCGCCGCCTCACTGTCGGGCATGCTGACCACCACCGCGCTCGGCATGCCGCAGGCGGTTGCGTACGCGATGAGCGACGCGGGCGGTTTCGACGCGAACGCGATGTGGGGTCCCCCGACCAGCTCGGCGTGGGAGGAACACGACCCCTACCTGCTGGCCGACAAGCTGAAGGGCGTCAGCCTCTACATCTCCAGCGGCAGCGGAACCACGGGTCCGTACGATCAGCCGTCCGGGATCCCCGGCGTCAGCACCAATTACGCCGGAATGGGGCTCGAGATCCTGTCTCGCCTCACGTCCCAGACCTTCGCGACCAAGCTCAACAAGCTGGGCATCCCGGCGCAGGTCAACTACCGGCCGTCCGGCACGCACTCGTGGCCGTACTGGCAGTTCGAACTGCACCAGCTGTGGCCGCAGCTCGCCAGTGCCGTCGACGTCGATCCCGAGAAGCCGGCGTGCACCACCGGTGGTTCCATCGCCGGGGTCGCGGGCGCCAACCCGTGGATCGGTGATTGCCTCACCCCCGAGTACAGCCTCGCGGGCGGAACGGTCCAGGACTTCCGCAACGGCCGCATCTTCGCCAAGTCCGACACCGGCGCGCAGCCGGTGGCCGGTGCCATCGGCGGCGTCTACCAGGCGACCGGTGGTCCGGGCGGGCCGCTCGGCTACCCGACGACGCCGGAGCTGGGCACCCCCGACGGCCGCGGCCGTTTCAACCACTTCGAGCACGGCTCCGTTTACTGGACGCCGCAGACCGGTGCGCACGCCGTCCGCGGGGCGATCCGCGACGAGTGGGCACGTCAGGGCTGGGAGGGCGGACCGCTCGGATACCCGGTGGCCGACGAAGTTCCGACCCCCGGCAAGGACGGCGCGGTACAGGGCTTCGAGATCGGTGCCATGTATTTCAGTCCCGCGAACGGCACGCACCGCGTGCAGGGAATGATCATGGGCAAGTACGCCGAACTCGGCTACGAGGGCGGCTGGCTCGGATTCCCGAAGACCAGCGAGATCCCCGTCAAGGACGGCGGCCGGTTCAACCAGTTCGAGAACGGCAACATCTACTGGAGTCCACTTTCGGGCGCCTGGGCCGTCGAGAACGGGCCGATCTTCGACGCCTGGAAGAGCGCCGGCTACGAGGGGGGTCGGCTCGGATTCCCGATCAGCGACAAATTCGCAATCCCGGGCGGCGTCCAGCAGAACTTCCAGACCGGTTACGTCACACTGATCGACAACAAGGCCGAGATTCACTGATGGCCGAGCAACGCTAGAAATGTCACGCGCAGCGGGCGGGGCCGGGTCCGGCGGACCAGGTTTCCGCCCGAACTGCGTCTGTACCCTGTCGAGAGACAACGACTTGGAAAGCAAGGACGGAAATAGATGCCGCAGCACTCACGAATCAGCACCACCTTCCGACGGGCGATCGCGGTAGGCGCGCTCGCTGTCGCAGCGAGCGGATTGTTGGTCGGGTGCGGTAGCGACGACTCCACGGCGACGTCCAACCCGTCCACCAGCGCAACGACATCCGCCGCGGCGTCCAGCTCCGCCGAGAGCTCGGCGTCCGCCGCGCCCAGCGCGAGCGCGTCGGCCTCGGCGTCGGCCTCCGCACCGGTGACGAGCCCGGGTGAGGCGGCGACGGCGCCGCCGGAGCAGCCCGAGGAAGTTCCGGGCGATTTCCCCGGCCCCAGCGAGGTCCCCGTCAGCGCCGACGGACAGAAGTTCCTCGACGCGCTGAAGAGCAAGGGCATCGAGCCGGCCGCCGACGGCACCATGGCAGTCAGCACCGCCGACTTCATCTGCCAAGCCAAGGCCGAAGGCAAGAGTGACGTCGACACGATGGTGTTCGTCACAGCGATGGTCGGAACCGAGGCGTCCGCTGCGGGTCAGGAACTGACCCAGGAGCAGGCCACGGCCAACGCGCAGACCTACATGGATGTCGCCCACGCGACCTACTGCAAGTAGACGCCGATGACGTTGACCGGGCGCGGAACGCGGAAGAAGAAGAGCAGCCTCCTGCGCAAGCTGATGGTGCTGATCGTGATCCTGCTGGTGATTCTCGTCGCAGTGATCGCGCTCTGGTACCTCCTCGCAGGACGGCTGCCCAAACCGATCCCGATCCCGCCCGGTCCCGAACGTCCCAACGCCCAGCCGGCGTCCTGCCCCGACGTTCAGGTGGTGGTCGTCCCGGGCACGTGGGAGTCCAGCGCCGCGGACGACCCGTACAACCCCACGGCCAACCCGGCGTCGCTGATGCTCAACGTGTCGCGGCCCCTGCAGGAGCAGTTCGAGCCGTCGCGCGCCGACGTGTACACCGTTCCGTACGTCGCCCAGTTCTCGAACCCGGTCGCCTTCCCGCCGGACGGGCAGCAGTCGTACAACAACAGCCGCGGCGCAGGTACGGCCGCCACCAACGACATCCTGGTGCGTCGCCACGCCGAGTGCCCCCTCACCAGCTTCCTGCTCACCGGATTCTCCCAGGGCGCTGTCATCGCCGGCGATGTCGCGTCGAGCATCGGTGCAGGTGACGGGCCGATTCCGGCTGATCTGGTGCTCGGTGTCGGGCTCATCGCCGACGGTCGCCGGGATCCGGCCGCCGCCACCGACGTGGGCCGGCCGGTCGCCGGCGTCGGAGCCGAACTGTCGCTGGCCGGGCTGCAGATCCCCGGAATCACGATGACCGGTCCCCGGCCCGGTGGCTTCGGTGATCTGACCGACCGGGCGGTCGAGATCTGCGCCCCGTCCGACGGAATCTGCGACGCTCCGGCGCAGGCGTTGAAACCGAGCAACTGGATCGGCAGCGGACTGCGGCTTCTCGAGTACAACAACAACCCCGTCCACGCGATGTACAACTCGTACGTGGTGGACGACTCCGGCACGACCGCCACACAGTGGATCGCCGGATGGGCTGCCGAGAAGATAGAGGCCGCCCCGACCCCGGCCCACAGTTGATTTTGTGGCGGATGGGTTCATCGTGGTCGGTGAGCCGTGAAACGTCCCAAACAGATAGGCGAGACGCGTACTGGCCGGTAGTGTGCGTTTCTCGGCACCGGTAGAGTGCTGCACTGTTGCGGCACCACCGGTGCCCGACCCACCGATGTTCACGTCCTGAACGGGGGCGTTTCACCACAGGAGAAGCTATTCATGAGTTCCGACGCCAGCTCGTTGCGTAAGTTCCGATTCGCGGCAGGCGGAGAGGGCAACGCAGACGAGGGCGGCGCGCGTCGGTTCGTCAAGCTTGCGCAGAAGGCCGAGGAACTCGGGTTCGACAGCTTCATGATCCCTGACCACCTGGGCAACCAGGTCGGCCCGATCGCCGCCCTCGGCGCGCTCGCGGTCGCCACCGACAAGATCCGCCTCGGCACCGCGGTGCTCGCCAACGGCTTCCGGCATCCGGCGATTCTCGCCAAGGACGCCGCCACCATCGACGTGCTGTCGGGTGGCCGCCTCGAGCTGGGCATCGGCGCCGGCTGGATGAAGGAAGAGTTCGACAAGGGCGGCATCGAGTACGAACGCCCGGGCGTCCGGATCGCCAAGCTCGAGGAGTCGCTGCAGATCCTCGACGTTTTGCTGCGCGGCCAGGAGTGCAACTTCGAAGGCAAGTACTACCAGATCAAGGGGCTCACGGGCAGCCCGCGGCCGCGGCAGGGTCCGCGTCCCCCCATCGCCGTCGGCGGTGGCGGCCCGAAGATGCTCGCGCTCGCCGCCAAGTACGCCGACATCATCTCCGTGGCGACGCCCACCAGCAAGGAAGGCAAGCTCCTGCTGTCGGGGGTCACGCTCGAGAAGACGATGGAACGAGTCGACCGGATCCGGGAAGCTGCCGGTGACCGGTTCGACGACATCGAACTGAACTGGACGATCACCACCATCGTCATCACCGACGACCGGGAGCAGACCGCCGAGATGGCGCTCGCGGCCCTCGACCAGGGCTTCCCGCCGAACATCGAGGTCGACACGAAGCTGTCCGTCGAAGACATCCTGAGCTCGCCGTATCTTGCGATCGGAAGCTTCGAGGAGATCGCGGATCAGATACGTATGGTGCGAGAAAAGACGACAATGTCTTACGTCGGTGTGTTCCCCACACAGATGGATGCGTTCGCGCCGATCATCTCGCAACTGAAGGGCGAGTAGACGCAGCGTACTGAGGGCGGCGATGCCAATCTGTAACATATCGATGGTTTGGACTCGATGAACTTATTCGGGTGAGTGGCGTGTTACGTCGTTTCCCGCGAGTTGTACAAGATCCGATTCGGCGAAGGAAGTCTGGGGCGCAGTCATGCCGGTGGCATGCCTGTGTGATCGCTTCGGAGGAGATGGAATGAACGCGAAGTTCGATGATTTTATCGACGAGAAGGGCCATATCAGGCTCGACTCGGGAAGCACGCTGGTCGACTACGTCCAGCGGCACACCCGGGAGAACTCGGACGAGCTGGCATACCGCTACATCGACTATTCGCGGGACAGAGACGGCGAAGCGCAAGAGCTGACCTGGGAACAGTTCGGTCACCGGCTGCGCGCCGTCGCGGCCCGCCTCCAGCAGGTCACGAAGCCCGGCGATCGTGTCGCGGTCCTGGCGCCGCAGGGTCTCGACTACGTCATCTCCTTCTTCGCCGCCATCCACGCCGGAACCATCTCGGTGCCCCTGTTCGACCCCGACGAACCCGGCCACACCGACCGCCTGCACGCCGTCCTCAGCGACTGCAAGCCTGCCGCCATCCTCACGGCCACCTCCTCCGCCGCGGGTGTTCGGCAGTTCTTCCGGTCCCTCCCGGCAGCCGAGCGTCCCCGCATCATCGCCGTCGACGCCATCCCCGACAGCGTCGGCGAATCCTGGGTGCGCCCCGAGATCGATCTCGACGACATCGCGTACCTGCAGTACACGTCCGGCTCCACCCGTGTCCCCGCCGGTGTGGAGATCACGCACCGCGCCGTGGGCACCAACGCCCTGCAGATGGTCGACTCCATCGAGCTCACCGAGAACTCGCGCGGCGTCACCTGGCTGCCGCTGTTCCACGACATGGGTCTGCTCACGGTCATCCTGCCCGCCCTGGGCGGCAAGTACATCACCATCATGAGCCCGCGCGCGTTCGTGCAGCGGCCGTACCGGTGGATCAAGGAACTCGCAGCCGTGTCCGACGGTGCGGGCACGTTCGCGGCTGCACCCAACTTCGCGTTCGAGCACGCGGCCGCCCGCGGTCTGCCGAAGAACGGGGAGAGCCTCGACCTCAGCAACGTCATCGGCCTCATCAACGGCAGCGAGCCGGTGACCACGTCGTCGATGCGCAAGTTCAACGAGGCGTTCGCGCCCTACGGTCTGCCGAAGACGGCGATCAAGCCGTCGTACGGCATGGCCGAGGCCACCCTGTTCGTGTCTGCCACCAGGCACTCGGACGAGGCCCGCGTCATCTACGTCGATCGCGACGAACTCAACGCCGGCCGCGTCGTGAAGGTGGACCAGGACGCCGAGAACGCCATCCCGCAGGTGTCCTGCGGGTACGTCGCGCGCAGCCAGTGGGCCGCGATCGTCGACCCGGAGTCCCGCATCGAGCAGCCCGCCGACCGGGTCGGTGAGATCTGGTTGCACGGCGAGAACATCGGCATCGGGTACTGGGGCCGTACCGACGAGACCGCCGAGACGTTCCACAACAAGCTCACCAACCGGCTCGCCGAGGGCAGCCACGCGGAGGGCACGCCCGACGACGCCAACTGGATGCGTACCGGCGACTACGGCGTCTACATCGACGGCGAGCTGTTCATCACGGGCCGCGTCAAGGACCTCGTGATCGTCGACGGCCGCAACCACTACCCGCAGGACCTCGAGTTCTCGGCGCAGGAGGCCAGCGGGGCGCTGCGTCCCGGCTTCGTCGCCGCGTTCGCGGTCCCGGCCAACCAGTTGCCCGCCGTCGTGTTCGAGAACACCCATTCGGGCCTGAACTACGACGCGGACGACTCCTCGGAGCAGCTCGTGATCGTCGCCGAGCGCGCACCGGGTGCGGGTAAGGCAGAGCCCCAGCCCGTCGCCGACACGGTGCGGGCTGCGCTGTCGAGCAGGCACGGGATCACCGCGCGCGACATCCTGCTGGTGCCCGCGGGCTCGATTCCCCGCACGTCGAGCGGCAAGATCGCCCGCCGCGCGTGCAAGGCGAGCTACATCGAAGGCACCCTGCGCGGCGGATACACGCAGACGGCGTTCCCCGATAGCGTTTCCGAATAGTCCACTTCCTGACAGGTAGCTTGGTGAGTTGATGGCTGAAAAAGATGATGACCGGGTCGGGGCGAGCGAAGCGACGGGGAATGTCACCGGCAGCACAGGTGACATGACGGTCGCGCAGCTGCGCGACTGGCTGCGTAACTGGATTGCCGACGCAACCGGGCAACCGGTCGGTCAGATCACCGACGACCGCCCGATGGAAGAGTTCGGTCTGTCGTCTCGCGACGCCGTCGCACTCAGCGGCGAGATCGAGGAACTGGTCGGTGTCACGCTCACGGCGACGGTCGCGTACCAGCACCCCACCATCGCGTCGCTGGCCACCCGCATCATCGAGGGCGAACCCGAGCAGCCCGACGACTCGGCCGACGCCGCGTACTACGCGTCGGCGACGACGTCCGACGCACACGACATCGCGATCGTCGGCCTGGCGTCGCGGTTCCCCGGGGCGGGAAAGACTCCTGCCGAGATGTGGCAGATGCTGGCCGAGGGCCGCGACGGCATCTCCGACCTGCCCGAGGGCCGCTGGGAGGAGTTCACCTCCGACCCGCAGATCAAGGCCGCGGTCGAGAAGGCCAACACCCAGGGTGGCTACCTCGACGACGTGAAGACCTTCGACGCGGAATTCTTCGCGATGTCCCCGCTGGAGGTCGCGAACGTCGATCCGCAGCAGCGTCTGGCGATGGAACTGACGTGGGAGGCGCTCGAGCATGCCCGCATCCCGGCCAGCGACCTCAAGGGAGAGCAGGTCGGTGTGTTCATCGGCAGCTCGGCCAACGACTACCAGTTGCTCGCGGTCAGCGATCCCGTCCACGCGCACCCGTATGCACTGACCGGCACGTCGACGTCCATCGTCGCCAACCGCGTTTCCTACTTCTACGACTTCCGCGGACCGTCCATCGCCCTCGACACGGCGTGCTCGTCGTCGCTCGTGGCGGTGCACCAGGCGGTGCGCTCGCTGCGGACCGGTGAGTCGGATCTCGCGCTCGCCGGCGGCGTCAACATGCTCGTGGCCCCACCCGCGACGCTGGGCTTCGACCAGCTGGGTGTGATGGCCCCCAACGGCCGCATCAAGGCGTTCTCCGCCGACGCAGACGGCATGATCCGCGCCGAGGGCGGCGGTCTCGTCGTCCTCAAGCGTCTCGAGGACGCCGAGCGTGACGGCGACGAGATCCTCGCCGTCATCGCCGGCAGCGCGGTCAATCAGGACGGTCGCTCGAACGGTCTCGCGGCACCCAATCCCGATGCGCAGGCCGACGTCCTGCGGCACGCCTACCGCGACGCGGGCATCAACCCGGCCGGGGTCGACTACATCGAGGCGCACGGCACCGGCACCATCCTCGGCGATCCCATCGAGGCCGACGCGCTCGGACGCGTCGTCGGTCGTGGGCGCGCCGACGACAAGCCGGCGCTGCTCGGTTCGGCCAAGACCAACTTCGGTCACCTCGAGGCCGCCGCCGGCGCCGCGGGTCTGATCAAGGTCGTGCTGTCGATGCAGGAAGACACCCTGCCGCCGACGCTGAACTTCGCCGGACCCAACCCGTACATCGCGTTCGACAAGGCGCACCTGCAGGTCATCCCGGAGGGCGCGGCGTGGCCGCGCTACACCGGGTCCGCCGTCGCCGGTGTGTCCGGATTCGGTTTCGGTGGCACCAACGCGCACGTCGTCGTGCGCGAGTACACCGGCCCTGCCGTCGACGACACGGCCGAGCCCGTCGACGGCGTCGTTCCCGCCCAGGAAGTGGTTCCCGCCCAGGAAGTGGTTCCCGGCCAGGAATCGGTGGCCGAGACCATTGAGCCGACGGTCGTTCTCGCGGTGTCGGGTGCGCTGCCGTCGCGGCGCCGTCGTGCCGCCGCGGAACTGGCCGACTGGCTGGAGACGGAAGAGGGCAGCACCACGCCGCTCACCGATGTCGCCCGCGCTCTCGCGCGCCGCAACCACGGCCGCTCGCGTGCCGCCGTGCTGGCGAAGACCCGCGCCGAGGCCATCACCGGTCTGCGCGCCGTCGCCGCCGGCAAGCCCGGGCAGGGTGTGTTCTCCGCGGACTCGCCGTCGTCGAAGGGCGCCGTCTGGGTTCTGTCGGGCTTCGGTTCGCAACACCGCAAGATGGCCAAGCAGCTCTATCAGGAGAACCCGGTCTTCGCCGCGGCCATCGACGAGGTCGATGCGCTGATCGAGGACGAGGCCGGCTACTCCATGAAGGAGAAGTTCCTCGACGACGCGATCGACTACGACGTCGAGACCTCTCAGGTCGGCATCTTCACCATCCAGATCGGCCTGGCGGCGCTGCTGCGTCACCACGGCGCCGAGGCCGAGGCCGTCGTCGGCCACTCGATGGGTGAGGCCGCGGCGGCGTACATCTCGGGCGGCCTGCCGCTCGAGGACGCCGTGCGGGTGATCTGCGCGCGGTCCCGGCTCATGGGCGAGGCCGAGGCCACGCTCGAGGGCGACGACATCCGGTTGATGGCGCTCGTCGAGTACAGCGCGTCCGAGATCGAGACCGTCCTCACCGACTTCCCGCACCTCGAGGTCTGCGTGTACGCGGCCCCGACGCACACCGTGATCGGTGGGCCGGAGCCCGAGGTCAACGCCATCGTCGCGCGCGCCGAGGGTGAGGAGAAGATGGCCCGCGTCCTCAAGACGAAGGGCGCCAGCCACACCTCGCAGGTCGATCCGCTGCTGGGCGAGCTGGCCGCGGAACTGGCAGGCATCGAGCCGACCAAGCTGAAGCTGGGCGTGTACTCCTCGGTCGACCAGGACACGTACTACCGCGCCGGCCACGAGCCGATCCACCGCGAGGAGTACTGGACCAAGGGTCTGCGCCACAGCGTCTACTTCACCAACGCGGTCCGCCTCGCCGTGGGCAGCGGGCACACCACGTTCGTGGAGCTGGCGCCCAACCCGGTGGCCCTGATGTCCGTGGCGGCCACCGCCTTCGACGCCGGGCTGCACGACATGCAGCTCATCCAGACGCTCAAGCGCAAGGAGGACGAGCCGCTCGGTGTCCTCGCGGCACTCGCGCAGCTGTACGTGCACGGGCACGCCGTCGACCTGTCGTCGCTGCTTCCCGAGGGTGACTTCGCCGCCGTTCCGCGCACCGCGTGGATCCGCAAGCCGTACTGGGTGGAGACCCGGATCGACTCGAGCGGCAACACCCGTGTCCCGGGCGCGCACGTGTCGCTGCCGGACGGCCGCCACGTGTGGGAGGTCCAGGCCGGTGCGGTCACCGACCTGCCCGCTCTGGTCACCGCCGCCGCGTCCCAGGTGCTGTCGGACGTGACGCTCGCCGCGTCCGTCCTGCACGCTCACGTTCCCGCAGAGGGAACGCTCACCACCACGCTCAATCCGCATCCGGGTGGTGCGTCGCTGCAGGTCCACGCGAAGAGCGGCGCGACCTTCACGCTGCTGTTCGACGCCGCCGTCACGTCCGGTGAGGCTCTGCCCCAACCCGTCCTCACGGCACCCGTGCAATCCACCTCCCCGGTGGAGGAGCTGCCGGAGGTCGTCGAGGACATCGGCGACAAGTGGGATCGGAACGGTTCGCAGACGCTGGAAGACCGGCTCGCGCTGATCGTCGCCGAGTCGATGGGCTACGCACCGGAAGATCTGCCCGCCGAGATCCCGCTCATCGAGCTGGGCCTCGATTCGCTGATGGCCGTCCGCATCAAGAATCGTGTCGAGTACGAGTTCGACATCCCGCAGCTGCAGCTGCAGGCCGTCAAGGATGCCAACCTGATGGAGGTAGCCAAGTACCTGCGCTACGCGGTCGAGAACCGCGAAGAGGTGCAGGCGCTGGCGGACCAGCAGAAGGCCGAGAAGGAGGCAGCCGACGCAGCCGAGGCCGCCGAGGCCGACCTTGATACGGAGGTTTCTGAGGCCGAGGGTGTTTTCGAGTCCACGCTCGACGCCGAGGACACCTCGGTGGAGGCGGAGGCCGAGGCGATCATCGCGGACACCCCGGTGCCGGAGACCGCGGAGGCGCCCGAGACGGGCAGCACGGAAGCGTTCGCCGACGGGAGCGGTTCCGACGTTCCGCCGCGCGACGCGGCCGAGCGCCTGACGTTCGCGACGTGGGCCGTCGTCACCGGTGAGTCCGCCAAGGGCATCTTCAACACGCTGCCGATCCTTAACGACGAGCAGGCGGAGAAGCTCGCGGCCCGGTTGTCGGAACGCGCGAACGGTGGGATCACCTTCGACGACGTCCTCGACTCCACCACCATCGAGGAACTGGCCAACGTGGTGCGCGGATTCCTCGAGGACTCCGGCAAGATCGACGGGCTGGTCCGCGCACTGCGGCCCCGCCCGGAGGGATCCGACGCCGTCCCCGTGTTCGTGTTCCACCCGGCCGGTGGGTCGACCGTCGCGTACGAACCGCTGCTGAAGCGTCTGCCCGCGGGCACGCCGATGTACGGGTTCGAGCGCACGGAGGGGCCGATCGACGTCCGGGCGGCCGAGTACCTGCCGTTGATCCGCGAGATCCAAGGTGACGGACCGTACGTGCTGTACGGCTGGTCGCTGGGCGGCGTGCTGGCATACGCGGTGGCGAAGCTGCTCCGTGAGTCGGGTGCGGACGTCCGGATCGTCGGACTGATCGACACGGTGATGGCCGGGGAGAAGGTCGAGGACACTCCCGACGAGATCCGTAAGCGCTGGCAGCGGTACGCCGCATTCGCGAAGAAGACATACAACGTGGACTACCCACTGCCGTACGACAAGCTCGCGGCGGCGGAGAGCGACGAGGAGCAGATCAAGATCCTCACAGAACTGCTCAAGCTGAGCGGCACGAAGATTCCGGGCGGGATCATCGAGCACCAGCGGACGTCGTGGCTCGACAACCGGGCGATCCAGACCGCCGAGTTGGAGCAGTACGACGGCGACGTCGTCCTGTACATGGCCGACCGCTACCACGACGACGTGATGAACCTGGAGCCCGCGTTCAAGACCCGCAAGCCGGACGGCGGCTGGGGTGACGCGGTGAAGAACCTGGAGATCATCCACGTGGGCGGCGATCACATCCAGATCGTCGACGAGCCGTACATCTCGAAGGTCGGTGCCGACCTCACCAAGAAGCTGTCGGCGATCCAGGCCGCCGGAACCGGAGCGCATCAGTGACCACCACCACCGCAGAGAAGCTTGCCGAACTGCGCGAAAAGCTCGAACTGGCAAAGGAACCCGCGGGCGACGTGGCTGTTGCCAAGCGTGCGAAGAAGGGCATCCCGAGCGCGCGCGAACGCATCGACATGCTGCTCGACCCGGGAAGTTTCATCGAGGTCGGCGGCCTGATGCGTCAGCCCGGTGACCCGAACGCCCTCTACAGCGACGGCGTCGTCACCGGCCACGGCACCGTCGACGGTCGCCCCGTCGCGGTGTTCTCGCACGACCAGACCGTGTTCGGCGGTTCCGTCGGTGAGATGTTCGGCCGCAAGGTCGCCGCGATCATGGAGTTCGCCGCCAAGATCGGCTGCCCCTGCGTCGGCATCAACGACTCGGGCGGAGCCAGGGTGCAGGACGCCGTGACCTCGCTGGCCTGGTACGCGGAGCTCGGCCGCCGGCAGGAGCCGCTGTCCGGCATGTGCCCGCAGGTCTCGATGATCCTCGGCAAGTGCGCGGGCGGCGCGGTCTACGCACCGATCAACACCGACGTCCTGGTGGCCACCGAGGAGTCGTACATGTTCGTCACCGGACCCGACGTGGTCCGGAAGATCACCGGCGAGGACGTCAGCCTCGAGGAACTCGGCGGCGCCCGGAACCAGGCCCAGTACGGCAACCTGCACCACGTCGCGCCGGACGAGAAGGCGGCGTTCCAGTGGGTGCGCGAGTACCTCAGCTTCCTGCCGTCGAGCTGCATGGAGAAGCCGCCGGTCGTCAACCCGGGTCTCGAACCGGAGATCACGGCGTCGGACCGCGATCTGGACACGTTCATCCCGGACGCCGACAACGCCGGCTACGACATGCACGACATCCTGCTGAGGATCTTCGACGACGGTGAGTTCCACGAGATCGGCGGGCAGGTCGCGCTGAACATCATCACCGGCTTCGCCCGGGTGGATGGTCGCACTGTCGGAGTGATCGCCAACCAGCCGCTGGTGGCGGCGGGTGCGCTCGACGCTGCGGCGTCCGACAAGGCGGCTCATTTCATCCGTATCTGCGACGCCTTCGACATCCCGCTGGTGTTCGCGGTCGACACCCCGGGATTCCTCCCGGGCCTCGAGCAGGAGCGGATCGGCGTCATCAAGCGCGGTGGCCGGTTCATCTTCGCGTTCGTGACGGCGACGGTGCCGAAGGTGACGGTCGTGATCCGCAAGGCGTACGGCGGTGCCTACGCCGTGATGGGCTCGAAGCAGCTGGGCGCCGACATCAACTTCGCGTGGCCCACCGCCCGGATCGCGGTGATGGGCGCCGAGGGCGCTGTCGACCTCATCGGCCGCCGGCAGATCGAGGCTGCGGGTGAGAACGCTCCCGCGGTGCGCCGGCAGCTGATCAACTTCTACAATGAGAACATCGCGACGCCGTACATCGCCGCCGAGCGCGGGTACATCGACGCGGTCATCGAGCCCGCGACCACCCGCCTCGAGATCCGCAAGGCGCTGACGATGCTGCGCGACAAGAAGGTGCAGCGCAACCCGCGCAAGCACGACCTGATGCCCCTTTAGTTCGTTTTCCCCGGCTCGCCCGATGTCGCACAGTGCGATTGCACCGATGCCACATCGGGCGCGGCGGGGACTCATGCCGACCGCAGGTTCGGCTCGGTGTGGACGAATACCGGCGGCCGCGGGCGTGACGCGGCCAGCGAGTACGCGGCGCGCAGATCCGCGAGAACCGTCGACGGGTCGGTCTGAATCTGCCTGGGCAGATGCGTCACGACGATGATCCCCTCGCGCTGCATCCGTGCCCGCCGCCGGACCGTCGCCTCATGTAACTCGGGCGAGAAATGGTACTTGAGCGAGTCGATCTCCCAGGCGACGGCGACGTCGTCCAGCCAGCCGTCGGGTCGCGCGATCCACAGCCCGGCGGCTGACAGCACGTCCACGTTGTGCCGCATCGGCGGCAGCCCGCTCGTCGCATACAGCCTTTGCGCGTGGACCTCGGCGACGGAATGCGCGTCGTCGCTCAGATCCCGCAGGACCGCCCGAGGCAGGCGGCTTCCGCGGTCGCTGCCCTGCGCGAGTTCGCGTGCGAGTTCGTCGACCGTGACGTCGCCGCGCTGGATGCCGCCGGCGAGGAGTGCACGGCAGCTGTCCGCCTGGACGGTGCGACGTCCGGCGTCCAGGAGGCTGCGCGCCGGCGGGGCGAGGCGTAGGAGGCCCCGGTGGACCGGTTCGGGCATGCGCCAGGTGCGCTCGACCTTCACGTACGACCAGTCCCGGCGATGCCGCGACGACGGGATGAGCAGTAGCACGTCGTTCCTGGACGCCGAAGCGGTGTAGCCGAACGCGGCCAGGGCGGCGTGCCCCGACAGCAGCGCGTCCGGGCCGCCGTATTCAAGGGCCGCGAGATTGCGCTGCAGCGTCGTCGGTGGCCCGTTGTGCAGCAGCACGACGCCGGGGAGGATCCGCTGCCAGGGACCGCCGTCGTTGCAGCGCGAGGAGATGGTGCCCTTCGCGACGCCGAGTCGCTCGAGGGTGGCGGCGCGGATCACCCCGTCCCGGCTGACGGCGGCTATCGCAGAAGGGTCTTCGGCCCAGGTTCCTCTTCGCATGGGTCCGAGCATGCCGTGGGCGAATCGGCCCGTCGCCGGAAAGCCCATGTCGGAAATTGCCCTGTGGATGGACGGGAAGTTGTGGACAACTCCACCGCGGAGCACCCGTTTCCGTCGTGTCGGACCGCCCGTCGCGGCGCCCGATGCGACATTCGTTCAGTCAGACGGAACGAATGTCACATTGGGCGATGCAAGCCGAGCGGGCGATGCAAGCCGAGCGCGCGACGCAAGCCGAGCGCGCGACGCAAGCCCGCACCGACGCGAGCCGAGCGGAACCGTTACGGGCTGTCGTACACCCGCAGGGTGCCGGGGTTCCACAGTCCCGAGCGGGTTGCGGTGTCGGTGTCGACGGTGGCCGCGGTGGCGTTCGGGAAGTACCGGTCGAAGCGTTCGAGGGAGCCCCAGTCGCGCCCCCAGTCGTCCCGCATGTAGGTGGGGATGGCGGTGGCGCTGGCGAGGAGCTCGGTGAACCCGAGGGGGCCGCCGTTCTCCGCGGACTGCCAGGTGTCGGTGGAGCTGACGGCCAGTGGGCGGTCGGGGAGGATGCGGTAGTTGGGCATTTCCGCGACGCCGTACTGGTGGTCGAACGGACGCTGGCAGGGGAACTGCAGGCCCACCGCCCAGTCCAGCAGCACCGGCTGTGAGCTGCCGATCGTCGAGTTGAGGGTCTCGAGCTTCGGTACCCGCGGCGGGGTGAATGCGAGCCACTGGTCGCCGGTGAGGTTGGGGTCGTTGGCGACGATCCGGACGGCGTCGGCGTCGGGGGACAGCTCGCCGATCGGGACGCGCAGGTTGCGCCACGACGGTGCCGGCCCGATGTCCTTGGGCAGGTAGGTGCCCTGGGCCTGGACGGTGCCGTCGGGCTGACGTTTGCCGTATTCGAGGAGCAGCGACTGGCCGTAGGTGAGGGCACCGGTGGGGTCGACCGACCAGATGCGTCCTGCTGCCGACATGACGATCAGCGGGGTGTCGTCGCTGCGTTCGGGGAGTGCGTACCAGCTGGACGACAGTGTGGCCGGTTCCTGGACGCCTTCCTGGTAGCTGCCCATCACGGGGGTGGTGCCGGGATCGAGTCCGAACGGCAGTTTGGCGTCGCTGCCGTTGACGCCGACGCGTCCGGTGCCGCCGCTGGTTCCAGCACTCGATCCGGTTTCGAAGCTGGGGCCGACGCTCTGATTGTCGGTGTTGCCCATGCCCTGCTTGACCTCGACGTAGTCGGCGGTCAGGTCGGACGGCACCCCGTTGGGGGAGAAGCCGACGGGGTTCGCGCCGCCGAGCGGGTCGGCGGGGTTCGCGAGCGGCTGCCCGGGATCGGCGAGGGGTGTGAGGTTTCCGCCGTTGGTGTCGCCTTCGACGAGGACGTCCTCGGCGAGGCCGCACGTCTGACCGGTCAGGGAGTCGAAGTTGGAGCGGGCCAGCGAGTACGCCGGGTACTGCGAGACGGCGCCCTTGAGGAGGGAGAGGACCTCGAACAGCACCATGATGCCGGCGATGACGGTGAGCGGGGCGGCAGCGAATTTCCTGATCCGCCTGCCCTTCTCGGTGTTCGCGCGGACGGGTGGCGCAGCGAATCCCTCGCGCAGGTACTGCCAGGCGGCCAGTGCGACGGCCAGTCCGAACAGGACGAGGAAGAACGTGTTGGACTGTCGCCCACCGATGGAGACGGGCTTGTCGAACCACGGCACGCCGTAGCTCGAGACGTACCAGTACCCGTTGATGCCTGCGAACGTCAGGGCCAGCATGAGCAGCAGCCCGGCCAGGAAGATCGTGCGGTTGCGGCGCGACCGCAGCGCGGACGCCGACACCGCGACGGCGGTGAGTGCGGCCAGTGAACCGGCGATACCCGCGTACGCCCCGAAGTGGTGGGTCCACTTGGTGGGGTTGAACATCATGAAGAAGATCGTGCCGAACACGACACCGAGCAGACGCCAGGACGGGCCGGTGGCGGCGCCGGGAATCCGCTTGCGGCGCAACAGGATGAACAGTGTCGTCAGCAGGCACAGGATCATCGTCAGGAACGCGAAGCGGCGCGCCACGGACCCGTCGACGGTCGGGACGAACAGGTAGTAGTAGCGCAGGAAGTCCTTGTACCACTCGAGGTTCGGGCCGATCAGGGTGCGGACCCGGGTGGCCTCCATGACGGTGGCCAGGGTCTGGTCGGCGAACACGACCACCAGGACTATCGCTCCTGCGGCCGCGATCGGAGCCAGTAGCGGCAGCGTCCCCACCTGGCGGTGGCGTTTGACGACGATGCGGACGAGCGGGCGGGCGCCGGCGAGCAGGGCAGCCACACACATGAGGCCCGTGGGGGCGGCCGCCAGAGTGAACGCGCCGATCAGCACCGCGACAGCCGCGGGGAGGAGACGTCCGGTGGCGATGGAACGCTCGATGGAACACCACGTGAGCAGGGCGCCGAGCGCCACGATGGGCTCGGGCCGCAGGCCGTTGTTGAAGGGCAGCCAGAACGACAGGAAGACGAGGCCGCCCGTCCACAACGCGACCTTGTTCCGCCGCACGGACCGGCCGAGGCGGGGAGCGACCTCCCGGCTGATCACCATCCAGCACAGGATGCCGGCGATGAGCGCGGGCAGCCGCATGAACGGACTGGCCGTCGAGATCTTCGCCATCGCCGCGAGGACGTCGTAGTACCAGCCGAACGGCGCCTCGGGCACACCGAACCAGCGGAAGTAGTTGGCCATGTACCCGGCGTGGTCGGAGACGCGGGCCATGGTGAGCAGGTAGCCGTCGTCGGAGGTGTTGGCGCCGATGAAGTGCCAGAGCACCAGCGTGCCCACGACGAGCGTGTCGAGTCCGGTGAACTTCCACCAGTGCGACGGGAGGAAGTTGCGGTGCCCGCGCCCGTCGGTGCCGTCGAGGCGGCCGAGGGCGACCAGGGCGATGGCCGTGGTGAGGAGGGCCACGATCATGGCGACGAGCTTGATGATCGTGGGACTCGACGAGAACCGGGAGTCGACGTTCATCGTGAACGACAGGCCCGCCGGCGCCGCCCCGTCGCGGAGGTCGCTGAACACGCCCACCACTTGGGGACGGAGGTCGCCCGTGAGGGAGCCGGCGATGGGGACGCCGGTCGGGGTGGTGAGGCCGACGAACTCGGCGGACGTCGCGTCGATGTTCGATGTGATGCGGATCTCGGAGCAGGCGCTCGACTGCACCTGTTCGCGCGGTGCCGTCGCGATCGTCACGTTGCGGTCGAGCACGTCCACGGACTTGTCGGACACGCGCACGAACATCGCGTTCAGCGCCGCACCCTCGCCCTGCGCGGGCGCCGTCGCCAGCAGGATTCCGCCCTGCGGGGGCAGTTGGGCCACCGCGGAACACGGAATGGTCGCCGACAGGTCGACTGGTACCTGCGACATCAGCGGAGCCTCGACGTCGCCGACGACGCCGTTCTCCGGCCAGTTCACGGCCGCGGTGGTCTGCTGGACCGGCATGAACGGGGCGGCCACTGCCAGCACGAACCCGATGAGGCCGGTGACGATGGCAACCAGACGAGCGGTCCGGAACTCACTCCGCCGGTCCTGGCGAGCAGGCGGCAAAGAGGCTTCGGGTTCGGAGACGGGAGTTGTCAGAGCGTCGGGCACGGTTGTCGATGGTATGTCAGGAACCTGAGGAGGCATATCCGTGGCTACCAGACGGTAGAGCCCTGCCTATTGGTAGCGCACCGGTCCGGCCGACCAGGTACCCGACCTGGTCACCTGTTCGGACTCCACGTGCGCCGGTGTCGCCGACTCGTCGAGCGGTGTGTACTGCTCGAGCGAGCCCCAGTCGCGGTCCCAGTCGTTCGACAGGTACGTGGCCAGGGTGCTCGCCGACAGGAGCTGGTCGGTCCAGCCCAGCGGCCCGCCGCCGAACTTGTCCTGCCAGGCGTTCGTGGACTCGGCGCCGATGCGGTCGGGCAGCACCCGCCACTCCGGGACCTCGGCGACGCCGTAGCGGTGGTCGAAGGGTCGCTGGCACGGGAACGCGAGCCCGACGGCCCAGTCGAGGAGCACCGGGTCGCTGGAGCCGACGACGGTCTGCAGCGTCTGCATCTTCGGCAGCCGGGGCGGCGTGACCGCCAGCCACTGGCCCGGGTCGGTGTCCGGGTCGTCCGCGACCAGCCGGACCGTGTTCGCCTCGGCGGGGAGCTGATCCAGCGGCACACGCAGGTTGCGCCACGACGGCGACGGCCCGATGTCGATCGGGTCGACGGTGCCGAGCGCGGTGACCGATCCGTCGGGACCGGTGACACCGTACTCGACCTTCAGTCTCTGACCGGGGGTGACGACGCCGTCGGCATCGACCGACCGGATGCGTCCGGCGGCCGAGAGGGTGAGGATCGGTGCGTCGTCGCTGCGCTCGGGCAGTCCGTACCAGCCGGTGGTGAGGGCGGCGGGTTTCTGCTCCCCGCCCGACTGGTAGCTGCCGAGAACCGGGGTGCGGGCGGGATCGAGGCCGAACGGCAGCGTCACGGTGCTGCCGTTGACGCCGGCGGTGGCCTCGGTGCCGCCGCCGGTGCCGGAGCTGGTGCCCGTCGTCGTCTCATCGGTCTCGGTGTCGACGGTGTTGGCGCCGCCGGTGGCGATCTTCTCGGAGTCGGCGGTGAGGTCGTCGGCGATGCCGTTGGGGGTGAAACCCTCCGCCGTGGTCGCGGCGAAGGCGCCGGCGCCGTTCGGGTCGGTGACGGGGGTGAGCGGCTGCAGCAGGGCCGCGGTCGGGTCGGTTTCGACGAGAACCTCGTCGGCGAGGGCGCACGTGCCGCCGGTCACCGACTCGATGTTGGCCTTCGCGATGGAGTACCCGGGGTACTGCGCGACGGCGCCCTTGAGCAGCGACAGCACCTCGAACAGGACGACGGCACCGGCCGCGACGGTCAGCGGAGACGGCGCGAGCATCCGGGCGCGCTTGCCGTTGGGTTTCGTGCCGTTCTCGTACGGTTCGCGGACGTGGTACCAGGCGGCGAGGAGCAGGGTGAGCACCGTGAGGCCCAGGAAGAGGGTGGAGAAGCCCTTGCCGGCGATCATCGGCGGCTTGTCCCACCAGGGGACGCCGTAGCTGGACACGTACCACCAGCCGTTGGAGCCGGTGAACGCCACCGCGAGGATGAACAGGACGCCCGCGGCGAACAGGGTGCGGTTGCGTTTGGACCGGATGCTCGCGGCCCCCACCCCGACCGCGGCGAGCACCGCCACCGAGCCCGCGAGGCCCGCGTACACACCGAAGTGGTGCGTCCACTTGGTGGGCGTGAACATCATCAGCAGCAGCGACGCGAACACGATGCCGAGGATGCGGCGGGACGGTCCGATCGCGGTCCCGGGCACCTTCCCCTTACGCAGGATCAGCATCACGCAGACCACCACACACAGCAGCATCACGAACACGCCGAATCGGCGGGCCAGCGAACCGTCCGGCGAGATCCCCATGAGCGAATCCCAGCGCAGCCGCTCGTCGAACCAGGCGACGTTGGGGCCGAGGGCGGTGCGCACCCGGGTCGATTCGAGCACCGTCGCCAGCGTCTGATCCGCGAAGACGGCCACCATCACCACGGTTCCCGCGGCGAGGATCGGCAGGATCTGGGACGCGAATCCGACCCGGTGGCCGCGCGCCATCACGATCTGCAGGATCGGCCGGGCACCCGCGATGAGGGCGGCGATACAGATCAGGCCCGACGGTCCGGCAGCGAGCGAGAACGCGGCGATGAGCACGGCGACCGCACCGGGCAGCAGTCGTCCGGTGGCGATGGCGCGCTCGATCGAACACCACGTGAGGAGGGCACCGAGCGCGATCACCGGTTCCGGGCGCAAACCGTTGTCGTACGGCAGCCAGAACGCCAGGAAGACCAGGCCGCCGGTCCAGAGGGCAGTTCTGTTGCGGCGCACGGCCACACCGAGCCGGGGGATGACCTCCCGGCTGATCACCATCCAGCAGAGGAGGGCCGCCAGCAGCGTCGGCAGCCGCATCCACATGCTCGCGGTGCTCACCTTCGCCAGCGCCGCGAGCAGTTCGTACGACCACCCGAACGGCGCCTCGGGGACGCCGAACCAGCGGAAGTAGTTGGCCATGTACCCGGAATGCTCCGAGACGCGGGCCATGCCGAGGAGGTAGCCGTCGTCGGAGGTGTTGGCGCCGACCACGTGCCACAGCAGCAGCGTCCCGATCACGACGGCGTCGACGCCGGTGAACTTCCACCAGTGCGCGGGCAGGAAGCGGCGGGCGCGTCGACCGTCGATGCCGTCGACCCGGTGCAGCGCGTACAGCGACGTCAGCGTCGCGAGGACGCACACGATCATCGCCAGCAGTTTGAGGAGGGTGGGGCTCGACGAGAACCGGGAGTCGGGGTGGACGTGCACGTTCAACCCCGCCGGCGCGGCACCCTCGAGGTCGGTGAACAGGCCGACCATCTGCGGGCGCTGATCGCCCTCGATGGAAGCGGTGACGGGTTCCGCGGTGCCCGTGACCTCGGCGGACGTCCGCTGGTAGTCGGAGGTGACGGTGAGTCCGGTGCAGCCCTGGAGGTCCGCGGCGGTCGCCGAGATCAGCGACATGCCGCGAATCGACACGTGGACCGTGCCGTCGGCGCCGGACCTGACGACGAGGCCGTTCTTCTCGAAGTCGGGTGCCCGGTTCGGGAGCGTCGAGACGACGGTGCCGCCGTCGGACCCGAGTTGGGCGAAGGCCGAGCAGGGGACGCTCACCTGCATGTCCAGCGGTGTGTACGAGACGAGCGGTGCCTCGACACTGTTCAGGGTGCCGCCCTGCGGCCAGTCGATCGACGCGGCATCCTGCTTCACCGGCAGGAACGGGGTGGCCAGCGCGAGAACGAAACCGATCAGACCGGTGACGATCGCGACGAGCCTGGAAGTGCGGATGCTGCGAAGGTCGGGCGGCGACGGCTGTGATGGCACAGGACGATGTTAGGCGATTGTGGCTCCGCCACCCGTGAGTACTTGTTAACCGCGGGCGGTTGACAAGTACTCACGGGGCCGAAGGCCATTGACGCGGTATATGTTTCCTACGTCAGCGCCCGCACATCCCACACCCACACGCCGTCGACGGACCTGGCGGGAGACCCGACGAGCTGACGGACCGTCTCGCGCAGCACGCGGTCGTTCTGGGTGTGCGGTAGCACCAGGACGTCGGCGTTCCAGAACTTCAGATCCGCCAGCGCCTGCGCCTTCGTCGCGTCGTCGATGGCGGGCACCTGTCCGGACGATTGGGCGGAGGCGAGGAGCAGGGCGGTGGGGCGGTCGTCGGGCCCGTACTTGCCCCGCTGTTCACTGCCGGCCGGCCCGACGAAATACCCACCGGCGATGGGGAATGCGAGATCCTGTTCGGTCTGCCACCGCAGCATCCGCGCGTTCTCCGGGGAGGGGAGCGGCACCGTGACGACCGAACCGTCGGTGACGTAGTCCCGCCACGTGCCGTCGGCGAAGAAGTTCGGCGCGGTGTCGCGCTGCACGACCGCGAGTGGCGTGGGGGCCAGCGGAAGCAGCGCCACGGCGAGCCAGCCCACCCACAGCAGGGTGGTGGTCCGCTGGCCTTCGCGAGCGGACGCCAGGGCGCGGTCGGTGCCCAGTGCGAGGAGCAGTGCGGCGGCGGGCAGACAGCCCATCGCGAACCGCGATTCGAGCACGGATTCGAGGAGGGGGAGGTGGGAAATCAGCTTCCACGGCAAGGGAATTCCGGTGTCCCAGCCACCGATGGTCAGTGACGTTCCGAGCGACAGGACACCCATCAGGGCGACCGTCGCGGCCGCGGCGCGAGCGAGGGGCATGCGCCACAACCACAGGGCCGACAGGCCGAGGAGGATCAGCAGGGGCCAGCCGAAGTACGCGTTCTCCTCGGTCGCGTTCATGCTGAACTCGGCGGACCCCGGTTCGCCGGCCAGCGAAGACGTGGGGAAACTCGTGAATGATTCGGTGTCGTTGCCGACCGGTCCGTGCTCGATCGCCCGGTAGCTGTCGGGTCCGAAGAACTGCCACCACAGGGGCACCGCGGCGATGGCCAGCGCGACTCCGCCCGCGACCGCGAACCCCTTGATGCTGCGCTTGGCCGCCGCGAACGCCGTCCGCGGGCGGGATGCCGCGAAGGCACAACCGAAGACCGCGAACGCCAATGCGTAGATCAGCAGGGGTTCTTCGCCGAGGAAGATCTGATAAGCGATCAGCAGACCCAGGACGATGCCGTCGCGCACTGGGCGCACGCCGCTGCCCAACCGGATCACGGCCAGTGCGATGAACGGCAGCAGGAACAATGCGACGAAATTGGGGTGCCCGTTGGTATGCGAGATCAGGGCGGGCGCGAAACCGCACAGGCCACCGCCGACGGCGGCCGCGAATCGTGACGACACCACGTGCCGGGAGAACACCCGGTACCAGGCAATTGCGGTGCCCGACAGGCCAAGTGTGAGTGCGAGTGTGAACGTGACGTTCGGCCCGAACAGCAGCGTGACGGGCGCCAGCGGGATGCTGATGCCGAACATCGCCGTGTTGCCCATCAGGTTGACGCCGAGCGGATAGTTCTGGAGGTCGCTGGACAGCGGATTCTCCAGGTGGACCAGCGATCGTGCGGCGACGGCGAAGAACCACTCCCACATCGTCTGGTCCTGGCCGCTACGGACCAGATAGCCGGTCCCGAGGTGTTTCCACTGGCGTGCCAACACGAATGCGGCCAGGCCGACGTAGAAGACGACCGCCGCGACGTCGGCCGGGTGCGGCCGGATGCGGGAGCGGAGAGGGCGAGCAGTGGTGCTGGTGCTCTCTGCCGGCCGAGTGGTCTCGACCTGGGTGAGTATCTCAGTCACGCAGCAGCGCCTCCGGTTCTCGGGTCGATGTCAATCGACCGAGGGTACCGGAGGTCGCTGAGAGGTTCCTGGGCTGCGATCCGCTGTTTGTTGCGTGCGTCACATCAAGTTGATTTGTGAACTTCTGATCAATACAGGGATATTGTCCTGCCCCACTGGTTACGCTCAGCATGCTTTTTCGTATCGGTTGCAGTGCACTCTGAATGGGGTCGGCATGACGGACATCAGCACATCTCGATTTGGGTACAAACGGTTTACACGCTCGGTGGCAGTCGCAGGCATCGCCGCGCTCGCCATGGTCATGGGAAATGGCACCGCGTCGGCCGGCGTGGACAATTCCAGCTCCGTGATCGATTCCAAGGGAAATCGCATCGAAGTCGTGCAGGGCGACACGGTGTATCAGACGGTACCGCCGCTGGACGGCGTACCCACCAGTGTGGAGTTCTTCCACAACGGCTACGCCGGGGTCGCCATCACCGGGCCGAATTCGGAGGAGTTCGAGGGCACTCAGCTCACCGTCGGTTATCAGATCGGCTATCCGGTCGCATTGGCCGGCGCGACGATCGTCCTGAACACGCCCGGACTCGGGTTCGCGATCGGCTCGAGCAACGGAATCGACCTGGGACTCGTCCCGGACTTCACGTTGGGCCTGAATGCAGGAACCAACGTCGAACTCGCCGGTGACATCATTCCGTCGCAGGAACTCGACATCGACCTGGAGCCCGGTGGAATCACCACTGTTCCGATCCTCGAGGGTCAGGAGTTCGACGGATCGGCCGCTGTGGTCAGGATGCAGGGAGTTCATGGCTCCATCTCCGGTGCTATCGGGCCGGTCACCATCCGTCCGTACGCAATGGCCGTGACGGAGAACGGTGACACCGTCATGACTTACGGTGTGCCGCAGAAGCTCAACTAGGCAGCCCGCCCGACAGGGTGCCTGACAGGGGTCGCCGGACTGATGTCCGGCGACCTTTGTCGACTGACATGGATGACGATGTCGCCCGCGATCCACACGGCGGCACCGAGCAACGCGATCACGAAAAGCGCCCAGTGCCCGACGTAGACACCGATGATCGCTCCGATCGTCACGGCGAGTCCGGCATGCACGACCCCCTCACCGTCGGCGGTGCCGAGAAGATGGTCTTCGGCACCGCCACCGGCACGTCGAGGCTCCACAACATCCGGCATGACCGCTCCTCGCGACGAACCGACAATTCCCCTCGGGGGGCGGAAAATGCCCGCCTCCCTGATTGGGTGCGGAGTTCCCGCGAGCAGGGCGAAGTAAACGCGAACAGACCGATCAGTTTCTTGTGACGACGACGAACGGTCCGGTCTCCGACACCGTGAATCGCGGGTCGTCGAACAGTTCCTTCGGGAACGTGACGGTGTAGCGGCGGACGTTGGGATCGTTGGGATACACGTCCTCGGCGAGGCGCAGCGTGTACCCGTCGGGACCCTGACGGAACACGAACGCGTCGGGTGCCCGCCACTCCGCGGAGTCGAGTGCGGCCACCAGTTGGTCGGGGGTGTCGAGTTCGCTCCAGTCGGCGATGGTCTGCGCGCGTCCGGCGAAGTCTGCCAGGGGATTCGAGTAATGCGACGTCAGCGCCTGGAACCCGAGGTAGGGGTAGAAGCTGAGGAAGCTGGTGTCGGCGGTCAGGACGACGGTGTCGTCGCGGTCGCGGGGGACCTGCGCCTGGATCAGCTCGTCGACTGCCGCGTAGTGGGCGGCGGCGCCGGGTGGACGCTGGTCGGCGCGTTCGCCGTTGCCGTCGGTATCGGTGTACGCGACGGCGATGTCGGAGTCGAGGAACTTCGGGATGTTCTGGACGAAGGACAGTGCGCCCAGCGCGCCGATCACGACGACCGCCCACTTCACGCGCGGGTTGTCGCTGGTCGCGAGGATGAGCCATCCTGCGAATTCGACGAATCCGAAGACGCCCGCCGCGCCGAGCAGGACGATCAGCACGGGCTCGAGCCGGAACGAGAGAAGGGTGCTGCCGAGTACGGTGACCGCCATCGACAGCAGCGACCACAGGTAGATGGCGACCACCCCGACGCCGAGTGCCTGGGCTCGCCGCGAAGAAGACGCGCGGGCCACGAGCCAGATAGTGCCGAGCAGGCACAGTGCGCCGGTGAGGGAGAAGTGGATCATCGGCAGCGGCAGATGCGCTCCCGCCTCGGGCAGATAGTGCAGCGCGGTTCCCGAGGCCGCCGGTGAACCCCCCACGACCTTCAGCAGATACGGCAGCCAGACGGTGAGTGCGAGGAGTCCGGATACTGCGGCGATCACGATCAGCCGGACCAGCGGGTCGATCGCTGCGCGCCAGGACTTCTGCGCACGGATCCGCAGGGCTGCCGCAAGCACCGCGAGCAGCGTGATCGCAAAGGCGGCGAGTCCGAGGTACAGCGTGTAGAACGTGGCGGCGAGTCCCAGGAACAGCCCGGTGCCGATCACCGCGCCCCACCCTCCGCGTCCGTCCACCCGATTGAGGCCGCCCCAGGCGAGGACGAGTGCGGGGCCGATCAGGAGGGTGATGACGGCGCCGTACGGCTCGGGTGATCCGTAGGCCAGGACGAGTGCCGCGGTCGCGAGGGACACGACGATCGCCAGGTCGTGGCGGATCAGGTTGCTCCACAGCACGAGTGCGACGACGGCCGCGACAGCGAGTGATCCGATGGCGTACGGCTTGAACGCTTCCCAGCCGGCCGTGCCGAGGAGGTTTGCGACGCGCCCGCCCAACCAGAACCAGCCGGCGGGGTAGTAGGGCGGCAGGTCGGCGTACGTCATGTCGCGCAGCGTCGCCGAGTCGGTGAGCCGCGTGAGGTATTCGGTGCGGAACTCCTGGTCGACGGACACGCCGTGCAGGTAGAGCTTGGTCGCGGCGAGAGGCAGTCCCAGGGTCACGGTCACGAACCCGGACAGACTCGCCCACGACAGCAGCCGGGCGAACCGCGGAGCCCGGTGCAGTCGCACGAGCACCACGGACACCGCGATACCGGCGATGGCCACCACCTGGCCGACGGTGGTGACGGCCTGGGTCACGTTGGACGAGTTGAACGCCGGCCACTGCACGCGCGCGAACGCGAACAGTCCGACCGCCGCGACCACTGCGGCCACGACGGCCCCCAGCAGCATTTCGACAGCTGTCGACAGGGACCGTCGGGCCGGTGCTACGTCTGCTTCCGTCACGAGGGGGAAGCTTAGATGGGCAGCTTCTTGAAGATCGGTCGCGGGATGTGCCGCAGAATCATCATCACGTACCGGAATGCGCCGGGCGCCCAGACGAGATCCTTGCCCTTCTCCGCGGACGCGACGGCGAGCTTGGCCACGTCTTCCTTGTTCACGGTGAGCGGGGCTTCCTTCACGTCCGCGGACATGCGGGTGCGGACCTGGCCGGGACGGATGACGAGGACGCGCGGACCGAACTCGCGAAGCGCCTCACCGAGACCGAGGTAGAACCCGTCGAGGCCGGCCTTGGTGGAGCCGTACACGAAGTTGGAGCGGCGCACGCGCTCACCGGCGGCGGACGACATGGCGATGATCTGGCCGAAGCCCTGCGCCTTCATCTTCTCACCGACCAGGACGCCGACCGAGACGGCCGCGGTGTAGTTGACCTCGGCGATCTGCACGGCCTTGCGCTGGTTCTGCCACAGTTCTTCGGCGTCGCCGAGCAGGCCGAACGCGACGATGGCGACGTCGACGTCACTCTTCGCCCACGCTTGGTCGATGACCTTCGGGTGGGTTTCGGTGTCGACGGCGTCGAAGTCGATGACGTCGACGGCATTGGCGCCCGCGGCCTTCAGCTGGGCCACCGCGGCGTCGCGACCGGGGTCGCCGGGCAGCGCGGCCAGGATCACCCGCATCGGCGCCTTCTTCAGGTACTCCTCGCAGATGGCGAGACCGATCTCGGAGGTGCCACCGAGCAGCAGGAGAGTCTGGGGGTTCCCGACAGCGTTGATCACTAGAGTTCCAACCTTCTGGACATATCGGAGGCGAAGACATTGGTGGGGTCGTACTTGCGGCGGGTGGCGATCCACTCGTCGATCCGCGGGTACATGGCGTGGAACGTCTCGGCGGTGGTCCGCGAGTCCTTGGCCGTGTAGAGGCGGCCGCCGAACTTCAGCACGCGCTGATCGAGTTCGGTGACGAACTCGTTGAGGCCGGCCTTGATCGGGAAGTCGACGCACACGTTCCAGCCCGGGATCGGGAAGCTCAGCGGCGCCTGGTTGCCCTCGCCGAACAGCTTGAACACGTTGAGGAACGAGTAGTGCCCCGACTTCTGGATGTCGCGGATGATGGCCTTGAACTCGTCGACGGCGTTCGTCGGCACCACGAACTGGTACTGCAGGAAGCCGTTCGAGCCGTAGGCGCGGTTCCACTCCCCGAACATGTCGAGCGGGTGGTAGAACTGCGTCAAGTTCTGGACCTTGTCGCGGTAGGTGCCGGACTTCCGGTACCAGAGTTCGCCGATCGGTCCGAACGTGTACTTGTTGGCCAGGCCGTTCGGGAAGACGTCCGGGAACGTCAGCAGCTGCGGCGCGTCGAACGCGAGCGGGTTCTTCTGCAGCTTGGCCGGCAACTGGTCGAGCTTGGCCAGCGATCCACGGGAAATCGCGGCGCGACCCAGCTTCGGCGGCGCCGCGATGGCGTCGAACCAGGCGCTGGAGTACTCGTAATTCGCCTCGGAACCGTCGCTGTGGAAGGCGATCGTCTCGTCGAGGCTGCCCGTGACGTCGCCGTCGGCGATGAAGTACGCCGTCTCGGTGGGCGTCATCTCGATGGTGGCCTTGAGGATGATGCCCGTCAGGCCCATGCCGCCGATCGTCGCCCAGAACAGTGCGCCCTTGGGGTCGTTGCGGCCGCCCTTCGGCGTCAGCGTCCGCACCTTGCCGTCGGCGGTCAGCAGGTCCAGCGACACCACGTGGTTGCCGAAGCTGCCGGCGCTGTGATGGTTCTTGCCGTGGATGTCGGAGCCGATGGCGCCGCCGATGGTGACCTGCCGGGTGCCCGGCAACACCGGGACCCACAGGCCGAACGGCAGGGCCGCCTTCATCAGCTGGTCCAGGTTGACGCCGGCGTCGACCTCCACGAGGTGGGTGTCGCGGTCGATGCGGTGGATCCGGTTCAGCGCATTCATGTCGATGACCAGGCCACCGGCGTTCTGCGCCGGGTCGCCGTAGGAGCGGCCGAGGCCGCGGGCGATCACCCCACGCTGCAGGTGAGCGGGCTTCGACTCGTTCTGCTCCGCGACCTGGGCAACCGCTCGCGCGATCACTTCCACGTCGGGAGTGGACAGCACCTGCGCGGTGGTGGGCGCGGTGCGTCCCCAGCCGGTGAGGGTGCGGGTCTGTGTGGGGAGCGCCTGGGTGGGCGTCTCTTCTGCTGTCGTGGACATCGAGGTAGAGGGTACCCGGACGCCGGCCCTGCGGGCCCGTGCGTACTTATCCACCGCGGGCGGTTAACAAGTACTCACGGGGCGCTAGCCTCGTCGTCGTGTCAGAAACCCAGCCGAGTCACGAGCACGAACCTCACGTTCCGCTCCCCGTCGAGATCCCTGTCACCGAGAACATCGCGGACGACGCACTGGACCTGAAGACGCAGATCGTCCGTTTCGTCCTGACCGGCGGACTGTCGGCGATCGTCGACTTCGGCCTGTACTTCCTGCTGTTCCAGGTGGTCGGGCTCCCCGTGAACGTGGCGAAGTCGATCAGTTTCATCGCGGGCACCACCACCGCGTACCTGATCAACCGCCGGTGGACGTTCAAGGCCGAACCGAGCCGGGCCCGCTTCGTGGCCGTCGTGATCCTCTACGCGGTCACGTTCGCCGTCCAGGTGGGCCTCAACTGGGTGATGTACCACGCATTCCCCGACGAATGGTGGCGTCTGCCGCTCGCGTTCGTCATCGCACAGGGCACGGCGACGGTCATCAATTTCGTCGTGCAGCGCGCGGTGATCTTCAAGATCCACTAGGGCAACCGCCGGGCAACGCCCCTACCGGTGGTGCGATGCCGCCGATCGGGGTGTTTCGGTAACGACTCAGCAACTTCTCTGGCGCGGTTGTCGCGTTCGGTGAGAATCGATCAATGCTGATTGTTCTCGACACCTCGGCCGTCACACGGGACGCGCGCTTCGAGACGTTCGTCCGCGGCGCCCTCGACCGGGGCAGCCGAGTGCTCGTGCCCCGACTCGTCCTCGTCGAGGTCGCGCACCGGTACCAACGGGAGTCGGTCGCGATGATCGAGGCCCTCACCGTCCAGGCGCGCATGTACGACCGGCTCGGGCTCCGCGACGACCTGTCGGTGTTCGTGGACGCCGCACGGGCCAAGGCCGACGGGTACGTCGACTCGCTCGCCCGGCAGCTGGAGGCGATGGGTTGTGACGTGATCGAGCCGGCGCACGCCTCGCACCTCGAGATCGCCGGGCGCGAATTGCAGCGTCGTCGCCCGTATGTGGACAGGAAGCGGCACGGCTACACGGCCACCGTGAACTGGCTGACCGTGCTGGACATCGCCGACCGCCGCCCGTCCGAGGAGGTGGTGTGGGTCAGCGCGAACTCACGGGCGTTCGGCAGGGGCGAGCCCTCGACCTGGCACGACGAGATCTGGGACGAGCTGCAGGAGCGTGGGCTGGACCATCGGGTGCGGTGGGTGACTGACCTCGACGACGTGGACCTCCGGGATTCGGACGCACCCCGCCGCGATCGGATCGTCCGGCCCGTCGTCGCGCGGCCGGTGGCCGCCGTCCCGGCGCCCCTGCC
>NZ_BCWY01000079.1 GCF_001894825.1 Rhodococcus jostii NBRC 16295 | reverse complement strand
GCTCGGTATCGCGGCCGAGCATCGGCACCGTCCGACGGGGCAGATACCTCGATTCACGCCGCAGGAACGCCGTCGCATCGGCATCAGAACCTAGGGCCACCACGTTCGCGACCCCGGCGATGTGAACCTCCAGCCTCCACCCCGAACCATCGGCGAGCTCGGTCACCGCAAACGCATCATCACGATCGAGGGCCTCGGACCGATCGACCATCAACAACGGCACACCGCTATCGGACACGGCGCCTCCTCAACAAGAAATCGGCAGCGACACTGCACCTGAAACCATCAGTACCAGCGACGGACATCAGTGTCGATCACCTCTTTTCTTCGGCGCCCGCGATCCCGGCGGACTTGCCGACGGACCGCCAACGCCCTGTCGAGGCAAATTCGTCCCGGCCACTCCGGTTGCTGCACATCCCCGGTGCCGGTGCAGGTCTTGCCCCTTCATACCCGGTGCTGCCGGATCTGACGAACACCGAACCGCTTCCCACCACAAGCGTCCTCCAGGGTGCACGCTCGCGTCCGACCAACACGAACAAGTCGACCACCTCGCTCCACAGAGTAGATCTGGTCTAACACCCGGCCCGACGACCCGACGCGAGGCGCGCCGTGTATTCCGTGAGTGTTCACGCCCGTCCTACCTGCCCAGTCGTCCTGAGCGTCGGGAACGCCACGCCGACACCGATCCCTCGCCCAGTAGGTTCATGGCCGCAAGAATGGAAAATGTTGTCGCTGAATCGAAGTCGGTCATGATAGTTTGTGGACAGATCCGACAAAGGTGCCCGAACCCAGAGCGGCAGTGGCATATTTCTGAGTATGCCCAGGTACCTGGTAACGCTCAGCGATGGAACATCGAGCGAGAAGTCCTTCGAATCGGACTTCCACGCGATCAACGAGACGCACCGCCCCCATGCACCCCGGCGCGGCATCGCCCAGATCGACCGCTACGGCAACGACGGAACCCTGGCCCCCGTGTGGCCATCCCCCACAACCGAGCCCAGCTGAACACGCATCACTCCTCCAGTTCGACGGCAGGTGGGCATCGAAGGACCAACCGCCCCTCCCGTGCCAACATTCCGTCGATTTCTCGACAACGGAGCCGGCGCCCCCGGCGACGCCCGCACCGTGACGGCGCCGCCCGCTACCCCTCCTCACACACATCCCGCCCCAGCACACTGCCGACGGCAGATCACAGGGGCAGAATCAGAAAGGTGCCCGCCCATCAGCCCGCACCACCTCTCCGCCCGGTAAAACCCATGTTGGCGACGCCCGGTCCACCACCGAGCGGGGACGACTGGGCAGTGGAGATGAAATTCGACGGTGTACGCACCATCGCCACCATCACCGCATCCGCGGTGCACCTGTTCAGCCGCAACAACGCCGATATCACCGCCGCGTACCCCGAGATCACCACCGGACGGGACTCTCCAGGATCGACCCAGGCGGCGGCCTGATAGTCGACGGAGAGATCGTCGCGCCCGCCGCCGACGGCGGTCGACCACGCTTCGACCTGATCCAAAGTCGGACCCTCATCCAGCGCCCGCCGGCCTCGCCGCAGCGCGCCGCACCGGTCGCCTTCTACATCTTCGATCTGCTGACGCACCGCGGGGCGCCGATCCTGCAGCGGCCATATCTCGAGCGCCGACAACTCCTGGCCGACCTGGACCTCGCCCCTGGCGGTGAATCGCTGCAGGTGCCCCCACACTGGGTCGACGTCGACGGCGACACAAAGCTCGAGGAGGCCGACGAGCTCGGCCTCGAAGGAATTGTCACCAATAAGATGACCGCCCCCTACCAGCCGGGGCGCCGCTCACCAGATTGGGTCAAGACCCCGCTCCGCAACAGTGCCGAGGTGATCGTCGGCGGCTGGGAAGCGACCAGCCACGGTGGACTGCGGTCGCTGATCGTCGGCGCCCACGCGCACCAGATCGGCCTGGTGTACGTCGGGCACGTCGACTCGGGCTTCACCGAAGCCCACCGGCGGCGAACGCTGACGATGCTCCGCCCGCTCGAACGCCCCACCAGCCCCTTCGACACACATGTTCCCGATGAACTTGCAGCTCACGCCCGCTGGGTCGAGCCGGTTCTGGTCGGCACCGTCGAGTACCGCGAGTTCACCCCGGACCGGCGGCTCCGCCATCCCTCGTGGAAGGGATTCCGCGCCGGGATAGCCCCCAGATGGGTGACCATTGAGGAGCTACCGTAGTCCCGACCGCGATGATCTGTCTCAGCAGGAGTGCAGAACTCCGCTCATCGCATCCTTCTCCGCCTGGGTCACCCACAGGTTGTAGAGCGCTTTGACGTCGATCTGCCGGGAGACTTAGACAACCAGGCGGAGTGGCACATGACCGAACTTGTGGTGTAGAACATAGTCGGTCGCGATGTGAACCAGATCACATACGTGACCGTGAGGCACACATACCGGCAACCGACGAAAGCAGGACGCATGGCGACAACCTCGATGACCCCGACGACTCGCACCGCACCGCAGGCTCCTCGGCGCGGCGGCTCAATGAGCACCGCGGAGATCAAGTCGAGGATCGAGGCAATGTTCGCCGATGACCGGCGGCCCACCCGCCGCACGGTCACGAACTGACGAATTTCGCTGCCGTCAACAACGGGGAATTGATGATCAACGTGGTGCTATCGGTGACGCTTCGGACCACGGCGATTGGCGGCACCGTCGCCCTGAAGGCTGCCCTGAGGCCAGCACCGTTGCGGTAATCCCAGAATTTCCGGCATCGCAACCAGGCCGCTGCCAGCAGCTACCTCGACCTCCGACCCATCAACCACATGCGGGGCGACCGCGCTCGACCGAGAGCAAACGCAATTGCGGAATGCCGGGTCACTGAACACCGTGGCGCTCAGTCATTTCGAACCCAGTTCGACGACGGTGATCAGTTCGAGAGGACCGACGAACACTGATCGAACGGTCAGCCCGACCCCGCCGCTGATCCCGACCAATTCCCGCGTCGCTTCCAAAACACGCGATTCGCGAAACGGCGTCGGCGCGATCTCGATCGCAGGCCTCGCCGTAAGAGCCTTGGCGTTCATAACTCTAACCTTCCAACGCGAAACGTAAAGGCCGTGACAGTCGCACCCCAGAATGGGGCAATCACGCACGCGTCCGAAACCTCCGATGATCGGATCTGCCCACGCATCCCGACCCAGTCATTCTGCGCGGTGATACGTTGACAATCAACGGGTTTCGACTGACGTCGCAACCATGCGTCCCACCAGCAGGCGCTTATCGCCGCACCGTCCTTGCGCATGAGCCGACTGCGATGGCGCCTGTGGGACAGCCCCGCCCTTTAGGTGCACGTAGGCCCCCGGAGCGACCGATGTCATCGCGCCGCTCGATCACGGAGCACGGCCCTGCGAGGACCTTTCCTTCTCGCCTCATGCACGACAGAACAGGACACTCGTCCAAGTTCTCAGATCTAATACCAACCTGTAGGTTTTGATTTGAACCGACGTCGAGGAAGGAGCATCTCTTGCAGAAACGCGCGATCGCCACGCGGCACGCCGTGTTGGCCGCCGCAGCTGAGGTGTTCAACCGCGTCGGATACGTAAACGCGGGCCTCCAAGAGATCATCAACGAATCGAGGGTGACAAAGGGCTCGCTGTACTTCCACTTCAGCTCGAAAGAGCAGCTGGCACGGGCGGTCATCGACGAAGGCTGCGCACGCCTCCAAACGGCATGTTCCCTACAATTCGACTCTCGCACACCAGCACTAGAGGCGTTAATTGGGATCTCATACGCGATGATCGACCCGTCCAACAACGACGTCCTGATGTTGGCCGCGTTTCGCCTGCTCAACGAGATTGGAGACTTCCGGGGCACCGGCCACGTGGTCTTCGATCAATGGACCTCGACGTACCGGACACTGTCCGCGAGGGCAGTCGAAGAAGGCGACTTCCGCGCTGACATAGACCCCGACGAGGCTGGCCGACTGCTGCTCGAGATGGCCTTCGGTACGCGCTTACTGTCGGTCGCGACCGACACTCTGACGGAACTGCCTGAGCGCATGACAACCGCATGGAAAGTTCTTCTCCCTGGATTAGTAGACGGCGCGAAGGTCGACTACTTCTCCCAGTTCGCCGCTCGACGACTGTCCGCGTTCCTCGTATCCGCCTAGCGTGTCGCGTGTCCCGGATTGGCCAATTCGATGCGAACCCGGATGGACTCCATCGAGTCCGTTGAGCGACTAAGAATCGCCGCCGTTTGCAACCGCTTGCCGAGATACGACGACACCGTCACCCTGACCGGACAGAGCCGCATTGCGCAACGTTCCCGGGAAGGACTCGAAGCCGCTGATCGGTACCGGCGGCTTCCCCCATGTTTGCAGTCGATCGGATAGACAAATGCCCGACGCGCCACATCCGGTCACAGACGCTGTTGCTGTGTGCGTGTTCGTCGTGGGCAATCGAGAGGCCGACTCATCTCGATCATCGCCTATGCATGCCGACGCCACATTCGTCCAAACCGCACGCATCCGGGCAGACGAGAAGACAAAAAGTGCAACAACGCGACTTCACAGTCACACCGTCGGCCAGGCACCATTCCGCGTTGGCAAAAGGGCCGCAGCACAGTCTCCGCCGACCAGCACTCGAGTACGATGTGCGATCTGTTCTCGCTGAACGCCGCAATGCTACGCGCTGGTCACGCGTACAAGCGGCGCCTTTCACCGCACGTTAGTCCGCGGTAAGCCTCCCCCTCCGAGGCGGGCCTTCCGTCAGATTGGTTCAACAATGGCACCCGACTGAACACTTGTCCGAGTCCAGTTCTATAGTTCGGCATCCCGGCGCATAGGACCGGTCGGTTTTCTACGGAGGGTTCGTGACGCGAGCATGCCAACCGCTACGCGAGGTGATTCCCGCTCTATCTTTCGAGCGGACGATAGCCCGCCGATACGTCCATCGGCAGGCCATCGCCGAGGTCTTCCTCACCGATTGCGTCGAACTATCACAGCCGGACCAGTTCGCCATCGCGGCGCAGTGGCCACGACTGCACGGCTTCTACCGCGCAAGGGGCGGCATATATGACCCGATGTTGCTCACCGAAACACTGCGTCAAGCAGCGATCTACCTTGCCCACGTGCGATACAAGGTGCCCCTTAGCGGACGATTCGTGATGCAGGACATTCACGTTCGTACACAACTGGATGCTTTGGAGGTCGGGCCGTCACCAGCAGACGTGACGACGGTCGCCACCCTCTCCGATCTGGCGTACCGCGGTCAGGTGTTGTCGAGCTTCCGCATTGAACTGCAGCTTTGGCTGGCGGGTCGAGAGATCGGATCGGCGTCCGGTGTCACATCGGCACTTCCGCCGTCCGCCTACACGAGGGCACGATGGGGCTCCGCAGGCCCGCGCACCCCCGGCCCGGCGAGGTGCGGCACGGCCATTACACCTGCATTGGTTAGCCACGTCGAGGACCAGCACGTGGTACTCGGCCGGCAGACTGCGCGCGACGAGTGGGAGGTACGCGTCGACGTGACACATCCGGTGTTGTTCGACCATCCGCTCGACCACCTCCCCGGGATGCTGCTCCTGGAGGTACTACGCCAGGGCACGTTCGCCACGTTCGCCACGTTCGAAGTGCGGGACGCACACCTGGAGTCGATCGACGCAGTGTTCCACCGATTCGCCGAGCTCGACCGACGCACGACCGTCCGGATCCAGATCCTCAACGAAGATGCGTTGTCGGCCCGCGCAGTAGTCAGGCAAGAGGGTGTCGACGTCACCACGGGAACCGTACGATTGGCTCGTCGCTGAGCGCCCAGTCCAGCAATCGCGCCGCCGCTCGGTGTTGGAGCTAGATATTTTGGGCACCGATACTGCGGGCCTTGCGGATTCGGCCGATCTCCGAATGCCGGGCTGGGGGCATGACCCCGGGTAGCAGATACCCCCACATGTCGTCGACTCGCTGCTCGAGGTCTGTGCGCTGCGCGAGCACTTGCGAGACGGTCTGGACACCGGTGAAGGCGCCGATCACGAACCGGGCGAACCGTGGTGGATCGATGTCCGGCGCGAGGTCGCCTTGATCCACGGCGCGCCGTGCCAGGTGCTCGCAGGTGTTGATCCAGTCCAGGTAAGGGTCGGCGGGACCGTGGTCGTCGGCACTGAGTTCAAGGGTGATCCGGATGCCGGCGCGCACGATCGGGTCGTGCACGATCTGCCGGGCCATCTCGTGGCAGAGCATCACAATCTGCTCGATCGCCGAAGCTTCTTCACGTCCGATCGCCTCCACCGAAGCGATCGAGGTCGCGTGCTGCTCGGCGACAATGCACCGCGCCAGTTCTTCCTTGGACTTGAAATGAAAGTACAGCGCACCCTTGGTGAGGCCGGTGTTCTCGATGATGGTTCCCAGACTGGCTCCGACGAAGCCTTGCTTCTCGAACATCTCAGCCGCTCCGCGGACGATTTGTGCTCTTGTCGCCACAGCTCGCGCTTGTTGTGCCAATGCCACACCTTTCCTGCCCCTGTGAGCGAGAAGATCCGACAAACGAAATTACACACCCCGTTTGGCGGCACGAACGCTACCAGCGCTCGGCGAGGTAGTTGACGGTCGTATGACCGTACGCCCCTGGGGATCTCCCCGCCAGTTCTCGTCGCTGCATTCATGTTCTCTCGGTCGGTGGCACGGCGTGGAGTAAATCCGCAGAAGAAAACCATTCGTTTGGTTTTGGTGTTACAGTCCTCTTGTCGCGGTGGTCACGCGACAAGAGGAAACCGGGGAGACCGGCGGCTGGGTGCAGTAGTCAATCTCATGAGGGGTGGGTGGACTTCTGCTCCCGGCCGCGGTCGTATCACCTCAGACCGCCGGAGCTGACTCTCTCCCCACACAAATCGTCCCCTCAGACGCCGACGGCCAACTCCGAGAACGGGGTTGGCCACTCGGCGTTCCAGCACCTAGTTGGCGGCAGGTGTGCTGCCCATTTCCGATTGATGTCGACTTCACACAGCACCAGCTCGATAGCACTCTCCCGGTGATCGAGCTGCGCCGCCGAGACCGTCCACCAATTGATCCGACCCTTCCGGCGCGTTTCCGTTGCTGGCCGGGTGTGGCGTTCTCGATGAAAAGTCGAACGGATTGTGGATCTTGTGTGGTGCCCGACCTCTCGACCTCGTCGCGATCTACGACATCGGGAGGCGCATCGCGATCTCGGGATGGCTCCGACCGCGACCAAGCGCCGGGTGATCAGTATTTGTCCAGCGGTGTTGGACAAATACTTCGGGCGGCGGTGCTCCCCGCCTTTCATGGAAGTCTGCACCTTGGGGCTCCGCGGCACGTGTCGAGCACGTCGTCAGCGACTTCCGCCCGGAGGCGTTCGACTAGCCAGCTAGGTCACCTTGAGTCGACCTCCGAGTCAGTGATCGACGTCGCCGCGCGATGAAGGGCTCTCCTTCAAGCTGGTGAGGGTCTCGCCCACAGCGGAAGCGAGTTCAACATCGGTGGGAACGAATTCACGGACCGGTGCCGGCAGGGGGTCGTAGGTGTAGTCGGCGACCGCCAAGGGTGCGGTGGTCCCGGCCAAGGAGTAGCGGACGACATTGTCGTTCCGTCCAGCGCACAGCAGGAGCCCGATCGTCGGCGCATGCTGGTTGTGGTCGCGCAGGTTTGCGTCGATCCACGACACATAGAAGCCGAGCTTGCCGACGTACTCGGGCTCGAACCGGCAGACCTTCAGCTCGACCACGACGAAACGGGCCTGGATCCAGTTGAAGAACACCAAGTCGATGTACCGCGGCGGGCACTCACGGGCCAGTTGACGCTGCGCAGCGGATCGCCGGGGGCGTAGAAGTCGTCACCGTCGACGTCGAAGTGGTACTGCCGGCCGACGAACGCGAAGCCGTGCCCGAGCTCGAGCAGGAACCGCTCCAACCGGGCCATCAGCGCGGCCTCGAGTTCTCGCTCCGCGACCCGGTCGGTCAGATCCAGGAAGTCGAAGACGTATGGGTCGCGGACCAGTTGCTGCGCCAGGTCGGAGTCACCGGCCGGGAGGTGGTCGGTGAAGTTCGATGGTGCTGCCCCGATCCGCTGGTCGAGTCGGTTGCGGATTTGATGGGATAGGACGTTGCGGGACCAGCCCCGCTCGAAGGCCGCGGCGGCGTACCAGTCGCGTGAAGGCTGGTCGTCGAGACGGTCGACGAGCACGGTCACATGTCCCCACGGAATTTGTCCAACCGCTTGTTGGACGAATGCGCTCCGGGGCCATGCCGAGGCGATCTTCCGCATGTAGTGCAGATTGCTGCGGGAGAACCCGCGCATCTCGGGGAACTTGGACCGCAGGTCAACCGCGAGCATTCTGCACCCGTTGCCTCATGCGTTACGCCCCCTGCTCACCATCGTCACGCCCCGAATCGGGTCGATCATCTGGAAGTTCATCCTTATCAGGCCATTTCGCGAGTTTCACGCGATGTAGACACGGGATCTTGCGCACGTACCCATCCTTGGTGACACACCGCTCGCCGATCCCCACACGACAATGCGGACAGGGAATATGAGCAACGAACTCGAACGGATCCATCACTCACCTCCAACGACCGCTACCTCGCCATACGCACCGTGACCGAACAGGGCGAATCATGCCGTACCGACGCAAACATCACCACCGAACTCCGCTGCGCAATCGATTCGGCGCGCCTCAACCCGGAGTTTCGCAAGCTTTCGCAGGACATCTATTGCGCCGGCATGCATAGGCATAGCGCCACCCACGCGACAGGGCCGGCGCTCGAAGTATCCACCCTGCAGGAGAGCGCTTCGGTGGAGAGCACGGATTGGGGTGGCACACGCGAGATCGCCTCTCGAAGTCGCACAGCAAGGTTCCAGAACGAGCGGGTACCACCTCAACCGAACAAGTAACTCCGTCGATCCCAAGAGTGCGCCACAACCCCATGAAGGGGGAGGCCCAATTTCAATCGAGCATGCGGGATCGAAGAAACGACGGCAAACTGCATAGTGGTTCCACCGGGCTGAAGACGGCGCGAACGGCGGCAACACACCGATTTGGCCGCATCGACCTTCCCGAACTCGACCTACTTCGATGACGTCACACCACCCTGACGCTCCGCGAGCTGATGGTTCAGCGGAATCATGACGATCCTCCGGCGGACACCCGCCACCCGCGTCCTCTGCATTCGTCTCAGCCGCAATAGCTTCCGCTTGAGGCGGATCTGCTCGGCGATCATCAACCACCCCAGATGTAGGAACATGTTCGCTGTAAGTCAAGGACGTCCCTCGCCAGCGAGGGACTCACACCTATCACTCCATCACCAACGGACATATCCGGCGGACGTGAAAAGAGACACCCGAAAATCAGTCCCAAGTCGATCAGTGGACGGGCATGTCCGCCCGACCTGGCACGATGACGAGGGACAGCCGGACAATCTGGCTGAACAACGCACTAAGGAGCAACCCTCATGGCATTGCCTGTCTTAACTCCGGAACAGCGCGCCGAGGCACTGGCGAAGGCAGCCGAAGCACGCAAAGCGCGTAGTGAACTCCTCTCAGCTGTGAAAGCTGGAGACCTCAGCGTCGAAGCGGTGCTCGCTAAGGCCGAGACCGACGAAATCGTAAAGAAGACGAAGGTGTCGGCACTGCTCAAGGCGCTCCCCGGCGTCGGATCGGTGAAGGCCGCGAAGCTCCTTGAGGAACTGTCGATCGCCGAGACCCGCCGTATCGGCGGACTCGGAGCGAACCAGCGCCAGGCACTGATCGAAGTGTCGTCCGCCTCCTGACCTTGGCCTGATCACAGCCTCCGGCCAACGCGAAATGAGCTGGCTGGAGGCTGTTTGTCGTATTCACACGTCAGCGTGAAGTCAGTGTGCTGCGCTGTACGCTTCCTCGATCTGAGCGGGGATACGTCCACGTGCGGACAACTCGTATCCCTCCGTGGTTGCCCATTCTCGAATTTCCTTTCGCCCGCTTGCGCCCCTACGAGGGTTCCACCGCGGGAGTCGCCCGACGTTTCCTACCATCGACCCGAGTTGCATACGGCCACTCCGTCGCTCTTCATTCGCACGAAAACTCCGAGAACCTGCCGTAAGTCGACTTCAGCCTTCAGGCGTAGACGTTCAGAGATAGCCCGTTACTCCTGCGACCACGGCCGGGTCACAGCGAGCGGATTCTGCCGCATCTCGGCGGCTGAAGGACCAGTGCAACAATGAATTTTGCGGGCCGGATAGAACCCCGCCTCAGATTCAGAACCCCAGAATCCGCGAGAGGCAACGGCGTACGACCGTGACGCATCTCAACAGTGCCGCGTGCCATCGCCCGCTGACCCCTTCCGTCCGAGCACGCTGGCAAGCGCAATTGAAATGACCTTCACGCACTTGTGGACCCTCGGATCCCGCACCGCTCAACACAAGGCCGGACAGCACGATCGAGCGGTCCGAGGCGTGCCGAGTCCAAGTCCCAATCTGGCGGTCGCCCCACTGTTCTCCGGGTGATTTTCGTGACATGCGGTCAATCCGGTTGACATACTTGACGATGGGCCTATCTACTTGACAAATATATGGTTTTCAAAGAAGGACTGATTTCGATGCGAACTCAGCGGTCCGCGGCCTCGGCGCTGGAGCTGTACTCAGCTTTCCGGCAGCAATACCCTCGAACCCCAATTCCGGAGAACTACGTAACTGAGTGCGGCTTCCGGCTCGGTCGCTGGCAATACCGCCAGCGCGTTGCTCGGATGCTCGGCACTCTCCCGGCAGAGCGAATTCATCAGCTCGATTCGATCGGATTCGTGTGGAGCGAGGATGATGCTCCTCTCCCTGCCGTGACCCGGACCGACAGCAAGCGACGTCGAATGCTGGCCGAGATCGCCGCTTATCGAGAGCAACACGGCAATGCACTCGTTCCCGCGAACTATGTCAACGCTGATGGCGAGCAGGTAGGTCAGTGGCTCTACCGGGCGGTGAAGAAGTGGAGAGCTGACGCGCTCCCTGACGAAGAACGTGGCCCACTCGCACTTCTTGGAGTCTCACCGGGACCGCGACCACGCGGACCTAGAACCGCAGCGTAACCGCCGACGCACAAATGAAGACACCGATCCTGCGCTCGCAGTGATGGCTACCGGCGCCTACGCATCTTCGTGAGATCTGAGTTGCAGAGGTCCCGGGTGCTCCAGGTGCCGGGAATGTCGCAGATCACCCGACGGCGGTTCTGACACAATGTGCCCCGGGGCATCGCATACGTCCGTAGTGCACGATGGAAATTCGCACCACTGCTCGGGTCTCAGGCACGGGGGCTGTTCATTGAACTCTCATCAGGATCGAGCCGTCACTCCGGACTTGGATCATCGGCCGGCGGTCGCACCGATCCAAGACTAGGACAGACCCATCTGAGCGAGTAATTCCTCAGTGCGACTGAGGATCGCGTCGGCCTTCCGATCGATGTCCTCGAAAGTCTCAGTAAGGTCCCCCAATGCCCGGACATCTGCATACTTCCGTGCGATGGCCGCTTCGTACTGCTCGGTGAGCTGATCCGGGTCGAGCGATACGCAGTCCGTCTCGTTCTCGGAGCTGTCGCCCGAAGCTGGAGACACCTCACCCTCCAACTCGATCGCAGCAGATGTCGTATCTGGCGGATCGGATCGGGTGTGCCTCGATGAGGCGGTGCCCGTCAGATATGCGGTAGCGATCGCCGAAACCGACTTGCTCGACACCCCTCGGCGATCGCGGCGGAGTGCAGCGAAATGCCCCCACTGATCGAAGCTGGGCAACAGGGGACCGTCTTGGCCCTCACACAGACCCGGAAGCTTCCCATAGGACTCAACCGTGTCATCGGAGATTTCGTGAGCACTGGCAAGACTTCGAGCGAGCACGCGGTTCGAGGGGTAGCGATCAAAGAACGCCTGCAGCCGCGCCCATCTCAGATAGATCGCGACGGGGCAGCAACGAGGGTTGTCCGCCAATGGATGGAGGTCCACATCGTGCCCGGCACCAACGGTCACGATGTTCCCGTCATACGTGATGTCGCTACGTTGAAGGTGCCCGACTTCGGTCGCGGATATTCCGACGATGCAGTTGAGAACCAGGAGCAGCGCATCCCTTCGGCCGAATAGTCCGTGAGGCCAACCGACCGTCGGCACGGTCGGCAGCACCTCGCGTGCGGCGCGAGAGAGTTCGTCATGCTTTCCTGCACGCGCTGACAGCGCCTGGCGGATCATGCGCGCAGAACCAGGCGCTGGGTATCCGCTGGCGGTGTGAACCCAATTGATCGCTGTGACACGGCGCCGTTGGGTGGCACGGGCCGCCGGATGCGCATCAAGGAAGCTCGCGAGAGCAAGAGGATCAGCGGGCAGTGCCGATGCCTGGAGCGCTGTGCACCAATCAGCGAAGAGAGCCCAGTCGTATCGGTAGCGTGAGCCCTGACCGCGCCGGGCGAACAGCGCGGAAATATCCTGCACGCCTTTGAGTTCTGCCTGCCCGATCGCCACTGTATGAGGTTATGCAATCCGACGTCGCCAAGCACGCACCCGAGTCACTGTGTCGCAACAAAGACCTCTTGCCGCCTGAGACGGGTCCACCGCGCGAATTCGTTCGGCGGTCACCCGCGGGCGTGTGCTGCGGTGCGAACGATGAACTCCGCCACAGCACCCTCGCCAGGCCGACCCTTTTCCCGGTGAGCTCCATGAGTGTTGTCGGCCCGGCGCCAACTTGTTCCGACGCTCATGCCCGACGCCCGATGCTATGCCACTCAGCCCGTGCGGCGAATAGTTCGGCAAGACGGCGAATCATTGTCCAGGCGCTCCGCAACAGACCCGGCCCGCAACGACTCTCCCCCGACCCGTTCGACGAACTCGCTTGAATGGCCTGCGAGCGCTGCGCGCCGGCGAATCGCGGCGTGGATCGCAGCCCCCGATAGCGCGACCAAGTTGATGTTGCCGTTCGCGCGGATGGCGCGGAAAACGGGTACCGCCGGACCGTTGACGCCTGGCGCCGTGGAAAGGCAGACGTGGCCTTCGAACTCGTCGTGTTGGTGGAGCAATCGAATTACACCCGGACGACCGAAACCGTCGGCAGCCGAAACCACCTCGAGCCAACGCCCGTATGCGCAGGGAACGCACATTGTGTGGTCCGGCGATGACTGGACGTGCTTGACCAACCCATCGCCGGCAAGGTCCTCCTGCAACCGAGAGCTCCGGATTCGCAGACCTCCGTCGCGGCACCACGTCACGTCGGCAACGGTGAGCGTCGACAGCTCGCTGCGCCGAAATTCAAACGCGAAACCCAATAACAAGAGTGCGCTGTCGCGACGCTCTCGCGCACGCTTGACCCAGGTGGTCGCATCGCGGCGACTCGAACCGACAATTCCTTCGAGCTCGCCGATGCGAAGTGGGTGTGCCCGTTTAGTTGGGCGGTCGCCGTTCTTTCTGTATTCCCAACGTGCGTTCGCGAGCGCATCCTTCACGCAGGGTGACCGACCTGGCACCGGCAATCCGCATACGCGATGCCAATAGTTGATGGAAGCCACCCACCGACTCAAGGTCGCAATGGAGTACATCCGATCGCCGGTCTCGGACCTCTTCTCCGCACTCTCACGCACATAGTCAGAAACCGCACGCGGATCGGTGGGCATCAACGAAACTTCGCGAGGTGCACACCAACTCGCGAACCTAACCCAGTCCTGCCGGTAGTTTCGCGCAGTGCTGGCCGATTTCATTCGGTCGAGTTCAGCGGTGATTCGAGCATCAACTCCTGGCAACGAGTTCGTCGCTCCGCCGACCGCGGGAACAGCAAGCATTACCTCCGCGGACGGCGAGCTTCCAGGGTGTGAAGCATCTTGATGGCTCACGTGCACATCATGACAGGCGTAGGCGTCGACTTCGTGGATCTCCGATGAACTGCGCCGCGATCGCGCCGCCACGGTCGAGGGTATCCCGTTGCTGGAAGTGGTGATGCACCGTGCATCACCCCTGTCACTGCCGCGGTCAGCGGTGTCACCGCTTGTCGGAAGTCGTGATGCACCGTGCATCACCCCTGTCACTGCCGCGGTCAGCGGTGTCACCGCTTGTCGGAAGTCGTGATGCACCGTGCATCACCCCCGTCACTGCCGCGGTCAGCGGTGTCACCGCTTGTCGGAAGTCGTGATGCACCGTGCATCACCCCCGTCACTGCCGCGGTCAGCGGTGTCACCGCTTGTCGGAAGTCGTGATGCACCGTGCATCACCCCCGTCACTGCCGCGGTCAGCGGTGTCACCGCTTGTCGGAAGTGGTGATGCACCGTGCATCACGCAGTTGCACCCCCGAGTGTCCACTCCCCATCCCCCTTCGACGCTCGAGCCATCCCCCGATGGCTACTCTGTACGCGGCGAGAGTCCGGCGCCGCTCCACGCAATTGACGATCACAACTTCCATCGCTGTGGTGATGTCTATACTCTGAGAAGGGCCCTGACCTGGGAAGTCCCCGTAACATCGCGTTCTACGATTCTTTTAGCGTGGGTCTGATAACCGATTGCGGAAGTGACTGGCCGCAGGTCCTTTTGTTCGGGATTCCGCCGGACTCCTCGTCGCCGACGAGGAGTCCGGCGGACGTATATGCTTGCCCGACGATCCGCACCGAAACCTCCTGGCCAGGCATTTCGTGGCCATTGGGCACACTCCCTTTGGCCAGCACGACATGTGTGACGGTTCCCAGTTCGCCGGCATCAATTGGTCACCGGCTGGTTCTGCAAGACCGATACCTAGAGCTAGTTGATGCTGACGTAGCGAGTACGTCCGACTTTCCCCCGGTGTAGTCGGAATCCGCTGGAGTTCGTCCGTTTTCCTCGATTGGGCGCTCGATGAGGCCGATCGCAGGGAAGGTGCGTACCCTGCCGGTATTACGTCACGTGACGTAATATCGGACGGGTGCAGCGCCGTTCCAATGCTGGTCAGCCACAAGGTTCACCCGGGTATCGGTGCGGCTACCATGGCGCGTCCCGGGGACATGCTTCACCGATCATCGCACTAGCCGACGATTCCATCATCAGGTCGTGCAAGTGACCAGACGTATGGCCTTGCATATGGCCTTAAGTAGGCGTCCGTGGGAATCTTTGCAGGAGTCGAACATCGACACCATCTGTGAACAGTCTGCGCTCGTGGTGGCGCTCAGATTGAACCTCGGCCAGCGCCTCAGCCCCTCCCCCAGATCGGGGATACGGCAGAAGAGGCCACTTCACCTCTCTGAGCAGGAGGTTCTTGATCGGCACGGCGCAGAAGCCGCGTGGCCGCCTTCGACTGCCGCTGGCAAGAACCAGGTTCCTGTATCCGCTGGAAAGCGGTGCGGCGAACGACTCATCGCCCTCCAGTCTCGTGCCGCGGAACGCGCAAAGGCCACTCCCCCAATGTGCAAAGCCAAGCATTCGGGAGGCCACACTGCCTCCATCCGAGTCGCTTTGGTGTGCACATTGGGAGCGAAAAATACCTTCTGACATGGATTTATGTCTATGACACTAGATATGGCCTTAGCTATGCCCTAGGCAAGTACCTCAGCTCTGGGCGGACCGAAGATCCTACCAACGCCCTGATCAGGAACCTCTACATCGACCATCTCAATCACCTTGACCATGACCTGGTCAACCACCTTTGAATCAGCCATGTGCATGATCGTCATCCCGACCAATCCCACGATGGTCTACAAGACCTTTGTCATCACCAGTCGACAAGACCAAGACAAAGATCCGTGACACAGCCTTCCCAACTACTCCTGAACAGACACGGCTCATCGCCTGAGCCACGGTGGCACTCATGACGTGTTACACCCCCTTATCCAAGGGCGTGTCGTTGGCCGTCCCACCTACCACACAGTCGTACCGTGCTAGGCATGTCACCAACGCAGCTCCCGCGCAGTCTGCTAGTCGCCAACCAAAAGGGCGGTGTCGGCAAGAGCTCAATCGTCGCAGCGGTCGCAGCCATGGTCTCAGCGGCGGGACGCCGGGTACTCGTCGTTGACGCGGACCAGCAAGCGAACGTCACAACCTCGGATCTGGGTGCCGAGGGGGACAACGGGAAGAGCCTCAGCATGGCCCTTCAGTACGCACACCCACTAGGACCCATCAGAGAGGTCCGACCGAATCTCGACCTCATCTCCGGGGGACCGGCACTCGCGGTTATCGGCGCGATCGCGGCCACCGCCGCCCAATCAGGGATGGATCTGCGGGCCAATCTCGTCTCCGCCCTCACCGAATTGCAGTCAGTCGAACACTACGACCTCATTCTGATCGATTCAGGCCCAGGAGATGCCCCACTACTCGACGCACTGTTGGGTACCGCGCGGTATCTCCTCGTGCCGACCAAGGAAGACGATGCAAGCTTGTCCGGTGTGGAGCTCCTCGCAGCTCGCTATCTTCGAGCGCGTCAGAGCGGTTCCCTCATCCAACTTCTCGGTGTCGTTCTCTTTGATGCAAACCCTCGCGCGACAGCCCGGAACCGTGAGATTTTCGAGCAGGTTGAGGATCTGCTCGACGGCAGCGGCGCTGCGCCGTTCAACACCTTCATTCGGTCCGAAAAGGCAGCCGCCGTTGACCTCCGGAACGGTCACCTGACCCCTGCCGAACTGGTCGCCGCCGCCGAGGACCACCTGAAGAATCGGATCCAGCGACTACGCGACAAGAAGCGCATCGGCGAGCGCTTGTGGTCCCGAGACCCCTCCGGTCTCGCAAGCGACTACCAATCACTTACCCGCGAAATTCTCAGCCGCATAACGTCGGCGGAGAAGAATGAAATCTCCGGGGGAGTGGCGTGAGCGCCCGACGCCGGAAGGCTGCATTCAACCCGGGCGCCCTTGGAGATCTCGATGACTTGCTCCCCACGCTGAGCATCGTCACCGAAACGGTCGACGAGACCCCGCAATCCGCGCCCTCATCGGACGATCAAGAAGAAGAGGATGCGAAGGCCGTCGCGAAACCCTCACCCCTGGTGTTGCCCGAGCCGCCCGAATCAGACGACGCCTCGCCAGAATCAAGGAACGTCGAACCTGAAGCCGCCCAACCGCAGTCTGAAGCGTCAAAGCCGGTCCTCGCACCCCGCCGAAAGCCCAAAACACGCAACGACAGCAGCACCGCACCGATACGGACCGCTCCTCCTGAGGTCTATCTACCCCCGGCGGTGTACACAGCACTGCGCCAACTCACGCTCGAGGAACGGCAGCGCGACCGCGCGACCGCGCGACCGTACGGCCAAGTGGTCCTCGATGCAGTTGAGAGGCACGCTGGCGAACTTCAACGCCGTTGGAGCACAGAAGAACCTCAATCAAGCGCTGGGCTCTTCAAGCGGCGGGAGACCAGTGCACAACCGCGCCGCCGACGGCACAGCGAAATCCAGGCTCGTGTACCCCTTGCCGGGATCATTGCCTCCGATACCGCAACACTCGATGCGCTTGCCGAAGAGTGGTCGGCGGGTAGCCGCAGCGCGCTGGTCGAGCACGCACTCCGCCTGTATCTCGGTGTCAGGGCTGACTGAGACCGACAACCGAACCGGGGCACGCACGTCGATCATCGAAAGCGGCGAAGTGGTGGGCGGGGAGGATGGCCCCGGTGGAGACCCCTGTCCCGATATGGTGACGCGGTGACAGTGACCGCAACCAGGTTCTCCCGAGACACAATCGTGGGTCTCGTCGTGCTCCTCGCGTTCGGCCTCGCAGCGCTCGGACCCGGTCTCTCGATGGGCTGGAGTTGGATCTGGGGCCGCAGCGTTACCTCGGTTGCCGGGATCTCGTTCCTGATCATTTTGATATTCGGCGGCAGCGCTGCAACCGCGTACGCATGCCGTGGACTGTGGAGCCGAATCCGTCGCCCATCACGAGATTGACTGTTCGCCACGACACGATCAGCGCGAACGAACCCGCCGATGCACTATTGATCGCGACGAGGCACCGGACGGCCACCACCTGATCCTGGCTCGCAACCCACGGCGCGGCGCGCGACACTCGATCGGCAACCCCTGGTTGGACCATGACCATCCAGCACAGGGCTCCCGCGCCGCCCAATTACGCCGACGACGGCTTGCTACGCCAATCCGCCCTGCCCTGGAGACTCTCCGCGCCGGGCGCCCTACCTCACACCGCCTTACCGGGCTCCAACGGCTCAGCATCAGGCTGGATCGCGCGACCATCGTTGTAGGTCTCGGCTATCACTCTCAGTTGCGCAGCGAACGCCTCCTGCGTGAACTGCATCAGAGAGTACGGCCGCCCAGTCTTGCGCCGCACGAGGCGTACAGCGGCCCGGGCGAGCGCGTGCAGATCATGAGGCACATTGACGGTACTCGTCCCACGCGAAGGCCGCATATGCCGCCCAACATCGTTCACCACAGGTGGCCTCCAGCCCCTACGCGACCACTGCCCGTTGTCCGAACAGACCCAGCTTCTGCATGTGAGTCAGCGCGGCTCGGTAGTCGCTGGTGACCGTCTTTGCCCTGTAACCGTAGATCGGCACCGGAACGTAGTTCGTGTAGGCCTCGTCCACGATGCTCGCGCGACGAATCGGAGGCGTCACCCGGTCCTCGTACTCACTCAGCAGATCGTCCATCTGCTCACGGTAGACGTCGCCGATCGGCGGCACCGCGCAGGGAACGATAGACAGCAACGGAACATCGACTCGGTAAGTCCGCTTGATCTTCCGCAATTCCTGCTCCAACGCCGGGATGCCCTCGTTCTCCTTACCGGACGGCTTCGTGCACGTGATCAGACCCCACGACCCGTACGGTCCTTCCTCCTCGACCGTTGTCGCGAGAATACCGGCGATCACGAGAACATTCAGAGAGCCGGGGGAGTCGATCAGGGTGACGTCGACCGGATCCGCTTCTTCGAGGGCGTCACGCAGATGGAGCACACCACCGGTCACCGCGGGCAACTCCACGATCAATTTGTCGAGCGTGTCGCGGGCGGCGGGCACAATCGTGAGGTTCGGAATCTCCTCATATACCGGTTCGTCACCTTCGTCGTAGCCCCGAAGCACCCGCGCGGGGCGTTCGACCTCCTTGATGGAAGCGTTGCGCCGCAGAACATCGGCAGCGGTCTTGCCAGAGGCCTCGGGATATCCGAGCCACGTACTCGCGTTTGCCTGACTGTCCATGTCGAGAACTCGGACGCGGTATCCATCCTGGGCGAGCAACGTCGCGGTCGACGTGACCGTCGTGGTCTTGCCGGCACTACCGGACAGGGTTGCTACAGCGTAGGTAGCCACGGGAACTCCTTGTGGTTTGAAGGTTCTGGATTTGGTTGATGTCCACTTCCGGGTGATGCACGGTGCAACACCCGGCGGAGGGAGATACGAACGTCGGTGATGCACCGTGCATCACCGGGATCACTCGGCGACCCGAAGCGCGCGTCGCGCAGCGTCGAGGCGGGCTTCCTCCCAGGCGGTCGGCTTATAGTCGGCTCGCTCAGACAGCAAGTCCAGATACGTGAGGTCCGACGGCCCCCACTCGCGAGATCCATCCGCTGCCGCAAGTTCATAACCTGCGACCGCGCAGGCCCAGGCAATCTCACTGCGGCGCTTCTCGTCGCCGTTCTGAGCGCTCACCCGGAACTCGGTCGCGTCGAGACCCTCCAGCCGCACGTATGCCTGCGCCAACCGCCACCCCTCCGCACTCGTCGCGAGCGCGGAAACGCCATATGCGTACTGGTCGATGAAGTAGGTCACCAACTTCTCCCGCGAAGGGACAGTTGCCACGAGCTTTATGCCCGCTTCGCGACGCGCCTTCACTGCGGCCGCCCTCGCTTCCGCCTCTAGCTTCGCGGCATCCTCAACCTCGTCAGAGGGTTTGTCGACCGCATAGTAGACAAGCGTTCCCTGACCCGGATCAATCGCGCCGACGACGTCGGCGCTCGCGAAATCGACATCGGATACGTCGAACAGACGATGCTCATGAAAGCTCGCACCGAACCGCTCGCGGGGATCCACAATTTCGAGACCCGCAGCCAATGCTTGCGCGCGCGAGTTCCGCTCGGTCAACACACGTTCAGCGGCACGCGTAGGGCTCATTCCGCGCTCCGCAATCAGCGTGAACGCCGCGAGTTGCTCGGAACGACGGGCGTCCGTGTCCTGACCTGGTTCCCCCTTCTTCTGCCAGCTTCGAGCAGGACCGTAGGGGAGTGCTCCCGCCAAAGCGGCACCCTCGGCGCTGCGAATCGCGTCCTCCGCGATCGCCGCCTGGACCTCGGGGGCAAGAAGTAGCAGCGACAATCGCCTGGACACGGTCGCCTGATCGACGCCGAGCTTCTCGGCTATGGCGCGCTGCGACAACCCCAACTCGGAATACCGAGCGAACATCTGGGCCTCAGCGATCTCCGAGAGATCCTGGCGTCCGAGATTCTCCAACGTCATGGCGTCGAGGTCGCCGTGATCGTCCATCACTGCGTCATCGATCACCGCCGGAATTGTTGCCAAGCCGGCTGCAATAGCGGCGGCGCGGCGACGGTGCCCGTAGATGACGACATACTCGGCATCGTCACCAATCGCGTGCGCGAGGTCGGGCCGTTTCGCGAGGAATCCCTCCCGGGTTACGAGCAGCCCGGGAACCTTGATGCCGCTCGCCCTCGCACCATTGACCAGTTCATCCCACTTCGGATCACCAGTCTGAGGCTTCGACCTGTCCGGATCGTTGAAGGGGTGTGGGACGGTCTGATACACCGGCACCTGCACAACAGTCTGACCATCGGCGGCTGCCAGACCTACAAGTGCGGCGGTGATGCCGCCCGTATCTCCGTCACCATTAGACTGCGCAGGGACACCGGAGGATGCTGCGGCGGCGAGTTCCTCACTTTCCTCGCCGCCCGCGTATTTGCGAAATCGACTCGCCGTCTTCCTACCTGCCGGTTTACGCGCGGCCGGCTTGCGCTTCACCTCGGCCGGACTGGTCGATGAGCTGGCCACCATTTCGGATGTAACTCCGGCGTTCATCGTCCTCCATTCTCGAAGCATGCTTTGCATGTATTTGAGAAGGAGCGTACTGGGAACGAACTGCCTCCGTTGGTATCTCCTGCGGCGTGTCGCACCTTGGGTGATGCACGGTGCATCACCCAAGGTGCGCGCCTGGTGATGCACCGTGCATCACGGGCCCGTTCACGCTCCGACGAGCGTGCCATCAACTCACTACCCAGTAGTCAACGCCACCGGCGCCGGGCGGGGACCCCTGGTGATGCACGGTGCATCACCGCGGAGGGTTGCACCTGGTGATGCACGGTGCATCACCAGGGTTGGTTTCACTGCCAAATCAACCCTCAGCGGTCTAACGCTTACGAGTGAGGAACGGGCCATTCACCCCCGGGGTGATGCACCGTGCATCACCGGATGGTTCTCACTCAGAACTACCCAGCTGCGTCGACTGGGGCCATGCCGTCCGCTCAACTCCTGCGAGTCAATGGCACCGAAACCAAGGTCGATAGTCCGCCGTCCGGTGATGCACGGTGCATCACTCAAGTTGGTTTCACTGCCAGTTCAATCCTGAGCGGTCTAACGCTTACGAGCAAGAGACGGCTATTCAACCCTCGGGGTGATGCACGGTGCATCACCAGAGCGTTCACTCTCAGAACCACCCAACCGCATCGACTGGGGCCTCATGCCTTCAACACCACGAGTCAGTGTCACCGGAAACAAGGTGCACAGTCCACCCGGGTGATGCACCGTGCATCACCCGGGGGGTATCGACGTGATGCACCGTGCATCACGGAACCGTTCACACTCGGAACGACCGTGTCATCGACTCACTACCCAACAGTCAACGCCACCAGGTCACCGGGCACGGACCCCTTGGTGATGCACGGTGCATCACCCAAGAGCGGATCGGGTGATGCACGGTGCATCACCAAGGGATGGCTCACGATGGATACTTCATCCGCTTGCTGACTCAGCCTGCACGCCCACGCTCACACACGAAGCGCTCAGCAAACCTTCTTAGCCACTGCTTCAAGCTCCGCGCCGGGAGGCTTATCAATTAGCGGGCGCCGATGCCATTTCGGTGGCCCCGCTACTTCGCCGAACGCCAAGCTGTCCAGTGGCGATATACGCAGGCGAACTCGACTCGCTCCAGTCGGCAAACGCTCAATACGGGATCCCGGACAAGTAGCAATCTTTGCCTAGTGCCAGGCAAAGGACTACCGCGGCAAAGATCGCGGCTTCATAGCCGGCCAATGCGACTCGGATCATGCGCCGCTCGATCCGTCCAGTCGCGAGTTGGCTGGATCCTGCAGTCATCCGCACCGTGTGCCCCTGCCGGCGAACGTCAGGACCCGTCCGACCGAACTCATGGGTGATGCACGGTGCATCACCCAACAGGTTCAGGCCAGCAACTCACGAACCAAACCCCCGAGGTTCCAGCTCGGCGTCATCGCATCCACGCGACCGCATAGGAGTTGTCGGTTGCCAGTACCCAAAAAGTTGTCGCCGATCATCCGTAGCGACACGGACGACAGACTAGACGAGCCCCGTGAACTGCCGCCGGACATAGACACGGACACGGACACGCGACTCCGCATCCTTGTTGGAATGGCGAGCACGCATCCACGCGGGTTTGACGTCGCACCCGAGGAGCTGATCGATAGCACGCCTTCACTGCTTACGTTCACGCCCGTCGATGTTGGACAGCGGCTCGACGTCCATCCTGCAGTGCCGCTCGCGTCCGAAGCCGACGCCTTCGATCGCGGCAGAGATGGTCAGCTTTCCGACACCAATTTTGCGCCGAGCCTGATGCGACAGTCACTTGACTCAGCAGCTTCGAAGGATGGTGGTCCAGTGGGTTCGTGGGTTCCATCGTGGCTGACAGTGTGTTCGAGTAGGCGGCCCTGTAGCGAGGTACCGCGGATCTATTCGGGGGAGGGGCACCCAGCACTCGCGGTTCTCATCGCGGACGACAAATGCTCTCCGCCGACAGTCATTCGACTCAAGATTCGCCGAACGAGACCCCAGTAGAGGCGGTGCTGTCGATCAGTTCGCATCAGTCACAGGCGCATTCAAATTGCGGTGGGTCATGCGCTTCGTGCATTGCCGGCGTTGTGCTAGCGCTCAATCTGCAATCTTGCTGCGGTCCGTGAATCGTGTCTCACGCGGGAGCCCGGTGGTGTCCCTGTCAAACGAGGTGCCAAACTACTGCTGGTCGGCTAGTAGTCCATGCGCACCCTCGAATACTTGCGGTGAATCGGTTCGTAAACCCGTTACCGCCGAATAGTTTCGACATCGGTCCGACTGCGGACACACAGGCACGGTTCACCCACCCCTCGTCAGGATCAGCGGCGAACCGATCCCGATCGCCGTGCTTCCTTGCGCGTAACACTTCACCTCAGCTTCGAGGGAGCGGGCAAACGAAACTGCGGCTCACTCGCGTTCTTTGCTTGCAGTCAAAGGCTATGCGACAGACGGAAAGCGACGCTGGTGTCCGGAGCGCACGGACAGTCAACCTGTCCTGCCGATGGCAATTAGTGGCGGTGCTACACGCGAGGGTCGCGGACGCGGTCAGACAACGTCCTGAGGTCTAGGAAATCAGGTGGGGTCGTTGCCTTTCTGCATTCCACTCGTAGCCGGGATTGATCCTTGGACCGGCCACGCGCATTGCGGTGGCAAACGACGATGCTGCGAATCACCGAGGGACATCTGACCTCCGCGCGTCACCTGCGCCAAACTGGTTTGCCGCATCGGCCGTGTTCAGATCTGTGCCCCACCCTTTCGTGGATCGTGCATCGCCGCGAATGCCTGCCTACACCTCTGACGATGTCCTGGGGACGCCGCCAGCTGATCTCGGCGACTGAGACGCGCATCGCGGTCGGCAATGCGCTGACGGGCCTCCTGGGCCGCTTTTTGGGCCATCTCTGAGGGTGAGGGGCGCGTCCAATCGATCTGCTTCATCCGCCAACGTAGGTATCCGACTGGGTTCTCGATGTGCTGTGGCCACACCCAGCCTCTCTGCTGGGTGTCACGCGTGAGCTCAGCGGCGATGTCACGTCCGGACCAGCGACTTTCGTCAACGCCAGTACTCGCGAGAACCTCGCAAACTGACCCGATATGCGCAGTTGAAGCGAAAACGGGTGAATGAAAAAGCAGGTCGGCGGCAGTGCGTTGCAGCTCAATCGGTCGCGGGTGCCGCCCCGGGATCCCTGCATTTTTTGGTTGCTCGCCTGCGCGCGTTCGCGCGCGCTTTGGTGATAACTCTCTAACAAGAGATAACAACTTAAATCCCCTAGAAGGGGATAGGGGGCCACGAGCGACCAATTGGGGATAAGTCGAGCGAGGACGAACGTTGGAGCGACGAACCTTCTTAGCTACCTTCTTAGTCGCCCGCCCTACCGCGATGACCACGGACTTCGGCGACATCAGTGCCCAGACAGACGCCGCGCGACGTTGAATCCGCCCGTGATGAGATTCAGCAGCGTGCGCTTCGTCAGCGCTCAGGTACCTCCCTCGCACCATCTCTCGGGCGACGGAAAGAGTTCGAAGTGCCCTCCTTGCGCGTTTCACCACTGACACGCTGACTCCGCTGCGATGGGCGATCGTGTCTCTCGAGGCGCATACGCGCCGGCCCGTCGACCGCTCTGCGAACGAGGCCATCGTCACAGCCACTGCGAACACGAACTCTGTGCTGACATTGAACCGTCGGCAAACCTCGCTTCCGGTCCGGGAGTTCAGCACTTTACGGACCTGAACTTGCCAAGCAGCCCTCCCGGTCCATGCCGGCGTAGAGGCCTGTCGGCCAGGATCAACGGGTAGCGACCAGGAACGACCCCGCTGCTCGCTCTCCGCGTTGAGCTGCTCGACACGATTGACGCGGTCAACAGCTGCGGCGACGAAAGCGTCCCATTCGGGGTCTTCGGTCGAGGAAACGCCCTCACCGGGGTTAATGGGAACAGGGTTGGAGGAAAAAACGGCCGCAATTGCGGCGGAATTGGGGTGCATGACGCGCCTTTCACGCGCCCTTAACCAGGTTGTTGCCGTGAGTCGCTGGCATCACCAGCAGGACATGGCTTACCCTGACAAGAGCGCACGGTATCGACACGACTGCTCGCGGGACTGCCAATCACAGGAGCGGTCGTGTTGGAACGGCCAAATATGGGCGGTGGGTCTCATCCGAAAACGGTGGGACCCACCGACGTTTTCACTACTGGAAGCGACACCTCCTCACGGCATGCGTGAACGCCAGCAGAGCCGGCGACATGAGGTCTGCGTCTACGGAATTGTCACGTTGACGCTGAGATGAGAGGCCGCGTACACCACTATCACGTCGTGTCGCGCGCGCACGACGAATCGAACGCTCTATACTCATAGAAGGCAGACCTCCTCCCTTGCGTGGCGGTTTGTACGACGAGCGGAACCCCCGGAGCTGGCGAGCGAAGGGGGGTTTCGCCTTTTTTGGGCTCTGTTCAGCCCGTCATCGGCAACTCTTCCTGTCTGGCTTGCGCCGGAATCGCTGGCTCGTTCTCGAGAGCCAGCTGAACAAGCGCGATCATTCGATCGGTGATTGTCTTGACACGACCATCGTCAACCGGTGCGAGAATCCGGTCGGCGATCTCCGCGGGGAACTCAACCCCGATATGGCGAACGGCGACGTCGCGGGCTGGGCGCCCGCCCCGACTTTTCCGAGTTGTCATGCCTTAAATCCTGCTCTTTGGGTTTAACTAAACCGCGCAGCGACACGCCGAGTTAAATAAAACTCGAGATTGACGCACAGAGGCCTCTTTCGGACACAAATCTGGGTCCGAATCGTATGCGAACGGCACCCCGCGGTGGGCCGATATATTTGATAAAACAGTGCGTGAACTCCATAGGCAATCACACCACCCCAGAAACGTCACGTGATGAATCAAATCTGTGTGATACCGAGAGTCACACTGCCCCACGGTGTCCGGAAGCCGGGCCACAGACAGCCACCACGACCGTCGGCGTGCCACGGAACTCAGCCCAAATTGAGAATCGGCCATCCCGGCGACGTCATACTTTCAGCGCCACGAGAAAATGGCGGCAGGTCTCGCTCAATTGATGGCGTGCAAACGCCCCCGACGCTTCCACGTCGTCAACTAACCCGAACTCCCGTCGAAACCACAAATGAACGCTCTACCTCAGAACTTCCCATGTGGAGATGCCGCGAATATGCCATTCATCCGGCGAAAGAATCAGATCTTCCACGCCAAAGTTTCCTCGTGTGAAAATGGGTGCCGCACCGCAGTAGGCGCATCGACGTGCGGGGGACTCCGAAAAGACCGACCGGGTGCTCGCACGGTTCGACAGATCGCCGGCAGTGTCGTCCGCGCCGGCGTGCAGTATCGGCCGCACCTCGGTACTGCAGCAGCGGCGCATCCAAGTGCCGGCGCTGTTCAAATCGCCCGCAAACGATGGTGCTGGGCGGATGCGTGATTCCGCATGTCGTGAACAGACGAGGGAATGTCGTGCCACAAATACGTCAGTTCGACAGACTTGGTGAACAGAATCGCTGAATGCCACCGACTGGACCGGGCACAGCACCTCTGTTCACCTCTGAGCGTGCCGCGATCGATGTGCATATCGATGAATGCCGCGCGGGGGACGCAGACTGGTCTGCCGCTAGCGAACCGTATTTGGCTCGGCGGCTCTGTGAAGGGCAGCATCTGGTAGCCGAACGAGACGGAATATTGGGATGCCCCGCGAGAGCGAATTCGTGTCGCCGAACCGCATCGGCTCGCAACGCTCAACGTTGCAGTGCGCGCGACACCCTGGCGGGCATCCAACGCCGCACTGCTGTGGAGTCTTCCGTGACGGTCGTCGGGAACTGATACCAACCACCGGATTCGGCAACGACCTCTCTGGCGTACCGGTCGCGGTCGACCTTGAACGGCGTCGATCTCGGTTGCGGCGTCGACGAACGAGCAATTCCTGCGCCGCGCGGAAGCTGACAAGTGCGGCCTTCGCGACGCCATGTCATCGGTTGGAACTGGGTGGGTCGGATCGTCGAGGTTAGGAGTGTGGTGGCTTCACGGCTGAAGCGGAGGGGAGCGGTCGTGATCCAATTTGCGGATCCTTGAAGTCGCAGGAGTCGACGGACCTACGTCGCTCCGCTTGTTGGGGGTGTGCTTCCGGATGGAGTGAGTAGCAGCGGGGTAGTGGTGGGAGAGTGTCGGGCCGTGTCGCCAGACGGGCGCGTCGAACGGTGATGGCTTCACGTGATGCACGGTGCATCACGTTGAAGTTGGTGATGCACGGTGCATCACCGGAGGCGGACGTCCGGTTAGGGGTGTTGGAAGGCGCTTAGCAACCAGCGTGATGAGCCGGCTGGTGGGGATGCTCGCGCGTGATGCACGGTGCATCACGTTGAAGTTGGTGATGCACGGTGCATCACCGGAGGCGGACGTCCGGTTAGGGGTGTTGGAAGGCGCTTAGCAACCAGCGTGATTCTTGAGCCGGCTGGTGGGGATGCTCGCGCGTGATGCACGGTGCATCACGTTGAAGTTGGTGATGCACGGTGCATCACCGGAGGCGGACGTCCGGTTAGGGGTGTTGGAAGGCGCTTAGCAACCAGCGTGATTCTTGAGCCGGCTGGTGGGGATGCTCGCGCGACGCGACACGCATCCGTCATTCGACTGCTCGCGAGAGGTACCTCAATGCCGTTGCAGCGTGGCTTGCATTGAAAACGCAACGGGCAGACATCGCTATTGCTTGCCTGTTCGCCTAGAATCCCGCCGTGACGCGCGAAGCTTAGCTCTCTGATAGGAGATGAGCGGGAGATCGCCCGGCTTCCCCGAACCGCGCGGCGCATCCGCGTCGACGATCTTGACGTTCGCGCTATTCCACCCACTCAAGCGCAGTGCTGCGAATTTCGACCGGACGCATCGGTCTCCAACTCTTCAGGCTCGCCTGTCCGGCGACGTGGACTTCTTCACGGAAGGGTGCAGAACCGTCCACCTTAGCGCGGATGTCGACGGGCGCTTGGGCCAGATCGGGCCGGGTCTTCGCGGCGATTTGCACCGGATCTCGCGGGCTTCACATTGCTGTCCGGTGGCCCTCCGGCCCGAGAAGTTGGATCCACGGGCATCTCTTGCGACGGATCTTCTCCTCTCCGCGAACGAAGTTGGTGTGATTGCACGGATGGCGCCAGGCGGACATTTCGGCAGCGCGGTCTGGTTTGAGATCCGCAGCGTGCTGACAATATGCACGGTGCCTAACGTGGCACCGCTTTCTGCTTTGGCCCACGCGCGGAAGATTCTTGGGGGCGGCAGTGCGGGCGCCTTGCGGAGGAGAGCCTTTCGAACCGGAGCGAGTCGCATCGCGTAGAGGGCGATCGGATCTGGGTGATGCACGGTGCATCACCCAGAACGTCTTCATACGCCGTGCATCAACAAACATGAAGTGCATTGCGATATCGGTTGATGGCAAGACGGAGTCGTGGTCATTGTCGGAGCAAGCGCTTGAGGCTGCGACAGAATGACTGCTGGTCCATTCTGTCGCGATGGGTCGGATACCCCGGCTTCTCATCGAGCCCGTAGTCGAGTCTGGCAGGCGCTGCGTGCTGGCTTCCGGGCAATCCTAGTCGGATTGAGTCACCCGCAAACGGTCCTGTCAAACTGTCTGAGGTAGCAAAATGGTTGCTCCCCTTAGTATTTCGTCGATTTCCGAAGCGCACATCAATAGCTCGGTGAGCTGTGGGATCGGATGCCCCGACGGGAAATCGCGCCGGTCAAACAGCCCGATAGCTAATGCGCGAAACCCCGCCGGAGCTGGCGTACGGCGGGGCCGCTACACCAGCGGTCGAACGTGGCTGCAAAGTGTGAATTGCACTCAGCTGCTGTGTGTTTAGCTGGCCGAGTGGACACCGGCAACCCGCAGATCGGATCAGCCGGTGCAGAACAGATCGTATGATGCCGAACGCCTACGCCCCAAAACAGTGGCGTACAACACATCACTTTCTTTTCCTCGTGTATCAGATGGGCGCGACCCACCTGCGCACATCGTCACTTTTCGCTGCGCGTGCAGTTCTAGAAACGTTTCGGGGTACATCGTGGCGCCGCGTTGTGCTGTCGGTCAAGGCAGCGATGACATGCCGATGGCCGCTGATCCAGCCGCCGTGACGGGCGCCCTCTGTCTGGTTGTGGCGGTTGCGAATCTGACCAGAGTTTCCAGCTTCATCGCCGACGACGGGACCCGCAAGGCCTCCCGCGCGGCCCGCACCCACCACGAAAAGACGCCACGATCTGGCGATCTACCCCTGCGCCCACCGAGGCCAGGACGGTGACGTCGAGGGCTTTCACATCGGGCACCGGCCAGAGGGGTTGGGCCGCGGAAACATCGACCGGGACACGCTCGCCGAGAATCAGCGGACAGCGCTTTTCGAAGGCAGTCCGCGGACGGGGGTGCGCAGTGACACTGATACAACGCCAAGGGATCACCGTCGGCCATCGAAATCGCTTGTTCCATTTACTGATACGGAGAATGGAGATTCATGCGACAGTACTTCCCGCCCGCTGCGGCATGCGGACAGGTCCCCAGCTCGAGGTCGTAACGCCCTCGATGTCGGCACCGGCTGATCCTTGCTGACTTGCGATTTCGACGTAGACGTGGGGCCCGGAGGTCTGGAAGTAGGTGCCGTCCCCCCGAGTCATGTCGTATTCGGTTGCCCCGGACCAATTGTTGTACGTCTCATCGATGGTCGCCTCGATTTCCGCGAGCGTCTGGGAGGTGGTTTCTTCGTCGGCTGGTCCCACCCATTTCGAGATGACGTCGAGAAGAAGTTGTTTCTCGGCTGGCGACCGTTCGCCGCGAGTGTTAGGTATCCGTCGATATGCTGCACGCATCCTTACTGCTCACAGCGAAGAGACGGTGATCGAGTTGTTTGATGCGCAACGTGGCCAACCCGGACAAGCTGCACGCCGTGGTGGCCGGTTCATCCTCGACGTCGGCGCGCAGTAACCGTGGACGCGCACATCGTGTTGCCAACCATCGACGGGCAGTCGTTCGCGTCGTTGCGCCGCCGGGCCACGCCGAGGGCGGAGCGGTACGCGCTCGGCAAACGCCTGCGCAAGCAGGCACCGCGGTCCGCGCTCGGCGAGTGGCGCGCACCGGACGATCGCCCCGACGTGGTGGATCAGATCGGTGTGTCGCACCAGGGTCGGGTGGAATCGCTCATACCGGTCAGGGTGGGGCGGATGGCGGCCTCGCCGTACGGTTTTCTGCGCGGCACCGCGATCGTGATGGCCCAGGACCTCGCCGGGCTGCCGGCGACCGGAATCCGGCCGGTGATCTGCGGGGACGCGCATCTGGGCAACTTCGGGTTCTACGCCTCGCCGGAGCGCGACCTGGTGCTGGATCTGAACGACTTCGACGAGGCGCATCCCGGCGGCTGGGAATGGGACCTGCGGCGCTTGACCGCGAGCATCTGGGTGGCGGGCCGGCAGAACTCGGCGACCGAGGGGCAGTGCGAGAGTGCAGTGCAGTCCTGCGTCGCCACCTATCGCGAGCATGTGCGCTGGCTCGCGGAACAACCATTGCTGGCGCGCTCGTTCGAGCGACTCGACCTCGACCGGCTGCACGCGACGGCGTCGGACGAGTCGCTGCGCCACGAGATCACCCGCGCCGCGGAGCGGGCTCGGCGCCGCGTCAGCGACCGGGCGCTGCCCCGGTTCACCGAGCAGGGCGAAACCGGCCGGCGCATCGTGGAGGAGCCGCCGCTGATCACCCGGGTGTCCGAGGCGGAGGCCGAGCATCTCGCCGCCGGGCTCGACGAATACCTCACCACGCTGCCGAGCCACTGGGCACGGCTGCTCAGTGGCTACACCGTCGTTGACGTCGCGCACAAAGTGGTCGGCGTGGGAAGCGTCGGACTGCGTGCCTACGTCGTGCTGTGCGAAGGGAGCAGTGCCGACGACGTGGTGTTCCTGCAGCTCAAGCAGGCGCGTCGATCCGTCGTGGCGCGCTTCGTACACGGCGAGTCCGCCTGGCACGATCACCAGGGCCGGCGTGTGGTCGAGTACCAGCAGGCCCTGCAGACCGTCAGCGATCCGTTGCTCGGCTGGACCACGGTGGAGGGCCGGCAGTACTACGTGCGGCAGTTCCGGAACATGAAGGGAGCGGTCCCGATCGACAACCTCAGCGCGGCAGCGCTGACCGACTACGCCGGCATCTGCGGGCGCCTGCTTGCGAAGGGCCACGCGCGGACCAGTGGTGCGTCGATGATCGGCGGCTACGTCGGAAAGTCGGACACGCTCGACGTCGCACTGAGCCGGTTCGCGCACGCCTACGCGGATCAGACCGAACGCGACCACGCCACTTTGGTCGACGCGGTGAAGCGAGGGAAGTTGCCGTGTGAGCCGCCGACGTGAATCGGTGTGTATTTGTCGTCCGGCTTCGCGGCGGCCACACGTCACTGCTCTTCGCGTACCCAACCGTCGCCGCTACCTGGGGCAGCTCCTTGGCGTCGTAGAGCCGTTGAACGGGTTCGATCTGGTCCACCGCCGCCCCGACGGCCGGTCGACGAGGGCGTCACGATCGGCGTGAGCCGCCACGGTCCGATCGAAGTTGTCTCCGAGCCATCGGCGTACGCGGCACGGGAATCCCCGGCCTCGTGACAGCATCCCGTGGGCCCGGTGGCAGAGTAGCGGCGGCCTGCGCCGTCACATGCGGAGAAAACGGGGAAACTTCCGGCATTGGGAACGCCCACCGCCGATGGACGGTGTGTGCTGATGATTAAGCGCCCCTGCCTGGGGTACGGCTTAAGCACCCCCGCCGGGAACGGTTTTAAGACGTATCTCGTCGCCCGCCGACGCCGAGGTGCGCGGGGGGGGCAACTCGGGAACTGTGGGTGAGGGCGATGAAAACCAGAGGTCAATTGGTGGTGGCCGTCGGGGCGGGTTATCTGCTGAGGGGCTGGACTGCGAAGCTCGCCCGTTCCCCGGAGATCGCCAAGCTCGGTGAGACGATCCGGGGAGAATTGATGAATGCCGCGAAAGCCGCGACGGTCACCGCGGTCAACTCGCGTATCGATTCGCTGAACAGCCGGCTCCAGTCGAGCGGTGAGAAACAGGTCTGGGACATGAGCGAGGCGACCGGCACCAAGCGAGGGTCGGGCCAGATCCGCGACAGCGACGTCGTCGAGGCGGAAGAGAGCGAGGAAGAGCCCCCCGGGGGTTACGAGTCCGCAGATGGCGAACAGGAGTGGGAAGACGGAGCGCTACCCGAGGACGATGGACAGGAGCAAGCCGAGGAGGCGGACGAGAGCGAAGAGTCCGCGCAGCCCGAGCAGGAAGAACGGCCAAGACGCCGCCCCCGCACCCGACGGACCCGGGGCGCAAGCACGGCCAAGGAAATCCGCGAATGGGCCGTCCATGAAGGTTACGAGATCTCCGCGCGCGGCCGCATACCCGCGGACATCGAGCAAGCTTTCCGCGACGCTCACTGATAACCGGGTGGTGTTCGACTGTCCAGGCTCGTGAGACCAGTGCCGGATTGGTCATCTGGTGCAATACCGGGCGTGCTAGTTGACATAAGGCAGTCATTATCGTCACGTCGATAATGACTGCCTGACAAGATATATGGTACATACTCCGGTCCCCGGCCTGCTCGTGGTATTCGCAGGTGCACGGCGATCAGGACACCGGCGCTGTGCGCCACCAGGACCACCGGCCCCTCGGCCTGGGCGAAGAGCGCTTCGAGGGCGGCGATCCGGGCCGCCACGCTCAGCTTGTCGTGCTCGAGCGGCGGAACGACGCGCACCCGGTCGAGTCGATCGGCGAGAGAGTCTGCCAGTGCTCGGCGACGTGGTAACGCAGGCCGGGCACGATGACCACCGTCGGTTAGCCGTTGCTGTTCATTGCGCTACCAAAGATGTTCTCTCACAGAATGACCGGCGGGCCCGACGTTCACGCGAACCCCGACCTCGGTCAGCGGTTAGGTCAGGCGTGCCGGGTGAAGCCGACCTGACCGGTCTTGCGGTTCGGCGCGAAGCCCAGCTTGGCGAGGGTCTCGTCCGCGTCACGGTAGGTTTCGCCGATCCGGTAGATCTCACGGGCCTCCTTGCCGGTGGCCACCTCGCGGCCGAGTTCGCCGGCGATCCGGACCAGCTGCTGGATCTGCTGGACCGAGGTGAATTTCTCGCCCTTGCGTCCCCAGATGGTGTCTTCATTGCCGCAGCGAGTGTGCAGGCCCATCGCGATCGCCATCGCGTTGACCGGCAACACGCTCCGCATCAGCGTCTCGAGCGTCAGGCACCCACCGTCCGGGACCCGCTGGATGAAGTTCATGATGTTGTACGGGTTCGGGCCGTCGAAGCCGCCGCCGATGCCGACCCACGTCAGGTTCAGTGGGCCGGTGTAGACCCCGCGCCGGATCAGCCGTTCCACGGTCTCGAGCTGGGGGATGCTCGACAGCTGGAAGTGCGGCTGAATTCCGGCCGCCTGCAGCCGGCGCAGGTGCTCCTCGACCCACGTCGGGCCGGCGGGCACTGTCATCTCCCGGTAGGTCTCCATGAGCTCCGGACGCGCGAGCGACGTGCCGGCGATGTCGTCGGCGGTCATCAACTCCATGATGTTCATCTGCGAGGTGTTGATCGCGATCGTCACCTGGTCGGGTGCGGGATCGAGGTCAGCGAGCATGTGCCGGGTATCGTCGGACAGCCACTTCGCATCGGCGCCTTCGCCTTCGGGTGCGAAGGAGATCGATCCGCCGACCTGCAGGATCATCTCCGGCACCGCCTGGCGCAGCCCGGCGAGGAGCTCGTTGAACTTCGAGAGCCGCTTGGATCCCTTGCCGTCGAGTTCGCGCACGTGGATGTGCAGGACGGTGGCGCCGGCCTCGTAGCAGTCCACCGCCTTCTGGACGTGCTCGTCCATCGTCAGCGGCAGGTCCTCGCGGAAGTCGTCCGGCTCCCACTCCGGGCCGTACGGAGCGGCGGTGATGACCACCTTCTCCTGATTCTCGGGGAAGAGCGCGTCGTCGTGGAAATGCATCGTGAGACTCCGTTTCTCGGTGGGGCAACGAATGCGAGGAAGGGGCAGAAGGCCTGTCGCGCTGCTCTTCTGTGACTTCGCTAACACGACCGTAGTCAGGAGGCCCTCAACACACTTATCCTTGCGGGACATATTTATTAACCCTTAGGGACATCCCGGCCTCGCAGCGGGCCGGAGAGGAATCACGGTGTCGAAGCCCCTCGCGCGTTACGCCGCACTGCCCGGATACGTCGAGCTGGGACGCTCGCTGTCGATCGACCCGGTCCAGCTGCTGCGCAGCGTCGGCCTCGACCCGGCGGGCCTCGAGATCCAGGACCGCTGGGTGCCGGCCGCCGCCGTTGCACGCCTCCTCGAACTCTCGGCCGCCGCGTCCGGTCGCCAGGACTTCGCTCTCAGGCTCGCCGAACGTCGGCGCCTGTCGACCCTCGGCCCGCTGAGCGTAAGCATCCGCGAGGAACCGGATGCCCGCAGCGCGCTGCGGATGCTGATCCGCTACCAGCACACGTACAACGAATCCCTACGCATCCGGGTAACCGAACGCGACGGCCTCTCCGCCATCGCGCTCCACGTCGAACCCGGCGAACCGATGCCCGTTCGCCAGTCCGTCGAACTCGCCACCGCCGTGACCCACCAACTGCTGCATTACCTTCTCGGGGACCGATGGCAGCCCGTGTCGGTGTGTTTCGAACACGGACGACCCGACGACGACAGCACCCACCGCCGCATCTTCGACGCACCCCTGACCTTCGGCGGCGACTACTCCGGGATCGTCACCTACACAAGCGATCTTGATCAGGTGAACCGACTCTCCGATCCGCTGCTGCGCAACTACACACAGCCGTTTCTCGATGGCCTGGCGGCGCCGGAGGAGCCCACCCTCACGATCCGGGTCCGTGAACTCGTCGAACTCCTGCTGCCGACCGGCCGCTGCTCCGTCGAGCAGGTAGCCCGCAGCCTCGGTGTGGACCGGCGGACGGTACACCGACACCTGGCCAAGTCGAACCTGACGTTCACCGGGGTCGTCGACGCGACCCGCGCCGAACTCGCCGGCCGCATGGTGACGGGCCGACGCCACACGTTCACCGAGATCTCCGAGATGCTGGCGTTCTCCGCACCCAGTAGCTTCTCCCGCTGGTTCCATCAGCAGTTCGGCATGAGCCCGCGCGAATGGCGCAAGCGCTCGGAGGGCTGACCGACCGCCCGGGCCGGTGTGTGAACGAACGGTTCAAGGCCGCCGAGAACCTGAACGGTCCGTTCACGTGGACGGCTGTCCCGAAATGTACAGAATGATGTCCCCGAGGGTTAACTACCCGGAGCGCGCCGGAGCTAACGTGATGCACACCACATCCGCTGTGAAGAACAGCCTGCATCACGCCCCAATTGCCCCTCCTCAGTGAAACGAGTGCCGCGTGCCGACGAATCCCGACCCGATCCCCACGCCGACCCTCGACGCCATGCGTCGCGACGGCAACTGGAACCCCCTGTGGAACACCCTGTCCGACTGGGATCCGGAGTGGACCGAGCAATTCATGGCGATGAACGCCACCCCGGCCCGACGCGGGGTCTTCACTCCCGAATTCGTCGAACTCCTCAGCATCGCGATCGACGCCGCCGCCACCCACATGTACGCACCCGGCGTGCGACGGCACATCCGGATGGCCCTCGAACTCGGTGTCTCCCGCGAGGAGATCCTCACCGTTCTGCAGATGGTCAGCGTCCTGGGTATCCATGCCTGCAACCTCGGCGTCCCCATCCTCGAAGAGGAACTCGACGCTCACGAACGTCGCCAGATCGCCGCGCTGCGCACCGCGCCCTGATCCCCGACGGCCGCACCCTCACCCCCCACTTCGGTCCAGTAGCCCCCAGGAGCCCCCATGGGACTGTCCACCACCACCGATCAGCCGGCCGAACCCGCCGTCGACCCCCAGTTCACCGGAACCGCCGCCGAGCGACCCGCGACCCGCCGCCGGATCTATCCGTGGCTCGTGTTCGCGCTCACCTTCGGTTTGCTGCTGTCCGACTACATGTCCCGCCAGGTGCTCAGCGCAGTCTTCCCGTTCCTGAAAGCCGAATGGGCCCTGTCCGATTCCCAGCTGGCCTCGCTCACGAGCATCGTCGCACTGATGGTCGGCCTGCTCACCTTCCCGCTGTCACTGCTCGCCGACCGGTGGGGCCGGGTGCGGTCGCTGATCCTGATGGCGGTGCTCTGGAGCATCGCCACCCTGTTCTGCGCGGTGGCGGCCAACTACGAGCAGCTGCACGCCGCCCGCTTTCTCGTCGGGGTCGGCGAGGCCGCCTACGGCAGCGTCGGTATCGCGGTGATGCTCAGCGTCTTCGCGCCCCGCGTCCACTCCACTCTCAGCGGTGCGTTCATGGCCGGCGGCTCATTCGGTTCGGTCGTCGGCGTCTCACTCGGCGGAGTCATCGCTGTGCACCTGAGCTGGCGATGGTCGTTCGCGGCGATGGCGGTGCTCGGCCTGATCCTCGTCGCCATGTTCCGGACCGTGGTCACCGAACGCCGACTGGCCGCGCACGCGGTCGACCAGGACGCCGCGCCGGCCGCTCGCCCCGACAGCCGCCCGATCCGGGTCCCGGTCTCGACGCTGTTCACCAACCCTGCCGTCTGGTGCGCGTACCTCGGCGGCGGACTGCAGATTTTCACCTCCGCCGTGCTACTCGCCTGGACCCCCAGCTTCTTCAACCGCTACTACGGCATGGCTCCGGACAAGGCCGGCGTGATCGCCTCGGTCTTCGTGCTGCTGATCGGCACCGGCATGGTGGTGTGCGGCATGATCACCGACCGCGTCAGCCGCCGCAACCCCGCCGGGAAGTGGTCCAGCGCCATCGCGTTCTGCGTCATCTCGCTGGCCGCCCTCGGCATCGGACTGCAATTGGAGACCGGTGCGGCGCAGTTGACCCTGATCGGCATCGGCGCCTTCTTCTCCGCCGGCTCCTCCGGTCCCACCGCGGCGATGGTGGCCAGCCTGACGCACCAGTCGGTGCGGGCCTCCGCCCTCGGCAGCCTCACCGTCGCCAACAACATCCTGGGACTGGCCACCGGACCGTTCGTCATCGGCATCCTCGCGGACCATCGCGGCCTGCTTGGTGCACTGCAACTGGCCCCGCTGGTGTACCTGCCGGCGATCGTGGCACTGTTCGTCGGCAGGCGGATGTACGCGGCCGGCCTCGCGAAGCTCGCGGCACAGAGTGCCGCCGCAGCAGCCAAGGCCTGACCCGCGGCCGCCCCGACGGCACACCTGGTACACCGCCAAGCCCAAACAGATCACCCTGCTCGAGACCTGGGGCGGGACATGCCGGTGATCCCGAGCACCGAACCCCCACACGGGCGATCTCCCAGGTGCACATCACCGCGGATCGCCGGATCGCGGACCTGACCTCGAACGCGGCCGCCCAGTTCGCCGTTCACCGCTGAAACTTCACCGAGACCAGGCCCTGTGCTGTGCAGAAGTCGTTAATGGTTCGATCGCTAGTGGCAAGCAAAGTCATTTTGATTCATAACATTGAACTGCAAGTGCTTTCGTAAGTTCCGCCATAGTCCACATGTGCTTTGGACTACGGCGACAACGTCTTCGCCGGCTCTCTGCCACTTTCACGGTGCGCGACACCAAAATGGGTGAGCACCGTTCAGTCGATCGGTGGTTGGCGAGCGCGTCTCGCGCGGCCCCAGGTGGCAGGGGAGAGCGGGCGGAATTTCATCACATTTCATCACGGTGACGTAAGTGCCGAGGCGGGACCGGTTGTCTATTTTCTTCGCTGGTAGCCGGATGGTGCCGCGGAAATGGCATGGTCATGAATCGTGCGCTGAACAGTTCGCGCGATGGCGGTGGCCACAAGGGAGGCAACTAGCTATCGCCGCTACGCTAGCTAGCGGCGAAATTGTGTTGCGTGGGGTAGTCCAAGACGAGTTTGTCGCGTCAATATCGACTACCCGGAAGTCGGTTTCGCGTCGAAGGAGGCTGAGGTGGAACCAGTCGATGACTTTGACGGAGATCTTGTTCAGCGGTAAGGGCGAGAGCATCAGCTACGCGATCGACGGTGTCGACTACGCGATCGATCTTGAGGATGGGCGCGCCACCGAGTTTCGCGACACCCTCGGACACTGCATCGCGGGTTCGTGGCGGTGGGGTGGCGGTGCGCGCCGTTCATTCCGTGGCCGCATCCGCGCCGAGACTGGAATCCTTCCGCGAGGCCCACTGATCCGGCATTGCACGCCTGGGGATCGGTGACGACCGAGCGGCGCCAACTGAGACTTGTCGTAGTAGATGACGCTGCAAGTTTCGGGTGTCATGAATGCGTCAGGACCGGTCTTCGGATCTCTACCTCGTCGGTCGGTCGTGCCATGCTGGTGCCACGGTTCGGCGTCGTTGCGAGCGTGAGGGTGAGGGTGACACGACTGTGCAGGTGATCCAATCCCGTGGACACAATGGGTGGACGGTGCGGTGCGATCTGTGTGAGCACCGATTCGATGCCGCGGTCGCCGGAAAATCAGCGGCGGTGGCGTTCGCCCGGATCAACGGGTGGGTCGTCGGCGAGACCATCTGGTGCCCGATGTGCGCGACTGCCCGCATCACTCGAATCGCCTAGCATCTGAGTGTCAGACGTCAGCGCTGCGGTTCGGTTCACCGGACAGTTCCGACAACCAGGAATCGTCCACACCCGCTCAACATCAGCTCTCGGGGTCTCCCACGGTCACCGATGGGCATCGGACCCGAAGGTGGTGGGGAAGGGGCTGGGCCCGAGCGTGAGGGTGAACGACGTGGGGTGGAGTCCGACCTGAGGCCAGCTGGTGATGACGGTCAGTGATCCGGTGGTCGGGTAGGTGCCGATCCAGTACTGAGGCGTGGTTCGGTACGGCCCGGATCCCTCCGGGTCGGGTTCGGGGATCGAGTGGAATGGGTCGGCAGGGCCGCCGAGGTCATCGGAGAGGATGCACACGGCCAGATAGGACCACTGCGCCGACCAATCGCGGGCGTCGGTGAGGGGTCGGGTTTCATAACGCACGAGGTCGGCGCGGACACCGGTGACGCACAGCGCGAACCGCAGCAGCAGCCCGGACCCGAACGCGGTCGCCGCTGACAGCTCGAGAGTGAGGTCCTTCTCCGCCACGATCGGCATGCCCGCGTGCACGGCGATCCCTCCGGTGGTAGGCGGCGCGAGGGCCGGCCAACGATGGCGGCGCATGCTTCATCGTCGCACCACTCGACCCGACAGGGTCTGTGAATTTCCTGAGGGTCCCTCCCCACGACAACGATTCGGATACGAAGTCCTACATCCACGTAGCTGATATCGGGGTGCCGACCCTTTTGGGGTGTGGTGTTGCCGAGGAGTGCAGGGTCTGCTCCGCGTCCACCGAGGCGCGGCGAACGCATGACGTGGGGTGACACTGCGCCACCACCGGCACGAACACGCCAGCGGAGAAGGGTATGCGGGCATCGGGACCGTGAGCGCTGCGGTCGGGTTGCAGCGTCAGAGGGCGGCGGTGATCAGGCCGGCGATGCCGGCGACCGCGACGAGCGCGAGCAGTGCCAGCGCGACGGATCCGAGGACGGTGCACATGAGGGTGGTCAGCAGGGCCAGGCCGATGGTCACGGTGATGCCCGCTTCCCAGGACTCGAGGAGCGCCGTGTCGTTCGGCGCGGGGTGGTCGCGGTCGGAGTCGACGGCGGTCGGTGTGGTGGGTAAACGCGGGCCGGGGACGGCGGTCACGGCTGGTGCGAATCCTTCCGAGGGTCGGGCAAGGGAGATGATAAGGCTGGGTGCGCGGATCACAGGTACTCCAGCACGGGAAAGAGAGCGATCGCGGACACAGTGATCCCTGCGACTCCAGCGACGACTCCGAGCAACGCTCGCAGTGATGCGGGCTCATCGTCCGCCACACCGGACCGCGACGTGGCGAGAGCGCCGCACACCACAGCGCTCACGCCCAGGACGAACCCGAGTCCGAACACCCAGAACGACGCTATCGACAACGTCCCCAAGGCGATCGACACGGACGGCAACCGTGATCCACCGCGCGGCGCCTGCGGTCGTGCGTGCGCGGAGGAACTCGCGTCGCCGGTGACAGTTGATCGGATTCGAGCGGCGGTCATGATCCTCCTTCATTGCGTCGGGTGGCCCGGTCGTCGATGCCACGAAATCCAGATGTGCCTCATCGTTTCCAGGGCAACCGTCCGGCTCGGAGCCTCGACCCGGATAGCAGCAATTGCTCTACACCTGGACCGGCGACTGTGTTCCGGCCCAGCGGTTTCTCGCTGGTCCGCGTCATCGGCTACCGAGAATTTAGCACTCAAGGTGGTGGAGTGCTAATGATTTTCCGGTCGGCAGGTAGGTCAGGAATCCTCGCGGAGGACAGGTCGACGAAGACCGCGTCGTACCTTCCATTTCTCCCCACCGAGGTGACCACCCAGTCTCGCCCTGAAGACGACGGCGAGTCAGCGCCGGCGCTCGAACAGACCACGAAGTTGTGTCATGAGATGGCCTGTCGGATCGTGGAACACCCATGCGGGCCGGGATCAGGATCAACCTCAGCGCTGAGGATCGGGGCCCTGCGGGCACCTGTCGGGATTGGGTCACCGCCTGCAGGAGTTGACGGTCCGCGCGGTGTCCGAGGGGATCTGCGGTCGAACCTCGATCAATCCGCCGGGGTCAGGGAAGACGGTGATCGGGGCGTTCACCGGCGACAGGCCATCTCACGAGTCCTCGCTCACCGGCCCGACCTAGAACAACGGATCGACGACATGAAGAGGGCGGTACCACCCGGGATACCGCCGGAACGCCGGCCGGGACCGCATCGGCACCCTCCAACCGGGCCGCAACAGTGTCGCCGCGATATCCAGTGCCGTCCAGCGTTTCAACGGTCGGGCTCATCGGGTTTGTGCAGCTGACTTTCACGCTGACACAGGCTCGCTGAGGATCAGAGGTCCCATAACCCCAGCAACGCGGACCGGAGGCCAGGGGAGCGGACGTAGTGGTCGGTCCGCAGCCGTGAGCCAGGGTGCCCGAGATCGGTCAGCGCCTTCTCTGCGTCTGTGAGGGGGAGGGGTGACAGGCCGGTGCGCAGGCGGAGGAAGTACAGAACCGCTCCGCCGGACCGGGGGAACTTCATCGGGTCGGACACCACGACCGCCGGCGCGTAAATCCACTCGTCATCGGCGAAGACGATCACGTCGCCCCGTCTCACCCCGCTGGGCCTGTCGAGGCGAAGCGATTCGAGCTGATACTTCGCCGCCGGGCCGCCGCGGCTGTGGTGCCGGCCCCGCTGCTCGTCGAGGACCTGTTGTTCGGTGCGGGTGGGTTCGTAGTCGACGGCGTGTTTGACGAACATCCGGGTCACCGGCGTCGGCAGGAAATCTGTCTCGGTGCGCACGCGGCCTGTGACCCCGGGCAGTGGGACCGCGCGGCCGATCTCCCACTCGCGGATCGCGTCGTCGAGGAACACCTGGTCGACCTCGGTGATCTCGTCGAGGCTGTCGATGAACTTCCGCACGGAGGCGATGATCTCGGGGTCGTCGGTGATGACTACGGCGTCGTCGGCGAGGGTGGCGTTTTCGGACGCGTTCGCCGACCCGATCACCGCCCGGGTGTTGGTCGCGATCACCTTGGCGTGCAGGGTCGGCGACGACAGCACCCGTACCCCCTTGTTCAGGTAGTGCGCGAGTGCGGCGGGGGAGGTGGCGTGTGCCCGGATAGCGGCCTTGGAGGCGTTGACGACCAGGACGTCTCCGGTGCGCAGCGGGAGCAGCTCGGGTGCGTCCTGGCCGAGGTAGCCGATCGCGGCGTACCGGGCGCCGCGGGTGCGGATGGCGCGGGTGATGTGTGGCCATGGACTTGGCCCGTGGAAGGTGGTCCCCATACCGACAGACGGTAATCGACGCCGGGCTGGGGTACTGCGCCACTCGTCACCACGCCCGGAACCATCCGGATATGGCCCCTGTCTCGCACAGGTTTCGGCATAGCGACGGCCGTCCGGCGCAGACGCCGACAGCACGAACGCCGAAAGTGTCAACGGTGTGGTCGCCAGATGACGCACGTTTGCCCCGGCACCAATACCGTCAACCGCACCGAATACCACCTGCGCCGCCGCAATCTCGCCAGCCCCCTCGCCGACGTCCGCGGCCCCGCCGGACGTACCCGCGCCGTCGCTACTGCGATTCGCATCGGCCTCACCCGTGGCGAGGCCACCGCGACGATCGAGGAACGCATCCGGGATGCCGAGACCGCTGGGCGACCTCTCACGCTCTGATAGCGCATCGACGGCACACCCACGAAGTCAGCCGGATTGTGATTCGTCGGCCGGGAGCCTCGCATGTGCTCTGCGCGGCAGTCGCTTTGCTCTACGCAGTTCCATTGAGGTGCTATACGGCGCGGCCGAGGAAGTTCAGCAGCCGGGTCTGCACGTCGGCACTGTCTGTGGCCGCGATCTTGGCTCCGTAGGCGTGGGGAAGCCGGATCTGGGCATCCTCTGCCGCCAGAAAGGACCAGGCCACCTCGACAGCCTCGGGATCGAGGCGCTCGGTTTGCCCGGTGGCGCGCGCGAAGTCCCACGTATGGATCAGCGTGTCGGCGCACGCCATCCGCCGCACGAATTGCTCGAAAGGCAGGTCGCCGAAGTCGACACCCAACGCTTGTCGGGCGGTTGTCTCCGACTCCAGTGCGGCCTGGACCTCGGCCGTGGCATGCAGCCAGGCGGCCACCACGTCCTCCCCCGCGGCCGGAACCTGGTAGTCGTCGCCGCTGAGTCCGGCGCAGGCCCGCCGGTGGTTTCCCACCACATGGGCAGCGATGTCCCAGGCGGTCCAGCCGGGGCAGGGGGACGCCGAATTCCAGCGGTCCTGCGGGCAGCCCTGCAGGCGATCGGTGAAGTCCTGCGCCACGCGCGAGTACAGACCTGCAATGCTCGATTCCATCCCCAGAACCGTACGCGACCGGCTCTCCCGGAATCTGTGCGGAAGCGACCTTTACCCCCGAGCGTCAGAGCCAGCGCTGTGCGGCAAATTCCTGCAATCGGACGATCCCGAATTGTATTCCTCGGTTTTCGATATCGCTTGAAGCACACGGATGGCATTGCTCGCAATCGTGGCGAAGCTGTCCACGCGAGCCAGAGCAAATGCGTCTTGATGCGTCACGAATTGCGTGGTTAGCGTCGGTGTGGACGCCGCCGATCGGTCGGTACATGCACCAGCAGGCCGGAGCACACGAAAGGCTGAACCTTGACCAAGGAGCTAGTGGTATCAGCAAGGAACGGCAACCTGACTGAGCCGGTTCGACGATGGCTCACGGCAGCCGGATGGACGGTCACACCGGATCTCTTTCGCCCGGACCACGCATGAGACTTGAATGGAGCCCCCTGCGGCAGGGGGATGGAATACGGCACCTTTCGAATACCGCACACCACCAGCCTTTAGGGCGGCGAGCCTGCCCGGTCCATCCCGCCGCTCGCGTGCGCAGTAAATATTGCGTTTCGTTGTTCCTCCGCTGATCGCGCACGCCCTACCGCCGTCGAACAGTCGAAACCGATCGTTTCTCGACACCGCCTCTCACCGGCGGACTCGGCATGTGACTCACGGCGATAAGTGGCATTGATTTCGCGGCTTTATATGGCGCTGCCTGCCGGACTCGCGGAGCCGGCCGTTGGTCGTGTGAATTGGGATTGGGCTTGCAGGACGAACGGAGGGAATCGGGGCCACCTCCGTTCGCTGCGGCGGCGACAGAATGTGCGAGGGGCACCTTCCTGGTTGCCGGCAAACTGTCGGTGAGCGCCAGCGTCGTGGAAGGAGAGATGGTTCGGGCGGTGAACCTTCTTGGTTGGCGCGCCATTGGCCGTGAAGCAGATACGCACAGCTGAGAGTTCGGCGAATTCAGTTGATGCCCTTCGCCCACCATCCGGATGGCGGGGATGCCGCAAGCTCCCAGCGTGGCGCGTAGTGCTCGAGGAATATCTGCCCCACCAGTTCCCCGCGGCTGCGCACCCCGGTCTTGTCGAAGATCGACTTCATGTGGTCTTGAATTGTGTAGACGGATAACGACATTGCGTGCGCCATCTCCCTTGTCGATCGCCCTTGGATGCACAGCGCAGTGAGATGGCATTCGCGTTGGG
>NZ_BCWY01000078.1 GCF_001894825.1 Rhodococcus jostii NBRC 16295 | reverse complement strand
GGGGGTGCGCATCGGCGCTCACGTCACCGGGCGAACCGGACATTCTGCACTTACAGTGAGTGACTGTGACCGACTCCGTGCTCGCCGTGGTGTTCGCAGTCGGCGCCGCCCTCTGCATTGCCGTCGGGACGGTGGTCCGTCACCGCAGTGCCGCGCAAGTCCCGGACGACAGCGTCGGCGTGCTCGGACCGATCACGTCGCTGGTCCGTCAGCCGGTGTGGTGGTTCGGCACGGTCGTCGGTATCGGCGGGTACGCGCTGCAGGCGGCCGCTCTCGGCCTCGGGTCGCTGCTGCTGGTGCAGCCCCTTCTCGTGCTGTCGCTGCTGTTCGCGCTGCCGCTGGGCGCACGATTCTCCGGCCGTACGGTCACGCTGACCGACTGGCTGTGGGCCTCCGCCCTCACCGCCGCGATCGCCGTCCTCGTCGTGGTCGGCGACCCACGACCGGGAGTCGAGCGCGCGGAAACCCGGCACTGGATCGTCATCTGCCTGATCGGGCTGCCGTTCGTTCTCGCGTGCCTGCTCGGTGCGCGGACGGGCAGCCGGTCGCGCCGGGCCCTGCTGCTCGGATTGGCGGGCGGCGCGCTGTTCGGTGTGGCCGCCGTACTGACGAAGGGCGTGGTGCACCTCGCGGGTGAGGGGCCGAGGCCGCTGTTCACGTCGATCGAGTTGTACGCGCTGGTCGTCGTGGGTGCCGCCGCGGTGTCGCTGCAGCAGTCGGCGTTCCAGGTCGGTGCGCTGCAGGCCTCCCTCCCGGCCACCACCGTGATGGAACCGCTCGTCGCGTCGCTTCTCGGATTCGTGGTGCTCGGTGAGTACCTCGACGCCGACCGGAAGGTGACCGCCGTGCTCGTCGTCGCCCTGGTCGCCGTCGTCATGGCCGCGGTGGCGCTGGCGCGCGGTGCCGCCGTCACGGAGGAACCCGACGGCGATGCGGCTCAGCCCCTGTCGCGGTCGCGTAGGTAATCCGCCAGCGGAGCGTGCCGTTGTATCCGTGACACGGCGATGCGGCGCGCCACCACCCACATGACCACGGAGACGATCACGGCGAGAACGACGCATACCGCGAAGTCGGCGGTGCCGATGCGGGTGTGCACGTCCGCCGGTTTCACGATGCGCCACAACACGGCCGGGACGACGACGATCGCCACCGAGAACGCCGGGAACACCCCGTAGGGGATCACCAGCAGGATCAGCCACCGGACGACGACGGTGCGCCACCGGGCGCGTTGCTCCCACCGCCACCGCAGCGAACGCTGGTGGTACGGGAAGAAGATTCCGACCAGGCTCGTCCCGGCGAGCGCGCCGAACGGACACAGCGCCACCGCGGCGACGACCACCGCGGTGAACAGCCAGTCCTGCTCGGCGAACCCGACGACGACCGCGATCGTCGCGCACAGCGGGGCGATCAGCATCCACAACGCCACCGCCTTGGCGGCAAGCAACGCACGTAGCGCGTCCCGGTCGTCGAGCGAGGCGAGAACCCGCTCGCTGTCCGGTGCCAGCACGTTGGTGGCGGTGACGTCCGCATACATCCAGCCGGCGAGGGCCAGGGCGAAACCCGACGGTCCCGTCCACTCGAACAACCAGTTCCGGGGCAGCAGGAACCAGGCACCGATCATCAGGACGGCGTTGAACGCGACGGTCGCAAGGGTGTCTGCCGGGTTGCGCCAGATTCTGATCCACTCCGCGCGAAGAGCGGCCATGACGTTCAGCGTAAAGCGCCGGGCGGGCCGCCGGAGCCGTGTCGGCAGGATCCCGGACCATCGGGACGCCGGTCCCTTCCACCTGGGACATCGGGTCGGCCACAGCGGTGCGATCCGAGAGAAAGGCCTGTCGTGACCATCGACGACGAGGAGGCGACCCGGCCCGCGAGCCTCGTGGACACCCTCCCCAGCCGCCACCGGACCGTGCTGCGACTACGCCTCGCCCACAGACTGCCGGCCGTCGAGGTCGCGCGCATCCTCGGGACGAACGTCGAGGCCGTCCTCCTCTTCCAGCACGCGGCACTCAATCTCCTCCGGCGGCATCTTGCGGCTGGGGTGGTGTTCGAAGTCGACGGTTCCGCGGACCCGCGTTCCTGAACGACGTTGTGAGATCGGCCGTGCAGCCGCGAGGGTCTCGAGTACACATGGCCATTTGACGGTGGTTACCGTTGCCAGCGGCTCCATTTTCTGGCGGCGCCGAGTTCCCGCGGAGTCAATCCGCCCCACACTCCGTGTTGTTCGCCGAAATGGATGGCGTACTGGCGGCATTCATCGATCACCGGGCACTGTCGACACACATCCTTCGCGGTGCGCACGCGCTGCGGTGGGGGTTTCGCGGTGTCGTCGTCGAGGTAGAAGACGGTGATGTCCATGCCGCGGCAACGTGCGCGCAACCGCCATTCCTCCGGAGTGACGTCAACATCCGGTGCGGTGTGTGATGTTCTCACGGAACACGCTCCGATCGTTCGACGAGGTGTGTCTTGCCGATGTCGGCAATTAGAAAACATAATATATATAGTGGTGAAACGGGTCAACCAGCCCGAACTAGCGCCGGCTGGTCGACAGACGATTGTGCCCAGTACTTCTGACGGTGTCAGAAGTACTGGGCACAAATCGGAAGCTCGCTGCGGGTCAGCGGGTGACGCGGAGGAGCTCGCGATCACGCGCCGGGTCGGCGAGAATCAGCGCGACGATCGCGACGATGGCGCCCACTATGCCCAGGCACTGGAACGACGCCTGGTAGCCGTCGATCTTCGTCGTCGAGGCATCGACGACGATTCCCATCGACCACGGTCCGATGATCCCGCCGATGGCTTGCAACGCGAAGAAGGCGCCGATGACTCCGGCTGTCTGGCGCGGCGGGCACGTCGCGATCACCGCGGCATTGAGCAGCGGGAACACCGCGACGACCAGCCCGTACGCCACCGAGACCGCGCAGACCGCGAGGAGCGGAGACCCTAGGGCCGGCAGGCTCAGCAGCAGAACCCCGGCGACGATGACGCCGACGCACGGTACGACCACGCGGACCAGGCGGATCGACATGCCGCGGCTGATCCCGCGGTCGCTCAGCCAGGATCCGCCGATGAGCGTTGCGAGCCCGACGAAGCTCGGCGCGGCGAACAATGTGCCCGACTCGAGGCGGGAGTATCCCAACCCCTGCTCGAAGTATGAGGGCAACCAGGTGAGCACGACGGTCATGAGCGCATAGGCGCTCATCGCGACGAGTACGGCGGACACGAAGGTTCGCGTGGTGAGCAGGCGCCGCCAGGCGACCGCCGGCTCGCTGTCGGTGTCGTCGGTCGACGTGTTCTTCCCGCCCACGACATACGGGCCCGGTCGCCAGGTCAGCAGCCACGGGATGCACCACAGCGCGGTCGCGAAACTGAGCACGATGATGGCCGCGCGCCACCCGTACTCGGCCACCACCAGCGCGAGCATCGGGACGACTGCCATCTTGGCCAGCATGCTTCCGCTGATGATGAGCGCGCTCGGGAGCCCCCGCTTCGCGGGCGCGTGCCACGAGTAGGCGGCGGTGTGCAGCAAACCGGATGTCGGTCCCTCCGCGAGGCCGAGAAGCATCCGGCTCGCGAGCAGCACCGCGAACGTCGACCACACGACGAGCGGCAGCATGACGACGCCCCACAGCACGGCGATGATCGCGATGGACCACCGGAGGGCGAGAAACTTGTTGATCGGTCCCGCGAAGAAGCCGCCGAAGCTGAAGGCGAGGAAGAACATGCTGCCAGTGAAGCCGATCTGTGACGCACTGAGCCCGAGGTCCTCGCTGAGCGGCTGGGCGATGAGGCCGAACACCGCCTTGTCGGACGCATTCATGAGGTACAGCACCACGAGCATTCCCGTGATGCCCCACGCTGTCAGCTTGCGAGGTTCGGTTGCCGGTTCGGACCGCGGGACTTTCGTGGGCACGGGGTCGGTCATGAGGTGTTCTTCGGTGTTGTTCACGTAAGGGTGTCCTTCAGTCTTGTCGTCGAGATCACACCGTCAACGCTGTGTGCTGTGCATCATATACTATTCACGCATTGCGAAGGTTGCGCAATGCATTGAGCATTAAACATTGCGTTCTTGCATGCATAATATATTTAACCTAGAGTGAGGCTACGAACTGCAGCGACCGAGAGTCGTACTCGTCGTCGCTCGATAGAAAGGACGTCACATGCCGGGTTTGTACTTCGAGGAATTCGCACCGGGAATGGTTATCGATCACGAGGTGCGCCGCACCGTGACCGAAACCGACAACGTCATGTTCAGCACGATGACCCTGAACATGGCACCACTCCACCTGGATGCGGAATACAGCAAGGACTCCATCCACGGGCAGCGTCTGGTGAACAGCCTGTTCCTCCTCGGCCTCGTTGCCGGCATCTCGATGCACGACACCACCTATGGGACCACCCTCGGCAACCTCGGCTTCGACTCGATCAAGTTCCCGAAGCCGGTGTTCCACGGTGACACCATCCACGTGCGCACCGAGATCGTATCGGCCCGGGAGTCCAAGAGTCGCAACGACTCCGGCATCGTCACCTTCCGTCACTACGGCATCAACCAGCGCGACGAGATCGTGTGCGACGCCACCCGCGTCGGCCTGATGCTCAAGAAGTCGGCCGACGCGCAGGCCTGATCGCTCATCCCGACCCGACGACCGACAGTCCCAGACGAGGAGAACACGGAAATGGGCATCAGTAGCCAGCCCGAGGACATTGCCTGGGTTCCCGGACCCGCGGTGCGCGAGCGCGCGAGGCTGCTCGCGGCGATGAAGAGCTGGGGCTTCGGCGACGATGCCGCCGCCGTCGCCGAACTGGGTCGTCGCGCCGTCGCCGATCCCGAGTGGTTCTGGCACGAGGCGCTCGCCGACCTCGACGTCGAGTTCTCGGTGCCGTTCGACCGAGTTCTCGACGAGTCCGAAGGCAAGGAATTCCCGAGATGGTTCCCCGGCGGCCGGATCAACGTCGCCGAACTGGCGGCCCTCCGGCACGGCCGCGGTGACCTCTCCGGTAAGACCGCGGTGGTCTACGAGGGCGACGGGGGACAGCGGCGCACGCTGACCTTCGCAGAGCTCGCGGCGGAGGTGAGCCGGTTCGCGGCACACCTCGCGGGCCTGGGAGTGCGCCGTGGCGATCGGGTGGTGTTGTTCATGCCGGTCGTGCCCGAGGCCGCCGTGGCCTTTCTCGCGATCGCGATGATCGGCGCGGTCGCGGTGCCCACGTTCAGTGGATATGCGCCCGACGCCCTGGCCACGCGTCTGCAGGATTCGGACGCCGTCCTCCTGGTGACCGCCGACGGCACGACGCGCCGCGACAAGGTCGTCGAGATGAAGGCGACCGCAGACGCCGCACTCGCGCAGGCGCCGTCGGTGCGCTCCGTCGTCGTGATCCGGCACCTGGGAACCGACGTGCCGATGCAGGCCGGCCGCGACGTCTACTACGACGAACTGGCAGCCGATCCGGAACCCGTGCCGACCGCCGAGACCGAGTCGAACGACCCGCTCGCGATCGTCTACACGTCCGGAACCACGGGCAGGCCGAAGGGAATCGTGCACTCGCACGGCGGTTTCGCGGCCAAGACCGCGGTCGACTTCGCGTACGGCTTCGACGTGCACGCCGACGACGTGGTCTCCTGGATCACCGACCTCGGTTGGCTCGTAGGCCCGATGCTCATGACCGGTCCGCTGCAGCTCGGCGCGACCATCGTGATGATCGAGGGCCTGCCCACCCACCCCACATCGAATCGTATGTGGGAGATCGTGAACCGCAACGGTGTCACCGTGCAGGGCATCGCGCCGACGGCGGCGCGCGCACTCAAGGCGGCGGGCGACGGCAGCGCTCCGGCGATGCCGACCCTGAAGACGTTCGTCTCCACCGGCGAGGCCTGGGACGAGCCGACCTGGTTCTGGCTGTTCGACGAGGTCGGCGGGCAAGAGCGCGCGATCGTCAACTACAGCGGCGGCACCGAGGTCGGTGGCGGCATCCTCGTCGGCTACCCGTTCCTGCCGGCCGCACCGGCGGCATTCACCGGGCCGCTGCCCGGCGTCGATGCCGCGGTGCTCGATGACGACGGCAGGCCCGTCGTCGGGCAGATCGGCGAACTCGCGGTGCTCAACACGTTCCCCGGGATGACGCACGCCTTCTGGCAGGACCGGGACCGCTACCTGGACACCTACTGGAGTCGCTGGGACGGCGTCTGGGTACACGGCGACCTCGCGAGCGTCGACTCTGCGGGCATGTGGCGGATCCACGGCCGCTCGGACGACACGATCAAGCTCTCCGGGCGCCGCGTGGGGCCGGCCGAGATCGAGGCCGCCCTGCTGCGGGACAACCGGATCACGGAGGTCGCGGTGATCGGCGTGCCGGACGAGATGCGCGGTCAGCGGGCGGTGGCGTTCGCGGTGCTGCGCGCCGACGGTGTCGACAACGACGACCTGCAGGCGACGGCGCTGGCGAACGCGAGCAAATCCTTTGCGCCCGAGGTGTATGCGGTGCAGACGCTGCCGAAGACGAAGAACGGAAAGATCATGCGCCGCGCCATCCGGTCGCGGTTCATCGGTGCCCCGATCGGCGACATGTCGTCGCTCGACCCGGCGACGCCGCTCGAGGACATTCCCGTGTACGCGGGCGAAGACTAGGAGTACTGAGATGGCAGATTTCGACACCGAAAGCAACATCGAGATCGTCCGCAAGGCGACTCGCGAGCTGGCGCGGAAGTTCGACAACAACTACTGGCTCGACAAGGACAACAAGCACGAATACCCCTGGGATTTCATCAAGGCCTTCGCGGACGGGGGCTGGCTCGGCGCGATGATCCCGGAGGAGTACGGCGGGATCGGTCTGGGCCTGCAGGAAGCCGCCGTGATGATGGGCGAGATCGCATCCTCCGGCGGCGGCATGAGCGGTGGCTCGGCGATCCACTTCTACGTCTTCCCGCCGGCGCCGATCGTCCGGTACGGCTCGGAGGAGATGAAGAAGAAGTATCTCCCCAAGCTGGCCTCGGGTGAGATGCTCACCGCGTTCGGCATCACCGAGCCGACCGCCGGTGTCGACACGTCCCGCATCAAGACGAAGGCGACCAAGGTCGACGGCGGCTGGGTCATCAACGGCCAGAAGGTGTTCATCACCAACGCCCAGAACGCGCACCGCATCCTGCTGCTGGCCCGCACGGCGCCGCGGCGCGACGACAAGCCGCTGCACGGGATGACGATCTTCTTCGCCGAACTCGACCCCAAGCACGTCACGATCCGCGAGATCGACAAGCTCGGCCGCGCGGCCATCGACACCAACGAACTGTTCATCGACAACCTGTTCGTGGCCGACGAGGACGTGGTCGGCGAGGTCGACAAGGGCTTCTACTACATCATCGACGGACTCAACCCCGAACGCATCGTCGTCGCGATGGAGGGCATCGGCCTCGGCCGCGCGGCCCTCGAGATCGGCACCGAGTACGCGAAGAACCGGGTGGTGTTCGATCGCCCGATCGGCCAGAACCAGGCCGTCGCCCATCCGCTCGCGGACTCGTGGATCCGTCTCGAGGCGGCCGAACGCATGGCGATGCACGCCGCGAAACTCTTCGACGACAAGCAGGAGTGCGGACACGAGGCCGCGGCAGCGAAGTACCTCGGCGCCGAGGCCGGCTTCGAAGCGTGCGACCGGGTGTTCTCGACACTGGGCGGCTACGCGTATGCGAAGGAGTACCACATCGAGCGGCTGTGGCGGGAGGTGCGACTCCTGCGCAACGCGCCGTTCTCGCAGGAGATGGTGCGCAACTACGTCTCGCAGCAGGTTCTCGGCCTGCCGCGGTCGTACTGAGCCCCACCGACGAAGGAGTGTGACGATGACCGGTCCGCTGGCTGGAGTCCGGACACTGGTGCTCGCGGGAATGGGCCCGGTGCCGTACGTCTCGATGCTGCTCGCCGACATGGGAGCCGACGTGGTGCGTGTGGTGCGGCCACCGAACCGGTCGGCCCGCGCCCTCAGCCAGACGGACGGTCTGACCGAGGAAGTCGACGTGGTGAACCGGGGCGTCGACGCGGTGGCCGTCGACCTCAAGGACCCGGACGGACGCGAGAGTGTGCTGCGCCTGGCCGAAGCCGCGGACGTTTTCATCGAGGGATACCGGCCCGGCGTGACCGAACGGCTCGGGCTCGGACCGGACGAGGTGATGGCACGCAACGAGCGCCTCGTCTACGTGCGGCTGACCGGCTACGGACAGACGGGGCCGCGTTCGCGGGACGCCGGACACGACATCAACTACGTGGCGCAGTCCGGCGCGTTGCACGCCATGGCACGGTCCGACAGTGCGCCGCGTCCGCCGATCAACCTGCTCGGTGACTACGCGGCAGGCGGCGCCATGGGCGCGTACGGCATTGCGTGCGCCCTGGTCTCCGCCGCCCGCACGGGGCGGGGGCAGGTGATCGACGCCGCGATGGTCGACGGCGTCGCGGCCCTGACCGCCAAGCTCCAGGGCCTGCGCGCCGCGGGCCTCTACTCGGACGATCCGGGGACGAACTTCCTCGACTCCGGAGCACCGTTCTACGACACCTACCGGTGCGCGGAAGGCGGCTACATCGCCGTCGGCGCGCTCGAACCCGATTTCTACCGGGAGTTCACCTCGCGCCTCGGCGTCGATACCGCCGACTGGCCCGACCAGAACGATCGCGCCGCGTGGCCGCATTTGCGGAAGCTCATCGGCGACGCGGTCGAGTGCCGCACCCGTGACGAATGGGAGAAGGTGTTCGCGGGTACCGATGCCTGCGTCACCCCGGTGCTCACGTTCGACGAGGCCGCGGTGGATCCCCACAACACCCAGCGCGGCGTGTACCGGACCGTCGGCGGTGTCCTGCATCCGATGCCCGCGCCGCGTTTCAGCGGCACACCCGCTCGCGAACCCGAGACACCGCGGGTGGGCACGGTCGCCACCGCGGACGTCGCGTCGCGGTGGGGCCTCGGCGACTGACCGAATCGCCGGCACACCGATCGACCCGAGAATTTCCCAGGAAGGAAGCACCAGTGACCAGCTACGAGGACTTCACGTCCGTGAAGGTAGATCGCCCGGAAGAAGGCATTCTCCGCATCATGCTGGACGGGCCGAACCTCAACGCGGTGGGCCCGGACGCGCACCGCGAGCTGGCCGACATCTGGCCGGTGATCGGTCTCGACCAGTCGGTGCGCGCCGTGGTCATTCGCGGCGCCGGTGAGCGGGCGTTTTCGGCGGGCGGCAGTTTCGACCTCGTCGAGGCCATGATCGGCGACTACGCGTCGCGGACCCGGGTGATGCGTGAGGCACGCGACCTGGTGCGCAACATCATCGAGGTCCCGCAGCCGATCATCTCCGCGATCAACGGACCGGCCGCCGGTGCCGGCCTCGTGGCCGCGCTGCTCGCCGACATCTCCGTCGCGGGCCGTCGCACCAAGATCGTCGACGGCCACGTCCGGTTGGGTGTCGCCGCCGGGGACCATGCGGCCATCTGCTGGCCGTTGCTGACGAGCATGGCGAAGGCCAAGTACCACCTGCTCACCAACGAGGTGCTCACCGGTGAGGAGGCGGAGCGGATCGGCATGGTGTCGCTGTGCGTCGACGACGACCAGGTGCAGGACCGGGCGATGGAGATCGCGCGGAAGCTGGCCGCCGGCTCCCGGGCCGGTATCCAGGGCACCAAGATGGCCCTCAACGGCTGGTACCGGCAGGCCATGCCGATCTTCGACGCGTCACTGGGGTTGGAGTTCTACGGCTTCGGTGGTCCCGACGTGGTCGAGGGCGTGTCCTCGCATCGCGAGAAGCGGGAGCCGAAGTTCTCGTGACTGGAACCGAACAGGAAACGCAGGGGCCGCTCGCCGGCATCACCGTGGTCGGACTGGAGCAGGCCATCTCGGCGCCTCTCTGCACGCGCCACCTCGCCGACCTCGGGGCACGCGTGATCAAGGTGGAGGCCCCGGGCTACGGCGACTCGACGCGCGCGTACGACTCCGTGGTCGGCGGGATGTCCGCACACTTCACGTGGTTGAATCACGGTAAGGAGTCGGCGGCGCTGGACCTCAAGTCCGCAGCCGACATGGGGATCTTCCGGAACATTCTCGCCACCGCCGACGTCGTGGTCAGTAACCTCGCGCCCGGTGCGCTCGACCGGCTGGGGATCGGCACCCGGGACCTCTCGCGTGACTTCCCGCGCCTGATCGTGGTCGACATCTCCGGCTACGGGAAGGGCGGTCCCCTCGACCACAAGAGGGCGTACGACCTGCTCATCCAGGCGGAGGGCGGGTCCTGCAGCATCACCGGTACACCGGGGCATCCGGCCAAGCCGGGCATACCGGTGGCCGACGTCGGCACGGCGCTGTACGCGTACTCGGCGGTGCTGGCGGCGCTCTACGACCGGGAGCGGACCGGACGCGGAGCGGTCATCCCGATCGCCATGCTCGACACCGTCGCCGAGATGATGGGGTTCGCCCTCAATCAGGTGATCCACGCCGGCACCGAGCCGGTGCCGGTCGGCATGGGCTCACCGATGATCGCGCCCTATGGCGCGTACCCCACCTCCGACGGGCAGACCGCGGTGCTCGGGACCACCAACGACCGGGAGTGGCGACGCCTCGCCGAGATGATCGGCCGGCCGGAGCTCGTCGACGAACCGCCGTACGTGCACAACGACAATCGCGTCGAGGCGCGTGACGAACTGGACGCGGTCGTGGGGGCGTGGTGCGCGGAGCACACGCTGGCGGAGATCCAGAAGACGGCGGACGCCGCGGGGATCGGCAACGCCCGGCTCAACAGCGTGCGCGACCTGGCCGAGCACCCGCAGCTGGTCGAGCGGGGACGGTGGCGTGAGGTGGGTACCCCGTCCGGCCCGGTGCCGGCGCTGCTGCCGCCCGCGGTGGCCGACGGCTGGCCGGTGCGCAGCGGCGCGGTGCCCGCCCTCGGCGCGCACACCAACGCCATCCGGGCCGAATTCGAGTAGGAAGAGGGATCGCACCATGGCTGTTCCCCATTCGGCACGGCACTGGAGCGCGGTCGAATCGCTCGCGCCCGGCGACGCTGCGGATCTGCAGAACCGTCGGCTGCGCGAGCAACTCGACTATCTGGCCGCCCGCAGCGACTTCTACAAGGCGAAGTTCGCCGAGCGTTCCGTCGACGTCACCCGTGTGCGCACGGTGGAGGACCTCGCGGTCCTGCCGTTCACCGAGAAGCAGGAACTGCGGGACAGTCTGGCGGCCACGCCGCCGCTGGGAAACCATGTCGCGGCCGATGCCGTCGACATCGTGCAGATCCAGGCGTCGTCGGGCACCACCGGCAGCCCGTCCTACGTCGGGTTGACGCGGCGCGACATCGACGTCTGGTGCGAACTCGGAGCGCGGGCCTTGTACGCCAACGGTTTTCGACCCGGCGACCGGTTGCTGCACGGCTTCGGGATGAGCAAGGGCTTCGTCGGCGGGATCCCCGTCGTGCAGATGGCGCAGTACATGGGCATCGTCGACATTCCGATCGGCGCGGAGGCGGGCGCCGAGCGACTCCTGCGTGTGCAGGCGGACCAGCGGCCCGACGCGCTGATCGGCACGCCGAACTTCCTGGCGTATCTGGCCGAGCAGGCGCCGGCGATCCTCGGCCTGCAGGCCCGCGATCTGGGTGTGCGCGCGATCAGCGTGGGCGGCGAGCCCGGTGGCGGTCTGCCCGCGGTCCGCGGCAAGCTCGAGTCGTTGTGGGGCGCCACGTCGCGGGAGATGCTCGGCGGCACCGACATCGCCTGCATCTACTGGGGCGGGTGCGAGGCGGGATGCACTTCCTCTCCCCGGACCTGATGGTGGCCGAGCTGATCGATCCGGAGACCGACGAGATCGTCGCGCCCGTGGCGGGCGCGCGGGGAGAGTTGGTGTACACGGCGCTGCGCAGGCAGGCGTCGCCGCTGCTGCGGTTCCGCACCCGCGACCACGTGGTGGTCACCGGCACCGACTGCGCATGTGGCCGCACCGGGTACAAGGTGCGGTGCGTCGGCCGGACCGACGACATGCTGATCGTGCGCGGCATCAACCTCTTTCCTTCCGCGGTCAAGCAATTGGTGTCGGAGCTGGCGCTGGCCACCACCGGCGAGATGCGTATCCGCGTCGACTTCGAGGGGCATTCGACCCAGAGGCCGCTCATGCTGGTCGTGGAGTATTCCGACGGACTCGGTACCGAGCAGCAGGACGACCTGCGGTCGTCGATCGAGCAGCGGGTCCGGTCGGCGCTGGGGGTCAAGGCAGTGGTCGAACTCGTGCCCGACCGCACCCTCGCGCGACCGGACCACGTCAAGGTGAATCTCATCGAACGGGTGTCGTGACGGAGGTGACTCTGCTCAGCGCGACGGGAGAGCCCGTTCGAGGAAGCCTTCGAGGTGCAGGGCGAATGCCTCGTTGTCGTCGCCGGCGATCATGTGCCCCGCGTCCACTTCGACGGCCTCGGAGTTCGGCACCAGGGCGAGCATCTCGTCGACCGCCTTCCGCGAGACGATCTCCGATCTGGTTCCGTGAACTATCAAGGTGGGAACCGTGATCCGGGTGGCCAGGGCGGCGAGTCGGCGCTCATCGGAGTTGCCGCGGTTGTCCGCGTAGCCGACGAAGGCCGGGTCCCAGTGCCAGTACCAGCGGCCGTCGCCTCTGAGACGCAGGTTCTTTCGTAACCCGTCGCTGCGGCGACGGCGGGGTGGCGTGCCGCGGAAGGCATCGATAGCCGCGGACGCGTCGTCGAGTGACGCGAACCCGTTGGGCGCCGCGCCCAGGAAGTCGCGGACCCTCCGCTGGCCGGCGCGGTCGATCCGATGCGTGATGTCGACCAGCACCAACCCGGCGAGGGAACGGGGGCGTCCGCCCGCGACGACGATACCCGTCCGGCCGCCCAGCGAGGCGCCTACGACGACAACCCGGCCGCCGAGTTCGGCGAGTACCGCCTCGAGGTCGGCCGCGAAAAGCTCGGCCGAATATTCCGGCGCCCATTCGCTGTCTCCGTGCCCGCGCGCATCGAGAGTGACTGCGCGCCAGCCACCCTCGGCCAGTCGCGCCGCCGTGCGATCCCACGAGTGCCGGGTCTGGCCGCCGCCGTGGAGGAGAAGGACGGTCCCCTCTGTCGAATCGGTCAGCAGATCGTCGGGTTCCCACCGATCGCCGGCAAGGCGGACCCCACCGGTTCCTGTGAACTCCACGGGGATCGGCCGCGCTGTGGTCTGGGCGTCCATCAGCTCTCTTTCTCGTCATCGGCCGCCGGCCCGGTGGGGGCCGGCGGCCGGAGGGAATCAGACCTTCAGCAGGGCTGCGAAGTCGGAGGCGGGCATGTCGGGGTCGCCGCTCTGGATGGCCTGCAGCAGGGTGTCGCCACGATCGGTGCCCAGTGAGGCCGAGGTGACGTCGCGGAACTTCGCATCGAGGTCCTCCTGCGACATCGGGTTCTCGGCGGTGCCGGTGGGGTTGTCGATGAACAGGGTTTCGGTGGTGCCGTCGGTGTAGGTCACGGTGATGTCGCCGACCCACCGGCCCGGGTAGGCCTTGTCCAGTTCCGGTTCGACCTCGATCTTGACCTTCTGCGCGAGGGCGGCGACGTCGCTGCCGGCGCCGATGTCGAGTCGTCCGGCCATGTAGGCGTGGTGGGTGGAGAAGCCGTTGCCCTTGCCGAGCGTCGACAGGGCGAATTGGAACGGCAGGCTGTATTGCAGGTGCTCGATGATCTTGGGTGCGTAGGCGTTGGCGTTCTTGTTGCCGATGACCACGTCGCCGCCGGTCTGGATGCCCAGGAGCACCGAGTCGATGTCGGCGGCGCGGGCGGCGAGCTGGCGGGCGCCGTCGATGTAGGCGTGGTTGATGCCGCAGCAGCAGTAGGGTTTGATCCAGACGCGGGTGATCTCGAAGGTCCTGTCGAGGCCGAATGTGGCGGCGGCGTCGGCGACGGGGCGGCCGACGAAGGTGCGGTAGAAGCCCTTCCCGCCGGTGAGGAATGTGGTCGGGCCGGTGATGCCGGCGGCGGCCATCTCAGCCGCGCGGATGCCGTTGCGGGTGCCGATGCCGGAGTGGACGCGTTTGATCGAGCCGCCGGACGACGTGTATTCGGTGGTGCCGGAGGCGTGGCTGAGCGCGATGGCGAGGGCGTGCACGGTGGTCTCGACGTCGAAACCGCGCATCTTGGCGACGACGGCGGCCGCGCCGAAGTTCGACAGCAGCCCGTGCGGGTGGAAGCCTCGTTCGAGCAGTTCGGGTGCGGCGAGGTTGCCGATGCGGGTGTACACCTCGTAGCCGGCGACGATGCCGGTGATCACGTCGCGCATCGTGGCGCCGAGTTCCTCGCCGACCGCGAGTGCGGCGGAGACGACGGTGCTGCCGGGGTGCGACGAGCTGGCCCGGTGGGCGTCGTCGTATTCGAAGCCGTGGCCGTAGGTGGCGTTGACGAACGCGGCGTCCGCGGCGCTCATCTGGTCGCCGGTGGCGGCGACATGGGCCTTGCCTGGGACGTGCGCAGCGCGCGTCAACTCGAGCACCGCCTGGCTCCAGGGCAGCGATGCGCTTCCGACCTGGAGGGCGAGCTGGTCTTGCATCAGGCGTCGCGCGCCGGCGAGCGCGTCGGCGGGGATGGTGTCGAAGGTCAGGTCGGTGACGAGCCGGGCGACGGCTTCTTCGACGGGTGGGAGGGTGCCCATGTGTGTGTCCTTTTCGGTGTTGGGGGTCAGGAAAGCGAACCGAGCAGCCCGGCCGGGATGCCGTATGACTTGAGCTCGACGTAGGCGTCGAAGCCCTCGAGGCCGGCCTCGCGCCCGATGCCGCTGTTCTTGAAACCACCGATCGGGGCGGTGAAGCCCACCGGGCTGCCGTTGACTTCGATTGTGCCGGTGCGGATGTGGCGGGCCACCGACAGCGCGTGCTCGGGATCGGCGGCGAAGACCGAGCCGTTGAGGCCGTATTCCGAATTGTTCGCGATGTCGATCGCCTCGGCCTCGGTGTCGAACGTGTGCACGGTGAGAACCGGGCCGAAGATCTCCTCCTGCGCGATCTTCGCGAAGGGATCGACGTCGGCGAAGATCGTGGGCTCGACGTACCAACCGCGGTCGAGGCCTTCGGGGCGGCCGCCGCCCACCAGCAGGGAGGCGCCGGACGTCTTCGCGTCGGCGATATAGCCCTCGACACGGCTGCGGTGGCGGTCGCTGACCATCGGACCGATTTCGGTGGCCGGGTCGAACGGGTCGCCGACCGGCATCGAGCCGATCAGCTCCAGCAGGCGATCGTGGAGTTCGTCGCGCCGCGAGCGGGCAACGACGATGCGGGTCTTGTTGCTGCACACCTGGCCGCTGTTGCGCAGTGACACGGCGCGGATCGCAGCGACTGCGGCATCGAGGTCGGCGTCGTCGAGCAACACCGCGGCGGACTTGCCGCCCAGTTCGAGGGTCACACGGCGAAGGTCGTGGCCACAGAGCGAGGCGATGCGACGGCCCGCCGGGGTCGACCCGGTGAACGACACCTTGTCGACGCCGGGATGCCGCACCAGGTACTCGCTGACCTCGCGCTGGGCAGGGACGATGTTCACGACACCCTCGGGCAGGCCGATCTTGTCGAGCATGTCGCCGAGCAGATACGCGTCCAGCGGAGTCTCGGGGGAGGGCTTGACCACCATGGTGCAGCCGGCGAGCAACGCCGGGGCGAGCTTGATCATGGTGATGAGCAGCGGTGCGTTCCACGGCACGACGGCGGCGACAACGCCGACCGGCTCGCGGGTCACCAGCGCGCTGCCGGATGCCGACGTGCGGGTATCGCTCCACGGGTAGGTGGGCGCGATGTCCAGGAAGGAATCCAGAAGCATGCGGGGGCCGATGGACTGCATCTTCGTGGACAGGGTGATCGGACACCCCATCTCGGCGCTGACCAGCCGGGCCGTCTCGCTCTCACGCGCGGCGAGTTCCGCGCTGAGTTTCCGCAGGACCGTGATGCGCTCCTCGAGCGACATCCGAGGCCAGGGCCCCTTGTCGAACGCCTCGCGCGCAGCGGTGACGGCCGCATCGATGTCGGCCTCGACGCCCTCCGGCACCCGCGCAACGAGCTGTTCTGTGGCCGGCGAGATCACCTCGAAGGTGCGTTCGGATGCCGGCTGCACCCACTGCCCGCCGATGAACAGCGCGTCGTACCGGCCCTGCCACAGTTCTGGCTGCAGTTCTGTCTGCGCACTCATCGTGCTCCTTCGCATTCGCTTCGTCATAGACGTGACCGGGTCTCGGGTGCGCTCGATGTGCGCTGCGCCATGTAAAGTATATTATGTTTCACACTCTGAGGGAAGGCCCTCGCGATCTCGCGGGGCATGGATTGCAGCCGCCGGCGTCGAAGCGAGCGGGGCTTGACCGCACTGCAGATGATATATAATATTTAGGTTCGACACGAAGGTGAGGCAACATGCAGCACAAGCCACTCGACGGTATCCGGATACTCGAGATCGGGGGGTACATCGCGCTCCCATTCGGGACGTCGATACTGTGCGCGCTCGGCGCCGAGGTGGTCAAGGTCGAGCGCCCCGTGGTGGGCGAGGATTTCCGCCGTCACCAGAATGACGGTAGCCCGTACTTCCGGCAGTACAACACCGGAAAGCGCAGTCTGTCGGTCGACCTGAAGTCGGAAGAGGGCGTCGCGCTGGTCAAGGCGCTGATACCGCACTTCGACGTGGTCCTCGAGAACCTGCGCCCGGGCAAGGTGGCGGCCATGGGGCTGGGCCCCGAGGACTGCCGCGCCCTCCGCCCCGACATCGTGTACGGCTCGGTCACCGGGTTCGGTGCCGGCGGACCGCTCGCCAACCGCCCCGCCTACGACACGATCGGCCACGCGTTCGGCGGTCTGTACTCGCTGTTCAGCGACGGCGACCACCCGCAACTGGCCGGTGGCCTGAGCGCGGACCTCGTCACGGGCCTGAGCACTGCCACCGGCGTCCTCGCGGCCCTGGTGGGGCGACTGAAGACCGGCCGGCCGCAGCGGATGGAGACGTCGATCATGGAGGCGGTCAGCGCGCTCACCGTCGACGGCATCACCCAGTCCTTCGAGCTCGGCAACAACCCCGCCCGCACAAGCAGGCACCCGCAGGCGCAGAACTTCTGCGTCCCGACGTCGACCGGCGAGTACCTGGCCGTTCACCTGTCGTCGTCGCAGAAGTTCTGGCACGCGCTGTGCCGCGCCATGGACCGCATGGACCTGACCGAGGACCCCCGGTTCGGCGAGTACCGGCCGCGGGAGTCGAACTACTTCGAGCTCGTGCCGATCGTCGAGGCGGAGTTCGCCAAGCAGTCGAAGGACTACTGGGAGAAGGTCCTCACCGAGGCCGACGTGCCGTTCGCACCGGTTCTGTCGATGACCGGCTATCTGGAGCACGAGCAGGTCGAGCACCTGAAGCTGGTCGAGTGGCAGCCCGACGGTCTGCCTCTGATCCGCCCGCCGTGGACCTTCGACGGCGAGCGACCGGACCGCGGTGCCCGCGCGCCCAAGGTCGGCTCCGACACCCGTGCCGTGGCGAGCGAGGTGCTCCCCGTCGAGGAGATCGACGCACTACTCGAGCGCGGCGTCCTCTTCGCCGACGAGTCCTGATTCCTTCGAATTCGCATATCACTGAGGAGTGTTCATGAAGCCGTACCGTTCCATGCTGTTCGTGCCGGGCCACAAGCCGAGCTGGGCCGACAAGGGCCTGGCCTCCGGTGCCGACGCCCTGATCCTCGACCTGGAGGACTCGGTGCCCACCGCAGACAAGGACGAGGCGCGTCTGGTCGTCGCCGACACCATCGACCGTCTGCACGCCGAGGGTGTCCGCGCCGACCTGTGGGTGCGGCCCAACGCGTCCGTGTCCGGAATCCAGGGCAAGGACCTCGAGGCCGTGATCCAGCCGGGTCTGGCAGGGTTGTTCTTGCCCAAGGTATTCGACGCCGAGGAACTCGTCCGTATCGACGCCGTCGTGTCGCACATCGAGGCGCGGGAAGGAGTCGAAGCCGGCAGCGTGGGCCTCATCGTGAGCTACGAGACGGCGGTCGCGATGGCGCACTGCGAGGAGATGGCGGCCGCCACCCCGCGCATCCGCAGCCTGCTGGGCGCCACCGGACCGAGCGCGGACGTGGGCCGCGAACTGGGCTTCGAATTCACCCCGGCCGGCCTGGAGACGCTGTACCTCCGGAGCCGCATCGTCCTCGCAGCCCGCGCGGCGGGCCTGCACCATCCCGTTGCCGGCGTGTGGCAAGACATCAAGGACCTCGACGGTGCCCGGCAGTTCTGCCTGGACAACAAGCAGCTCGGCTACCGCGGAATGGTGTGCATTCACCCCTCGCACATCGCCGTCGCCAACGACGTGTTCACACCGTCCCCCGAGCAAGTGGACTTCTACCGCCGCATGATCGAGGCGTTCAAGGTGGCCGAGGCGGCCGGCAGCGCGGCCGTCGACTTCGAGGGCCAGCACATCGACATCGCGCACGTGAAGACCGCCGAGGGCATCATCGAGCAGGCCGAAGCCATCGCGGCGTACGTCTGACCGACGCCGCCGGCGGCCGACGTGCGAAGCCCCGCATCCTTCAGGACGCGGGGCTTCGACGCTCGGGCCCTTCGTCACGGCCGGGCACCGCTCACCTGAGCGAGCCTGAATGGCATCGAGTCCCGGACCTGCCCGCAATCGATGGCCGGACGTAGGCGACTCCCTCGCTTCCTGCACGTGCTGATTTGCATGCACATGATCAGATAGGACCCGGACATGTCACCAACGGCACCATCGATGCCCGACGCATCGACACGGCGCGTGCGCAGCCGACCCGAATCTCGGCGTAGGGCATGGGGGTTGACCGGCCTCCTGGTGACCCTGTACGCCCTCAGTTCGGCCGACAAGGCCGTCTTCGGATTGATTACGGTGCCACTCCGGGAGGAGTTGCACCTGTCGGCCACGCAGATCGGTATGACCGGCAGCATCTTCTTCCTCGCTTACTCTCTCGGCGGGTTCCTCGCCGGTCCGCTGAACCGGATGCTCACCCTGAAGTGGGCGATCGCGCTGATCGCGATCCTGTGGAGTGCGGTGCTGTTGCCGTTGATCGTGTGGGCCACCTTCGCCGCGCTCCTGATCAGCCGCACGCTCCTGGGGATGACCGAGGGGCCGGCTTCTGCCCTGCAGCACACGGCCGCGTATTCGTGGCATGCCCCGGCCAAGCGGGGGCTTCCGGGCGCACTCATCACGTCGGGCACGACGATCGCCAAGATCGCCATCGTTCCGGTGCTGGCATTCGTCATGCATGCCCACGGCTGGCGGGCCACCGTGCTGGTGCTCGCCGCGGCGTCCGCGCTGTGGGTTGTGCCGTGGCTGATCACCTGGTTCCCCGGCCCGTACCTCGGGGTGGGCAAGCCCGGTACCGCGGATGCCGCCACCGAGCCCGCGGTGCCGTGGCGCCACATCGTGCAATCGCGCACCTTCCTGGGAGGGCTCCTCGCGGTGATCCCGGCGTACATGCTGATCAGCGTTGTCCTGCAGTGGCTTCCCTCGTATTTCGAAAATGGTCTCGGGTACTCGCAGCTCCAGTCGGGCTGGATGTTCGCGTTCCCGAGCTTCGTCGGTTTCGCGGCCCTGATCGGTGGCTCGGTTCTCAGCGATCGCGCGGTAGCGCGTGGCTGGTCGGTGCGCGCGGTCCGGGTCATCGCACCCGCGATCGGCATCATCATCGCCGGATGCCTGTTGCTCGCGCTGCCGTCGATCCCGTCGCGCATGCTCACCGTCACCGCGATATCGCTGGCGTACGGCCTGGCCATTGCGGCCTTCCCGCTCTTCACCGCCACGATGTCGGAGATCTGTCCTCCCCGTCAATTGGCGGGGACTTTGGGGATCTTCCTCGCGATGCAGTCGTTGGGCGGTGTCATCGGGCCCTTGGCGACCGGGATCATCCTCGACTCCGCCGCGACGCCTGTGGCGGGTTACCAGTTGACCTTTCAGCTGATCGGCGCCATCGGTGCGGTGTCGGCGCTACTCGCGGTGTCGCTTGCAGATCCGGCGCGTGATCGGAGCCGCAACCGGCAGATCGCGAGCGAGGTCCGTTGAGTCTGTAGCGGAAGATGACCGGGGCGAGGAATGCCGAATCCTCCTGAGCTACAGGGTGTCTCAGTAGTTCGGGAGGAACGAATCGGGCTCGAGGTTCAGTTCTGGTCGGGGCGAGTCGTGAGGTTCTCCCGGAAGAACGGGGTCGCCTCCGCCACAGCACGGTCGACGTACTTCGGCACATCGTAGAAGTCCATGTGGGCGCCACCCTCGACGACCACCAGCTTCTTGGGGCTGCGAACCCGGCCGTGCAATTCGGTGGACATCCACAGGGAACCGGCGTCACTGCCCGCGACGATCAGCAGCGGCGCGGTGAACAGGTCCTCGACCAGATGGAAAGCGTCGAACGTGAAGATCCGGGAGATGCTCTTGGTGAACAGCTGCGTGTTCTTCGCGTTCGGGTGCTGCGCCCGCGGAGTGAGGTAATAGTCGTGCGCCTCGACCAGGTCGCGGGGCGTGTCCTCATCCGGCTGCTCCGGAACGTAGGGGATGTACGCCGGATCTGCACCCTGGGCTTCGGCGGTCCGCTGCTGAGCGACTGCTTCCAACGTGGGCACCGCGGCCGCGTCGGAGTCGGTTCCGTACCAGCCGCGACGGAACGAGGTGCCGATGTTCACGGCGCTGACGGTGGTGACGGCCTTGATCCGGTAATCGGTCAGGGCGGCGTTCACCGCGTACCCGCCGCCGGCGCAGACGCCGAGGACGCCGATCCGGTCAGCGTCGACGTACTTCAGACTCTGGAGGAAGTCGACGGCGGCACGGACGTCCTCGACCCGCGCGAACGGGTCCTCGAGGTGGTGGGGCTCGCCGCCGCTCTCGCCCTGGAACGAGGCGTCGTACGCGAGGGCCACGAAGCCCTCCTCGGCCAGCTTCGCGGCGTACAGACCGGCGGTCTGCTCCTTCACACCGCCGCCCGGGTGCACGGTGACGATTGCCGCGTAGCTGCCCTCCGGATCGAAGTCGGCGGGAAGATGCAGGTTACCGGCCATGTGATCGGGCCGTTCGGGAAGGTAATGGTGTCCATTGCTGGGTTCTCCTGATTGTGTGCGATCAGAGGTTTTTGTCGTAGAAGGGGATCAGTGCGTCGAGGGCCTGCCCGACCGGTTCGGGCTTGTCGTACAGGTCGTAGTGCGACCAGCCCTCGGCCACCACGAGCTGTTTGTTCTTGCAGCCTGCGCGACGGTAGATCTCGAGGCCGTCCCGGTAGGAGCCGAACGCGCCGGGCTTGTCGCCGACGACGACGCACAACGGCTGGGTGAGCAACACCTCGGCGTGGGCGAACGCGTCCCATCCATACCCGGCCGCCCGTCGCGACACCAGGCTTCGGGTCGAACCGTTCGGCTTCTCGCCGCGACCGGTCTTGTAGTACTCGGTTGCCTCGACTACGTCGATGCCCATGCCGGCCGCGGCGTCGACGGTCGGAGGTAGCAGGTTTTCGACGTCCGGTTCGGCGCCCCGGGCCTCGGCGGTACGCTGCGCGGCGATCCCCTCCAATGTCGTGATCGGGTCGTAGCCGCTGAATGCCTCGTGCAGCAGGTGTCCGAAGTTCACCCCCACGAGACTGCCGACGACCTTGATCCGCCGTTCGGTCATCGCCGCGCTGATCGAGTACCCGCCACCTCCGCAGATGCCGAGCACGCCGATCCGATCGTCGTCCACGTACGGCAGCGTGACCAGGTGGTCGACGACGTAGCTGAAGTCCTGGACCCGTTGCGTGGGGTCCTCGACGAACCGGGGCTCGCCGCCGCTGGCGCCCTGGAAGCTGGCGTCGAACGCGATCACCACGTAGCCGGCGTCGGCGAGCGCGGTGCCGTACACGTTGCCGGAAGTCTGCTCCTTGCAGCTGCCGATCGGATGCGCACTGATGATGGCGGGGTACTGCTTCGACTCGTCGAAATTCGGCGGAAAGTAGATGTCCGCCGCGATGTTCCAGTACAGCGCCTTCACGCTCGCGGTCTCGATCCTGTCCGTGGCCATGAAACCATTCCCTTCGTCGCCCGGCGGGATCCGCCGGATGTGTCGCGGTGGATGTCCCCGAGCCGCGCACTCATCACTGTGCTGCGGTCCGCGTGCCCGTGCCAGAGGCCGGTTATCGGGGGTACCCGCAGCCTCTCCCTCGGGCTGCCGACCGTCCCTAAGCTGGTGATATGGAGATCGCCAAGGAGATCAAGGACTTCCTGACGACCCGGCGCGCACGCATCATGCCCGACCAGGTGGGCCTGCCCGCGGGCGGCCGTCGTCGGGTCGCCGGGCTACGCCGCGAGGAAGTCGCGCTGCTCGCCGGCGTGAGCGCCGAATACTACGTGCAGATCGAGCGCGGCGGCGTTTCAGGGGTGTCCGACGAAGTGCTACACGCCATCGCGACCGCGCTGCGGCTCGACGACGAAGAGACGAAACACCTCTTCACGCTGGCCCGCGCGGCGTCCACCAGGCCCCGCAGGCGTAATGCTCCCCGGGCGCGCGTCGAGGTTCCGGAGCCGGTCCAGGCCCTCGTCGACGCGATGATCACCGCTCCCGCGGTCGTGCTGAACGGCCACCTCGACATCGTCGGTGTCAACGCGCTGGGTCGGGCGTTGTATGCCGACGTGTTCGACCGCGCGGACGGCGTGCCCAACCTGGCCCGCTTCGTCTTCCTCGACTCTCGCGCCGACGAGACGTTCCCCGACTGGAACCACGCTGCCGACGACGCCGTCGCGATGCTGCGGGTCGAGGCGGCGCGGTCGCCGTACTCGGCTGCGGTCACCGGTCTCGTCGGCGAGCTGGCAACCCGCAGCGACGAGTTCCGCACACGCTGGGCGACGCACGACATCAAGGCGCACCGGCGCGGCACCAAGCGGTTCCATCATCCCGTCGTCGGCGACCTGACCCTGCGTTTCGAGGCGCTCGAGGTCGCCAGCGCTGCCGGTCTCACGCTGTTCGGGTTCACCGCGGCACCGGGCTCCTCCTCGGAGGAGGCTCTGCGCCTGCTCTCCAGTTGGACCGCGTCCGACAACTCCGAACATCAGCATTCCTGAAGCCGCACGGTGGACCGGACACGAAATAATCAGGGAAGCGCAGGTTTCCGCAGGGGCTCTTGGTTCGTGTCCTTGTTCGAATGAATGGTCGACACGAGCAGGATGACGACCAAGCATGACGACGACGACATAGGCCAGGTAGCCAATATGTTGCGATGGTTGCACTCCGAGGAGTGCGGCGCGACCATCGGTGCAGGCGGGAGTCGACTCCCTTGACGACTCAGTTACTCGATAATGTATTATATTGTAACTCGACTCACGGAGGCACGGCCATGCAGCACAAGCCGCTCGACGAACTGGTGCGGGCGAACGTTCTGTTCGTCGAACCCTGATCCCGCTCGCGCACCGAGGTGCGCGAGCACACATTCTGTAATCCAACGACGATGGGTGAATGATCGATGTCTGCCGATGTATCGACCGAAGTGACTGCGCTGGGTACCGTCGACGGTGGGATCGCTGTGCTGGAGAACCTGTTGGCAACTCGATGGAGTTGCCGCGCGTTCGAGGCGCGCGAGGTTCCCCGACCAGTCATCGAGCGCATGCTCACCCTTGCGCAGCGATCCGCGTCGTGGTGCAACACGCAGCCCTGGCAGGTGATCGTGACCAGTGGAGCGGGGACCGAGCGATTCCGCGACGGTCTTGCGGAGTACGCACGACACCACAGTGCCGCATTCGAATTCGATGCGCCGGCAGAGTACCGCGGTGTCTACCACGACCGGCGCCGGGCAAGCGGATGGCAGCTCTATCAGGCCGTGGGGGTCGAGCGTGGTGATCGCGCCGCGTCTGCGCGCCAATCGTTCGAGAACTTTCGCCTGTTCGGCGCCCCGCATGTCGCGATCATCACGACCGACGCCGAGCAGGGCGTCTACGGTGCCGTGGATTCGGGGCTCTACGTCGGTACTCTCCTGCTCGCGGCGCGAAGTCTGGGGATCGCCACGATCCCGCAAGCCGCCTTGGCGAGCCAATCCCCTTTCATTCGCGAGCACTTCGGCATCCCCGACGACCGCAAGATTCTCCTGGGGATCTCCTTCGGATACGCCGACCTCGACCACCCGGCGAACAGCTACCGCACGGAACGGGCGTCGCTCGACGAGGTAGCCGCCTGGCACGATCACTGACGTGCCCTGGGCCGCCTGATCGGTTGCCGTGGTGGTCGGCACCAATGGTGGCAGGGCGAGCCCTGTCGTGCGCACACTCCAACGCGCCAGAAGGGATCGGCCCTGCCGCCACCCGCGCTAGTCGAGATTGATGTAGACGGCCTTCGGATACAGGTAGCCCTCCACGTGCTCGCGGGCTCCCTTCCAGCCGTACCCGCTCATCTTGGTGCCGCCGAAGCCGATGGCCGGGTCGAGGACGCCGTAGCAGTTGACCCAGATCGTTCCGGCCTTGATGTTCTGCGAGACCTTGTGCGCGGTGGACAGGCTGCGGGTCCACACACCGCCCGCAAGCCCGAACGGTGTGTCGTTCGCGAGTTGCAGCGCGTCGTCCATGTCGTCGAACGGGATCACCGAGGCGACCGGCCCGAAGATCTCCTCCCTGGCGATGGTCATGTCGTTGGACGCGCCGGCGAAGACGGTCGGCTCGACGAAGTAACCCGATGCCAGTTCGCCGCCGAGGCGCTTGCCACCGGCTGCCAGCTGCGCACCCTCGCCTCCGCCGAGGTCGATGTAGTGCATGACCCGATCGAGCTGCCGCTCCGAAATCAACGGCCCCAACTGGGTATTCGGGTCGAGTCCGTCTCCCACGCGGATGGTCTTCGTGAACTCCTGCATGCGCTCGACGAACTCGTCGTGGATCGAACGTTGAACGAAGATCCGCGTGCCTGCGACACAGACCTGGCCGCTGTTGGTGAACACACCCATGGCGGCGCCGGGCACGGCCTTGTCCAGATCGGCATCGGCGAAGACGATGTCGGGCGACTTGCCGCCCAGCTCCAGTTGCAGACGCTTGAGGTTGCCGGCCGACGCGCGGACGATGGTCTGCGCGGTGCCGATCGATCCGGTGAACGCGATCCGGTCGACGTCCCGATGTTCCGCCAGAGCCTGGCCCGCATCGGCGCCGTACCCTGTCACGACGTTGATCACGCCGTCGGGCACACCGGCTTCCATCATCAGCTCGGCCACCCGCAGCACCGACAGTGAGGCATCCTCGGCAGGCTTGAGAACGGCGGTGCATCCGGTAGCGAGTGCCGGGCCGAAGATCCACCACAGGCCGATCAGGGGGCCGTTCCAGGGAATGATCCCGCCGACCACGCCGACGGGGGCGAGGGATTTGAGCGTGAGGAAATCCCCGGGAAGCGAGTTCGGGGGTGTCGCCACGGTCGCGGCGTCGCACTGGGAGGCGAAGAACTGCAGAACCTGCGAGGTCCACTCGGCGAGTCCTCGAGTCCGGGACAGCGGCGCGCCCATGTCCATCGTCTCGATCAGTGCCAGTTCGTCGAAGTGATCGAGGACGATGTCATGAATCTTCAGTATCAACTTGCGGCGCTGATGCGGCGTCCATCGACTCCATTCACCCTCGAATGCTTGGCGGGCCGCCGAGACGGCACGGTCGACATCCGTCGCGTCACCCCTGGCGATACTGCAGAGCACTTGCCCTGTCGCCGGATTGACGGTGTCGATCTGCCGGCCGGATGTCGCTTCTATCCACTTGCCACCGATCAGATTCTTCTTCGCGCCCTGAATGAAATCAGGTACTGCAAGTGGTGTTTCGTCTTGTGTCAGCATTCGTTCTCCTCCCGTCCGGCCGCAGGCCGAAACGGTCGTGGTCGGCCGGTGCGGCCGAGGGTTGTCGTTGATTCGGTGGCCGGGCCGGGTGTCAGAATTCGAAGACCCCCTTGCCGTCGGATTGCTTGTCGAACCACTCGTACGCCTCGGCGGCCTGGTCCAGCGACCAGCTGTGGGTGTAGAGGTCGTCGATCGGGAGTCCGTGCTCGACGACGAACTCGGCGCAGCGCCGCTGCTGGATCGTGGACATCGTCCAGGACGTCATGATCGTCCACTGCTTCTTGTACTGTTCCTCGGTCCGGAAGTGCACTTCCCCGGGGAGTCCGATGAAGCAGGCCCGTCCCCACTTCCCGAGGATGCTCAGCGCGTCGCCGCCGGCTACTCCGGAGGTTTCCAGGATCAGCTCCACGCCCCGGCGGCCGGCGAGATCGGCGATTGTCGTGGCCAGGTCCACCTCGGCCGAGTTGACGACCTCACTCGCGCCGAACTTGCGTGCGCGTTCCAGTCTCGAATTGTTGACGTCGACCGCGATGACCCGGGCCCCGAGTGCCGAGGCGAGCATGGTCCCGGACAGTCCGACCGGGCCCTGCCCGAAGACGACCAGCGTTTTCCCGCCGATGTCGCCCAGCCGCATGAGACCTCCCCACGCCGTTCCGGTGCCGCAGCCGATCGCTGCGCCCGCCTTGTAGCTGAGGCCGTCGGGAAGCGGCAGGAGTGTCCTGGCAGGCACGACGGCGTACGGTGCGTGCCCGCCGTGGGTGGTGATGCTCATCGTCTGGGCGTTTCCGCGGTCGCACATCTGCGGCCATCCGGAGCGACACTGCTCGCACACGTCGCAACCCCAGTAGTGGTGGATCATGACGCGGTCGCCGACGGCAGCCGTGCCGGGGGACACCCCCTCCCCGACAGCGTGTACGTCACCGCAGGGCTCGTGCCCCTGAATGGTGTCGGCGCTCCCTCCGAAAGACACCGCGCCCCGGTAGAAATGGAGATCGCTGCCGCACATCCCGGACGCCCGCATCCGAACGACTACTTCTCCCGGCCCCGGTTGGGGTGCCGGGAACTCCTTGAGAACGACTCGGCCATCCCCCGGAAACGTGATTCCCTGCATTGTCTTCTTCCTCCTCGTGTCAGGTAGAGCAACTGCTCGGGCCGCACACACTCAGCTCGGCCGGTTTCGGAGCGCCGCTGTGGCCTGCACGTCGACGCGCAGCCCCTCGGGATCGGACCGCGGGTCGCCGATCACGACGACCCCGTAGTCGCGAGCCGCGCCCGCCACGCTGACGTACTCGTTGCGGACGTCGGCGAGCACACGCTCGGGCTCGCGGGCGAACGGGTCGCCCCAACCGCCGCCGCCGTTGGTCAGGCACCGCAGGATGGACCCCGTCTTCGTCTGCCACACTTGACGACTGGCGAAGTAGTGGTAGACGCCGTCGTCCGGATCCAGGGCCTTCGTCTCGGGGTCGAGCACCCCGGCGACCGGGACGCTGTCGGCGTAGACGTCGGCGGACGTGCCGATCATCCGCGGGCGATCGACCGCGTCGTCCTCCGGCGGGAAGATCCAGATGGCGCCGTTCGGCCCCGGTTCGCCGCCGTTGGCGCCGACTCCGCTCGGGACCTTCGTGCGGAAGGGCGACAGGTAGTGGTTGCCCTCGCTCAGCCAGAGCGTGTCCTTGAGGTTGGCCGCGCCCCCGCGGAACGTGCCGGGACCGCCGGTATCGGTCGCGTGTTCCTTGCGGAGCATCACGACGGGGGAGTCGTGCTCGATGGTTTCGGTGGCGGGGTCGAGATTGTTGAGGAAGAACAGGACGGTGTAGCTGTCACCGTCGCCCTCTTTCGTGGCACCCCAGGGACCGTGCTCACCGCCGCACTGGGTGGCACTGGTCCACGGCGTCCCGTCGGCGCTCACGCCGGAGGCGTTGTGGGTGTTGGTGGAACCGTAGTCGCCGGCCACACCCTTCTCGCCGAGAGCCGGATTGAGCGCATCGAAGACGGCGGACACGACCGCGCCGGACGCCTCCCAGAACATCATGATTCCGCCGTCGGGCGGTAACGACGAGACCAGCGTGCCCGGCGGGGTGGCGAGGTCTATGTTGCGCCAGGTCCCGGACGTGAACGGAACCTCCGGGTCCAGCAACATCGTCAGAGCGACGCCGACGGCCGTCTTGGTATCGAGCACACCGCAATTGATGCAGGTGCGTGCTTGCGGAGAGGTGCCCGACAGGTCCACCTCGATGTCCCGGCCACGTTTGCGCAGGGTCACCTTGACCGTGTAGTCGATGCTGTCGTCGACACCGTCGGCGTCGATCACAGCCGATCCCTCGTAGTCGCCGTCCGGCACGAGTGCGATCGCGTCGCGCATACGTTCCGCCGAGGTGTCGCAGGCGTACGTCAGTGTTCCCAGATAGGCGTCGAGACCGTAGCGTGCGATGTTCTCGAGCACGAGCTGCTCACCGAGTTTGAGTTGCTGGTAGATGCTCTTGAAGTCGGGCAGCAGCATCCCACCCCACCGCGTGTTGTCGAAGACCAAACTGAACGTCGAGCGCACCGGTTCGTCCTTGGACCACAACAGCATCGGCGGGATGACGAGACCGTTCTCGTATACGTTCGCCTTCGTGGCGGAGAATCCGCCCGGTACGGTGCCGCCCATGTCGAGTTGGTGCGCGCGCATGTTCACGAATGAGACGATCTTGCCGTCGACGAAGACCGGGCGGATGAAACATACGTCGTTGACGTGGGTTCCACCGCGGTAGGGGTCGTTGCAGATGAGCACGTCTCCCGGGGACAGGTTTTCGAGTCCGAACTCCTCGACCGTGTTGCGTACGGCGTCGCCCAGTGTGCCGAGGAAGACCACGAGGCTGTTGCTGACCACGGCCATCGGATAGTTGTGATCGGGTGGACCGCTGATGGTGCACGCGAAGTCGTACCAGTCGCGGATGATCGGGGAGAAGGCTTCACGCATGAATCCGGTGGACATGTGTTCCACCGCGTACCGCAGCCGATTGAGAATCACCGCCGCCGTGAAGCGGTCACAGCCGTAGGCATCGGTGAACTGGGAGTCCGAGATGTCACGCAGCCGAGCCTGTTCGGCCACCGCGTTCGCCGGGGACGTTTCGAGAGTGGTCATGGGTTCACTTCCTCCGGATGATCAGTTCGCCGTAGCGGCCGACGGTCGCCCGCTGGGTGGCACCGATGTGCGTCGTCGACAGGCCTTCGTCGACGATGGCCGGGCCTTCGACTACGTCTCCGGCGCACAGTGTGTCGCGGTCGTACACGTCGGCGGTCTGTGCTCCCTCACCGTCGGCGTCGATGTCGCCGAGGTAGCGCAGAACCGTCGTCCGGACCGGTTTCAGCGGCACGTCGCCGCGCTGCGGGGCCTCCGGGTAGGCGACCTTCGGGGTATCGAGGACTGCCCGGACCCGGAACGTCACGCCCTCGACGGGCATCGATTCGAATCGGTTGCCCGAACGGTTCTCGTAGGTGTCGTGGAACGACTGGACCATGGTGGTGATCGCGTCGGCGTCGATGACGCCGTCCGGAACCGGGACGAACGGTGTCTCCCAGCTCTGGCCGGCGAGGTGGGCGTCCATGCTGCGGTGGAACGTCACACCTGTTCCCTCGTCGAGCCCTTCGCGCAGTTGCGCTTCCATCTCGCCGAACAACGTGTCGATCGCCGGGGCGGCCTCGGGAGTGAGCAGCATGTAGGCGCTGCGGTTGGCTGTGAACACCTGGTCCGCGGACAGCAGGCCCAACGCCGAGAACAGGCCCGGATTCGGTGGCACGATCACCTGCTTGCAGTGCACCGTGTCGAGCACCGCGGGCAACAGCATCGGGCCGGCCGCGCCGAAAGCGACGAGGCTGTAGTCGCGGGGGTCCACACCGTTCTTGATCGCGACGTTGAATACGCCCTCCGCCATGTTGTTGACGGCCATTTCGTAGGCGTAGCGGACCTTCTGCGCCAGCGTGAAATCCGAATCGAGGTTCTCGAAGGCCTGCAGGGACAGCGCCGGATCGAGGTTCACCGCGCCGCCGGCGAACCGGGCGGGGTCGATGATCCCGATCATCAGGCAGGTGTCGGTGGTGGTCGGCTGGGTTCCGCCGCGTCCGTAGCAGGCGGGCCCGGGGGAGGATCCTGCGCTGTCCGGGCCGACCTGGATTTCGCCCGCAGGCCCGATCGCGACGATGCTGCCGCCGCCGGCGCCGATGCTGGAGATGTCGTTCGCCAGTGCGTTCACGACGAGGTCGTGCTCGAGTTCGAAGCTGGTGTTGACGAACGGTTCACCCGCCGTGACCACACTGATGTCGATCGACGTGCCGCCGACGTCCGCGCAGAGCAGGTTCTTCTCGCCGATCAGCCCGCCGAAGTGGGCACACCCGACGGTGCCGGCAGCAGGACCGGAGAAGACGATGCGGTAGGGCAGTTCCATCGCGCGACTGGACGGAACGAGGGTGGCCGCGCAGTCGGCGAAGTTGAGTTCCCCACTGAAGCCGAGGTCCGCAAGTCCCTTCTCCAGCTTGGCCGTGTAGTCGGTGTAGATGATCTTCATCAGCGTGTCGATCACCGTGGTCGACGCCCGCGCGTACTCCTTGGCGAGCGGGGAGACCTCGCTGGAGATCGAGCACGGAACGTCGCCGAGAACCTCGCGGACCAGTTCGCGGAGACGCTCCTCGTGCGCCGGGTTCACGTAGGCGTTGATCAGGCAGATGGCGACACCGGTGACGCCGCAGCTCCGGAGTACTTCCAGTTCGGTGCGGGCCTGGGCTTCGTCCAGTTCGAAGAGCACGCCGCCGTCGGCGGTGATCCGCTCGTGGATGCCGCGCCGCAGGTACCGCTGAACCAGCGGTCGCGCGGCGTCACCGAAGCTTCGCCGCCAGCGCGAGTCCAGGATGGCGTGCGCCGGGCGCCACACCCGTCCCATGTCGAGGATGTCGCGGTGCCCTTCGGTCGTGAGAAATCCGATCTTGGGCAGCCGCCGAGTGATCACCGCGTTCAGGCCGTGAGTGCTCGCGTGGTTGAAGACGCTGGCGTCCTCGACGCCGAGCGCCGCGGCGCCCTCGAGGACCGGCCCGAACACCTCGGCGTAATCGGTGGTGACCTTCGCGGTCTTGATTTGTCCGTCGCGTAATGCGACAACGTCGGTGAATGTGCCGCCGACATCGACTGCAATCATCGTGGAATCCTTCGTTAGAGCAGGTCGGTGAGAAGTTGGATCGGCCCGAGTCGGGACCACGGTGACCGATCCAGGGACAGCAGGCAGTTCTGGCATTTGAGGACCTGGAACCAGCCGCCCTCGGACACCACGGGGTAGCGGCGAAGTTCCTCGGCGCCGCATCGTGGGCAGTTGCCGTCTACGGGGGTTCGCTCGAGAACCAATGTCGTTGGGGTGTCGTGATCTTCGGTCATGGTGGGCACAGCTCCATGTGTTCGGGGGCGGCCACAACGCGGATGCGCTGGTTGCCACGACGGTAGGTTCGATGGGATCTGCGTCACAATCCCCTGGACGAAGGCCGGCATCCACTTTCCGTACGGCGAAAGCCGGCGTAAGGGCCCTACCTGCATAAATTCGCCAATATGATGTATTATTCGTAATTGGGCCGTTCGAGACCGCCGTGCCACGACGGTCGGAGGAGGTAGATGCGCGTGGATCGCCGACACGCCGGCGCCGACCGGCAGCTGAGCTTCCGCACGGCGGATCTCGATACCGCACACGCGCAGGTCGCGGAGACGTTTGCGGGCCACGACGTCCACGTTCCGAACAGCCGAGAACTGGATTTCCGACTCGATCTCGCACCTGCGCCGCGGTTGACGATCGGCCGGATGTCGTACGGAGCCGCGGCGACCCTGACCGGGCCGCCGATGCGGCTCTGCTACCACGTCAATTTGCCGGTGACCGGTGAGAGCACGGTGGAACAGAGCGGCGTTCGGCGGAGCTTCGTCGCCGGCGAGGCCGGTGTCGCGTTCGGTCCGCAGGCCCCCGTGCTGGTGCAGTGGAGCGCGGATTCCTGGCAGTACCACATCAAGTTGCCGAAGGATCCGCTCGAAGCACATGCGGCGAAGCTGGCCGGACGCCCGATCGGGGAGGGGATCCGGTTCGACCTGACGTTCGACCTGACGTCCAGCGCGGGACAGGCGCTCGTCGCGACTGCCGGTTTTCTGTATGCCGAGCTCACCAGGCCGGACGGCATCTCCACGATTCCGGCGGCCTGTCACGAGCTCGAGTCGGCCCTGATGACTCAACTGCTCATGACGGTGCCGAGTCAGCTCACCCCGGAGTTGCACGGAAAGCCCGCCCACACCCGGCGATCCAAGATTCGCGAGATCGTGGACTACGTCGACCGGCATCCGGAGGACGAGATCACCACCACCGATCTCGCGACGATGGCCGGAGTCAGCGAGCGCGCGCTGCAGGCGGGTTTCCGGGAGGTGGTGGGAATGTCACCGACCGGGTACCTGCGCGGCGTCCGGCTCGACCGGGTGCATCGCGAACTCATCTGCGGCGTACCGGGATCTGTCACCGACGTCGCGGCGCGGTGGGGCTTCTTCCATCCCGGTCGCTTCGCCCAGCAGTATCGAGCGCGGTTCGGATTCCTACCCTCGGAAACGGTGCAGCGCGCCCGACGCTGAGAAAGGGGACGGGGGCGGTAGGCCGCGGATCAGCCCGCGTTCGCCTCGTCGTCGGTATCCCACAGCCCGCGCTGCTCGAGTTCTTCGATCAGGTGATCTGCGCCGTCCAAGATGTGCGCTTCCATGATCGACCTGGCCTTCTTGCCTGCGTGCTTCCGCAGCGCCTCGAGCAGGAGTGGGTGCTCCTCCTGGGTCGTACTGACATGGCCCTCGATGGTCGCGTAGAAGCGGTTCGGAAGGTTCGTGACGACGGAGCCTAGGAGGCGGGCAAGTCGCGGAGAGTCCGCGGTCAGGTTGATCTTGCGGTGGAACGCGTGGCCGAGGGACGAAATGCGTTCGGTGTCCCCCTGCGCGATGGCCTCCTGGTGTTGCTGAAGGATTCCCTCGAGTTCGGCGATCTGCTGGGGCGTGATGTTCTTCGCCGCTCGTGCGGCCAGTTCGGCGGCCAGTTGTGCCTGAGCCCAGAAGAGGTCACGCACGTCCTGCTTCGTAAACGGGGCCACGACGAAGCCGCGGCGGGGAACCATCTCCACAAAGCCTTCGCTCCGGAGCGCCAGGAGCCCCTCGCGGACGGGCGTCGTGCTGACGCCCACGGCTTCGGCGATCCGCTCGATGCGGAGGAAATCGCCCGCGCGGACCTCGCCGGAAATGATCATCTCGCGTACGTACGAGGCAACTTCCTCTGGAAGTTGCTGTCGCCTTGATCTGTCATTCAGGGCCATCGTCGGTCGCACCTTCCCGGATTCAGAGACTCGACATAATGTACCATTCGCCCCCCGCCCGGCGACCGCGGCGCCCGGCAGAGCCGATCTGCCGGTCGCTGTCGTGCGGCGTCGCCCCCTTCCTGTGAGTCGATGCTCGAGCCACCGCCGTGGACCGGTGTATCGAATAGACATAATCCACAACGCATCATATATTGCTCTCACTGTGATCCAGATCGCATGCGCCGAGGGGGTCGGCGGTTCCTACCGGACCTGCGCGGGACACGTCGACGAGTCGAGTGAGAGGGACCTGATGAGCGGTATGAAGGATCGGACGGCGCAGGCGGGATTGCGCCCGTATCAAATTGCGACCGTGTTCTTCTGCATGTTCCTGAACATGCTGGACGGCTATGACGTCCTCGTCATGGGTTTCGCGATGCCGCACCTACCCGAAGGCTTCGCCACCAACCCGCAGAAGGGCTATCTGATCAGTGCCGCGCTCGCGGGAATGGCTGTGGGTGCGATCGGCCTCGCCCGATTCGCGGATGTCTTCGGCAGACGGCGAGTTCTGTTGGCCGGTCTCGCGGTCAATACTGTCGGATTGGCCGCATCGGCGCTGTCGAGCGGCTTCGAGACGCTCCTCGTCACCCGTTTCGTCACAGGTATCGCGATCGGAACCATCAGTGTCGTCATCGTCGTCCTGGGCCAAGAGGTAGCGCCGCCCCATCGGCGAAGCGTGGCGCTCGGGCTGGTGATGATCGGGTACCCGCTCGGCACGATGCTCGCCGGCTTTGCCGGCGCGGGACTCGTCTCGGTGGCGGGTGGGGCATGGCAGGGCATGTTCTGGATCGGTGCCGTGCTCGGGACCCTGTCGTTCGTCGTGACCGCCGCCTTCCTCCGCGAATCCGAGGACTTTCTCGCGCGGAAGGGCGCGAAGGAGAAGTCGGACCGTTCGGCGGCCGAGCCGCAGGTCCAGGTTCGACTGCTCAGCAGGAAGCTGCGTACCCGCACGGTGTTCCTCGTGTTCGGATATTCGATGCTCACTGCCGCGTACTACTTCGTCGGCACGTGGACTCCGCAGCTCATCAAGGACGCCAGTGGCGACGCGGGCAGCGGCGCGTTCGCCGGGATCATGATCGGTTTCGGTGCGGTGGTCGGAGGAAGCCTCTTCGGCGCGTTCGGGCTGCGGTTCCCGGGGGCGCGGATCGCCGTGGTGACATCTCTCGTCTCCGCAGCGGCGATCGCCGCTTTCGCGGTCACCCTCCAGGGCCCGTTCGCGTTGGCCATGGCCGGGCTGCTCGGTGGTGGCACCTTCGCGGCCATGTCCGGATACACCTCGACCTCGACGGCGGTCTATCCCGTGCTCGCGCGAGCCAAGGGGTATGGGGCGATGATGGGAATCGCCCGCGGTGGCGCCATCCTGTCGCCGATTGTCGCGGGATACGCGCTCAGCATGTTGACGCCGCGCGCTATGTACCTCGCGGTTATCGTGCCTCTCGTGTTCGCGGCTCTCGCGGCGATTGCCCTCACCCGCATCACTCGTACCGTCGAGATCGAGGTGTCGAGCACCGAACCCCGCTCACGCGTCGCTCCCGAGTAGCCGAAGGACCGCCCGGGATCTTCCCGGGCGGTCCTTCGCTCTCGAGCGGTCGTCTGCTCAGTCGAACAGGATGACGCCTCGGATGTTCTTACCGTCCTTCAGATCTCGGTATCCCTGGTTGATGTCGTCGAGGCGGTAGGTGCGGGTGATCATGTCGTCGAGGTTGAGCTGGCCGGCCTTGTACATGTTCAGCAACCGGTTGACGTCCCAGGTGCCGTTGGTCGAGCCGAAGACGCATCCCTGCAGCCGCTTCTGGGACAGCGTCAGGTCGGCGATCGGGATAGGGAGTCCGACCCGGGAGTGTTCACCGACGGCGGTGACGACGACGGTGCCCGCCTTGCGGACCGCGGCGAGTGCCTGGGCGACGTGTTCGGGTTCGAGCACGCCGACGGTGATCACCAGGGCGTCCGCGCCCTGCCCGTCGGTGGACTGCTTGGCGAGTTCGGTCGCCTCCTCGATGGTCGCGACAGCGTGGGTCGCGCCGAACGTCTTCGCGCTGTCTCGCTTGAATGCGACGGGATCGACGGCGATCACATGCGACGCGCCGGCGTGCCGGGCGCCCTGCAGGGCGGCGGAGCCGAGTCCGCCGATACCCATCACGATGACGGTCTGTCCGGGTGCGACGTTGCCGAGATTCACCGCCGATCCCCAGCCGGTGCTCACCCCGCATCCGACGAGGCACGCCTTGTCGAGGGGAATGTCCTTGTCGATCTTGACCACCGAGTTGATCGAGACCGTCGTGGTCTCGAGGAAGGTCGAGATCCCGCACATCTGACCGACCGGCGTCCCGTCCGTGGTGCGCACCCGGAACGTGCCGTCCGTCCAGCGCGGGCCGGCGAGGATGCCGGCGGCGAGATTACACAAGCTCTGCAGGTTGCTCGAACACCAGCGGCAATGGCCGCACGACGGGATCGCGGAGAAGACGACGTGGTCGCCGACCTCGATCCCCTTGTAGTTGGGGGACGCCTTCGTGACGATGCCCGCGCCCTCGTGGCCGAGGGCAAACGGGTACATGCCGACCGGAATGTCCCCGGTGACGTGGTGGTCGTCGGAGTGGCACATGCCGCTCGCGACGAGCTTGACCTGCACCTCGTCCTCGCGGGGATCCTCCACCTCGAGGTCGATGACCTCGAGTTCGCCGGGGATCTGCCGGATGACTGCACCGCGGGTTCTCATGTTTCTCCTCATGTGTTCGGGGACATCGGGTTTCCCTGTGTCAGTGGGGTGTACTTGGTCAGTCTGAGATCCGGGTGACCACGGATTTCGTCTCGAGGTAGTCGTCGAGGGCTTCGGCTCCGTTCTCGCGGCCCCAGCCGGACTGCTTGTAGCCGCCGACCGGCATCTGCACGCCGCCGGCCCGGTGGACGTTGATGCCGATGCGGCCCGCCCGCAGCAGATGAGCGGTCGAGTGGGCGCGGCCGACGTCCCGCGTCCAGACGCTGCCGGCGAGGCCGTACTCGGTGTCGTTGGCGGCCGCGACCGCGTCGTCGATGTCGGTGAACGTCATGACGCCGAGCACCGGGCCGAAGATCTCTTCGCGGATCATCGCCATCGACGGGTCGGCGTCGACCACCACGGTCGGCTCGTAGAAGTAGCCCCGGTCGCCGATTCGCTTGCCGCCGGCCACGACCCGGGCCCCCGCCGCGATACCGCTCTCGACGAATCCGTTCACCCGGTCGAGGTGGCGCTGCGAGATGAGGGGACCCAGATCGGCGTCCGGGTCGGTTCCGTAGCCCACCTTCAGGTTTCGGCTGAACTCGGCGACCCCGTGGGCCACCTCGTCGGCGATGTCGCGGTGGACGAACAGTCGCGAACCGGACGTGCAGATCTGGCCGGAGTTCCAGAAGATCCCGATGCCGACGCCGGGGATCACAAGGTCCAGGTCCGCGTCCGGCAGCACAATCATCGCCGACTTGCCGCCGAGTTCGAGCGAGACCTTCTTCAGGTTGCCCGCGGCGGCCTGCACGATCTGCCTGCCGACCTGGGTCGACCCGGTGAAGCTCACCTTGTCGACGCCGGGATGCGCGGCGAGCGGAGCACCCACCCGGGGCCCGAAACCGGTGACGACATTGACGACGCCGGGCGGCAGGCCCGCGTCGAGAACAAGTCGGCCCACGGCGAGCGCGGTGAGCGACGCCTCCTCGGAAGGTTTGAGCACGCACGAGCATCCGGCGGCGAGTGCGGGCGCCAGTTTCTGCGCGATCGCGACGATCGGTGCGTTCCACGGCACGATCAGTGCGGCCACCCCGACCGCTTCCTTGCGGGTGTATCCCTGGAAACGCAGGTCGGCGGGACCGATCTCGACGCTCTTACCCTCGATCTTGTCGGCCCAGCCGGCGAAATACCGGAACTGATTGACCGCCTCGCCGACCATCAGGCGGGCCTGCGAGACCGGCATGCCCGCGTCCATGCTCTCCAGTGCGGCGAGTTCGTCGACCCTGCTCTCGAGCGTCTCGGCGATGCGCCACAGGATCACCGACCGTTGCTGGCCCGACAACCGCAGCCACCGCCCCTCGTCGAAGGAGCGGCGGGCGGCGGACACCGCGGCGTCGACGTCGGCCTCGGAGCCTTCGGCCACCCGGGCCACCTGCTCTCCGGTACCGGGATCGATCGCGGGGAACGACGCGCCCTCGACCGCGGGCACCCAGGAACCGTCGATCAGCAGGCGTTCCGGCTCGATGAGTTCTTTCAGTGCCTGAACACCGCTAGTCGGCGTCATCTGCTACCTCCGTGTGGTTGTGTGACCGATCGCGCCACAGCCTGCGAGTGCATAGTACAGAATATATAAAACGCTTGTGATGTTCGGCGCTTTGTATATCATGCGTGACGCGGCTCACTCGGTGTCGCGACTCTTCCCTTTCGGGCCCGAGGAGGCACGACATGACCAGTTCCGGTACCATCAAGCACTTGTGGGCGCTCGACGCACCCATGCTGAAGGTCGACAAGAGCATCATGATCTTGGGCGCAGGCGGCGAGCTGGTGGCCCTGCCCGCGCCCTCGTTCCTCATCGAGCACGCGGAGCACGGACTGCTCATCTTCGACACCGGCCTCGCCGGGGCAGGTGATCCCGCCTCCACGTACGGCCCGCTCGCGGAGATGTTCAACATCGAATTCCCCGCCGAGCGTGCACTCGACCGCCAGCTGGAGTCGCTCGGATTCAGCACGGCCGACGTGAAACGGGTGGTGATCTCGCATCTGCATTTCGATCACACCGGTGGCCTGGAGCATTTCGCCGGGGCGCAGGGGTATATCGGCTCGGGCGAGCTTCGGTACGCGCGCACACCCGACAACCACGTGACGGCCTTCTTCCGTCAGGAGGATCTCGACGCGGCCGATCGGATCGACTGGATGGAGGTGCCTGCCGGATACGACCACGACGTCTTCGGGGACGGCAGTGTCGTCGTGCTGTCGATGCCCGGGCACACGCCGGGTTCACTCGGGTTACAGCTCCGCCTGCCGGACGGGAGCACGCTGGTCCTGTCCGGCGACGTCGCGCACATCCAGGACAACATCAGCTGTTGCGTCGGCATGCCCGCCGACGCCGACACCGCCGACGCGATCGAATCACTGAAGAAGTTGAAGTTGCTGCGCAGCCAACCGAATACGACAGTGTGCGTCAATCACGACATCGACGACTGGAACCGGCTCCGCGTGAACGGGCGGCAGGTCGTCTAGGTCGCGACACTCGACGACCGGCCGTGGCCTCGGCGAACTGCGTGGCCGCTAGACTCCAGTAGTGGACATCCGGGACGCCGAGTACCTCGTCGCCGTGGCCGATCATGGCAGCGTCACGAAGGCGGCGCGGGCGCTGTTCATCGCGCAGCCGTCGCTGTCGCAGGCGATCCGCACTCTCGAGCGTGATCTCGGCGTCGAACTGTTCGAACGCACGGGGCGGGAGTTGCGCATCACCGCGGCGGGAGTCTCGTTCGCGGAGGCGGCGCGCCGGGTTCTCGCGGATGTCGAGCGGGCCCGAGCCGTCGTCGACGACGTCACCGAGCTACGGTCCGGCACCCTCGCCATCTCGGTTCTCAATTCACTGGCCGCGGAGCCACTTCCGCTCCTCGCCGGTGAGTTTCATCGCCGCTTCCCGCAGGTGGTGCTGTCCGCGGTGTCAGCGGACGTTCCCGACGGCGTGGGCAGGGCGGTCCGGTCCGGGGAGTGCGATATCGGGCTCACCGCACTGCCCGTCGACGAGCAGGGGCTCGAGTCGCGGGTGTTGGGGGAACAGGAGATCGTGCTCGCACTGCACGCCGACCTCGCGATCGAACTGCCCGACCCGGTGCCCGTCGACCTGCTCGGCGACATCCCGATGATCGTCGAGATCGGTTTGCGTCCACTGCTGTCGGTGAACAACATCGCGGTCGAATGCGCGCACCGCCAGGCGGTCTGGGCGCTGGTGGTGCAGGGCGCCGGGGCAACCCTGCTCCCGCGCGGAGTCGCCGAGCGGGAACTGCCCGGCGTGGTGGTCCGTTCGCTCGTGCCTCCGGTGGTCCGCGAGATCGGGATAGTTCGGCGGCCGGATCCGCTCCCTCCCGCGGCTGCGGCGTTCGTCGCCGTGCTCGACGACCTTCAGGTCGTGAGTGTGTCGAGGAATGCTCGCCCCGCCTGCGACAATCGTGCGTCGTCGTAGGTCACGCCGTCGGAGGTGCGTCGCCTCCATGATCAGACCCTTCAGCTTCGGCACGGGCCCAGAAGCCACGTCGTTCGAGTTCAGCAATCAGGTGGTCGGCTCCGTCCAGGATGTGTGTCTCCATGAGGGTCTTGGCCTTCTCGGGGGCACGTTTTCTCAAGGCGTCAAGCAGGAGATGGTGGTCCTTGTGTGTTGTCCAAATTCGGCCTTCGACGGCGGCATACAGCCGGTTCGGTAGGTTCGTGACCACCGAATCCAACAGTCGCGCAAGCCGCGGTGAGTTCGCGGAGATTCTGATTTTGTGGTGAAAGGCATGGCCCAAGGAGGCGATTTCGTCGTCATCGCCCCGGGCTACCGCGTCCAGGATCTGTTCGAGAATGGTCTCGAGCTCGTCGATTTGGTGACTGGTGATGCTCCTGGCGGCTCGTGAGGCAAGTTCCCCAGCCAGTTGGGCTTGTGCCCAAAATAGGTCGCGTACGTCTTGCTTCGTGAACGGTGCCACCACGAAGCCACGTCGAGGGACCGACTCGACGAATCCCTCGTTTCGCAGAGTCAGTAGTCCTTCGCGCACGGGCGTCGCACTGACTCCGAAGGCTAGGGCGAGCGGCTCGATGCGGAGGAAGTCGCCGGCTCGCACCTGCCCGGACATGATCATTGTGCGAATGTGTGAGGCAACTTCGTCGGGGAGTTGCCGTCTCGTGGTCCTGGCGTTCTGCGGCTTCATCGGGTGCGCCTTCCAGAGTCCTGGGCCATTGGGGCATCGGGGCGGGGCCTACGGTGCATACAGCACGCCGTCGCGGAGCAGCCCGTCGATCGTCGACTCGTCGTACACCTCGGCGGCGACGGTGCGGGTGTGTTCGCCCACGCGTGGCGTGGAGCCCGTGCGGCGCGGGCGTGCCCCATCGAATCGCCAGGGTGAGCGGAGCAACGCCGGACCTTCGTCCTGCGGCTCGAGGAGTTCGAGGAACGCGGTCTGCGGGTGCGCAGCGAACTCGGACATCCCGAGTACGGGCGCAAACGGGACATCCGCATCGGTCAGGATCTTCTCCCACTGCTCCGCGGTTCGGGTGCGGAACGCGGCCTGCACTACTGCGGCGAGTTCCGAATAGTGCACAACCCGAGCCGGGTAGTTCGAGAAACGTGGATCGTCGAGTAGGTCGGGTCGTTCCATGGCCTCCGCGAGTGAGCGCCAGAATTTCTGTGATGACGACAGGTGGATGGCGATCACGCCATCGGACGCGGTATGGAGGCAGAAATTCTGGGCCTGGGGATGGCGCGACTGCCGGTGCGGATCGGTACCCTCGTCGTCGTACATCTGAGTCAGCGCGTCGACGGTGAGCGCACTGACCGCCTCGAGCATCGAGGTCTCGATTCGTGCTGCAGACCCTGTCTCCGCCCTGGCGACGAGTGCGGCGAGGATACCCGTTGCACCGACGAATCCGGTGATCAGATCGGCGATGCAGGTACCGGACAGTTGCGGTTCGCCGGCGTCTCCCATCACGGCGTACATCCCCCCCAGTGCCTGTCCGATCGTGTCGTATGCAGCGCGGTCGACCATGGGGCCGCCGTTGCCGAATCCGGTGACGGATGTGTAGACGAGATCTTGGTTGGCGGCCCGGCAGTCATCAGGACCCAGCCCGAGTGCCGCGAGTTTGCCGGGGCGGATGTTCTCGATCAGAACGTCGAATTTCGGCAGGAGGGCCCGGACGAGGTCCACGCCCTCGGGCCGCTTGATGTCGACCGCGAGGCTCTTCTTCCCGGCGTTGTACTGGACGAAGTAGGGGCTGCGATGGTCGAGGTTGCGCCTGAAGTCGTCTCCTGTGTGTGGCTTCTCGACCTTCACGACCTCGGCGCCCAGTGCGCACAGGATCGAGGTGCTGTACGGGGCTGCTATGTAACCTCCGATCTCTAGTATTCGTATGTGCTGCAAAGGTTTCTGGATCATCGATATCCTCTGGCTCTCAGAAGGCTGCGCAAGTTCGACGGCGACTGCACTGGCGCGGAGGGGTGCCACCGTTCGCTAGAATCATATATTACGCATCATGGTGTCGATTTGCCAGCGTTGCCAGCGTTGCCAGCGTTGCCGGCAGCGGCCGCGGTGCGTGCGCAGGTAGGTGCGAGGTGGGGGAGACGCGAGGTGCGGGGTGCCAGTCAGACATCGAATATGATGCGGGAAGTAGCGTATTCTCGAACGGACTATGAAGACCCGGACAGGGGGCTCACGATGACGGTGGACGCACGCGCGTTCGGCGGGCGCAACGCCAATCGGCAGCAGGGGTTGCCCGAGCAGGTGGCCAGCTACGTACGTGAGCGCATCTTCTCCGGAGAGGTCAAGCCCGGCGAATTCCTCCGTATGGAACCGATCTGTGAGGCCGTCGGAGTCAGCAACACCCCGGTGCGAGAGGGAATGCAGTTGCTGCGAAGCGAGGGCTTCGTACAGATGGTTCCGCGACGCGGATTCGTGGTCGCATCGTTCACACGGCGAGACATCCGCGACCTGTTCTGGGTGCAGGCGCACTTGGCCGGCGAGCTCGCCGCACGGGCGGCCGCGAACATCAGCCCTGAGCAGCTGGCACGGCTCGACGAGATCATGGTCGAAAACAAGGAAGCCGTCGCGGCCGGCGACAACCGACGCATCACCGATCTCGGACATGAGTTCCATCGTCAGATCAACCTGGCCGCCGATTCGCAGCGGCTGGCCCTCTTGCTGGGGTCGGTGGTCAAGCACCTGCCGAACCGCTTCTACGCCACGATCGAGCAGCAGGTGGACGCGACCGTGAACGACCATCCCCACCTTGTGGAGGCGCTGCGGAGCGGAAATACCCGCGCCGCCCGGTCGACAATGAAGAAACACATCGCTACGAGCGCGGACTACCTGATCGCGAAGCTCGAAGAGCAGGGAATGTGGAGCGACGGGACACCCGCGAAGTAGCAAGAGCGGAGACTCGCACGCGAGGAACACGGGCGGCGCGGTCTCTCCTGCAGTCAACCTCATAGGGGTTGCGCCGCGCCCGTCGGGTCCGATGACGTAGTTCCGGGACGCGGTTGCGTCCCCGTGCCAAGGGGCACATTGCCGTGGCTCGAGTCGCTGGCGGTGTGTCGGTAAACAGCCACCGGGACCGGCGGCGACATCGCCGTCCGTCATTCACGGCCCAGCGGTGGCGGTCGGCGGACTGAGCACGATTGCCTTGCGCAGGCGAGTCGTGGTCACACGTCAGATCGGCCGGACCGAGCCGCGACGAAATGGGTTGCTCTCCGATGGGTGGTCCGATCGAGGTGGAGCGCTCGTAGGCTTTCCGAGCCTCGCGCATTCACGAAGCGTCGGCTACACGGATCCATTGGGTAGGTTCACTGCGGCTTGCCCCGACCCGTGTGCGGAGCACGTCGCGGCAAACACCCTCTGTGAGTAGGTGTGTCTCTCCAAGTTGTCGGGGTCGGCGGGCGCTCTGACGGTTGGGTGGCGACCTCTGGAAGTAAGCACTGGGGTATTGCTACGCACAATATATTGTGTAACATGCGTAGAAAGTGAACACCTCGAGGCGGGATGCCGCCGAATCGAAAGGACTTCCCATGTCCGGTCTGTACTTTGAAGAATTCGAGCCGGGTGCCGTGATCGACCACCCGACCCGTCGTACCGTGACGGAGACGGACAACGTTCTGTTCAGCACGATGACGTTGAACCTGGCGCCGTTGCATTTGGATGCGGAGTACAGCAAGGGTTCGATCTACGGGCAGCGTCTGGTCAACAGCTTGTTCATCCTGGGTCTGGTTTCGGGTATTTCGGTGCCCGAGACCACGCAGGGCACCACCTTGGGCAACCTCGGCTACGAGGACGTCAAGTTCCCCAAGCCGGTGTTCCATGGTGACACCATCCGGGTGCGCACCGAGATCCTCGAGAAGCGGGAGTCGAAGAGCCGTAACGACTCCGGCATCGTTCAGTTCCGTCATTACGGCATCAACCAGCGTGACGAGGTGGTGTGCGAGTGCCGCCGGTCCGGTCTGATGCTCAAGCGCACGGCGGCGGAATCGGTCAGCGCGTAACCGGTCGCACGCGTCGAGGAGGAACGGGTATGACGAAGAGTCAGCAGGACGAGACCGCGCAGCGGTTCGCGTGGATGCCGAGTGAGACGGTTGTCGAGCGCAGCCGGTTGCTGTCGGCAATGCGGCGCTGGGGACACAGGACCATCGACGAGCTGAACCGGTCGGCGGCTGCAGACCCGGAACGGTTCTGGCGAAATGTCGTCGAGGATCTGCAGATCACGTTCGACGCACCGTTCGATCGGGTCCGTGACGAGTCCGGCGGCAGGCCGTTCCCGCGGTGGTTTCCCGGCGGGCACGTCAATGTCGCGAACCTGTGCGCGCACCGGCACGCTGTCGGCCAACTCGTGGACAAGACGGCGGTGGTCTACGAGGGGGACAGCGGTCAACGGCGCGCGTTGACCTACGCCGAACTGGATCGTCAGGTGCGGCGGTTCGCGGCGAACCTGACCCAGCTCGGCGTGGCGCGCGGGGATCGGGTGGTGCTGTTCGTCCCCGCGGTCCCGGAGGCGGTGGTGGCGTTTCTGGCGATCGCGATGATCGGAGCGATCTCGGTGCCCACTTTACCGGATACGCGCCGGATGCGCTGGCCACCCGGCTGCAGGATTCCGAGGCGGTCATGCTGATCACGGCGGACGGCACGACGCGGCGCGGCAAGCCGGTGCCGATGAAGGAGACCGCGGATCAGGCGCTCGAATCGGCGCCGTCGGTCCGCACCGTCGTCGTTCTCCGTCACCTCGGTACCGATGTGGCGATGCGCGCGGGCCGCGATGTCTACTTCGACGCCCTGGACCCGAACCCGGCACCGGTGCAGACCGCGCCGACCGAGGCGAATGACCCGCTGACCATCGTGTACACGTCCGGGACGACGGGCCGACCGAAGGGCATTGTGCACTCGCACGGCGGTTTCGGGGTGAAGGCGGCGGTGGACTTCGCGTACGGTTTCGATGTCCATGCCGACGATGTGGTTTCCTGGATCACCGATCTCGGGTGGCTGGTGGGACCGCTGTTGATGACCGGGCCGTTGCAGCTCGGCGCCACGATCGTGATGGTCGAGGGTCTGCCCACGTACCCGTCCGCGGATC
>NZ_BCWY01000077.1 GCF_001894825.1 Rhodococcus jostii NBRC 16295 | reverse complement strand
GGCCGCTGTGCGGTACGAAGACATGCACGTCGACTACGCCCACATCAAAACCGCCCACGAGATCCTCGCCTACGCACGCAGTCTGAGCCGGGCTGCCCACTGATCAGGCCCATCCGACACCGGAAAGATGCCACCGACGATGCTCGATCACACAGCCTCCGCGCTCCAGCAACTGCCCGACGAAGTGGCCTCCTATGTACGGAAGATGATCCTTGCCGGGAAGGTGCGACCAGGAGAGTTCGTACGCATCGAACGGATCGCGGAGGCTGTCGGAGTAAGCACTACACCCGTCCGCGAGGGACTTCTGAAACTCTGCGGTGAGGGTTTGGTAAAGACGGTCCCTCGCCGGGGCTATGTCGTTGCTCCATTCACCAGACAGGATGTGCGCGACCTCTTCTGGGCACATGCGCTGCTGGCCGGTGAACTCGCCTCGCGAGCCGCCGAGATCATCGCCCCTACCGACCTCGACGAGCTCGTGACCATTCTCCAAGACCACCAGAAGGCGATCGCCCACGGTGACGCCGGCGATGTCGCCGCACTCGGGCACGCCTTCCATCGCAGGGTCAACGCCGCCGCCGGCTCTCCTCGGCTTGTCCGGCTCCTGGGTTCGGTCACTGCGAACCTGCCGAACCTCTACGACGCCCAACTCTCGACCACACAGGAGGCGCGCCTGCTTTCCGCTCTGCGCAAGCGCGCCGGCAGGTTGGCCAAGACGCTCATGGAAACCCACATCCTGGACGGAGCCGATCACATGATCGCGGAACTCGATCGGCGTGGTCTGTGGACCGACTTTGCGGTGGCCGAGGCGGTGTGAGCGGCTGTCTCAGGCGCTTCGAAAAATCGTCTTCAGCTCGAGATAGGCATCGAGGCTCCCCGGCCCGAGCTCGCGGCCCACACCGCTTTGCTTCACCCCACCGAACGGTGCCTCCACCGGGAACGAGGCCGTGTTGACCCCGACGGTCCCGGTGACGATCCGCCGCGCGACATCGGTCGCATGCTGCGTGTCGGGGGAGAACACGCCTCCGCCGAGCCCGAACTCCGAGTCGTTGGCGATATCGATGGCGTCATCCTCGCCGTCGTAGGGGATCACCACGATCACTGGGCCGAACACCTCCTCGCGGGCGATGCGCATGTCGTTCGTTACGTTCCTGAACACGGTCGGCTCGACGTAGAAACCGCGGGGGAACCCGGCCGGCCGGCCGCCGCCGACCACTACTTTGGCGCCTTCCTGCCGGCCGAGTGAGATATAGGATTCGACGATCTGCCGCTGCCGTTCGCTGACCAGCGGCCCGAAGGACACACTGGGGTCGGTCGGGTCGCCGAGCGGGATTCGGCTCAGCGTGGAGCCCACCATGTCGACGACTTCGTCGTATCGCGAACGAGGAGCCAGTACCCGGGTGAGCGCACGGCATGTCTGACCCGTGTTCGGTGCGCACGCCGACGCGACGAACGGGGTGAACGCATCGAGGTTCACGTCGTCCAGCAGGATCGCGGCCGACTTCCCGCCCAGTTCGAGCGTCACGCGTTTCAGGTCGGCGGCGCACGCCGCCGCGATTGCCTTTCCCGCGGCGGTCGATCCGGTGAAGGCGATCTTGCGGACACGTGGATGACCGACGAGCGCCGCACCGGTCTCCCGCCCACCGGTGACAACGTTCACGACTCCGTCGGGAATTCCTGCGTCCGAGAGTAACTCGGCGAAGAGGAACGCATCGAGAGAGGTCTCCGGCGAGGGTTTCACCACCGCCGTGCAGCCGGCGGCAAGCGCGGGACCGACCTTCCAGGCAAGGAGTGGTTGGGGGCCGTTCCACGGCGTTATCGCACCGACAACGCCGACCGGCTCTTTTTGTACCAATGCATCCCCGAAGGATGTCTGCAAGCGCTCCTCCACCACCAACTCGTCGGCCAGCGAGGCGAAGTACCGGTAGTAGACCGGAACCTGGCTTTGCATCGCCCGCGACACGCTGATGGGTGTGCCGTTCTGCCGGGTCACCACCGTCGAGATTTCCTCGATCCGGTTCTCGAACGCATCTGCCAGTCGACGCAGGTGGTTCGCCCGATCAGCCGGGGCGATGCGCGCCCAGTCGGTTGCCGCCTCGACGGCAGCGTCGACGGCACCGTCGATGTCTTCGCCGCTCCCATTGGCGATTGAGGCGAACTCCTCCTCCGTTGCCGGGTTGACGACAGCGATCCGGCCGGATGATTTCGACGGTCGTAATTCGCCGCCGATGAAATGGCAGTCCTGAGCGGTGGTCATGATGCTCGTCTCCTTCATGTCGAGCGCCCGCGCGGAGCGTCTGCAATTCTTCTCACGGTTCGCCGGCGATCGTCAATGATGACGATCGCCGGCTTCCCGGTTGTGTACACCTGACGCGCAACTTCGCTTGTGATCAGGGGGCGTGGATGATCACACCGCGAAGGTTATGGCCGGCCCGCAGGTCGTCGTAGCCCCTCGCGATGTCGTCCAGGGTGTAACGGGTGGTGATCAACTCGTCCAGCGCAAGCGTCCCCCTGCGGTACATCTCCAGCTGCGCCGGAATGTCAGCGATGGGTGCGCTGGCGCCGAAAAGGGAACCTTGCATACGCTTCTGGTACAGCGTGAGCTCGTGGAGGTTGATGTCTCCGTCGCGCACGAAGGTGTCCCCCAGACCGGTCAGGACGCAGGTCCCACCCTTGCGGATGGCCGCCAGGCCTTCACCTACGTGCTTGCCCGTGACCACACCGACGGTGACGATCGACGCGTCGGCGCCCTGTCCGTTCGACATCGAGCGTGCGAGCTCGGTGGCTTCCCCGATGTCCGACACAGCATGGGTGGCACCCAGTTTCAGCGCCGACTCGCGCTTGAACTGGACCGGATCGACGGCAATCACCACGTCGGCTCCGGCGTGAGCGGCGCCCTGCACCGCGTTGATCCCTATTCCGCCGACGCCCATCACAATGACGATCTGCCCGGGCCGCACCTGAGCCGAGTTCACCGCCGCACCCCAACCCGTACCGACGCTGCAACCGGTGAGACACGCGACCTCCAGTGGGATCGACGGATCGATCTTGATCGCGGACTTCGTCGCCACGGTCGTGTACTCGCAGAAGGTCGACAGGCCCGCCATCTGCCCGACCGGCCGGCCGTCCAGGGAAAGCCGGAACGACGTCGAGTCGTCGAAACGGGCGCCCGTGCCGATGGATGCTCCGAGATCGCACAGGTTCTGCATGTCGTGCGAACAGAACCAGCATCGGCCGCAGACCGGCAAGAAGGAGAAGACGACGTGGTCGCCCTCTGCGAACCCTGTGGTCTGGGGACCGACGGCTGCCACGATGCCGGCACCCTCGTGCCCACCCGCGAAAGGCAGGATCGGGGCCTGCTGATCGCCGGTTGCGAAGTGGTCGTCGGAGTGACACAAACCGCTCGCCACCATCTTCACCTGGATCTCTCCCGGTCGGGGATCGTCCAGCTCCAGCTCGACCACCTCGTAGTTGCCCGGAACCTCCCGCAGTACCGCACCCCGCGTCAGCATGGTGCCAACTCCTTGTCGTGGATCGGCGCAGCGCCGGCGAGAGTGAGTTCGGTCTCCAGCAAAGTTGCACAGCCAGGGCAGACGTACTGGCGGAACACGATGTCGGTGGCGTCGATGTAATTCGAGGGAGAAATCCAGACCCGGTCGGTGTCGCCCAGGGGCGTCTCGACGGCATGACATCCCAACTTGTAATTTTCCTCGGGGCCGCCGAGGTGGTGTCCACACCGGGCGCAGTCGCTGGCGCCGACCGGGTCGAGGGCGATGTTCTCGTCCAGCCAGCGGTGTCCGGCCTGCAGCCGTGGTGGGGCGGGGGCAGGCTTCGGCCCGAATCCGAGCCTTGCACCGCGCAATTCGGCACGCCGCGCCTCGGTCGCGTCGACATCCACGACGCCGCCGGTGAGGACGGCGCCGTACACATCCCGTGCGTGCTGCTCGGTGATCGCGCCCTCCTGCAGGTCGCTGTCCACCGCACCGAGGTCTCGTTCGAGGGGGTCGCCGAAGCCGCCGCCGCCGAACCATCCGATCGCGAGCACGTCGTCGAGTCCGATGTGCAGCATTCCGCCCTGCGACGGTGGCCATTCGAGGTCATCGCTGATGTCGTGCTCGCTGCGAGGGATGTCGGACGACGCGTACCGCTGCCAGATGTCGGTGTCGCGCGCGAGTTTGTAGTACCCCGTCTTGGATGGCCAGCCACCACACAGGCCTGCGCCTGAGGGTACGGCGACGCCGGATGTGTAGCACATGTTGAACAGCGGTGCGGCGGTGTCGTACGCCATGATCGCGGAACGGCCGCCGTTGCCGCCGCGGAATCGGCCCGGCCCGCCACTGTCGGGCAACTCGTCGCGATACAGCCACAGCAGCGGCTCGTGCCACTCCTGTGTTTCCACGTTCGCGATCTCGCACGAAGGGCTGAGCATCATTCCCGCGACGTCGTCGCCATCGGCCCAGGCACGCGCTCCGATACCGCCCGCCGCCTGGTCGAGCGACAGTGCGAGCGTCGGGCTGCCGTCCTTGTTCAAACCGCCGATCAGCTGAAAGATCCATGCCGGCGTGGAGACGGCGAGGAGATTCGCTTTGTACTGCGGGCAGGCCGCCAGCATCTTGGAGATCAATGCCGTGGCCGCATTGACGGCGCTCCAGGCAGCTTGCGTGGTACCACCGCCCACTGATGCCGGGAACTCCGCGGCGAGGATGGTTCCTTGCGTGAACCGGAACTCGACGGCGCGCAGGATCGCGCCGGGCGCCCACGGCAGGTCGGGACACAGCAGCGGCAGGACCGCGCTCATGATGCACGCCTCGGTGAGAGTGCGGGTGCTGTTGACCGCACCACTCTGCTCGGCGACCTCGCGCAAGTCGAAGACCAGACTATCGTCTTGCTTGTGCATGGTGACCGGGATTTGGTAGACCGACCGGTCACCGACGCCGGCACTGTCCCACAGCACCATATGCCGCCACGTCCCGTTCGGTAACTCCTGGAGACGGTGCCTGAATCGCGCCTCGGTGGAGTCGAGAATCTGCTGGATCACAAGCGCTACCGTGTCGCCTCCGTAGGCGGCGACGACGTCGTGGATCCGTTGTTCGGCAACGGTGGTCGCCGCCAATAGTGATCGCAGGTCGAGCGCGGCCGACAACGGCAGCCGGCTCCGTCGCAGGAACATATCTTCGATGTCTTCCCGGATTTCGCCGTTCTCGACGATCTTCACCGGCGGGATCGGGAGGCTCTCGCTGAACACATCCTCTGCGTCCGGGATCAGGCTGGACGGGTAGCGCCCACCGAGGTCGAGGAAGTGCAGCGTCGCGCCGACCCAGGCGAACAGTTTCCCGTCGACGAAGATCGGGCGAAGGATGGCGGTGTCACTCTGATGTGCTGCGCCTACCCACGGATCGTTGACGAGAAACGCGTCGCCCTCCCGGATGCCGGGATTCTTACTGCGGTGTTCCAGGGTCCATTGGATCAGCCGCTGCACCACGGTGCCGTGCATGCTGATGTAGGAGCCCAGGGCGAACAGGTCTCCGCGGGGGTCACCCAAGACGGTATTGAAGTCGGCGGCTTCGTTGGCGACAGGCGATCCGGAAACCTTGCGTATAGTTGTCGCGGCCTCGTCGTTGATCTGTGTGAGCTTGTGCGAGATCACCGCGTAGGTGACCGGGTCGACCGGGGTGTCGTCCGACGGGGTGTACAAGCGCAGGCTGGCGTCGATCGTGAGGTCGGTGGCGAGTTTGGCGGTGGACTGGAATTTGTCCGCGCCGGGGATGGTCGTGGTCATGGGTTTTCCTCGTCGCTCAGGAATTGGAGATGAGGTAGTTGCCGTACTCGTCGACGACGAGCCGTTGGTGCGGATGGACAGCGCATGTGGTGGTGGGTAGTTCGACGACGGCGGGGCCCTCGATCTGCGAACCGGCGCGTAGCCCGTCGGCGCGATAGATCGGGGTGGTGACGGTTCCCTGCTCCTCGTACCAGTAGATCGGTCTTGCCCCGGCCGGTTCCGGACGATGGTCCTCGTGAACTGTCTGCTTGTGCAGGGCTGCTTTGCGTCGCCGGCCGTAGGCCTGCACGCGGAAGTTGATCCACTCGATCCCCGCGGCGCTGAACCCGCTTCCCTTGCCGAACAGCTGCTCGTACCTCGCTTCGAACTCGTCGACGATCTGCGCGACGGTTACGTCGCTGATCGGACCCGGCGGGATCGGCACCACCACCTCATTGGTCTGCATCACATAGCGCAGCTCACCGAAACGCTCGAACACGCGGTCGGCCTCGGCCACCCCATCCAGCGAAAGTTGGTCGTCGGCCTGCTGTTCGAGTTCGGCGAACACCGCGGCCGTGACGACAGGATCGAAGGGTGCCCGTTGCGGGCTGGACTGCTCATGGGTGTGGTGAATGTCGGCGTTGGCGATCCCCCAGGCGGAGAAGACCGAGGCAAGTTCGCCGCCGGGCACCACCATCGACCGTGCGCCGAGCTTCGCTGCGTACGAGGTGCCGTGCAATGGCCCGCCACCGCCGTAGAGGAAAACGCTGAACTCGCGCGGATCATGTCCGCGCTCCACGGTCATCTGCCGAACGAGATCGGCCATGTGATTGTCGGCGATCTCGACGATCGCAGCGGCGGCCTCCTCGGCACCCATTCCCAGCGGATCGGCGATGTTCTCCTTGATCGCCAGCCGTGCAGCCTCGACATCCAGCCGGATGCTGCCTCCGAGGAAGTAGTCGGGGTCGATGAACCCGAGGACCGCGTCGGCGTCGGTGACAGTCGGTTCGGTGCCGCCGTTGCCGTAACAGACCGGGCCCGGCCGCGCGCCCGCGCTGTCGGGTCCGACGCTGAGCAGGCCGGTCACCGGGTCGACCCGGGCGATGCTGCCACCGCCTGCACCGATCGAAACCACATCGACCACAGGCAGATACAGCTCGTGCTGGTGGACGACGGCGGTGGGGGTCAACACGGGCGTGTGGTCCACGAGCAGGCCGAGGTCGAACGTCGTCCCGCCCACATCCGTGCAGATGACGTTGGGGAGACCCATCGCCGCGGACAGGATCTTCGCTCCGAGTACTCCTCCTGCGGGTCCCGATCCGATCAGGTTCACCGGCCGGTTCGTGGCTTGCGCAGCTCGGTCGAGGCCGCCGTTGCCCTGCATCACCAGCAACTGACCATCCTCGAGTCCCGAGTCCACGAGGCGATCGTTCAGGTCCGTCAAGTGCGCGGTCGCCACCGGCGCCATCGCGGCGTTGTAGGCCGTGGTGGTCATCCGCTGGTATTCCCCCAGCTTCGGGGCGATTTCGCTGGACAAGGTCACCGGCACGCCGGGCGCCATCTCATGGGCGATGTCGCGGATTCGGCGCTCGTGGACGTCGTTGCGAAATGACCACAGCAGACATACCGCCAGCGATTCCATGCCGAGGTCGAGCAGCCGGGCAATCTCGGAGCGGACGGAGTTCTCGTCCAGCGGGGCCAGAACGTGCCCCTTCCAGTCGATCCGTTCCCGGACCTCACCGATGAACTTGCGACTACTGGGCACGAGTAGATCGGGCTTGCGGCGTTTGGCGTAGTGCCGGAGGCCTTCAGCTGAGAAACCGTTGGTACGGCTGGTGGCTCGGGCGATGGACAGCGTGCGTGCGAATCCCTGAGTTGTGAGAATGCCTGCTTCGCCTGCCTTCCGGGTGGCGATGGCATTGACGACGATCGTGGTGCCGTAGAGGAACGCATCGATGTCGGCCAGCAAGCGGCCCTGCTTGTCGACCTTCGCGGTGGCGTCGCCGACGCTGTCGATCACCCCGTCCACGAACTCGGGGGGCGTCGACGGGCGCTTGCCGATCGTGACCGCGCCCGCATCGTCGATCAGGACCGTATCGGTGAACGTGCCGCCGGTATCTGTGCCTAGGGAATAACTCATTGTCTTGTAGTCCTTTTCGCTGCCGGGGTGCGTCGAGGTGCCGCGGAGGCGGAGTCCGGTTCAGCAAGGTCAGCTGCGCGACGCTGGCCCGCGATTCTGTGCGATCGCCCTGGACCGGTACTCACACAGGACAGCCTGCGTGAATGAGATGCGCATCACACGCGTACAAATACCCGCATTCCTACCTGTACGCACGCGACTCGTTCGGCGCTGTAGGGCCATCGCCGCCGAACCAACCCGATCGGTCGCTCTGCCGGCAAGGTCGTGCGGGGCAGTTCCGTCACTCGAAGAAGAGGACTCGACGATGCGATTGATTTCCCTCGCCGGTCTCGGTTCGACCGACCTCGCCGAGGGGTGGACTTATGCTGCCTCTACGCGGCATCCGCGTACCGGGCGGGACGCGGCAGCATGGGCCGGCACACGGCGCGCGGGATGCCGCACACTTCGAAGAAGTCGATGACGATCGACCGGACTTGCGCGGAGACGACTGCCGAGGAGAAGCCCGCCGAGACGGCCTGTTGCGGCAGGGCGCGCGCGAATCGTTCGAGTTCGTCGCCGATCTGGATTTCGTTGGGTTTCTTCGCGGGAGTCGCGAGAATCATCAGCCGCATGCGGTCGGCGATGTTCGCGAGTTCGGAGACGGCGTCCGCCAACTGCGGGTCGATTCGCTCGCCGTCGTACGTGGCGATGAGCGCCCGCCGCACGAGGACCCGGGTGTTGCGTGCGGCGTTGTCGATCGGGTCGGCGATCGATGCCAGCCGGCCGATGCGGCGGCGTCCCCGCCAGTGGATCGGCGAGATTCGTGCCACCTCGGATCCGGAGCGGAGCTCGACGCGCATGCTGTCGATGGTCGACTGCGTCGAACGGGCCAGTGCGAGAGCGTCCTCCAGTGCAGAGATGTCGCCCGCCGCGAGCCCCTTCGACGACTGCCGGAGAGCGGCGCCGACACTGTCCAGCACGGCGGCGGCGCAGCGGCGCGTCCGGCGCACGGGGTCGGTGGGCAGCACGGACAGCGCGACCAGGCTGAGCGCACCCCCGATCAACGCGTCCACGACGCGGTCGAACGGGTGAGCGGCGGTCGCGGATGCCATCGCCGCAACCAGTGCCGCCGACGAACCCGACTGCAGGACGATGACCGAACCACCGTCGAGGAGCACCGCCAGAGACATGGCCACCGCCACCACGAGGCAGATCTGCCACGGACCGTTTCCGATGTACCGCACGACGACGTCCGACACGATCGTTCCGATGGTGACACCGGCGATCAGTTCGCCGGCCCGGCGGCTGCGGGCACCCCGCGCGACGCTCAGGCACACCACCGCCGCCAACGGGGCCAGCAGCGGTTGCTCGTGACCGGCCACCTCGACCGACACCCACCACGCCGCCCCCGCGGTGACCGCCGTCTGCGCAATCGGCACCAGGTACCCCGCGAAGCGAAGCAATGACGCGCGCACGGACGGCAGTGCGGTGGAGCCGACCCTCCGGAGAAAGTCGAGTATCGAGATGAGCTGGAGCACAGTGGTACAGCTTTCTGGACGGTCACACGTGGGCAGGAGCACATTTTCTTACGCCTGCCGACACCGACGACCGTCGGTGGACAAGCCTTCGCAAAGCTTGTCCTGGATTTCTTACGCACGTGTAAAAGTCGCCGCTTTCATAGCGCAGATCACGTTCCGAGGCCTCCTCGGCGCGACGCAGGTCACAACCGTCCCTGCCGAACATGCTTTGAAATCCACGTGATTCAAACCACTCGAAGGTCTCGCGGGCGACCGTACTATTTCCCCCAATACATGGGGAAACCCTCCCCGTGAGTGAAGGGATTTGCGCGCGTGCCCGAAGTGGGAAGTAACGGAACCGGCGGTATCGACGGCGAGCAGCAGCTCCCTCCGGGCGCGCGAGGGTACGACGGATTCGGCGGACATGTCGGGCGGACGAGCGCAGAGTCGACGCCGTGGTGGACGCCGGAGACGAAGGCCCCGGCGGGCGCGCCGAACATCGTGGTCATCCTCATCGACGACATGGGCTACTCGGACATCGGACCGTTCGGCTCCGAGATCGAGACCCCCAACCTGAACCGGCTCGCCGACAGCGGTTACCGACTGTCGAATTATCACACCACCTCGGTGTGCTCACCGGCTCGCGCGGCGCTGCTCACCGGTCTGAACCCGCACCGCGCCGGCTACGGCAGCGTGGCCAACTTCGATCCAGGCTTCCCTGGACTGCGGATGGAACTCGCCGACGACGCGCTCAGCCTCGCGGAGATTCTGCGCGCGAACGGGTATGCCACCCACGCGATCGGCAAGTGGCATCTCGCGCGCGACACCAACCTCGCGCCGGGCCGCACCCGCGACTCCTGGCCCCTGCAGCGCGGATTCGACAGCTACTACGGCTCGCTCGAAGGGATGAATTCGTTCTACTACCCGAACGAGTTGATCTCCGACAACTCTGTGGTCGACGTCGAGGAGTATCCGTCGGATTACTACGTCACCGACGACATCACGGACAAGGCCGTCGCCCGCATCAAGAGCCTGCGCGCCCACGATGCCGACAAGCCGTTCTTCCTGTACTTCTCGCACATCGCGATGCACGGACCACACCAGGCCAAGCCCGAAGACCTGGCCAAGTACCGTGGCCGCTACACCGAGGGCTGGGACGCAGTGCGACGCAGCCGCTTCGACGCACAGCTCGAGGCAGGGTTCTTCCCGCCCGGCACCCAGATGGCCGAACGCAACACCGAACCCGGTTTCGACGCGCCGCCGTGGGACGAGCTCACCGAAGAGGAGCAGTTGCGGTTCGCCCGGTACCAGGAGGTCTACGCGGCAATGGTCGACAGCATCGACCAGAGCGTGGGCCGGGTACTCGACACCCTCGACGAACTCGGCGAGACCGACAACACGATCATCGTGTTCACGTCCGACAACGGTGGCACGGCAGAGGGTGGCGCAGCGGGAACACGCTCGTACTTCAGCCAATTCGTGCACGGGCCGGTCCCGTCGGACTGGGTGCGCGACGTTCCGCACGACGAGGAACTGATCGGCTCGGAGAAGATCGGCGTCCACTACCCGCGCGGCTGGGGGCAGGCGTCGAATACCCCGTTCCGGTTCTACAAGGGTCAGACGTTCGCCGGTGGTGTGCGGGTGCCGTTCCTGCTGTCCTGGCCGGCCGGACTCCGGCGGGCCGACGGTGATACCGGACTGCGCAAGCACTACTCGTACGTCACCGACATCACCCCGACCCTGCTCGATCTCGCCGGGCTCGTGACTCCGAGCCACCGGAACGGACTTCCCGCTCAGGAGCGTGACGGTGTCAGCATCGCCGACGTCCTGCGCGACGCCGCGCAGCCCACACCCCACACGGAGCAGTACGCCGAGTTCGGTGGTCACCGCGGGTTCTACCGGGACGGCTGGAAACTGCTGTCGCTGCACACTGATCCGACCCGGGTCGACGATCCGCAGTGGCAGCTGTTCGATGTCGAAGCCGACCCGGCCGAGACGACGGACGTCGCGGATCTCTTCCCCGAGAAGGTGCGCGAACTCGCCGAGGCGTGGGATCGGGCGGCATGGCACAACACCGTGTTCCCGATCCTCAACGACCGCAAGGCCGTGCAGCGGCGACCCGACGAGCGTCGCCTCGCGGAGCCGGCGAAGATCCTCGCGGGCACGCCGACGCTGGAGCGCTATCGGTCCAGTGTGCTGATCCAGTACCGCGACTTCACCATCGACGTCGTCACCCACGCGATCGCCGCGGGCGACGAAGGGGTGCTCGTCGCGCACGGTGACCCGCACGGCGGGTACGTGCTCTACGTCGAGGACGGCCGGATCGTGTTCGCGGTCAACAGCTACGGCCGTGTCGCGCACACCTCCGCGCCCCTCGGTGCGGATGTGGTCGGCGTGCAGGTGCGGGCGGAGGCCACCGAATCCGTCCGATGGAACTTCACCGTCGCGCTCACCGACTCGGCCGGGGTCACCACCGACGTCGCCACCCTCGACGACCAGTTCCAGCTGGTCGGCATGGCGCCGTGGACCGGTATCTCGGTGGGCGTCGACGCCCGCGGACCCGTCGTGTGGGATCTGCGGGAACGACGCGGGACCTTCCGATTCACCGGCCGACTGCGGTCGGTCACCTACACCCCCGGCCCCGTGCGGGTGCCCGAACCGGTCATTCAGGAGGTCGAGGAGCTGGCCGAGGCGATGGCCGACTAGCCGTCCGAATCCTTCGTGCCGTCGGAATTCCTGCGCCAGTGCGTGAAGCGCTCCTTGATGTCGGCAGCGACGTCGCCGACCCCGTTGCCGACGGCGTCGACGGTGGTGCCCAGTCCGCTGCCGATCTCGCGGAGCATGCGGATCAGCGGGTCGTTCGATGCGTCGAAGTTCTGTTTGTACGACTTCGCGGCCTTGCGGAACTCCTCGCTGATCTTGGCGTCGTCGTCCTCACCGCGGCGCGGATACTCGCCGCGCAGGATCGCGGCGTAGGCGCCGCTGTCCACCCACTTCTTCAGCTCGGCGGCGCGCAGTACGGAGAAGGGGTGGGTGAGCAGTTCGATGTTGAGGAGCTTGAGCACTCCGTCGCGCAGGTCGCCGCTGGCGTCGTACTCGGCGGCCTGGGCCAGGAAGGCGTCGGTGTCGATCTCGCTGACCCGTGAACCGCCGGCCAGTTTCAGCTGCACCCGCAGCGCTGTGTGGACGTCCTGCCCACACAGCAATCCGGCCCGGTCACCGGACAATTCCGATTTGCGTTGCCACTCCAGGAGAGCAGCGATGATCGCGCGCAGCGCCCACCCACCGATGGGGATCCAGCCGATGGTCCCGGCAAGCCGCATCAGGTGCATGAGGATCGTGCGATACACCGCGTGCCCGGACAGCGCGTGACCGAGTTCGTGGCCGATGATGAACCGCTGCTCCTCGTAGTTCATCACGTCGAGCAGCCCGGTGGTGACGACGATGAACGGCCGGTCCATGCCGATGGTGAAGGCGTTCACGGCGGGGGTCTGCAGCACGAACAGTTCGGGTGTTTCGTCGGCGCCCAGAATCCGGACGCAGTCGCTGCGGAGGTCGTGGAGATCGGTGAATTGCCGCTCGTCGACCCGGACCGACGTGGCCAGGTACATCAGCCGGTGCTGACGCTCCTGCAGCAAACCGGAGATGGTGCGAAAGACGGTGTCGAAACCCTTCAGCGTGCGCAGGGTGACGAGCGCGGCGCGGTCCGCGGGATGCTCCCACGCACGCGAGCTGATGTCCGGGAATGCCGTGCGGACGCGGTCTGGTGTGCTGGTCAAGTCGTCCCCCTGTATCGGTGCGTCGAGCTCTCTTCGTCAGAGTAGTGGGGCCGATCGCCGACGACGCTGGGCAACTCCGGCGCGACGTGGCACGATCGCGTGTGTGACCAGCAGACCTGCCGAGCCGCAGTACCTGCGCGACCTCGCGCGGCTGCGCCGCGTTCGCGACCGGATCGACCGTGAGTACGCGCAGCCGCTGGATGTGGAGGCGCTCGCCCGCGACGCGCACATGTCGGCCGGGCACCTGAGTCGCCAGTTCCGGCTCGCGTACGGCGAGTCGCCGTACGCCTATCTGATGACGCGGCGCATCGAGCGCGCGATGGCGCTGCTGCGGCGCGGCGACCTCAGCGTTACCGAGGTCTGTTTCGAGGTCGGCTGCGCATCACTGGGCACCTTCAGCACGCGTTTCACCGAGTTGGTCGGTGTGCCGCCCAGCACCTATCGGCGCGATGCGGCGCGGGCGACCGCGGGGATGCCGTCGTGCGTCGCGAAACAGGTGACAAGACCGATCAGGAATCGAGAAGCACAGGTCGCGGGCCGCAACTAACGTGGCGTTCATGGACATCACCATTCACTCGAGCTTCCTTCCGCACAACGATCCGGAAGAGTCCCTGGCCTTCTATCGCGACACCCTCGGCTTCGAGGTCCGCAACGACGTCGGCTACAACGGGATGCACTGGATCACCGTCGGCCCCGTCGGCCAGCCCGACGTCTCCATCGTGCTGCACCCGCCGGCCGTCGATCCCGGCCTCACCGAGGAGGAGCGCCGGACCATCGTCGAGATGATGGCCAAGGGCACCTACGGCGGCATTCTCCTCGCCACCAAAGACCTGGACAGTGCGTTCGAGCGGTTGCAGGCCGGCGACGCCGACGTCGTCCAGGAGCCCACCGAGCAGCCGTACGGGGTTCGCGACTGCGCCGTCCGCGATCACGCCGGCAACCTGATCCGCATCCAGGAGCTGCGCTGAGTTAGGCAACGGACCGTTGCCGCGACCGTGCCGGCGACGTAGAACCGAACGTACTGCTCGACGCTGTTAGATCGATCCACGCGACACCCACGGAGACCGCGAATGCGGTCCGCGCACACAGAGGGAGACAGGATGAGCACGGCCACGAGGACGGACACGCAGTCGACCGAGCTGCACGCCGCCGACAGCCACGATCTGATCCGCGTGCGGGGTGCGCGGGTGAACAACCTCGAGAACATCAGCGTCGAGCTCCCGAAACGCAGGCTGACGGTGTTCACCGGCGTCTCCGGCTCAGGCAAGAGCTCGCTGGTGTTCAGCACGATCGCCGCGGAGTCGCAGCGGATGATCAACGAAACCTACAGCGCCTTCGTGCAGGGCTTCATGCCGACGCTGGCCCGGCCCGACGTCGACGTACTCGACGGGCTGACCACCGCGATCATCGTGGACCAGCAGCGGATGGGCGCCGACCCGCGCTCCACGGTCGGCACCGCCACCGACGCCAGCGCGATGCTGCGCATCCTCTTCAGCAGGCTCGGAAAGCCGCACATCGGATCGCCCCAGGCGTTCTCCTTCAACGTCGCCTCGATCTCCGGCGCGGGCGCGGTCACCGTCGAGCGCGGTGGCCGTCAGACGAAGGAGCGGCGCAGTTTCAGCATCACCGGCGGCATGTGTCCGCGCTGCGAGGGCCGGGGCTCGGTCACCGACTTCGACCTCACCGCGCTGTACGACGACAGCAAGTCACTCAACGAGAGCGCACTCACGATCCCCGGCTACAGCATGGACGGCTGGTACGGGCGCATCTACCGCGGCTGCGGCTACTTCGACCCGGACAAGCCGATCCGCAAGTACACCAAGCGAGAGCTCAACGACCTGCTCTACCGAGAGCCGACCAAGATCAAGGTCGAGGGCATCAACCTGACGTACACCGGGCTGATCCCGCAGATACAGAAGTCGTTCCTGTCCAAGGACGTCGACGCGATGCAGCCGCACATCCGCGCGTTCGTGGAGCGGGCGATCACGTTCACCACCTGCCCCGACTGCGACGGCACCCGGCTCAACGAGGGCGCTCGATCATCGAAGATCAAGGGCATCAACATCGCCGACGCCTGCGCGATGCAGATCAGCGACCTCGCCGTGTGGGTGCGCGGTCTGAAGGAACCGTCGGCGGCGCCTCTGCTGGAGTCGTTGAGCGACACCCTGGACTCGTTCGTGGAGATCGGGCTGGGGTACCTGAGCCTGGACCGGCCCGCCGGGACGCTGTCGGGCGGTGAATCTCAGCGCACCAAGATGATTCGGCACCTCGGTTCCTCGCTCACCGACGTCACCTACGTGTTCGACGAGCCCACCATCGGGCTACACCCACATGACATCGAGCGGATGAACAAACTGTTGCTGCGGCTGCGGGACAAGGGCAACACCGTGCTCGTCGTGGAGCACAAACCGGAGACGATCGCGATCGCCGATCACATCGTCGACCTCGGCCCCGGCGCCGGTACCGCGGGCGGCACCGTCTGCTTCGAGGGCACCGTCGACGGGCTGCGCGCCAGCGACACCATCACCGGGCGCCATTTCGACGACCGGGCCACACTGAAGGAATCGGTCCGTTCCTCCTCCGGGGAAATGGAGATCCGCGGCGCGACGTCGCACAACCTCCAGGGCGTGGACGTCGACATCCCCCTCGGGGTGCTCTGCGTGGTCACGGGCGTCGCCGGCTCCGGCAAGAGCTCACTGATCACCGGCTCGGTGTCGGGGCGCGACGGCGTGGTGTCGATCGACCAGACCGCGATCCGCGGGTCGCGGCGGAGCAACCCGGCCACGTATACTGGACTGCTCGACCCGATCCGCAAGGCATTCGCGAAGGCCAACGGCGTGAAGCCGGCGCTCTTCAGCTCCAACTCCGAAGGTGCCTGCCCCACCTGCAACGGCGCCGGCGTGATCTACACCGACCTGGGCGTCATGGCCACCGTCGAAACCCCCTGCGAGGAGTGCGAGGGCAGGCGGTTCCAGGCATCGGTGCTGGAGTACACGCTCGGCGGCCGGAACATCGCCGAGGTGCTCGCGATGTCGGTGACGGAGGCCGAGGAGTTCTTCGGCGACGGGGAGGCGCGGATCCCGGCGGCCCACAAGATTCTGCAGCGGCTCGCCGACGTCGGAATCGGCTACCTCAGCCTCGGACAGCCACTCACCACGCTGTCCGGCGGCGAACGGCAGCGGCTCAAGCTGGCCACCGCCATGGCCGACAAGGGCGACGTCTACGTCCTCGACGAGCCGACCACCGGACTGCACCTCGCCGACGTCGAGCAGCTGCTCGGACTGCTCGACAGGCTCGTCGACTCCGGTAAGTCGGTCATCGTCATCGAGCATCATCAGGCGGTCATGGCGCACGCCGACTGGATCATCGACCTCGGCCCCGGCGCCGGCCACGACGGCGGCCGGATCGTCTTCGAGGGCAGTCCGGCGGAACTGGTCGATGCCCGCTCCACCCTCACCGCCGAGCACCTCGCGACCTACGTCGGTGCCTGACCGCCACGTTCAGGCGCCGTCGACGAGTTGTTCCAGGAGCGGGGTGAGGCGGTAGTCGACCAACTTGCGCATGACCAGTGAGGTGGTGGTCTGCTCGACCCCGTCGATGTCGAGGATGCGGCCGGCGATCCGGTAGAGGTCGTCGGCGTCGCGGGCGACGACATGGATGAGAAGGTCTGTGGCGCCGCTGAGTCCGTGCACCTCGACCACTTCCGGGATGCCGTCGAGCGCGTCGGCGACCGGGGCGAGTTTGCGCTGGGTGACGCTGGTCAGGATGAACGCGGTCAGCGGATACCCCAGCGCGCCGGGGTCGATGCGGCGTTCGAAGGAGTGCAGCACACCCTGACGTTCCAGTTTGCCCAGGCGGGCCTGCACGGTGTTGCGGGACAGTCCCGTCTTGTCGGCGAGCGCGATCACGGTCGCGCGTGGATCCTCAGTGAGCGCGCCGAGGATCTTGGCATCAAGGGAGTCGACGGTGGTACTGCTGGGCATTGTGCCAACCTCCAGCGGGGGTGAGGGGCGCGGTGGTTCGCAGAATGCTGAAATTCTGCGGTCGGTATTGCTCGAAGTGTAAGCCGATGGTCGACTGTTGTGAGAGATCTGCACAAGAACTCGCAACAGACGGGTGGTGTGACGCCACCCCGCGGTAGGTCCGGTTCCAGAAGGTCCGCCTGCCCGTCACCGCCGATCCACCCCGCCCACGACCTGGGCCGGGGAGGATCGAGTCGGTGCCAGGAACTCACAGGCAAGGACGGAAACGATGACAGACTCCCGCACTACACAGCTCTCTGCTCGCTCAACCACTCCGGAAGCGCTGGTGGAGGTCGAGCAGCGTGTGTTGTGGCTGTCGACCGCAATGATCCACCACGCCAACCGGGTTCGCCCCAACCCTACGGGCCTCAAGGTCGGTGGTCATCAGGCGTCGTGCGCGTCGATCGCGACCATCATGACGTCGCTGTGGTTCGAGCAGCTGCGGCCGGGGGATCGGGTGTCGGTGAAGCCGCACGCCTCTCCGGTGCTGCACGGCATCAACTACCTGCTCGGGGAACTGGACGAGAAGTATCTGACGACGCTGCGCGAATTCGGCGGGCTGCAGTCCTACCCGTCGCGGTCGAAAGACCCTGATCCGGTGGACTATTCGACCGGCTCGGTCGGCATCGGCGCGACGGCCCCGATCTGGGGTGCCATCGCCCGCCGCTACGTGAACACCCAGATCGGGTCGGCGGGGACGGGCCGGCAGTACTCCCTCGTCGGCGATGCCGAACTGGACGAGGGCGCGGTGTGGGAGGCGATCCTCGACACCTCCGTCGCCGAACTCGGTGAGATCGTGTGGATCGTCGACCTGAACCGGCAATCCCTGGACCGGGTGGTCCCGAACATCGCCGCCGGCCGGCTCGAGGCGATGTTCTCCGCCGCCGGCTGGCAGGTGCTCACCGTGAAATTCGGGACCCTGCTCGAGTCGCTGTTCACCCGACCGGGCGGGCCGGCGCTGCGCACCCGGATCCTGGACATGCCCAACCCCGAATACCAGCGGCTGCTGCGCTGCGACGCCGCGCAGGTCCGGGACCGGCTGCCCGGCGACGGACCCGACGCCACCGCGATCGCATCGTTGATCGCCGACCTCGACGACGACACCCTGCTGCGCGCGATCCGCAACCTCGGCGGTCACGACCTCGACGCCCTCCGCGCCGCCTACGCGCAGATCGACGACACCCGCCCCACGGTGATCATCGCCTACACCATCAAGGGCCGCGGCCTGCCCACCCAGGGGCATCCGCAGAATCACTCGTCGCTGCTGACGGTGGAGCAGTACGAACAGCTCGCCGCCGAATTGGGCATGGATCCGGCGGACCCGTGGGCCCGGTTCGGCCCCGACAGCATCGCCGGTGGCGTGTGCGCCGCGGTCGCCCAGCGGCTTCAGCGTGACCCGGTCGACCCGGCCACCCCGCCGGCGGTGCCCGCGGACATCGGGCGCACCCCGTCCGGGACGTCGACGACGCAGGCGGCACTGGGCCGGGTGCTGCTGGATCTGTCCCGTGAGGCGCCGGAGGCGGCGAAGCGGGTGGTGACGGTCAGCCCCGACGTGTCCTCGACGACGAACCTGGCGGGGTGGCTCAACAAGGTGGGGGTGTGGTCGCCGAACGAGCGCCGCAACTGGTTCGACGACGACGCCGAGACGATCATGCACTGGCGGGAGAAGCCGACCGGGCAGCACATGGAACTGGGCATCGCGGAGACGAATCTGGTCGGGTTGATGGGTGAGCTCGGCGCGACGTGGAGCCGGTGGGGACAACCCTTGTTCCCGATTGGGGTGATGTACGACCCGTTCGTCGAGCGTGCCCTCGAGCCGTGGTCGTACGGCATCTATGCGGGTGGTCAGTCGATCCTGGTGGGGACCCCGTCCGGGGTGACCCTGGCCGCGGAGGGTGGGGCGCATCAGTCGATCAAGACCCCGTCGATCGGCCTCGAACAGCCCGGCTGCGTCAGCTACGAACCGGCGTTCGCGATCGATGTGGAGTGGACGCTGCTCGACAGCATCTCCCGTTTGGGCCGCCCGGACGGCTCCTCGTCGTACCTGCGGCTGTCGACGCGCCCGGTCGATCAGACCCTCGCCGCGGTGCCGTCGGATCCGGCGGCGCGGGAGCGTCGCCGCCGGCAGGTGGTCGCCGGGGCGTACACCCTCCGGCACGCGGAGAAGGCCGCGCTGACGTTGGTGGGGATGGGTGCGATGATCACCGAAACCCTCACCGCCGCTGACCGGTTGGCGGAGCAGGGCATTGCCGCCGACGTCGTGTGTGTCACCAGCCCGGGTCTGTTGTTCGAGGCGGTGCAGGCGCGCCGCGGGCTCGCGGACGGGCCGTCGTGGATCCTGGACCAGGTGTTTCCCGCCGACCGCGCGGCACCGATGGTCACCGTCCTCGACGGGCACCCGCACACCCTCGCGTTCCTGACCGGGATCAACCACGTCCCCGGCGCGGCACTCGGCGTCAGCAGGTTCGGGCAGGTCGGTTCCCTCGACGACGTCTACCGCTACCACGGCATCGACACCGACAGCATCGTCCGCGCCGCCCTCGACCTCGTCGACTGACAGCGAGGGGCGCTACCTCGTGGTGGTCGGCGCCGCCGGCTGGAGCGACAGCCCGGCGTAGATCTGGTCGAGAACTGTTGGCAGCAAGGCGTTCGCCGTCGTCTTGCCCTCAGGCGACAGGGTCAAGTTCGTCCAGACCACGAGCGTCACGTCGTTTTCGATGTCATGGCCCATGAACGAGTTGAAGCCCGGCAGTTCACCGCCGTGGTAGTACATCGAAGCGTTCGGGCCGAAACGCTGATAGCTGATGCCGTACCCGTACTGCTGGCCGTCGGGTGCACTCGGGTCCTCGGCTTGCAGGCTCTGGAGCCACTGCTGCTGGTAGTCGGGATTCAAGACCTTGCCCGACACCAGTGCTTGCATCCAGGTGGCCATGTCGTCTGCCGTCGAGATGGCCCCGCCGGCCGCCGTGGCGTAGGAGGAGTTCTGGTTGGTGTAGTCGAGGGGTTGCAGTGTTCCCGCACGAGCGGCGGACTGCATATCGGCGGGATACGGTTGGTCGACCATGGCGAAGGCCGACCCTCCGTACATGTAGCCGTGCGAGTAGGGGTCCGGGATGGAGGTGTCGTCGGCGGCGGGAAGGGCAGTCTGCTGCACACCGAGTGGGCCGAGCAGCCGTTCCTGGAATTGGTCGGCCAGGGGACGGCCACCGACCTTCTCGGCTACCAGACCCAGCAGCGCGTAGTTGGTGTTGCTGTACTCGTAGGACGTGCCGGGTGGGAACTCCGGTGGATGCCGGAACGCGATATCCAGTACTTCTTGCGGAGTCCAGGCCTTCGCGGGGTCGGAATCCATGGTCTCCGAAAGCTCGGGAGCGTTTGTGTAGTTGTAGAGTCCGCTGCGCATCTTCAATAGCTGGGAGATGGTGATGTTGTTGCCGTTGGGCACATCTGGTACGTAATCGGATACCGGATCGTCGAACCGGAGTTTACCGTCCTGGGCGAGCAGCACGGTCAGGGCCGCTGTCATGGTCTTGGTATTAGAGGCGATCCGGTAATGCGTGTCGGCGTCCGGCGGCGACTGCGTGTCCAACTGTGTGGTGCCCACCGCCGCCGTGTAGCTGCCCTGCGGAGTCTGCACGAGGACCACCGCCCCGGGGACGAGTAACTCTTCGGCGGCGCCCTCCACGGCGTCCTGGAATGCATCTGGATCGAGGGAATTCAATGCGGACTGCGTTGGTGTGGTGTCGATTCCGGTTGCCTGCTCGGATGTGGTCGGTTCGGATGTGGTCGAGCAGCTCACGATCACGAGGGCGACGCACGCCACGAGTGCGGCGATGCGAGGGGAATGACGGGCGTAGCGCGCGCCGAATCGGTTCTCTGCCCGAGAAACCCTCATCGAGAGGATCACCGCCTTCGTCCGGTGGTCGACGTCGCAGTCGTCGAGGAGATTCTAACATTGCAGGGTCTCGAACATCAGCGGCCTGCACAGGTGGGCTAGTGGACTGCTGCCGATGGCGGTTCGGTGCGTGGCGAGTCGTCGACCACTGGGTTCCGGCGCCTCGAGGCCGATGGTTCCATGAAAGATATTCTTTGACAGCAACGTTCACGTAGATGGATCGCATGCAAGCAATGGATAGCTTTCGCACGGACTTTCGACAGCCCCTTTCGTGCCCAGCCGGTCACCCGACGCTGAACGGCTGGCCCCACAGGGTGACGGTGCCGTCGACCGAGTCGGTCGAGACGGAAACAGTCGCGTAGGAACGGGCCTGCGCGTAGCCGGCGCAACCGGAGACACCGAAGGTCTCGTCCGAGTACGTGAATCCACCGCTGTTGCCTTCGAAATCGAAGTCACTGGTGTGCGCCTCGGCGCCGTAGCTGTCCGTGTACTCGACGTCGAGGATCGGGACGCTGACAGCCTGGCCGGGAGCGATGGAGATTCCGCCACCGACCGCCGTGTCGCCCGTGCTGATCGGGTTACCGACGGTACCGGCCTGGATCGCGTCCCAGCCAGCACTGGCCGCGGCGCCACCGCTGGCTTCGCCGCCGAAGTCGAGTTGGCAGGCCACGATGTACCCGGCGTCGATGTTGCCACCCTCCGCGGTGCCACCGTCGATGGAGACGTCGATCGAGCCCGAGGCCCACACGTTGCGGTGCAGCGGGGTCGAACCCATCGACGGGCTGATGTTCGCGGTGTTACCGGTCTGGCGCACGGTCACCACGGTGCCGTCGAGCAGCGTCTGGGTGACGGTGCCGTCCTGCAACGGAACGAAGGTGTCGGCGTTGGCCGCACCGGTAGAGAAGAGGCCGATCGCGACGGTGGCCGCGGCGACCACTCCGGCGGCCTTGGCGCCGTGGCGCAGGGTCTTGCTGTTCATTGTTCCCCTCTAGGGTGAATGTCGCTTATGCGAGAAGTCGTGAATGGTGTCGGTGCGCGCAATCAGCCGATGCTGAACGGCTGCCCGTAGAGGGTGGCCTTGACGTAGTGGTTGCCCGGAATTTCGAGGACGGTGTATGCACGGGCCTGCGCGTAGCCGCCGCAGCCCTGGAGTTCGATCGTGCCCGGCAGACAGGACGCCCGCCGCGACCCGGCGTTGCACGGGAATCGGCAACTTGAGCAGTCGGATCATATTGGTGACGACGGGACGCGAGCGGCCGATCTTCGCGGCCAGTTCCTCGTGAGTCACCTCGAACTCTTCGAGCAGCTGCTGGTATGCCGCCGCCTCTTCGAGCGGGTTCAGCTGAACGCGGTGAATGTTCTCCAGGAGCGCGTCGCGGAGCATTGCGTCGTCGCCGGTCTCGCGCACGATCGCCGGGATCGTCTCGAGTTCGGCTTCCTGGCCGGCACGCCACCGACGCTCGCCCATGACGAGCTGGAACTTGCCGTCGTCGATCGGGCGCACCACGATCGGCTGCATCAGACCGAACTCGCGGATCGAGTGAACCAGCTCGGCGAGAGCGTCTTCGTCGAACACCTGACGCGGCTGCTTGGGGTTCCGCTCGATCAGGTCGGGAGCGATCTCCCGGTACACCGCTCCGGTGGGGGAGGGGAGGGGTTCGGCTCCGTTACCGGACGTCGCGGTGGCGCCGTTCTTGTTTCCCTTCTTCTCGGTGGACGTGTTTCCCGTGGATGCGGGCGCGGCATCTTCGTCGGTCGCAGGATCCGACGAGTTCGGTGCCGGAGCGGTCAGAACGTTGCGTCGGTCCGCCCCGATGACGACGTCGGCGGCGGCGTTACCCAGCCCCGGTCCCGCCGTCGGGCCGGTAGGAATGAGCGCAGCCAGTCCACGGCCAAGTCCACCCTTACGCGTCTGACTCATCGCTGCTCCTGCTTCGTGATCTGTGCGGTGCGTGCTGCGAGTTCACGTCCCGCGTCGAGGTAACTCATAGCGCCCCGCGATCCGGGGTCGTAGTCGAGCACGGTCATCCCGTACCCCGGAGCTTCGGACACCTTGACGCTGCGGGGAATCACCGCACGGAGGACGGCGTCACCGAAGTGGTTCCGGACCTCTTCGGCCACCTGGTCGGCCAACTTGGTGCGCCCGTCGTACATCGTGAGCAGGACCGTCGACACGTGGAGTTCGGGGTTGAGGTGCGCCTGCACCAACTCGATATTCCGCAGCAGCTGTCCCACCCCTTCGAGGGCGTAGTACTCGCACTGGATCGGAATCAGCACTTCCTTGGCGGCGACCATCGCGTTCACCGTGAGCAGTCCAAGGGAGGGCGGGCAGTCGATGAGGATAAAGTCGGCATCCACCTCGCCCAGAGCCTTCTCCGACAATGCGCCCTTGAGGCGTCCTTCACGGGCGACCATGGAGACCAATTCGATCTCGGCGCCGGCAAGGTCGATGGTGGCCGGAATGCAGAAGAGTCGGTCGTTATGGGGGCTCTTCTGGATCGCCTCCGCGGCGGTCACCTCGCCGAGAAGCAGTTCGTAGCTGGAGGGCACGCCGGAGTGGTGGGCGACGCCCAACGCAGTGCTGGCGTTGCCCTGCGGGTCGAGGTCGATCACCAGAACCGTGAGTCCCTGCACCGCAAGGGCGGATGCGAGGTTGACCGCGCTGGTCGTCTTGCCCACGCCGCCCTTCTGGTTAGCGATGGTGAGGATGCGCCGTTCGGGCGGCTTCGGCAGGGACACCGAGTGGGGGTGCAGCACCTGACTCGCGCGGTGCGCGGCAGCGCCGATCGGAGTCTCCGCGGCGGAGATTCCGTTGTAGGGGGCCGTGAATCCGTCGTCTCCGTTCTCGGAGCTCGTCGCCTGGTCGGATTGATGGTCGGTTTCACGTGAAACTGTTTCACGTGAAACGGCGGATTCAGGCCCACCCGACATTGACTACTCCTTCGATTGGGTATCGCTCGTTACTCGACATACTCACTCCCTGTCCACCGTCCACATCGTCATCGACGCTGACGGCGTTTCGGCATCCGCTCTGCCCGAACGACAACGGTGGGGACAGGAAGCAGACCCACTCCGCATTCCACGATATCCAGCTTGCCAGCACCCAACCGAGTCAGGGAAGCGCGATCACGGGAAATCTCTTCGGCGGCGCTCGAACCTTTCAATGCGAGCATTCTCCCATGCTCATGGATGAGCGGCAGCGACCACTTCGCCAACTTCTCCAGAGGGGCCACCGCACGGGATGTGACGACGTCGGCGCCACCCGCTTCCTTCACGACACCCGACTCCTCGGCGCGCCCCCGCACCACAAGCACATCCAATCCATTGGACTCGACGAACTCGGCCAGATACACCGAGCGTCGCAGTAGCGGCTCGACCAAGGTGATGCGGAGATCGGGGCGCGCGATCGCGAGGGGGATGCCCGGCAACCCGGCACCGCTTCCCACGTCGACTACCGACTCACCTTCGGCAATCAATTCACCGACGACGGCACAGTTGAGGAGATGCCTCTCCCACAGTCGCGGGACCTCCCGCGGACCGATCAACCCCCGCTCGACACCATCGGTCGCCAACGACTTGTAGTAGCGCTCAGCAATATCGAATCGTTCACCGAACACCTGGCGTGCCGCCGCTTGTTCGTCCCATTCGGCCGGCTCTCCACCATTCGGTTCCACGTGAAACATCCTCCCGCGAATAACGCGAAATCAACAAACACAGCTTCTCTATTATCCGCCCTCCCTCCCGACTATGTCCGTCAACTGGAACGCGCAACGCCGGAGCAGTGTCGAGCCGCACCCCTACCCGGTGGGGGAGGGGAGGGGTTGCGATTGACCATCCGCTGTCGGTGACCGATAGAGGACACCCGACGTTCGCATTCCCAGAGCGGGCTGCCGACGGCACCCGGAGCATCCGCGAAGGATGGGAAACGTTGCCGCCGATGTTTCACGTGGAACAGGACGTCTCCGCACACGCACAGTTTGTAGCGCCATCTCTGCGGGCGGAGTGTAACCGTCACTCCGGGATGGGGGCTAAGTTCCGTTGCCTCGATGGGCCGATCATGCCGAGAGACATCTACTAGTGCGGTGGCCGACCCAGCCGCACCCACGCATGTTTCACGTGGAACAGCTAGCGTGCCCCTTCCGGCATTACCCGCTATTTTCCAGACGACGAGACGAGAGGCGGCATTCGGTCAGATGCTTGCCACGTGGACTCGGGCACCCCGCCTACACCCGACGGTAACCAGTCAGTTGATCCAGTCGGAAAGACCTGCGATTCTTTATCATCACAGTGACGAAACTCCCGGGTGTAGTTGGGTGGGTGAAACTACAACCTAAATTCGCACGAAAAGGCGAAAACACGTCACCTATTAAGTCCGCATCAGCGGCGGTTCGAGTGTCAGACACTGCTGTCCGGAAATGAGTGATGCTCGTGGGCGACGAGCCAACGACCTTCTTCCTTCCGCAACCCCACCGTGAGCCGAAGCCGGTTGTCGGGATTGTCGGCGAGTTCCTTCTCTATTCCGCACCGGAGGAGTGCATGGGCGAAGGCGATATCTTCGCCGGCGGTGATATCCAACGACACGATCTCGAACCGTGCCCCCTTCGACTGCCACTCGAAGAACGGCGGCCATGTCTCGCGGTACGCATCGATTCCGCGAGCGCCCTCGTACGGCGGGGGCACGTCGAACATCACGATGTCGTCGGAGTGGTCCGCGAGGACCCCCGCCATGTCGCCGCGGTGCACAGCCTCAGCCCACCGTTCGATCAAGGTTCGGATCTCTCCGTCGTCTGCGCTCATCATCCACTCCATCCAATCGACGTACCCGTTCTGTGCGCTCATTGGTGTGGACCTCGGCGACTGTCGAAACTCATCGTGTCTCAGGGCATCGTGAACACTTCGGCCCACTTCTGCGATCATCGCCGGATAGCCGGAACACGGTCGAACTCACGCGCCACGTTCTACCGGTACGTAGCCCGGTCCAGCCACGAGGGCGGTGACAGAATCACCCGAAGTTCTACCGCCCGCCGAACGTGCGGCCCGCGCACCGAGTCGTCCGACTCGACGACTACTGGATCAGTCTCAGCGCAAGAAGTGAAGTACCCGGACGATCCTCCGCTGAAGTCCTGGGATACCTTCTTCGCGGACGGTGTCGACGGCACGTGAAACCGGTGTGGTGTCGGATCTGAGCGTCGGGCGGCGCAAGACTCGATTCAAAGTGACCGACGCGAAAACGGTGGACTGTCACGGCGAACGCTCTTTATGAATCGAAGCGGCGGCGACGCCGATCGAATGAGCCGCACGCTGACCGGCAGGCTGCGACACCCGAGACGGTGCGCGGCACCACCAGAGCCTGATTTCTTCGGCGGTACGTCCTCGGTGGGGGAGGGGAGGGGTCGACTTCGTTGACCGTCGAAACTCATCGCCCGACCGGTTCATGAAAGGGTATGTCTCAGGACCTCGCGAACACTTACGGCGGTCGACGCGAAATCGCGCTCGACGGCTGGCGTCGTCAATGTCGACTTCCCGCCGTGCGTCGCCGGGATCTCCTCACGGCAGCGTCGATAAAGACTGTACCGCGCGCTGCGGTGTCGGCAGGCTGCGAATCAGAAGCAGAGCGGTCAACCAATTGCACGCGCTACTGCGGGCGCTGCTCGCTGGTGACGCACCCACCGATCTCTCCGCTGCGACTGCGTCGGCGCAGCCGCGAAACCTCTACTACAAGTCGAAAGTCGCTGAAGGCAAGACACCGTGCGAAGCGAAGGCTGCCTCGAGTGACGGCTGGCCGACCACGTCTGGCAGGTTACGACCGCCGACAAAGGCCGCCGGGAGGCGAGCCGGGGAGGACACCCCGAGGCGACTCCGCAATCCAGCGCGACTGGCCTCAACCCCGACCACCAGCTCTTCGAACAAGTTACTTCCGAAGCCACCGAACCGCATGACACATTGAGGCACCCGGCGGCACCCCACCTCTCGGTGGGGGAGGGGAGGGGTCTGTGTTTCACGTGAAACGAAACGATGCCAAAGTGACGAGACGCGATCACGGTGACAAAAGAAGGCGGGGCTCCCGGAGATGAATCCGGGAGCCCCGCCTTGGTGAATCGTGCGTGGATCAGTCCTTGATGACGACCACGCGACGTGACGGCTCGGCGCCTTCACTCTCGCTCGACACGCCGTCGACCTTCGCGACTGCGTCGTGGACGATCTTGCGCTCGAACGGCGTCATCGGAGCCAGCTCTTCGCGCTCACCGCTCTCGAGCACACGACGTGCCGCAGAGGAACCGAGCTCGGTCAGTTCCGCTCGACGTCCGGCACGCCATCCGGCGATGTCGAGCATCAGACGACTGCGCTCACCCGTTGCCTGCTGCACCGCGAGGCGGGTCAGCTCCTGAAGTGCGTCCAGCACCTCACCCTTGCGCCCGACCAACTTGGCGAGGTCGTCTCCACCGTCGATGCTGACAATGGCGCGATCGCCCTCGACGTCCAGGTCGATATCGCCGTCGAAGTCGAGTACGTCGAGCAGCTGCTCCAGGTAGTCGCCGGCGATTTCCCCTTCCTCGATCAGGTAGTCGTCAGAATCGGAATCCACCTCGGTGTCCGGGTTCTGCGTCGTTGCAGTCACGTCTGTCTCATCTCCGTCCACTGCGATGTCAGGCTCAGTAGCCATGCTCGTTCTCTTTTCTGAATCAGCGCCGCTTGCGCTTGGGGGACTTTCCGCGGTTGGACTGGGGGCGCGCACCGGGCTTCGGCTTCGAGGTACCCGACGTCGAACCGTCACCGCTCACCTGATCGGAGGCGCTGTCTTCGACAACTCCCTCGACGATCTCCGGTTCACCCTCCGAGGAAGAACCGTCCGTCGCGGTCGCGGACTTCTTCTTTTTCTTGGTGAGATCGGGACGTGCACCGGGCTTCGGAGCGTTGTCCGCCCGGCGTGCGATGGCAGCCTGCTTCTTCTCTTCCTCTTCAGCGTCGATACGACGGAAGACGATGTGCTGCTGCCCGTAGGTCCAGATGTTGTTACTCACCCAGTACAGGAGGATCGCGATGGGGAGGAACGGGCCACCGACGAGCACACCGAGCGGGAAGACCCACAGCGCGAGCTTGTTCATGATCGCCGACTGCGGGTTCGCGGCGGCCTCGGGGCTCTGGCGAGCCACGGAAGCGCGCGAGTTGAAGTGTGTCGCGATGCTGGCGATGACCATCAGCGGCACCGCCACGACGGCAATGTTCAGGACCGTGGGAATGGGACCGTACGCAGCGAACGCGTCGAGCTGCGCCTTCGGCATGGTGATCCAGGCCGAGATGGGAGCACCGAACAGTCGGGCACTCAGGAAGGACTGCACGTCCTCGACGCTGAAGAAGTAGTTCGGCGTGTTCGCGTTGGCCTCGACCGACATGCCGAGCTGACCGATACCGGTGCCGGTGCGGTTGAACGAGCGAAGCACGTGAAACAGGCCGATGAAGACCGGCGCCTGCGCGAGAACCGGGAGGCAACCCATGATCGGGTTGAACCCGTGCTCCTTCTGGAGCTTCTGCATCTCGGTGGCCTGACGCTGACGGTCACCCGAGTACTTCTTCTGCAGGGCCTTGATCTGCGGCTGGAGTTCCTGCATCTGGCGGGTCGTCCGAACCTGCTTGACGAACGGCTTGTACAGCACGGCACGCAGCGTGAACACGAGGAACACCACGGAGAGCGCCCACGTGATGCCGCTGTCCGGACCCAGGAAGGGAATGGCACCGAAGACCTTGTGCCAGACCCACAGGATCCCCGACACCGGATAGTAAATGAAGTCGAGCACGGCTCTATGTACTCCTCTGTTCGTCCACGTTCGCCGGACAGCAATGGCGGCTACCCGCATGACGGTCGTGACGGGCAGGGACCGGGTCCCACCCACCAGGGTGCCAGGGGGCGCACTTCGCCAACCGGACCACCGTCAATACAAGGCCTTTGATCGCCCCGTGGGTACGCAGGGCTTCCACCGCGTACTCGCTACAGGTCGGCATGAACCGGCAGGTCGGCAACCTCAGGGGCGACACATACGTCCGGTAGAGCTCGATGAAGAATATGAGGGTGCGCGCCGGCAACGCGCGGACCGACTTCCACGCGGATGCGGCCGAGGAGGTGCCCTCAGCCGTGTCGGCGCGCGACTCGTGGAGTGCGCTTTTCATGTGGAGTTACTCACGGGCGCAAGAAGATCCAATCGAAGGAGACCTGCACGAAGTTGCTTGTCCAGGTCCCGGCTACTTGCAGTCGCAGCTCCCGGAAGAGCCCGAATCACCACATCGGTTCCCTGTGGAACAACGTCCACGAGGTCGATGCAGATATGACGAAGCCGGCGTGCGACTCGATGTCGAATCACCGCCGGCCCGACAGCCTTACTCACAACCAGTCCGAAACGCGGACCGCCGCTACTCACCAGCTCATCTGCCTGTACACGGTCGAATGCGTGCACAACCAGGTCGCGTCTTCCCATCCGCCGACCACGTCGCACAGTCAATGAAAAATCTGAATGACGACGCAATCGGTGCGGCTCAGGCAACACCCCGAGCTCCCGAACCCAGTGTCGGGATCAGGCGGTGAGGGATTCGCGGCCCTTACGGCGACGCGCCGAAACGATTGCACGACCCGCACGGGTCCGCATACGAAGACGGAAGCCGTGAACGCGCGCGCGGCGTCGGTTGTTCGGCTGGAACGTCCGCTTGCCCTTGGCCACGGTCAACACTCCTCGAAGTTCATCGACGCCTCCCGGCGTCATGGATCTAACATTGGCGAAAACTCAGGTGTTCATCCACAGGGTGGGGATGGAACGACTTCGACACTGGACTCGAGCCAGCACGAAACCGCCACCTCACCGCAGGGTGACTGTTCGAGAGTACTTACCACTCACGGTCAGGTCAAACTCGCTCACCTGCGATTCCCCCGCGAATCGGTTGACCGACACGCCGAGGATCGACAAATGCTTGCACCCCAACTTCCAATGTGCCAAACCGCTGTGAGGTTGCCGACACTGTTGCTAGCGTCTATGCATGGTCTCGCCGATGAACCCTGATCGAGTGCCCAGCTCTCGACTTCACCGTTCTCATCTGCACATTCACCACAATTCATCCACAGGGCACAGATGGTGTGCCGCTTCGGATCGCCACGAGGGTTGTTGACGCCCTTCATCTCCCGGGTCCTTGAACCCACTCATCCAGGTTTCGCATGCATAAGCGCAGGTCAGCGCGCCCAATCTGGACTTCCCACCACGCGCAGGCGTCTCGACGGGAGACGTCTGCGCTTTGTCCACATCTGTGGATAATTGTGTGGAAACACAGTTCAGATGGCATATTCGTAGGTCCGTACGGGGTCCATCCTCAGGTCGGGGAAGCTCCCAATTCCACCTCGACGACGGCACCGACATCTCGACTCGGCACCGCCGGCGCCGAGTCCGCGAAACACACTGGGGAGGAACCACGTGAACGACGATCCGAATGCGCTCGCACGGATCTGGATCGACGTCGTCGCAGACCTCACATCCGATTCGCCCGGCGGCGATCTGCCGCCGTTGACGAGGGGACAGAAGGCGTGGTTGGCGCTCGTCAAACCGCTGACACTCGCACAGGGCTTCGCGCTCCTGTCCGTTCCGTCGCCGTTCGCCCAGGAGGCGATCGAGCGGGATCTCCGTGAGCCGATCCTCCATGCGCTCGGCCGTCATCTCGGTGAGCAGGTGGAAGGCCTCGGTGTGCGCATCGCGGCCCCGGTCGACGACGAACCCGAGTCCGAGTCTCCGAGCCGGGAGCACCGCCCCGAGCCGGAACCGATCCACACCCCTCGCCACCTCGAGCCTTCCGTCACCAGTTCGGGTTCGTTCCGCCGGCGCCGTTTCAGCTCCGAAGATCAGCCGTACTCCGACACGACGGACTTCGAGGAGGTCGACGACGACCGCGAGGCCCTGGCCAGCGTCCACGAATCCTGGCCGTCCTACTTCACGAAGCCGCCCGCAGGCCCGGCACCGTCGGCGACGGGTGGTAACAGCCTCAACGCGAAGTACACGTTCGACACGTTCGTGATCGGCTCGTCCAATCGGTTCGCCCACGCCGCTGCCGTCGCCATCGCCGAAGCACCGGCGCGCGCATACAACCCCCTGTTCATTTGGGGAGCGTCGGGGCTCGGCAAGACGCACCTCCTGCACGCCGCCGGCCACTACGCCCAGCGGCTGTTCCCCGGCATGCGAGTGAAATACGTCTCCACCGAGGAATTCACCAACGACTTCATCAACAGCCTCCGGGACGACCGCAAGGTGGCGTTCAAGCGCCGCTACCGCGAGACCGACGTGCTGCTGGTGGACGACATCCAGTTCATCGAGGGCAAGGAAGGTATCCAGGAGGAGTTCTTCCACACCTTCAACACCCTGCACAATGCGAACAAGCAGATCGTCGTGTCGTCCGACCGGCCGCCGAAGCAACTGGCGACACTCGAGGAACGCCTGCGGACCAGGTTCGAATGGGGCCTGATCACCGACGTTCAGCCTCCCGAACTCGAGACCCGCATCGCGATCCTCAGCAAGAAGGCCCGAATGGACCGGCTCGAGGTGCCCGACGACGTCCTCGAGTTGATCGCCTCTCGGATCGAACGCAACATCCGGGAACTCGAGGGTGCGCTCATTCGTGTGACGGCGTTCGCCTCCCTGAACAGGCAACCGCTGGACCTCACCCTCGCCGAGGTGGTGTTGCGTGACCTGATGCCGGACTCGTCGAGTCTCGAGATCAATGCCGCGACCATCATGGCGGTCACCGCGGAGTACTTCAACATGTCCATCGACGACCTGTGCGGCCCCGGCAAGGCGCGCCCGCTGGCGTCCGCCCGGCAGATTTCCATGTACCTGTGCCGGGAGCTCACCGATCTGTCCCTGCCGAAGATCGGGCAGACGTTCGGCCGAGACCACACGACCGTCATGTACGCGGACAAGAAGATTCGCAAAGAGATGACGGAACGGCGGAAGGTCTACGACCAGGTCCAGGAGCTCACCGCCCGGATCAAGCAGCGTTCCAAGAGGTAGCCACCGACCCCTGCCCCTCCTGTGCCCCTGGTAGCTCGCCTACCGGGGGCACAGGTCGTTTCGGGGGAGCCACCGTCCCGCGAGTAACTCGAGGGGCTCCTCGAGCCGGTCCTCGAGGGTGCGCTCGAGCGGGTCCTCGAGGTACTGCTCGAGGGTCTACTCGAGGCTCGGACGAACGGCCGCCAACGCGACACACCGGTGCAACACGCCGACGCCAGGACCTGGGATAAAGCATGCACACCTGTGGATAAGTGTGGGGATGAGGTGGAATCCCTGTGGACAGAACGTGTAGAACTTTGAACAACCTCGAGTAGTCCACATGGGTGCCGGATTGGTCCTCGAGTTTGTCCTCGAGAATTCCCCATACGGCGAGGCGGACCGACCAGGGTCTACAGCCCTTCGTCCACAGATTCCACAGGACCTAATAGTACTTCTCATTAATTCTTATAGAAAACTCTTTGAAAACAGGGTTGGGGATCGCGTCGGTTCACAGGCCTCCGTCGGAGACTCGAGGACGGGACCGTTCCGCTTTCAAGTTCGTCCTCGAGGGCATACGGTTATGCATCGCCGCTCTGTGAAAGACTGCAGTGCTGTGGTCACGGCTCGACCGTGGCGTTCAACCGTGCCTACCGAGAGGAACAACCCGGCGATGGAGCTTGGAAGCCTGAAGTTTCGTGTCTCCCGGGAAGAATTCGCTGATTCAGTGGCATGGGTCGCTCGCAGTCTGCCGTCGCGGCCTCCCGTCCCCGTTCTCGGCGGTGTTCTCCTGGACGCGACCGAGCAAGGGTTGACGGTTTCCGGATTCGACTACGAGGTATCGGCCCAGGTCAGGGTCGCGGCCGAGGTCGGTAGTGCCGGTCAGGTCCTGGTCTCCGGCAAGCTGCTCGCCGACATCACGAAGTCGCTCCCCAACAAGCCGGTCGACGTGACTCTCGAAGGCACCCGCGTCCTGATCACCTGCGGAAGCGCCAAGTTCTCGCTGCCCACGATGCCGGTCGAGGACTATCCCCAGCTTCCGCAGTTGCCGCAGCAGACCGGCTCGATTCCCGCCGACGTGTTCTCCGAGGCGATCAGCCAGGTGGCCGTCGCGGCAGGCAAGGACGACACTCTCCCGATGCTCACCGGTATCCGGGTCGAGATCGAGCGCAACGCTATCGTCCTCGCGGCCACCGACCGGTTCCGTCTCGCAGTGCGCGAACTCGAGTGGTCGCCGGCGAACCCCGACACCACCGCTGCCGTCCTCATCCCGGCGAAGACGCTCTCCGAGTCCGCGAAAACGCTTGCAGGAGATGCCACTTCGCCGGTCGAGCTGGCTCTCGGTTCGGGTTCCGCGGTGGGCAACGACGGCCTCCTCGGCATCGTCAACGACGGCCGCCGCACCACCACCCGCCTGCTGGACGCCGAGTTCCCGAAGTTCCGGCAGCTGCTGCCGTCCGAGCACACGGCGCTGGCCACGGTGGAGATCGCTCCCCTCGTCGAGGCCATCAAGCGTGTGGCCCTCGTCGCCGAGCGCGGCGCGCAGGTCCGACTGCAGTTCTCCACCGAGGGGCTTCTCCTCTCCGCCGGCGGCGACGACGCGGGCCGCGCTGAGGAAGGCTTGAACGCGGTCTTCCAGGGTGAGCCGCTCACCATCGCCTTCAACCCCGGCTACCTGATCGACGGACTGTCTTCGCTGCACAGCGAGCAGGTGCTGTTCGGTTTCACGACTCCCAGCCGCCCCGCGGTGCTGCGTCCCGCCACCGAGGACGAGATCGAACCCGACGATTCCGGCAACTTCGCGGCACCGGAGAGCGCGTACACGTACCTGCTGATGCCGGTGCGCCTGCCGGGCTGAGTATTCGCGGAAGCGAAACCAGTACTGCCGAAAGAAATCTCACGAGTGGACGGAGATCACGATGCAGATCGGGTTGGTCGGGCTCGGAAAAATGGGATTCAACATGCGCGAGCGGTTGCGCGCGCACGGGCACGAGGTGGTCGGCTACGACCCTCGGCCGGAGGTCACGGATGTGGCGTCCCTGACGGAACTCGCGCAGCGACTCGAGTCCCCTCGGGTCGTGTGGGTGATGGTTCCGGCGGGAAAGATCACCCATGACACGGTGACCGAGCTGTCCACGGTGCTCGAGACCGGCGACCTGGTGATCGACGGCGGCAACTCGAGATACACCGACGACAAGATTCACGGCGAACTGCTGGGTTCGCGCGGCATCGGCTACCTCGACTGCGGTGTGTCCGGCGGTGTCTGGGGACTCGAGAACGGCTACGGGCTGATGGTCGGTGGGTCGGACGCGGACGTCGAACGGGCGCTGCCGATCTTCGACGCTCTGCGGCCCGAGGGTGAACGTGCGGACGGATTCGCCCACGCAGGCCCGATCGGCGCCGGCCACTACGCCAAGATGATCCACAACGGCATCGAGTACGGGCTGATGCAGGCGTACGCCGAGGGCTACGAGCTGCTCGAGGCCGAGGACCTCGTCACCGACGTGCACGCCGTGCTGCGCGCGTGGTCCAAGGGCACGGTGGTCCGGTCGTGGCTGCTGGATCTGCTCGTCAAGGCGTTGGGTGAAGACCCCGATTTCGCCGAGATCTCCGGGTACACAGACGATTCCGGTGAGGGCCGCTGGACGGTGCTGGAAGCGATCGACCACGCCGTGCCCGCACCGGTGATCTCCGCCGCGCTGTTCGCGCGGTTCGCGTCCCGGCAGGACGACTCCCCCGCGATGAAGGCCGTCTCGGCGCTGCGCAACCAGTTCGGTGGTCACGCCGTGAAGAAGGCAGCCGGCGAGGTAGAAGCCGGTTCTGGAACGTAGGTGTTCGTTCGCGCACTCTCGCTCAGAGATTTTCGTTCCTGGGACGCGCTCGGTCTCGAGCTGCGCCCGGGATGCACCGTCTTCGTCGGACCCAACGGCCACGGCAAGACGAACGTGCTCGAGGCACTCGGCTACCTGTCCACCCTGTCGTCGCATCGGGTGAGTTCGGACGCCCCGCTGATCAGGTCGGGCACCGGTCAGGCGTTCGCAGGGGCCACCGTCGTCAACACCGGCCGGGAACTGACCGTCGATCTCGAGTTGAACGAGGGCAAGTCGAACCGTGCGCGGATCAACCAGTCGCCCACCCGGCGGCCGCGGGAGATCCTGGGGATTCTGCAGACGGTGCTGTTCGCGCCGGAGGATCTGTCGCTCGTCCGCGGTGATCCCGGTGACCGCCGGCGTTACCTCGACGAACTCCTCACCTCCCGTATCCCGCGGATGGCGGCGGTCCGCGCCGATTACGACCGGGTGCTGCGGCAGCGGTCGGCGCTGCTCAAGACTGCGGGCGGTGCGTTGCGCCGGACCTCGCGCGGCGGCGGTCGACCGAGCGAGGACGGCGCGAGTGCCCTTGCCACACTGGAAGTCTGGGACGGTCACCTCGCCGCGCACGGGGCGCAGCTGCTCGCCGGACGATTGGACCTCGTTCACGATCTGGCCCCGCACCTGGCGGAGTCGTACCAGTCGCTGGCACCCGAGTCGCGGCCGGCGAGCATCCGCTACCGCTCGAGTCTCGGTTCCTCGCTGCCCCCGGAATTCACCGAACCGGCGCGGGTTCCGGAGGCGGGCGACATCGCGTTCCTCGAGGAGCGGTTCCTCCACGAGTTGTCCGTGATGCGGTCCAAGGAGATCGAGCGGGGCGTGTGCCTCGTCGGACCGCATCGCGACGACCTCGAACTGCAACTCGGCGACACCCCGGCGAAGGGGTTCGCGAGTCACGGGGAGTCGTGGTCGTTCGCGCTGTCGTTGCGGTTGGCGGGATTCGCGCTGCTGCGTTCGGACGGCAGCGATCCGGTTCTCATGCTGGACGACGTGTTCGCCGAACTCGACCGTCGCCGCCGCCGGGCGCTCGCGAAGGTCGCGTTGGACGCCGAACAGGTGCTGATCACGGCGGCCGTGCCGGAAGATGTTCCGGAGGAACTCGACGCCGTCCGATTCGGTGTGGAGGCCCACGACACCGATCGAGGACGGATCTCACGCATCGTGGAAGAGACGGAGGACCGCCGTGACGGATGATTCAGAACCCACCGCACCCGCGGGCACACCCGAACCCGAAGTGAAGGGGATCGACCTCGCCCGTCGTGCCCTCGAGGAGGCGCGCGCCGCCGCGAAGGCGAGCGGAAAGTCCGTCGGGCAGGGCCGCCGGTCCGGCACCGGCGTCCGGGCGCTGCGTGCCCGGCGTCGTCGGGGATGGTCCGGTCCCGGCCCCGACGACCGTGATCCCCAGCCGTTCGGCGCGCTGACGAGCGCGCTCGCGAAACAGCGGGGCTGGTCTCCCAAGGTGTCGGAGGGCACGGTCCTGGGTCGGTGGGTGCAGGTGGTCGGCGAGGACATCGCCGCGCACGCCGAACCGACCGGGCTGCGGGACGGGATTCTGAGCGTCTCAGCGGAGTCGACGGCCTGGGCGACGCAGCTTCGGATGATGCAGTCGCAGATTCTCGCGAAGATCGCCGCGGCGGTCGGTAACGGCGTGGTGAAGTCGTTGCGGATCACCGGTCCGACCGCTCCGAGCTGGCGAAAAGGGGAACGGCACATCCGTGGGCGCGGCCCCCGGGACACCTACGGGTAAGCCGGAGCGGTCGTTCGGTTCCTAGTTTTGTCTATTACTCGGTGTTACAGTTACTCCAAGTTGTTCGAGTGAACTGTGCCACAGGCCTTCGTCGTGGCGCAGCGGCCGGCACGAAGGAGTAATGAGATGTCCGCCCCCACTGCACCCCGGAACCGGAATGCGATCCCCGAGCCCGATCACATCCTGTTGCAGGCCAGGAACGTCGAGTTCGACTGGTCGAACCTGCCGATGCACTGGATCCCGGGCGACCCGTTCAGCACGCACGTCCTCAACGTCCTGCACCTTCTCCTGCCCGCGGGCGAGGAGTGGTTCGTCGAGACGTTCAAGGAGGCCCTGCCGCTGATCGAGGACGAGCAGCTCCGCGACGACGTCGTCGGCTTCATCGGCCAGGAGGCGATGCACTCCAACGCCCATACCGGTGTGCTGGTGCATCTGAAGGAGAAGGGTCTCGACCCGACGCCCTTCACCGAGCAGATGGGATGGACGTTCTCCAAGATCCTCGGACCGCGACCGCTGACCGGCCTGCGGGAGAAGAACTACCTGATCGAGCGGCTTGCGGTCATCGCCGCGATCGAGCACATCACCGCGTTCCTCGGCGACTGGGTACTCAACGCCGACGGCCTCGACCGGGCCGGGATGCATCCGACGATGCTCGACCTGCTGCGCTGGCACGGCGCCGAGGAGGTGGAACACCGGTCCGTCGCCTACGACGTCATGCGGTACTTCGACAAGCGCGAGTCCCGGCGGATCCGCACCCAGGTGATCGTGACCCCGGTCATCGTGTGGCTGTGGGTGCGCGGCACCCGGTTCCTCATGCGGAACGATCCCGAGCTCGCCCAATGGTCGGCGCATCGGCGCAAGCCGCATCTGACCGACTTCTTCGCGGCCGGAAAACGCGGCACCCTGCCGACCGCCCGCGAGCTCGCGAAGCGGATGTCCACGTATTTCACGCGCTCATACCACCCGAGCAACGAGGGCTCGACGGCGCAGGCCGTGAAGTACCTGGCGTCCTCGCCGGCGGCCCAGGCGGCGGAGCGGTGAATCTGTCGCAGGTGCGGGAGGTGCTCACCGGGCAGGGACTGCCCCGCTACGACGCTCCCCCGGACATCAAGGGGCGGCCGCGCCCGGATCGTGCGATGCGCATCACCGAGGCCGTCGCCGCCAAGTATCTCCGGGTTCTCACCGCGTACGACTACGACCCCGTCGTCGCCGGGCACAACCCCGACATAGCGATGAGAATGGTTGTCTCCCAACGCGACGTCGTCGCATTGGACGAGAACGTCGTGCAGCTGCGATTCGAGGCGGAGGACGGAGCGGAACTGCCTGCGTGGCAGCCGGGTTCGCACCTCGACTTCCACCTGCCGTCGGGGCTGCGACGGCAGTACTCCCTCTGCGGCGACCCGTCCGATCGCACGGGCTACAGCGTCGCCGTGCGGCGCATCCCGGACGGCGGCGGCGGATCCCTCGAGATGCACGCCCTCGAGCCGGGAACGCCGGTGACGGTTCGCGGCCCCCGCAACGGATTTCCGTTCGTGGGCGAGGGGAGTGCCCTCTTCGTCGCCGGCGGCATCGGCATCACCCCGATTCTGGCGATGGTCCGGGCAGCCCGCGAACTCGGGATGGACTGGCAGTTCGTGTACTCCGGCCGGTCCCGGGAGTTGATGCCGTTCCTCGACGAGATCGAAACATTCGATGCGTCACGGGTTTTCATCCGGCCCGACGACGAGTTCGGACTCCCGACCGCCGACGAGTTGCTGGAGCGTGCCGTGGCGGGCGGCGCCGTCTACTGCTGCGGTCCGACGCCGATGCTCGAGTCGGTACGCAGCGGATTCCCCGGAAGCCCAGCCACCGCATTGCATTTCGAACGATTCGGGGCGCCGCCGGTTCTCGGCGGCACCGAGTTCGAGGTGCAGCTCGTGAGCACGGGGGAGGTGCTCACCGTGCCCGCTGACGAATCCGCCCTGACGGCGATCCGGAAGACGATGCCCGGAGTGGGGTATTCGTGCCAACAGGGTTTCTGCGGTACCTGCCGGGTGAAGGTGCTGTCCGGCACCCCGGATCACCGCGAGACGCGGCTCACCGACGCCGAGCAGGAGAACGAGATGCTGATCTGCGTGTCCCGCGCCGACAGCGGCCGTCTCGTGCTCGACCTGTAGTTCCCCTCGATTCCCGAACCCGACCGACGACCAGAGGACACCCATGACTCCATCCACATCCGGTACCGCCCGGCGGATCACCAACGGTTCCGTCGATCTCGCCGTATTCGAGGAAGGCAACCCTGCCGGGGAGACGATCGTGCTGGTGCACGGCTGGCCCGACACCCACGACCTGTGGAGCCGGGTGGTGCCGTTCCTGACGGAGCGGTTCCGGGTGGTCAGCTACGACAGTCGCGGCGCGGGCCGGAGCACGGTCCCGGTGCGGGTGGAGGATTACCGACTGTCCGAGCTGGCGAGCGACCTGTTCGCGGTGATCGACGCCGTGAGCCCGGGTGAACCGGTGCACGTGCTCGCCCACGACTGGGGGTCGGTGGAGGCGTGGGAGGCGGTCTGCGAGCCGGGGGCCCGCACACGCATCGCGTCGTTCACCTCGGTCTCCGGGCCCAACCTCGATCATCTCGGCAAGTGGATGCGCCGTCGTTTCGCGGACCGCAGCTTCGGTGGGCCCCTCGTCCAGGCCGTGGCGTCGGGGTACACCGTTCTCTTCCAGATCCCCGGCCTCGCGACGCTGCCGCTCCGGCTGTGGTTCTCCCGGCACTGGCCGGCGTTCCTGAAGTTCTTCGACCGCCTCGACCCGTCGCTGGTGCGCCCGGCGCCGACGCTGGCGGACGACATGGTCAACGGTCTCAAGCTGTACCGTGCCAACATCCGGACGAGTCTGCGGAGGCCACGCGAGCGCTACACCGACGTCCCCGTGCAGCTGATCCTGAACAAGAAGGACAAAGCGGTGCGGTCCGTCGGGTACGAGGACACCGAGAAGTGGGCGCCCGACCTGCGGCGTCGCGAGGTCGACGCCGGGCACTGGTCGCCGATTTCCCATGCCGAGGACATCGCGCAACTCGCGGCGGAGTTCGTGCTGGACATCGAGGACCGGCGGGTGGCAGATCTCTCCGACGGCCCGTCCGAGAGCGCCTCAGCCTAGGTTTTCACTCCCGAGACGCCCTGAAAATTCGTCTACGGGGCGCTCAGGGGTGTCATAGCCCGCTCCTGGCGCTGACGTACCAGTAAGATGGCCGAGGTAACTAGCGGCAAGATTCCCGATTCTCGTCTCCCGCGTGCCCGACCAGGGCGGTGGGCGCCTGCGTCGGGCATTGGACGGAGAAGGAGAGCTACCCACCCGTGGCTGCCCAGAAGTCAGACAAAAGCACCTCCAGCAAGGACTACGGCGCTTCTTCCATCACCGTCCTCGAGGGACTCGAAGCCGTTCGTAAGCGACCGGGTATGTACATCGGTTCCACCGGTGAACGCGGCCTCCACCACCTGATCTGGGAAGTCGTCGACAACTCCGTCGACGAGGCCATGGCCGGCTACGCCAGTAAGGTCGAGATCACGCTTCTCGAAGACGGTGGCGTCCGGGTCGTCGACGACGGTCGAGGCATCCCCGTCGGCATGCACGCCTCCGGTGTCCCCACCGTCGAGGTCGTCCTCACCCAGCTGCACGCCGGCGGCAAGTTCGACTCCGACTCCTACGCAGTCTCCGGCGGTCTGCACGGCGTCGGCATTTCCGTCGTCAATGCGCTGTCCACAAGGCTGGACGTCGACATCAAGCGCGACGGCTTCCGCTGGACCCAGACCTACACCGACTCCAAGCCGGGTGAACTCGTCAAGGGTGAGCCCACCAAGGAAACGGGAACGACGGTCACTTTCTGGGCCGATCCGAACATCTTCGAGACGACGGTCTACAGCTTCGAGACGGTCGCGCGCCGCCTCCAGGAGATGGCCTTCCTCAACAAGGGCCTCACGATCACCCTCACCGACGAACGCGTCAGCGACGCCGAGGTCACCGAAGAGGTCGTCAGCCAGGTCGCGGACGCTCCGAAAACCGCCGAGGACGAGTCCGCCGAGGCGGAGGCGCCGGCCGTGCACAAGGTGAAGACCCGCGTCTACCACTACCCGGGCGGCCTCGAGGACTACGTGCGGCACATCAACCGCACGAAGCAGCCGATCCACAACTCGGTCGTCGGTTTCACCGCGAAGGGAACCGGCCACGAACTCGAGATCGCGATGCAGTGGAACTCCGGCTACTCGGAGTCGGTCCACACGTTCGCGAACACCATCAACACCCACGAGGGCGGCACCCACGAAGAGGGCTTCCGTTCCGCTCTGACGGCGACGGTAAACAAGTACGCGCTGGACAAGAAACTACTCAAGGAGAAGGACCCGAAGCTCACCGGTGACGACATCCGTGAGGGTCTCGCCGCGATCCTCTCGGTGAAGGTTGGTGAACCGCAGTTCGAGGGTCAGACGAAGACGAAGCTCGGCAACACCGAGGTCCGGTCGTTCGTCCAGAAGGCGAGCAATGAGCATCTGTCGCACTGGTTCGAGGCGAACCCGGCCGACGCGAAGACCATCGTGAACAAGGCGGTGTCGTCGGCGCAGGCCCGCGTCGCCGCCCGCAAGGCCCGCGAACTGGTGCGCCGCAAGAGCGCCACGGACCTCGGCGGTCTGCCGGGCAAGCTCGCCGACTGCCGGTCCAACGACCCGAGCAAGTCCGAGATCTACATCGTGGAGGGCGACTCCGCAGGCGGCTCCGCCAAGTCCGGCCGCGACTCGATGTACCAGGCGATCCTGCCGCTGCGCGGAAAGATCATCAACGTCGAGAAGGCACGCATCGACCGTGTGCTCAAGAACACGGAAGTGCAGTCGATCATCACGGCGTTCGGCACGGGCATCCACGACGAATTCGACATCGCGAAGCTGCGGTACCACAAGATCGTGCTGATGGCCGACGCCGACGTCGACGGCCAGCACATCGCAACGCTGCTGCTCACGCTGCTGTTCCGGTTCATGCGGCCGCTCGTCGAGCACGGGCACGTCTACCTCGCGCAGCCGCCGCTGTACAAGCTGAAGTGGCAGCGCAGCGACCCGGACTTCGCGTACTCCGATCGCGAGCGCGACGCCCTGGTCAAGGCCGGCCTCGAGTCGGGCAAGAAGATCAACAAGGACGATGGCATCCAGCGTTACAAAGGTCTCGGCGAGATGAACGCCAAGGAACTGTGGGAGACCACGATGGATCCGTCGGTGCGCGTCCTGCGTCTGGTGACGCTCGACGACGCCGCCGCGGCCGACGAGCTGTTCAGCGTCCTCATGGGTGAGGACGTGGAGGCTCGGCGAAGCTTCATCACCCGCAACGCCAAGGACGTCCGCTTCCTGGACGTCTAGGTATCGGGCACAAGAGATTACGGATTCGTGCAGCCACCGGTGGTCGGAAGACTCCGGTGGCTGCAGCCGTCCTCGGCGGATGTCCGGGTCCGGGAGCGCACGAATCCGTCCTCGACTGTGAACGGCGATTCTGTGTAGCCTGGTCCGCTGATCGACCCCCCGGCGGCGACGTATGGGATCAGTGGTGCGCATGTTACTCGAAAGTAAGGATCGGGGAATTTCTGTGGTAAGAACGTTCCCCATGGGGATGTGATGAACTCGTTACATTCGGAAAACGGTGCGTCGGGCAGCGCTGCTCGCAGCGCAACTGATCGATCACTTTCCTCTGTCGACGCGTGTCGTCCCGGCCAGTACGTCTGCCGTGCCGTGGGCGTGGTCACGAGCACAGATCGGCGAGCTATGACTGGTTGGAAAGGAAGCGTGGGATGAGCGACGATTCGCCGCCCCGGGCAAAGTTCTGGGATATCGAGGGTTGGGGCCTGCGGTGGAAGGTCACCGCGGTTCTCGCAGTTCCCGTCACCGTCGCCATGGTGCTCGGCGGGCTCCGTGTGCAGGGCGAGCTGAGCAACGCCGTCCACTTCACCGAGGCGGCCGATCAGATCGTCGTCGTCCCGGACATCGTGGCCCTCGAGGCCTCGATGGGTACCGTGACCAGTGGTTACGCCTCGGGAACCCTCACCAAGCAGGACCGCGAGGACGCGGAATCCCTGATGAACGACGTGTCCGAACAGGCCCGGAACCCCGAGCTGGATCCCGCCGTCGCGAGTTCCATCAACCAGACCGTCTCGGACGGCCGCGCCCTCCTGAACCTGATGGATTCCCCGGGCGTCGCCACCGACCTGCTCGCGGAACGTCAGCGCGCGTTCGCCGCGGACTTCATCCGCGAAGTGGACGACATCGTGCGGCCCATCGAGGACAGCGAGGTCGTCGACAAGGGCTACCAGCTGACCAATGCGTGGCAGGCGCAGCGTCGTCTGTTCGAACAGGCCATGGGCCTCGTGATCGTGAAGGACGTCTACGCCGGGCCCGACGGCAGGGAGAAGGCCCGCACGGGCGACATTCCCACGTCGGCCGTCGTCGCGGCCGCCGGCGCCGAGTCGAGCCTCCTCGACGTCCTCGACCGGTACTACCCGAAGGGCGATTCGCGTCTCGAGACGCTGAGAAACAACATCGCCGACCGCAACGCGCTCATCGACCGGGGCCTCGCGGACGCGTCGCGCGGCGGGGTGCTGCCGATTCTGCAGCTGCGTTCCTCGCTCATCGCGAGCCGTGACGTCTACCAGGAACTGACCAGCGAGGCGGCGAACGACATCGCGTCCACCGTGCAGGTCCGCGCGGCCGAGACCCGGTCCGCCGCGTTGCGTGACACGGCGATCGTCCTCGGAACGCTGCTCGCCGCGCTCGTTCTCGCGCTCCTCGTGTCCCGTTCGCTGATCGGTCCGATCCGTCGCCTGCGGTACGGCGCGCTGAAGGCCGCCCGCCGCGACCTGCCGGACGCCATCGAGCAGATCAAGGCCAGTGACGATCCGCGGGCACTGTCGTTCGAGCCGGTGGCCGTGCACTCCTCCGAGGAGATCGGCCAGCTCGCCCGCGCCGTGGACGACATCCACGGGCAGGCGCTCAAGCTCGCCGGTGAGCAGGCGCAACTCCGCCTGCAGATCAACGACATGTTCGAAACGCTCGCGCGGCGAAGCAAGTCGCTCGTCGACCAGCAGCTCGGCCTGATCGAGAACCTCGAGTTCGAGGAGAAGGACCCGAAGCGTCTCGAGAGCCTGTTCCGCCTCGACCACCTGGCTGCGCGTATGCGGCGGAACGGTGAGAACCTGCTGATTCTGGCCGGCACCCGCGTGCGCCGGTCGCAGGCCGCGCCGATTCCGCTCGGCGACGTGCTGCGTGCGGCGATCTCCGAGGTCGAGGACTACCAGCGCGTGCAGATGGGCGCGACCCCCGAGGGTGCGCTCAGCGGCACCGTCGTCACCGACGTCGTACACCTGCTCGCTGAACTCGTCGACAACTCGCTGCGCGCCTCGCCGCCCGACACGGTGGTGACGTTCAGCTTCGCCCGCGCAGTGGACGGAGGAGTGCTGCTCGAGATCGCGGACCGTGGCATCGGCATCCCGGCCGACGACATGCGCGCCGTCAACGAGCGCCTGGCTTCGGGTGGTGAGGTCGGTCCCGAGACCGCGCGCCACATGGGTCTGTTCGTCGTGAGCCGGCTCGCGAAGCGGCACGGTCTGACCGTGCGCCTCCGGTCGACGTTCGACACCGCACGGAACCCGGGTGTGACCGTCAGCATCCACATCCCGAATGCGCTGATCGTCTCGCAGGCCGCCCGTCAGGACACGGGACCGCAGCGGAGGATCCCCGCGGCCCCGGTCCGGACCGCCATCCCGGCGCCCGCGGCCCCCGCACCGCGGAAGGACAACGGACAGCAGCCGGCGACCCGCAACGGGCTGCCGACCCGCACCCCGTCCACACCGCCC
>NZ_BCWY01000076.1 GCF_001894825.1 Rhodococcus jostii NBRC 16295 | reverse complement strand
GCCTGCAGGTCGGGGGCGAACACCTTGTCGGTGCCGAGCAGCCCCTCCACACTCATCGCCGCTGTCACGTCGGCCAACCGCAGGAGCCCGTGCAGGTCCTCGCAGGCCAGCAGCAGCATGCCGAGCATGCCGTCGGTGCCGTTGATGAGGGCGAGTCCCTCCTTTTCCTCGAGCACGACGGGTTCGATGCCGGCGGCGGACAGCGCCGTCCCGGCCGGCATCAGTGCGCCCTCGGCGTCGCGGACCGTGCCCTCGCCGATGACGGCGAGCGCGACGTGCGCCAGCGGCGCGAGATCACCGGAACACCCGAGGCTGCCGTATTCGTGCACCACCGGCGTGATCCCCGACGACAGCAACGAGGCATAGACCTGCGCCACCTCCGGGCGCGCGCCGGTGCGCCCGGTGGCCAGGGTCGACAACCGCAGCAGCATCAGGGCGCGCACCACCTCTTGCTCGACCTCGGGGCCGTTGCCGGCCGCGTGCGAGCGGACCAGACTGCGCTGCAGCTGTGTCCGCCGTGCGAAGGGGATGTGCCGGGTGGCGAGTGCCCCGAATCCCGTCGAGATCCCGTACACGGGCTTCGGGTCCTCGGCCAGTGCTTCGATGCGCTTGCGGGACTCCGCCATGGCCGAGATCGCGTCCCCCGCAATCCGCACCGGGGCACCGAGACGCGCCACCCGGATCACGTCCTCTGCGGAGACCGCTCCGGTTCCGACGACGACACACTCTTCGGTTCCCACATCACCCAGTCTCCCCCGAGGCCGGAGGGAGGGTGACGAGATTGCGGGAGCGACAACGGCGCCTACCGACGGCCGCGGAGGGCTTCCTCGATTTCGCGTGGCGTCATGAGACGTTCGAGTTTTTCACTCGGCCACGAGGACGGGCGTCCTTGCAATCGGGCTGATTCGAGTAGAGGGAGAGGGCTGCGGTCCCACCGCAGGATCGAATGAACATTCACGACCGATCACTTCCGAACACCGACTCGACAACTTTCCATTGCGCCATTGCACCCGCGACTTTTCGTCGCGCTATTGACTCATCGCCCATCGTGCCCCTTTGGTTACAGGGTTTCGATGAGGCGCGCGGAAGCGCTGGAAAACCGCGGTCGGACGAAGATTCAGTGACCTACCGCACACCGCCCTGTCCTGAACGCCTACGATGACACAAAAGTAATTGTTACCGTTCGTATCACCTTCCCTGACTGGAGACAGCCGATGGCAAACACCCTCGAAGCAAGCATCGACATCGCCGCGACCCCGCAAGACGTGTGGGCCGTCGTGTCGGATCTGAAGCGGATGGGCGAATGGAGCCCCCAGTGCCGCACGATGCGCATCCTCGGTGGCGTCGTCGAAGAGGGCACCAAGACCGTCAACATCAACCGCAAGGGCTTCCTCGTGTGGCCGACCACGTCGAAGGTCGTGAAGTTCCAGCCCAACAAGGCCCTCGCGTTCCGCATCCTCGAGAACCGCACCATCTGGTCGTACGAACTCGAGCCCACGGCGGGCGGAACCAAGGTCACCGAACGTCGCGAGGCGCCGACCGGAACGTCCAAGGTGTCGCAGTTCCTGGTCAAGACCGTCCTCGGCGGCAACGAGGACTTCGAGGTCGACCTCGTGAATGGGATGAACACCACGCTCGCCCGCATCAAGTCGGAGGCCGAGCGCAAGGCTTGACCCTCGACCTGGTCGAGGCCTCAGCGTTGCCGGTATGGACACACCGGACGCCGTCATGGCGAGGATCGCGCAGGGGCAGGAACTAACAATGGCAGGTGACCGGGAGGGCGCCCGGCACATCTTCGAGGAGGTGTGGGACGCCCTCCCGTCCGGCGTCGACCGTGACCCCTTGCACGTCGTCACGCTCGCCCACTACCTGGCGGACGTGCAGACGGACCCCGCGGAGGAACTGCGCTGGGATCTGCTCGCCCTCGACGCCGCCGACTCGCTGACCGACGATCGCGCCCGGGAGCACCACTCCTCACTGCGGGTGGCGGGCTTCTACCCGTCGCTGCACCTCAACGTGGCGGCGGCTCATCACGCACTCGGCCATTCGGCGGAGGCACGGCACCATCTCGACCGGGCGGCGGAGAACTGCGGGTCCCTCGCCGAGGACGGGTACGGCCGGCTGATCCGCGGGGCCATCTCGCGACTCCGCGCAGACCTCGATGCGTGCGAGTGTCGGACGACCCGGGCAGAGTGAGCGGCGTGCTCAGCATCGGCGAACTCGCGCAGGCGTCCGGTCTGTCGGTCAGCGCCCTGCGGTTCTACGACAAGGCGGGCGTCCTCACCCCGCACGTGGTGGACCCCCGCACGGGTTACCGCTGGTACACCGACCGGCACGTGGAGGCGGCCGTCCTCGTCGCCGCGATGCGCCGGGTGGGAATGCCCGTCAAGGAGATGTCGGCCGTGCTGAACGGCGCGGACGCCCACGGACTGCTCGACCGGCATCTCGGCCGGCTCGAGAAAGGGCTCGACGACGCCCGACGCGAACTCACGAGAATTCACCACCTGCTCGACGCTCGACCGAAGACGGAGAGCGCGTTCGTCCTCGGCACCACCGACCTGCTCGCCGCGTTCGGTTCGGTGCGGTTCGCCGCCGACCCCGAGTCGGAGTACCCGGTGCTGCGCGGGTGCCTGTTCGAGACGGACCACGACGTGCTGCGGCTCGTCACCACCGACCGCTACCGGCTGGCGGTCGGCACGGCGGCCGTACTCGCGCCGCCGGACGCGCCGGTCTCCGCCGTCGTGCCGTGCACCTTCCTCGACGACGCCGCCGGGCTCCTGCGCCGCCACGCGGAAGTGTCCGTACTCGTCGACTCCGATGCCGTCACCCTCCGCTGCGGCACCGAAGAGCTCACCACCCGCCTCGTCGACGGTGCGTTCCCCGACCATCGCAGCCTGTCGCCCACACACCCCGGGATCGAGCACACCTTGTCCTCGGCAGAGCTGCGGACACTCCTGGCCGAAGCCGGCGACCGCGTGGATCTCGGCGTCCTGGAGTCCGGCGAGATCGTCGTCGGCAGCCTCGGCGCGGGGCAGGGCCTGCGCTTCCACGTGCAGGTGAACGCGGGTTTTCTCCTCGAGGCCGTCGACGCACTGCCGGGCGAGCAGCTGACGTTCGACGTGTCCGGTCCCCTCACTCCCCTCGCCATCCGGCCACGATCCGTTCACACATCGGAGCCCGCGAGTGCGTACTCTCTCCTGATGCCGTTGCAGCCGGTAGCGCTCACGTAATCTGTGAGTGCGCCGCGATGGCGCGCGCAGCACGTCCGTCCGACACAGTTAGAGGAGCCCGTGGCACGCAAGCCCACACCCCCCGGAACCCCGCAACCCACGAGCGTCGGGCACATCGTCGACCTCGTCCGCGGAGCAGTTCCGCCCCTCCACCCGGCCGGGCTGCCCTTCGTCCTTGCACCCCTCGGTGTGGCGCTCGTCGGGCGCAAGCGCAAGTGGGTCCGGCGTGGGGCGCTGACCTCGGCCGCGGCCTGCGCCGCGTTCTTCCGGCACCCGCACCGCGTGCCGCCGAACCGCGTCGGTGTCGCCGTGGCGCCCGCCGACGGTGAGGTCGCGCTCGTCGACTCCGCGGTCCCGCCGTCCGAGCTGGACATGGGCAGCGAGCCACTCCCCCGGGTCAGCATCTTCCTGTCCGTGCTCGACGTGCACGTCCAGCGCAGCCCCGTCGGCGGAGAGGTGAAGAAGGTCGTCCACCGCGCCGGCCGGTTCCTCTCCGCCGATCTCGCCGACGCCAGCGAGGTCAACGAGCGCAACAGCATGCTGCTGCACACCGCCGACGGACACGACGTCGCCGTCGTGCAGATCGCCGGTCTGCTCGCCCGCAGGATCGTCTGCGACGCCAAGGTCGGCGACACCCTCCCGATCGGCGACACGTACGGTCTGATCCGGTTCGGCTCCCGCGTCGACACCTACTTCCCGGCGGGCACCACGTTGCTCGCCGAGCGAGGCCAGCGGACGATCGGCGCCGAGACCGTCATCGCTCAACTGCCGTGATCGCGAACGCGAAGCAACAGCGGCGGGGACGACCACAGCAGGCGGTTCGGCTGCTGCCGAGTGTGGTCACGATCCTCGCCCTGTGCGCGGGACTGTCCGCCGTCAAGTTCGCGCTCGACGGCGACCTGGGAACGTCGCTGGCGATGATCGGCGCCGCCGCGGTGCTCGATTCGCTCGACGGGCGCATCGCGCGCCTTCTCGACGCCACCAGCAAGATGGGCGCCGAACTGGATTCGCTGGCCGATTCCATCTCCTTCGGCGTCGCCCCGGCCCTCGTCCTCTACGTGACACTGCTGGACGGGCAGAGCTTCGGCTGGATCATCGCGCTGATCTACGCGGTGAGCATCGTGCTGCGGCTGGCGCGGTTCAACACGCTCCTCGACGAAGACGACGCGCCGGGCTACACCAACGAGTACTTCACCGGGGTGCCTGCGCCGGCCGGCGCGCTGGTCGCGCTGGCCCCGCTGGCGGCCGCGGCGCAGTGGGGCGACGGCTGGTGGTCGTCGTATCCCGTCGTAGTGGCGTGGACCGTGATCTCCGCCGCGCTGATCGTCAGCCGCATCCCCACGCTCGCGCTGAAGACGGTGTCCGTGCCCCCGCACATGGCGGCCGGTCTCCTCGTCCTGGTGGCGCTCGCGGCGGCGGCCCTGGTCACCTACCCGTACATCCTGCTGCTCGTCCTCGTGGCGGTGTACCTCGCGCACATTCCGTTCGCGGTCCACTCGAAGCGGTGGGTGGCGGCGCGGCCCGAGACGTGGGACATCAAGCCCGCCGAGCGGCGTGCCATCCGGCGTCAGCCCGACGCCCGCGGCAGGCGATCGGCGGCACGGCTCGGACTGCGCCGTCCCCGGGCCCGGTAGGACGCTCCCGCACGTAGGCTCGACGGCGTGACCTCACCGGAACTCGCGCTCACAGTCCGACTGAACACCTCGGCCGCCGACGCCCGGCGCGGCGTGGTGCGGCTGCATCCGGAAGCCCTCGCCGCGCTCGGCCTCCGCGAATGGGACGCCATCGCCCTGGTCGGCGCCCGCCGCACCGCCGCGGTGGCCGGCCGTGCTCCGGCCGGAACCCCCACCGGGACTGCACTCCTCGACGACGTGACACTGTCCAATGCCGGGCTGTCCGAGAACAGCACCGTCGTCGTGACACCCGTGACGGTGTACGGCGGGAAGACGGTGACGGTCAGCGGATCCGCTCTGGCCGTCAACTCCATCTCCGACGTCACCCTCCGTCACGCCCTGCTCGGCAAGGTCCTCACCGTCGGCGACACCGTGTCGCTCCTCCCCCGCGACCTGGGCCCCGGCACCAGCACCGCACCGGCGACGCAGGCGCTGTCCCGGACGTTCGGCGTCGCCTGGACGTCCGAGTTGCTCACCGTGACCGGGGTCGACCCCGCCGGTGGTCCGGTGAGCGTGCAGCCCAACACCGCGGTCGGGTGGGGCGAGGGGGTGCGCCCGTCGGTGTCTGTGGCGCCCTCCCGGCTGTCCGCGCCCCCCGTCCCGGCCGCCGCGGACGATCCCCCGGTTCCGGTCGAGGACCTCGTCGGCGCGCAGACTCAGGCCGCCAAGCTCACCGAGTGGCTGGGGCTGGCACTCGACGAACCCGAACTGCTCCGGAAACTCGGCGCCTCACCCCATCTGGGGGTTCTGGTGACCGGGCCCGCCGGCGTCGGGAAGGCGACGCTCGCCCGTTCGGTCCTCGCGTCCCGGCGGGTCGTCGAACTCGACGGTCCGAGTGCCGGAGCGCTGGAAGCCGATTCGCGGTTGAAACGGGTCACGGCCGCGGTGGAAGGGATCCGCGGCGGTGGCGTCCTGCTGATCACCGACATCGACGCCCTGCTGCCGGCCACCCCCGAACCGGTGTCGGCGCTGATCGTCGAACAACTCCGCCGCGCGGTGGAGACCGTCGGGGTCGCGTTCGTCGCGACGTCGGCGCACCCGGAATCGATCGACAGCCGGCTCCGCGGGCAGGACCTCTGCGACCGCGAACTCGCGCTGACACTGCCCGACGGCTCCACCCGCAGAGCGCTCCTGGAACTGCTCCTGCGGAAGGTCCCCACCGACGGCGTCACCCTCGACGCGATCGCGGCGCGCACACCCGGGTTCGTCGTCGCCGACCTCGCCGCACTGTGCCGGGAAGCCGCCCTCCGCGCCGCGTCGCGCGCCACCCGGAAGCCGATCGACCCGGCGCTCACCCAGGACGATCTGCTCGGCGCCCTCGACGTCATCCGTCCGCTGTCGAGGTCGGGCAGCGAGGAACTCGCGATCGGCAGCCTCACCCTCGACGACGTCGGCGACATGGTGGAGACCAAGCAGGCGCTGACGGAGGCGGTCCTGTGGCCGCTGCAGCATCCGGATTCGTTCGCCCGTCTGGGTGTCGACCCACCACGCGGCGTGCTGCTCTACGGCCCGCCCGGCTGCGGCAAGACCTATCTCGTTCGGGCGCTGGCCAGTTCGGGACATCTGAGCGTGCACGCCGTGAAGGGCGCCGAGCTGATGGACAAGTGGGTGGGCGCGTCGGAAAAGGCCGTCCGCGAGTTGTTCCAGCGTGCGCGCGATTCGGCGCCGTCGCTGATCTTCCTCGACGAGGTGGACGCGCTGGCTCCGCGACGCGGTCAGAGTTCCGATTCCGGGGTGTCCGATCGGGTGGTGGCATCGCTGCTCACCGAACTCGACGGCGTCGAACCGCTCCGCGACGTCGTGGTCGTCGCCGCCACCAACCGCCCCGACCTCATAGACCCGGCGTTGCTGCGACCCGGCCGCCTGGAGCGACTTGTGTTCGTGCCGCCACCGGACGGCGACGCCCGCCGCGCCATCCTCCGGACGTCCGGCAAGGCGGTCCCCCTCGCGGGCGACGTCGACCTCGACGCCCTGGCCCACGACCTCGACGGCTACTCGGCCGCCGACTGCTCGGCACTGCTGCGGGAGGCCGCGCTGGCCGCCATGCGGCGGAACATCGACGCCGCCGACGTCACGGCGGCCGACGTGGCCGAGGCACGCGAAAAGGTGCGCCCCTCACTCGATCCCGAGCAAGTGGCGCACCTGAAGGCCTATGCGCTGACGCGCCCGTGAGTACTTGTTAACCGCGGGCGGTTAACAAGTACTCACGGGTCAGGACCAGCGGCCGAGCAGCGTAGCCGCGTGCGCTGAGAGGGCGGCCTGGAAGAACGGCCCGAAGCTCACGCGCGCGACCCCGAGCGGGCCGAAGCTCGCCGGGTCGTCCTGATCGGGCAGCCCGATGGCGTTGACGGGCAGCGGCAGCTCCGACGTGAGCCTCTTCTGGGTGGCGTCGTCGTGGCGGCCCACCGGGTACAGGACGTCCGCTCCGGCCTCGGCGGCGAGCTTCAGCCGCGCGATCGCACGGTCGACCCGGTCTGTCTCGTCGCCCACCTGCTTCACGAACAGGTCGGTGCGCGCGTTCACGACCACGTGGACCCCGGCGGCGTCGGCGGCCTGCCGCAATCCGCCGACGAAGTCGGCGTGCTCCTGCGGCTCGCGGAGACGCCCGCCCTCGCTGTGGACCGTGTCCTCGATGTTCAGGCCCACCGCTCCCGCACCGATCAGCCCCTCGATCAGTCGCGCGGGTTCGAGCCCGTATCCCGACTCGATGTCGACGGAGAGCGGCAGATCCACGGCCGCGGTAATCTGCGAGATGCGGTGCAGCAGCTCATCGAACGTGATCCCCTCGTTGTCCGGTTTGCCGATCGAGTCGGACACCGGGTGGCTTCCGACCGTCAGTGCCTGAAACCCGGCGGACACAGCCAGATTCGCAGACCAGGCATCCCACACTGTGGGCAGGATGACGGGGTTGCCGGGCTGGTGCAGCGCCAGCAGGGTGGTGGCCTTCTCGTTGATCGACGTCATAGTTGGGCTCCTCGCCTCGGGTGTATTCGATCGGAGTGGTTCTCGGGCACGCCTTCGGTGCCAACGCCGGGTTCGCCGGTTCCATTCCTACCCGCTCGAGTACCGTGAGCGAATGGACTTCCGCGAACCTCTGTCGGCCGCGGCTGCTCTCGCGTCCGGCGCACTGGCCGGTTTCGTCCTCACCAATCCCCGCAACCGGGCCTGGACGATCAACGCCTCCGATCGTGAGATCGACCGCTGGCTCAGCAGCCAGCCGACGGGTGTGGTGGTGGCCCTCGTCCTCGCCGTCGTCGCCGTGGCCGGTCTGCAACGCTCCGGCTCTCGGCGGCTGTCGTGGCTTCTGGCAGCAGTGTGCGCACTGGTCCTGATCGGTGCCCGGTGGGTGGTGCCCCACGCGGGCGGTGTCGACACGCTGATCGCCCTGCACTTCGCCAAGACCGCGACTGCCGGGTTCCTGCTGGGTGCGGCGGTCGCGGCGGTGTGGGGTCGCTGGGCTCCGCAACTGGCTCTGACACTCGGAGTCGCGGGTGCGTTCCTCCTCGCGAGTGTGCAGCGACTGCCGCGCGGCGACGCCGCCTATGTGGAACCCGCCAGCATGAGCACCTCCGCGATCGGTGAACCCCCGCAGTGGCTGCTCGTCGGGGTGCTCGTGCTCGCCGTCGCGTCGGCGGTCGTGGCGCGGTCGCAGTTCCGGGTACAACGACCCGACCGGAAGACGCTGCTGACGGCGCTGGTCGGCGCCCTGGCCCTCGCCCTGCTCAACCGGTTGCTCGGGGCGTGGATCGACGACCAGGAATTCGGTGAGCCGATGACGGTGTGGCTGATCGTCGCGTTCTCCCTCGCCGTGATCGTGGCGGGCACGGCCCTGATCGCACGCCGATTCCCCGGGCTCGACGGACGCTTTCTCCTCGCCGCCACCGGTGTCACCGCCGCGGCCGTGCTCGTCCTCGACGACCTCCGGACCCCGCGGGTGACGATTCCGGCGGCGGCCCTGCTCGCGGTCGGCGTGTTCACCCTGGCCGCGGGAATCGCGGTGGCGGTCAGGGTTCCGCCGAAGTGGCGCCGGCCCGGGTGGGGCCTGTGTCTCGCCGCCCTCGTTCCACTGGTCGCGACCGTCTGGCCCGACTTCGGCAACGACGGCGTCGCACTCCTGTTCCGGCTGGCCGTTCTGGGCGGCGGGACGGGTTTCGCGCTCGCCTCCGCGCTGCCGGGTTCGGCGCCCGTCGCGGTGCTCGGTCTGGCGCTGCCGTTCGCGTCGCTGGTGTTCGTTGCGGCGACCACCGTTCCCCGCAGCCGGGTGGTCTACTCGGATGCGACCACCAGCAACCGCCTGCCGTCGTCGCCGGCCTCGACGGCCGCGTCCGACCATCTCGCCGGTGTCGCGATGCTGCTCGTCGTCGCGTTCTGCGTCTACGCGGTACACGAGCGGCGCAATACCCCGGACGGCAGCTAGTCGAGGAGGCCGAGCGACTGCAGTCGGCGGAACACGAGCATCGAGCCGGGCGCGACCTCCGGCATCGCCGCGTACTCGTCGACGGTGAAGTACCGCAGTTCGGCGATCTCGCTCGTCGGCCGGGGTTCGGCGCCGAGTTCGGCGAGGAAGCAGGTCATGTGCAGATCCGTGCCCTCGGGATGTCCGTACGCGGGTGCCTCGAACACCCCCAGGTGCTCGAGTGTCCCGTCGACGATCCCGGCGTCGAGTTCTTCCCGGATCTCTCGGTGCAGAGCCTGTTCGGCGTTCTCGCCCGGATCGATCTTGCCGCCGGCCATGTAGAACGCGGTCTTCCCCACCGATCGGGTCTGGAGGAGTTTCCGGTCGCGGATGTGGGCGAGCGCGGCGGTTCGGATCTCGGCAGGCACACTCACAAGATAGATCAGTCCGGGAAGTCGCTCATAACACATTCCGCCCCTTTAGTCCGATTTGCCGCGATTGTGAGTCCGAATAACCGACCCAGTAGGATGTACGTGTAGCCCAACTCGCTAGCTAAGCGAACGGTCTACACGACTCGGTTCGTTTCGTTCCGACACCCCGCCGCCCGCTGACCCCCGACGGAGTGCCTTTTGCTTGCTGTTCTGCTCGCCCATGCCGTTGCCGCCGTTCTGGCTCCGCTAGTGGTGCGCAAGTTCGGCCGCAACGGTTTCTACCCCCTCTCCCTCGTCCCGCTGGCGTCGCTTGGATGGGTGATCGCGAACTGGGGCACAGTCCAGACGGTCTCCATCGAGTGGGTTCCGGGGCTGTCGATGGACCTCGACTTCTGGTTCGATCCGCTCGCCGCGATCATGTCGGTGCTGGTGCTGGGCATCGGCACGCTGATCCTGATCTATTGCGCGCGCTACTTCACCGACGACGAACCGCGCCTCGGCATCTTCGCCGCCGAGATGGTGGCGTTCGCCGGCGCCATGTTCGGCCTCGTCGCCAGCGACAACATGTTGCTGCTGTACATCTTCTGGGAACTGACGACCGTCCTGTCGTTCCTGCTGGTCGGTCACTACGCCGAACGCGCGTCGAGCCGCCGGGCCGCGACGCAGGCGCTGCTGGTCACCACCGCGGGTGGTCTGGCGATGCTGGTCGGCATCATTATCCTCGGCCAGGTCGGCGGCACCTACAACCTGTCCGAACTCATCGAGATCGCACCGCGAGGCTGGCTCGCCGGCGTCGCCGTCGTGTTGATCCTCATCGGCGCACTGTCGAAATCCGCGATCGTGCCCCTGCACTTCTGGCTGCCCGGCGCGATGGCCGCCCCGACCCCGGTCAGCGGTTATCTGCACGCCGCGGCCATGGTGAAGGCCGGCATCTATCTGGTGGCGCGGCTGTCGCCCGGCTTCGCGGACTCGGCGCCCTGGCGGTTCACGATCATCACGCTCGGCCTGCTGACGATGGTCCTCGCGGGATGGCGGGCGATGCGCGCCTTCGACCTCAAACTGGTGCTGGCGTTCGGCACCGTCAGTCAGCTCGGGTTCATGATGGTGCTCGTCGGCCTCGGCACCCGGGACGCCGCGCTCGCCGGGATGACCATGGTCGTCGCCCACGCGATGTTCAAGGCCGCCCTGTTCATGGTGGTCGGCATCATCGACCACTCGACGGGCACCCGGGACATCCGCAAACTCGCGCACCTCGGCGACCGTGCGCCGGCGCTCACCGTCTTCGCCGCGATGGCGGCGGCAAGCATGGCCGGACTTCCGCCGTTCCTCGGGTTCGTCGGCAAGGAAGCCGCATTCGACTCCCTGCTGAGCACGTCCGTCCTCGCCGACCCGGCACGGATCGTCACCGTCGGCGTGGTCGTGTTCGGGTCGATCCTGACGCTCGCCTACAGCGTGCGCTTCATGTGGGGTGCGTTCGGCCGCAAGCGTCTCGCGCGGCCGAGTCCGGCCGTGCAGAACATGCACGCCCCCGGACCCCTGTTCCTCGCCGCGCCCGCCGTTCTCTCGGTTCTGAGTCTGGCCGCGGGACTCGTGTCGCCGCAGCTGGAGAAGCTGCTGACGCCGTACTCGCGCACGCTGCCCGCCACGGCCGCCTCCGACTACCACCTCGCGCTGTGGCACGGCGTCAATACCGCGCTGTTGCTCACCCTGCTGGTGTTCGCGGTCGGTACCGCGCTCTTCGTGGCCCAGCGCTGGGTCAACCGGTTGCGGTTCGAGCATCCGCCGCTCGGCAACGCAGACCGGATCTACGACGCGACACTGCGCGGCATGGACGCCCTGTCGATGCGGCTGACGGGCGCGACCCAGCGCGGTTCGCTCCCGCTGACACAGGCCACCATCCTCGGCACCCTGGTGGTGGTGCCGCTGGTACTGCTCGTCGCCGGCACCAACACCCGCGCCGACGTCCGGCTGTGGGATTCGCCGGTGCAGTTCGTCATCGGGTTGATGATGGTCGCGGCCGCGCTCGCCGCGACCGTCATGCGGAACCGCCTGGCCAGCGTGATCCTCGTCGGTCTCAGCGGTTACGGCTGCGGTGTGCTGTTCGCCCTGCACGGCGCCCCCGACCTGGCGCTGACCCAGTTCCTGGTGGAGACGCTGACCCTCGTCATCTTCGTCCTCGTGTTCCGCAAGCTCCCCGCCGAGGTGGACGAGCGGCGGGCGATCGGGTTCAAGATTCCGCGGGCCCTTCTGGCCGTCGCGGTCGGTGCCACCATCACGACGATCGGCGCGTACGCCATCAACGCCCGCAACTCGGTGCCGATCTACGAACGGCTTCCCGACGCCGCGTACTACCTCGGCAACGGCAAGAACGTCGTCAACGTGCTGCTCGTCGACATCCGCGCCTGGGACACCCTCGGCGAGATCTCGGTGCTGCTCGTGGCCGCCACGGGTGTCGCGAGCCTGGTGTTCCGGAACCGTCGCTTCGGCAGCGCCCCCCGCGTGTCCGACGCACCGGCGGTCTCCGCCGAGTCGTCGGCCTCGCATTCGGAGACCACGTGGCTGCTCGGCGGCGACCTCATCGATCCGAAACACCGCTCGCTGGTGCTCGAGGTGACGACCCGGCTGATCTTCCCGACCATCATGGTGTTGTCGGTGTACTTCTTCTTCGCCGGACACAACGCACCCGGCGGCGGATTCGCCGGCGGCCTCACCGCCGGACTCGCGCTCGTCCTGCGGTACCTCGCGGGAGGACGCTACGAGCTCGGCGAGACCGTCCCGATCGACGCGGGCAAGATCCTCGGCCTCGGCCTCACGCTCGCCGCGGGCACCGCGCTGGCATCGCTGTTCCTCGGCGCACCCGCCCTGTCCTCCGCGGTCTTCGAGGTGACGCTGCCGGTGTTCGGCCACGTCAAGATGGTCACCGCCCTGTTCTTCGACCTGGGCGTGTATCTCATCGTGGTCGGTCTCGTACTCGACGTTCTCCGCAGTCTCGGAGCGCGTCTCGACGCACAGATCGAGGTGAACCAGCGATGAGCGCGAACATCGGATTTCTCGTCATCATCGGCGTCCTGGTGTCGGCCGGCGTCTACCTGCTCATCGAGCGCAGCATCACCCGCATGCTGCTCGGGTTGCTGCTGTTCGGCAACGGCATCAACCTGCTGATCCTCACGTCCGGCGGTACGGACGGCAATCCGCCCATCGTCGGCCGGGAGTCCATTCACGAGTCGATGGCGGACCCGCTCGCACAGGCGATGATCCTGACGGCGATCGTCATCACGATGGGCATCGCCGGCTTCGTGCTCGCCCTCGCGTACCGGTCGTTCAAGATCACCACCCAGGACGCCGTCGAGAACGACCCCGAGGACACCAAGGTCCTGCGGCGCCGGTCTCCCGCCGAGGCCCCCGACCGCGACCGCTCCGACGACCCGGTCACCGGCGAACCGAGCTTCAGCGGCGACGCATTCGACAAGGACGGAAACCCCATTCCTCTGGAAGAGCTGAAGAACCTCGAGGACCTCGAGTGCTACGAAGACCTGCACGAGGGTGACTTCGACGACGAGGGTGACTTCGACGACGACGAGGATTCGGACAAGGCGAGCATCGGAGAGAAGTCGTGATCATCTCTCCGCACATCATCACGGCACTCGCGCCGCTGCCCGTCCTCGTCCCGATGCTCGCCGCCGCCGCCACGCTGGTGCTGGGCCGGCGTCCGCGCGCCCAGCGGATCATCACGCTCGTCGCGCTGATCGCCGTCCTCGTCGTGTCGGGACTGCTGCTGTTCCTCGCCGACCGCGACGGGACCACGGCCATTCAGGTGGGTGGCTGGGATTCCCCGATCGGCATCACACTGGTGGTCGACCGGCTGTCCGCGATGATGCTGGTGGTCTCGTCGATCGTGCTGCTCGCCGTCATGGCGTACGCCGTCGGTCAGGGTATCCGCGACGGCAGTGAAGACCAGCCCGTCTCGATCTTCCTGCCGACGTATCTGGCGCTGACGGCGGGCATCTCCAACGCGTTCCTCGCGGGCGACCTGTTCAATCTGTACGTCGGCTTCGAGGTGCTCCTCGCCGCCAGCTTCGTGCTGCTGACGCTCGGGGCGAGCGCCGACCGCGTCCGCGCGGGTGTGTCGTACGTGATGGTGTCGATGGTGTCGTCGCTGATCTTCCTGGCGGGCATCGCGTTCGCGTACGCGGCGACCGGCACCCTCAACCTCGCCGACATGGCCACCCGCCTCGACGGCATCCCGTCCGGCACCCGCACCGCCATCTTCGGGGTGCTGCTCGTGGCGTTCGGCATCAAGGCCGCGGTGTTCCCGCTGTCGACGTGGCTGCCCGACTCCTACCCCACCGCACCGGCACCGGTCACCGCCGTGTTCGCCGGCCTGCTCACCAAGGTCGGTGTGTACGCGATCATCCGGGCGCACACGCTGCTCTTCCCGGAGGGCGAACTCGACAACGTGCTGATGGTGTGCGGCCTTCTGACGATGCTCGTCGGCATCCTCGGTGCGATCGCGCAGAGCGACATCAAACGTCTGCTGTCCTTCACCCTGGTCAGCCACATCGGGTACATGGTGTTCGGGGTCGCGCTGTCGACGCAGTCGGGACTGTCGGGTGCCATCTACTACGTGGCCCACCACATTCTGGTGCAGACCACACTGTTCCTGGTGGTCGGTCTGATCGAACGCCAGGCCGGGTCGTCGTCGCTGCGTCGCCTCGGCGGGCTCGCCGCCGCGAGCCCCGTCCTCGCCATCGTGTTCCTCGTCCCGGCCCTCAATCTCGGCGGCATTCCCCCGTTCTCCGGGTTCATCGGCAAGGTCGCGCTGTTGCAGGCCGGTTCGGCCGACGCGAGCGTGCTGGCGTGGATCCTCGTCGCCGGCGGAACCCTCACCAGCCTCCTCACGCTGTACGTCGTCGCACGTGTGTGGACCAAGGCGTTCTGGCGGGCCCGCGCCGACGCCCCCGAGGGTGACCTCGCGGACGTCAGCCCGTCGGCGCTGCTCGACGAGTCCGAGGCCGACATCGCGTTCGACGAACGCGCCGACGTGGGCCGCATCCCCGCGATGATGCTGATTCCGACGGTCGCGCTCGTCGCGGTGGGGCTGGCGATGACGGTGTTCGCCGGCCAGATCATCCAGATCAGTGATCGTGCGGCGAGCGATCTGCAGAACCGGTCGATCTACATCGACGCCGTCCTCGGCGGTCACCCCGGCAGCGAAGCGCAGGAGGCGCCGCGATGAAACGCGAGAGACTTCTCCAGTTCGGCGCGTTGCTGTGGCTGATGGCCGTATGGATCCTGTTGTGGGGCAACGTCAGCTGGGGCAACATCGTCGGCGGTCTCGCCGTAGGCGCCGTCATCATGGTCCTGATGCCGCTGCCGCGGGTGCCCGTCGAAGGTCGAGTGCACGTACTTCCGCTGCTCCGGTTGGCCGTGATGTTCGTGTACTACTCGCTCCAGTCGAGCCTGCAGATCGCGTGGCTCGCGCTCCGGCCCGGACCGCCGCCCGTCACCGGTGTCCTGCGCTATCAGCTGGGTATCAAGTCGGACCTGGTGCTGACCCTGTGCATCGACGTCCTGAACCTCATTCCGGGCACCATGGTCCTCGAGATCGACCAGGTGCGGCGGATCGTCTACGTCCACGTGCTGGACATGGGCTCGCAGAAGGCGGTCAGCCAGTTCTACCGCACGGTCGCGCAGTTGGAGCAGTTGTTCATCGCGGCGTTCGAGCGCGACTCCGACTGGAAACCGAGCCCCTGGCACAACCGCGACCAGCAGTACGACGACCCCGCTCAGGAGGGCAGCTCATGACAGTCGTATCGGTCATATCCGGGATCATCCTCGTCGTCGCCGGAGTACTGACGACGTTCCGGCTGCTCGACGGCCCCAACTCGCTGGACCGTCTCGTCGCCCTCGACACCCTGATCGCACTCGCGATGTGCGGACTCGCCGTGTGGGCCGCCTATACCGGCGACACGACGATCGTGCCTGCCATCGTCGCGTTGTCGTTGGTCGGTTTCATCGGTTCGGTGTCGGTGGCCCGATTCCGGGTGAGTGACAAGTCGTGAGCACCGTATTGAACGTCATCGGGGCCACCCTCATGCTCTGCGGTTCGCTGCTGGCACTGACGGCCGCCATCGCCATCGTCCGGTTCCCGGACACCCTGCGCCGCATGCACGCAGCCACCAAACCGCAGGTGGTCGGGCTGATCATGGTGCTCGCGGGCGCCGTCCTCGAACTGCGCGGCAACGTCGACATCTGGATGCTGATCCTCGTCGGCATCTTCACGCTGTTCACCGCGCCGGTCATCGCCCACAGCGTCGGCCGGGTGGCCTACCGCGAGCAGCGGGATCAGGACGGGCTGCTGATGATCAACGAGTTGGAGCCGCCAGAGCGTCCGTGACGACGGCCTTGCCGGTTCCCCAGCGGGCGAGTGCGCTGTCGGGTCGGGCGAAGAACGTCGCGTAGAACCCGACACTCATCGCGGCGAGCGCCCCGAGCACGAGCGGTCCGGACAGTTCGGGGAATCGGCCCATCGGAACGGCGAGATAGCGGTAACTGAGCAGCAGGCCGGCGAGAATGAGGGCGCCGCCGCCGACCAGCCGGACACGGAACCAGCCCCACCCCCGCTCGGGATCTCGCAGCGCCGATTCGATGGTCAGGCACAGGACGGCGCCGGCAACCAGGTCGACGCCGTAGTGATAGCCGAATCCGAGCGTCGCCGTCAGCGTGCACACCAGCCAGAAGGTGCCGCCGAGACGCAGCCACCAGGCGCCCTGCCGGGAGTGGATGAACAGTGCCAGGGCCCACGCCGTGTGCAGGCTCGGCATGCAGTTGCGCGGCGTCGTCGAATCGAACGCGATCGGTTCGGGCGCGAAGTCGGGTGTCGGGACGAAGTTGGGCCAGTAATCGCTGACCTGGAACCCCTGCCCCTCGGTGCCGAACGCGAAGATCGGACCGACCACCGGGAAGAGCACGTAGAACACCGGACCGATGAGCCCGATCAGCAGGAAGGTACGCACCAGATAGTGCGACGGCCAGCCGTTCCGCAGTTGGTACACCGCCACCGCGATGGCCGCGACCGGCAGTTCGATGTAGACCCAGTGGAGGATGCCGTAGCCGACCGGTCCGAGCGCGTCGACGAACTGGCCCATGTGCCACGACGGGCTTCCCAGCGCGTGATCCGCCAGTTGGGCGAATTCGTCGAGAACCATCGGCCCGGCCATGATGGTGACCTGCAGCCAGGCGTCGCCGAACTTCGTGGCCAGGATCAGCAGCGCGCCGAGACCGACGCCCTTGAGGGCACTGCGCCGCTGGTCACCGGTCCAGCGGACCGCCGCGTAGACACCCACCCCAGTGAGTACCCAGGTCGCGCCGTTTCCGACGGTCAGCGGGCCACCCGACAGGTAGCGAACAGCGGCGACCGCCACGTCGATGCCCGCCGCAGCGGACAGTGCGACGACGCGTTGCCGGTTCGTGAGCCCGACCATCGCGAGCGCGAGGCCCGCCCACGGAACGGACGCCGATTTGGGGGTCAGGACATAGTCGCGGGACAGGCTTTCGAGGGGGCCCTGGAATCCCTGCGCGTACGCGACGCACTGGACCACCAGCAGCAGGATCGCCACACCGAACGCCCCGCCCGCGACGAACATGCGAGAGCGATCGACGGACCCACCCGGCCGTGCAACGGCAACATCGTCGATCGACACCCGCCAAGTGTAAACAACACGTGAACGGGAAGTGGACGAGTGCCCTGTCCGAGACCGTGATTCAGGTCCCGAGTTCCTTCACCAGTGCATCGACCACGGCCACCAGATCACCCCCGGTCGCTTCCGCGACCTGACGTTGCCGCTGGTAGGAGGCGCCGCGACGGGGAATCTCGGCGACCGACGCCAACTCGTCCGCACACCCGAGACGCGCCGCGGTCGGCGCCAGCTTCTCGAGCAGGTCGTTCAGGTCGTCGGTGACGAGACGCTCGTTACTGTCCTCGTCGAGAATGATCTCGGCGTCGAGCCCGTACCGCGCGGCCCGCCACTTGTTCTCCTTCACGTGCCACGGCTGCAGGTTCGGCAGGTTCTCGCCCGCCTCGAAACGGCGGTCCAGGTCGACGATCAGGCAGTGCACGAGCGCGACGAGGGAACTGAGCTCGGCGCGGGTGGAGATGCCGTCGAAGACACGGACCTCGATGGTGCCCCAGCGCGGCGCGGGCCGGATGTCCCAGTGCATCCCGCCGATCTTGGTGATCACGCCGGTCTTCATCTGGTCGCTGATGAAATCCTCGTACTGTCCCCAGTTCGCGAACTGGTACGGCAGCCCCGCGGTGGGAAGCTGCTGGAACATCAGTGCGCGATTACTCGCATACCCGGTGTTGACGCCCGCCCACATCGGCGACGACGCGGACAGCGCGAGCAGGTGCGGGTACCGTTGCAGCAGCGCGTTGAGGATCGGGAACACCTTCTGCGGCGAGGACACCCCGACGTGGACGTGCACACCCCAGATCAGCATCTGCCGGCCCCACCACTGCGTGCGCTCGATCAACTCGTCGTAATCAGGTGTACGCGTGACCAATTGGGTGGACCACTGCGCAAACGGGTGCGTTCCGGCACAGATGAGATCGACCCCGAGCGGATTCGCCGCACGACGCAACAGGTCGAGCGACTCGTCGAGGTCGTCCATGGCCTCACCGACGGTGGAGTGGATACCCGTGACGAGTTCGACGGTGTTGCGAAGCAACTCCTTGGTGATGCGCGGATCCTCGGGGCCCGCGAGATTCGCGACCGCGTCGAACACCTCCGCGGCCGTATTGGAGAGATCCCGCGTGACCCTGTCGACCAGCGCGATCTCCCACTCGACACCCAGCGTCGGCCGCGGCGAACCGGGAAAGGGAACTACCACGGTTTCGATCCAACCACAGGCCACGGCGTGCGGCAGCGCGCCGACATCCCGGCCGCAGCCGGGATGTCACGCGGCTCAGCTGGCGCCGATGACACCACAGGCCACGCGGGAGCCTGCGTCCCCGGTGTTCAGGGTTTCCTGATCGGGAGCGGGTGCGTATCGGGTGGGGATGTTGGCGAAGTTGTCGGCGCCCGAGTGGATCATGACCGCCGTACCGGTGTCGCCGTTCTTCAGGTCCTCGACCGTGAAGGCGTCGGTGGTGGTGACCAATTCGGCGGTACCGTCTTCCAGCACCTGCAGCGAGGTGAGGTCACCGCTCGCGGGGTGTCCCGAGTGTCCCGCGGCCTGGAAGTGCCCGCCCGCGGACAGGAAGTTTCCGGGCGCACCCCCGGTCGGCGCAACGGAGTTGGTCTCACACTTGCCGACGGAATGCACGTGGAAACCGTGGAATCCGGGTGTCTGATCCTTGACGGAGACGGTGATCTCGACGTGGCTGCCGGCCTGCTTGAACGTGGCGGTTCCCACGTCTTGGCCCTCTGCGTTCTTCAGCGTCGCGCTGACCGCGCCACTCTCGGCAGACTCACCCGAGCCGCTCTCGGCGTCGCCGGGAACACCTGCCGCACTGGGATCGGCGGCACCGGTCCAGACGGGAGGAGTGGTGCCGGGAACGTCGGTCGGCCCCTCGTTGTTACTGCAGGCGGTCAGTCCGAGTGCTGCAATGGCCACCACCGGGGTGACAATGCGCCAGGACATCCGACGGGTAGAACTCGAGGCCATCAAACCGCTCCTTTGAGGTGGCGAAGAAGTGCATCTGATCATAACCGCGGTGACGCTGCACCGACCGTCCGGTCTACTGCGGGGAGGTGACGATGACGATGACACCGGCGGACGAATTCGCGATACCCGGGAACCGCGGCTGCGCGGACACCCCGAGCTGGGCGGCGATCTCCGTGGCCGCCTCCTTCTCGGCGGCGGAAGTCCCGTAGTACACGGTGGTTTCGGAGATGGTGCCGTCGCTGTAGTTACCGGTTTCCGACACCGTCCACCCCGAGGACATCAGCTCGGTGGCCGTCTGACTGGCGAGACCGGTGACGTTGCTGTTGTTCAGCACGCGAACCGGGACCGACGCCGCATCGGCGGACTTCGTGGTGCTCGATGCGCCGGACGGGGCGCTCGTCGCGGACGCCGACGTGGCTCCCGCCGCCCCGGCCGCCGGCGTCGAGCGTGCAGCGGCGGTGGTTGTGGCCGCCGCCGAGGTGGTGACGGTCGCTGCGGTCTCCTCCGAGTCCGAGCCCCCCAGGGAGGCGAACCCGAGACCCGCGAAGAGAATCGCGAGAGCGATCAGCACCATCGCGAGGGCACGTAACGGCGGGCCGGACGATTCGGGTTTCGGAGTACTCACGGTGTCGACCTTAGCCACCGGGTGCTACGTGACGTCGAACCCGAGGCGACGGGCGGCGCGGGCCTTCTGCCTGCTCGCACGCAGCCGTCGCAGCCGCTTCACGAGCATCGGGTCGGCGGCCAGCGCCTCCGGCCGGTCCACCAGCGCGTTGAGCACCTGGTAATACCTGGTGGCGGACATGTCGAACAGTTCTTTGATCGCTTCTTCCTTCGCGCCGGCGTACTTCCACCATTGACGCTCGAAGGACAGGATGTCGTGCTCCCGACGCGAGAGGCCGTCGCCTCCGACGTCGTTGACCCCTACGGAGCTGTCGCTGTCGGTGCGCTCGGACTGGTTCCGACTACGCGCTGTTGCGCCGTCCATCTCACTCCTCGACTACTAGCTCTCGCTCGACCTCAGCGAAACCACGTTCCCCCGGCCCCTCGATCGCGTGGCCGACCGAGCAACGAATTACACAGCTGTACTTCAGCGCCTATTCAACCACGCCGAAGGCTGTGGGCAGTGCGAACGGCCCGGGCGCGCCGCACTATCCTTGACGACCATGGCCATCCTCCCCATCCGGATCGTGGGCGACCCGGTACTGCACGAACCGACCGAGACGGTGTCCCAGTCACCTGCGGAACTCGCTGAACTCATAGCAGACATGTACGACACGATGGACGCCGCCAACGGTGTCGGACTCGCCGCCAACCAGGTCGGAATACCGCTGCGGTTGTTCGTCTACGACTGCCCGGACGTCGACGAGAACGGCAAGGCGCTGCGCCGCCGCGGATGCGTCGTCAACCCGGTCCTCGAGACGTCGGAACGACCGGAGACCATGCCGGACCCCGAGGACGACGTCGAGGGCTGCCTGTCGGTGCCGGGCGAGCAGTTCCCCACCGGACGGGCCGAGTGGGCGAAGGTCACGGGCACCGACGCCGACGGCAATGCCGTCGAGATCGAAGGGCACGACTTCTTCGCCCGCATGCTGCAGCACGAGGTCGGTCACCTCGACGGTTTCCTCTACGTCGACATGCTGGTCGGCCGCAACGCCCGCGCCGCCAAGAAGACCATCAAGCGCGCCGGCTGGGGAGTTCCCGGTCTCAGCTGGGTGCCGGGCACGGTCGAAGACCCGTTCGGGCATGACGACTGACATTCCGCTCGGAAGCCGGGTGGTGCTGCGGTATCGGCTGCCACCCGGTTCCACCCACCCGATGACCGACGTCATCGGGACCCTGGAGAGCGTCGAACCGCTCGTCGCCGTCCGCGCGGCGGACGACTCCCTCGTCGAGGTCGAACCGGACCGGGTGGTCGCGCTCAAGGCCGTTCCCGCACGACCGGTGCGTGCGAGCGAGATCCGGTCCCTCGAACTGGCGTCCGCCGACGGCTGGCCGGGGATCGAGCACGCGTGGATCGACGGGTGGCTCGCCCGGTACGGTCACGGCTTCACCGGACGCGCCAACTCCGCGGCACCGCTCGGCGACCGCGGAAGCGTCGGGAGCCTGGACGACTCCTCCCCCGGCGGCACCCTCGACCGGCTCCGCGAGTGGTACGCCGAGCGCGACCGTCCCCTGCGGCTGCTGATTCCCGACCGCCTCGGTGAGGTGCCGCTCGGCTGGAAGGTCAGCGACGAGGTGGTCGTGATGGCGGCCGACGTCGACAACCTGGCGCTGCCCGAAGGCCCGCGGACCACCACCGTCACCGATCACCCGGATCCCGACTGGCTCGCGCTCTACCGCTACCGCGGGTCCGCGCTGCCCGACTTCGCGGTGGACGTGCTGGACTCCGTCCGCGGCGGGACCCTCGGGTTCGGCCGGATCGGCGCCGCCGATTCGACACTGCTCGCCGTCGCACGGGGATCCGTCACGTCGGCGCCCGACGACCGCCGGTGGGTCGGGCTCACCGCGGTCGAGGTGGCGGAGGCCCACCGCCGCCACGGGATCGGCAGCCTCATCTGCGGCGACATGATCAACTGGGGGCGCGAACACGGCGCGACCCACGCGTGCCTGCAGGTCGCTGTCGAGAACGAGGGCGCGCAGGCGATGTACCGCAACCTCGGCTTCGTCGCGCACCACCGGTACCGCTACGCCACGGAACCCGGCGGCTGAGGACCTGTCGGACACTGCCGCTAGGGTGGCTGCCGTGCGTATCGCAACCTGGAACGTGAACTCTGTTCGTGCCCGTACCGACCGGATCCTGGACTGGCTCCAGCGGACCGACGTCGACGTGCTCGCGATGCAGGAAACCAAGTGCAAGGACGAGCAGTTCCCGTACGAACGTTTCCGCCAACTCGGGTACGAGGTGGCGCACGTGGGCCTCAGCCAGTGGAACGGTGTCGCCATCGCGTCCCGCGTCGGCCTCGATGACGTGCAGGTCGGTTTCGAGGATCAGCCCGGCTTCCACAAGGACCCGGAGGTCGCACCCGCGCAGGAAGCCCGCGCCATCGGCGCCACCTGCAACGGCGTCCGCATCTGGAGCCTGTACGTCCCCAACGGCCGCGAGCTGACCGATCCGCACTACACATACAAGCTCGACTGGCTGGCGAAGCTGCACACCGACTCGGTCGGCTGGCTGGAGCAGAACCCGGACGCTCAGATCGCCCTGGTCGGCGACTGGAATGTGGCCCCCACCGACGAGGACGTCTGGGATCCCGCCCTCTTCGAGGGCAAGACCCACACGTCCGCCCCCGAACGTGAGGCCTTCCAGGCGTTCGTCGAGTCGGGATTCGCCGACGTCGTCCGGCCCCACACCCCGGGTCCCGGTGTCTACACCTACTGGGATTACACCCAGCTGCGGTTCCCGAAGAAGCAGGGAATGCGCATCGACTTCGTGCTGGGGTCGCCCGCGCTCGCCGGCCGGGTCGACAAGGCGGAGATCGACCGGAACGAACGCAAGGGCAAGGGCGCGAGCGATCACGCACCGGTCGTCGTCGACCTCGGCGACTGAGACCGCAGCACACCGAGAGCCACGACCGCGCAACCGCTCCCGATGAGCACGCCGTGCGCGATTCGCAGCGGGGCGTCGACGTAGAACTGCGGGATGAACAACGCGAACCCCAGTGCCATCGGGATTCCCGCCCATCGGGCGAATAGCCCAGATCGGGTGATCGCCACGGCGGCCGCGCACGCGCCGGCGGCGAGGAGCAGCAGCCCCGCGGCGAAGAGGGTCGCCTGGGCCGCGCCCATCCGCACGCTCTCCGCGAGGGTCGTGACGGCGTCCTCGTCCAGTCCGCTGCCGCCGAGGGCGTGCAGCGCGAACGTCTCCGCCCCGTAGTACGGCAGCGTCAGTCCGATCCCGATCCACGACGTGGCTACCGCGACCACAGCCGCCCGCTCGCCGCCGGTCCCCCTCAGCCGGCCGCTGAGTGCGACCAGCGCAAGTCCGAACGCGATGAAACCGCCGACGGCGGACAGGTGAGCGACGAGCCACCACGGGGAGGCGAACTCGGCCCCTCCATCCGGGGCCCCGCCCGCCGCGTACGGACGCGCCACGGGGTAGACGACGAACAGGGCACCGGCGAGCGCGAACAACGCCGCGGCGGAGATGCGCGCGACCCCCGTGCGATTGTCGATCCGATCCGACACGGTCATGACGACTCCTTCGAGTGTGAGCACCGCTCTTTATATAGAGCAGTATTCACAGCGGAGCCGAAGATGGCAAGAGCAGTGCTCTCGAAGAGAGCTATTCCGCGACCAGAATGTCGAGATGCGCCGGATTCGACGCCACGTAGCGCCGGACGTATGTGCAGATGGGACGCACTTTCCAGCCACGCTCGCGCGCCGAACCCAACGCCTCGCCCACCAGGATCGCAGCGAGCCCTCGGCCACCGAAATCTTCCTTGACGACGGTGTGCATGAACGCGACCACCTCACCCGGCCCAGCCGTGAAGCCGGGGATGTCGTCCTCGTCGCGGTAGCCGAGAATGCCGACCAACTCGTCCCCCAGCCACAGATCGAATCGTTCGTGGGCAGGGTTGTCGAGCACGCGAGCGTCGGCGGCCGTGACGCTTCCCGGCGACTCGGAACCGTTCGGAATGTGATCCATGCCACTCATGGAATCAGTAAGACGACGTCCCCGCTAGCGGAATCGCCGCTGCCGGAACCGTTTCGTTGCAGACGGGTGGTCGATTCGTGCCCCTGTGCGCGGTCAGCCCTCCACTGGTACGACGAGGTCGCAGTACTCGGGATGCGCCGCGACGAAGCGCTGCACGTACGTGCAGACGGGCCGGACCTTCCACCCGTACCCGCGGGCGAGGTCGAGCGAGCGGCCCACCATGAGGGCGGCGAGCCCGCGGTGACCGAAGTCCTCCACGATCACCGTGTGCATGAACGAGACCACCGGCGCCGGCCGGCCCCGCGCCTTCGAACCCGGCGGCCGGGCGGCGACCACGCCCACACCCGCACCCGCTCCGGGCGGCGTCTCCGCGAGGTCGAAATACCCGAGGATCCCGACCAGATCACCGCTCAGCCGTAGTTCGAAGCGGTTCTGATCGGAATTGTCGATCACGTCCACTACCTGCGAGTCCGTCAGCATTGCGACCTCCTGGGGGCATGCGTCGTAATCGAAATGTGATGTTCATCACCCTTTATACCGACGGTCGGAAGCGATGTCCAAGTTTCACCCGAATGTTTACCCACAGAGATCTCGGTTACAGTTTGTGCGACAACTACACATCCACGGGGGCTCGCACCAGCGGGCTGAGAGGACGGCTAGGGCCGTCGACCGTCGAACCTGTCCGGGTAATGCCGGCGTAGGGAGCATCAACGATGAGCAAAACTGTATCTACAGCCACGTCCGTCACCACGGGGCCGATCGAGGGCAGCACCAAGCAGTACCTGACGTCGGGCGACGACGTCCGGGTGCCGGTCCGCCGGGTGCACCTCACCAACGGCGAGCACCTCGACGTATACGACACGTCGGGTCCGTACACGGACTCGGACGCCGTCATCGACCTGGAAGCGGGACTGCCGCACCTGCGCGCACCGTGGATCGCCGACCGGGAGGGCACCCAGCTCGACGCCGCTCGAGCCGGCCACCTCACCCCCGAGATGCGGTATTGCGCTGCACGCGAGGGTGTTTCACCGGAGACGGTGCGCGACGAGGTGGCCGCGGGTCGGGCCGTGATCCCGGCCAACCGCATGCACCCCGAACTCGAGCCGATGATCATCGGCAAGGCGTTCGCGGTCAAGATCAACGCGAACATCGGCAACAGCGCCGTCACGTCGTCGATCGCGGAGGAGGTCGAGAAGATGGTGTGGGCCACACGGTGGGGCGCCGACACCATCATGGACCTGTCCACCGGCAAGAACATTCACGAGACCCGGGAGTGGATCCTCCGCAACTCGCCGGTGCCGGTGGGGACGGTGCCGATCTATCAGGCGCTCGAGAAGGTGAGCGGAGACCCGACGGCACTCACGTGGGAGATCTACCGCGACACCGTGATCGAGCAATGCGAGCAGGGCGTCGACTACATGACGGTCCACGCCGGGGTGTTGCTCCGCTACATCCCGCTGACCGCGAAACGCGTGACCGGCATCGTCTCACGCGGCGGTTCGATCATGGCGGCCTGGTGCCTGGCCCACCATCGGGAGTCGTTCCTGTACACCCATTTCGACGAGCTGTGCGAGATCCTGCACCGTTACGACGTCACGTTCTCGCTCGGCGACGGACTGCGCCCCGGTTCCATCGCCGACGCCAACGACGACGCCCAGTTCGCGGAACTCCGCACCCTCGGCGAGCTGACGAAGATCGCGAAATCGCATGGCGTGCAGGTGATGATCGAAGGTCCCGGGCACGTGCCGATGCACAAGATCGTCGAGAACGTGCGACTCGAGGAGGAACTGTGCGAGGAGGCGCCGTTCTACACGCTCGGACCGCTCGCCACCGACATCGCACCGGCCTACGACCACATCACGTCCGCGATCGGTGCGGCGATGATCGCGCAGGCCGGTACCGCAATGCTCTGCTACGTCACCCCCAAGGAGCATCTGGGACTGCCGAACCGCGACGACGTCAAGATCGGCGTCATCACGTACAAGATCGCGGCCCACGCCGCGGACCTCGCGAAACAGCATCCGCGGGCGCAGGAGCGTGACGACGCGCTGTCGAAGGCACGGTTCGAGTTCCGCTGGCACGACCAGTTCGCGCTGTCCCTCGATCCGGACACCGCCCGCGAGTTCCACGACGAAACCCTGCCCGCGGAGCCGGCGAAGACCGCGCACTTCTGCTCGATGTGCGGTCCGAAGTTCTGTTCGATGCGGATCTCCGCCGATGTGCGCGAATACGCGCAGCAGCACGGGCTTGATTCGATCGAGGCCATCGAGGCAGGCATGGCCGAGAAGTCGGGCGAGTTCGTCGACGCAGGTGGTCGCGTGTATCTGCCCGTCGAATCCGTCACCTCAGAGAATCGGTAAGGTCCCCTTCGTGAAGCTGCTGCCCCTGACCCCCGACGGCCAGACCCCCGTGCGGGTCCTCACCATCGCCGGCACCGATTCCGGCGGCGGCGCCGGAATCCAGGCGGACTCGCGGACGATGGCCCTGTGCGGCGTCCACGCGTGCGTCGCCGTTGCCGCGGTGACGGTGCAGAACTCGGTGGGCGTCAGCGGTTTCCACGAGATCCCACCGGAGACGGTGGCCGCCCAGGTGCGGTGCGTCGTCGACGACATCGGGGTCGGGGCAGCGAAGACGGGGATGCTCGCGTCGACGGCCATCATCGAAGCCGTCGCCGCCGTGTGCACCGAGGTCGGGATCGGCCGCGACCTACCGGTTCCGCTCGTCGTCGACCCGGTGTGCGCGTCGATGCACGGAGATCCGCTCCTGCACGCCGAGGCACTGGACGCCGTGCGGAACACGCTGATCCCGATCGCGACGGTGGTGACGCCGAACCTCGACGAGATCCGGTTGATCACCGGCATCGAGGTCGAGGACGACGCGACCGCACGGCGGGCGGCGGAGGCGCTGCACGCGCTGGGGGCGCAGTGGTCGATCGTCAAGGGCGGGCATCTCAGGACGTCGGCGTCGAGCACGGATCTGCTGTTCGACGGCGACACGTTCCTGGAGTTCAGCAGTCCCCGCATCGACACCGGCAACGATCACGGCGGCGGCGACACCCTCGCCGCCGCCATCGCGAGCGCCCTCGCCCATGGGTGGTCGGTGCCCGATGCGGTGGCGTTCGGCAAGGAATGGGTCACCAAGTGCCTGGAGGCGTCCTACGACCTGGGCGCCGGTCACGGCCCCGTGTCCCCCCTGTGGCGACTTCGTCGCTCGTGAGTACTTGTTAACGTCGCGCGGTTAATAAGTACTCACGGGCGGCGGAGCCGCAACCGCCAGATCCCGAGGTCGGACGGCACCCCGCTGGGCGCGGGGGCGAAGAACGCGCGGCGCCACGGCTTGACGCCGACACCGAGTTCCTCGAGGGTGCCCGGCTGCAGACTCGACAGCGTGGCGGACGACGCCATCACGTTGCCGTCGCCGCCCAGTTCCATCATGCGGGCCGCGACCGTCACGTCCACACCGAGCCAGTCGCTGCCGATCTGCCGGGGCACACCGGTGTGGATTCCGACGCGCATGCGGGGGTGGTAGCCGTCCACCTCCACCTCCGCGAGCGCCTCCTGCGCAGCGAAGACGGCGTCGATCGCGCGGTCCGGGCTGGGGAAGACGGCCATCACGCCGTCCCCCAGTCGTTTCACGACATGCCCGCCGCGGTCGACGATGGGCGTCTCGACGGCCCGTGCGACGTCCCGCAGCAGGGCGAGGGTGGCGCTGTCGCCGGCGGGCAGTGACCAACTGGAGAACCCGACCAGGTCGGTGAACACGATGGTCACCTCGCGCGTTCCGCGACCGCGGCCGGTGCGTTCGAGCAGGGCCTGCCACACCTGCAGCGCGCCCAGGCTCATCTCGCGTGACGCGCCGGGCTGATGGTCGAGGAAGCGGTCCGCGACGCGGGCGATGGCTCGTGCACTTCCCGGACCTGCCGTCGACAGCGGATCACCGAACGCGGGATCACCAGGGAGTGCCCGACGGACCTTCCGCAGTCCTTCGATCAGTTGCGGCTGCCGGTTCACCGACCCCACCCAGCCCAGAACCTTGTCGCCGCGTTTCGGTGTGGGCGCAGCGTCGAACTCGGCACTGTCCTCTTCGGCCGGGTCGTCGCTCACGAGAGTAAGGGTAACCCAGCGTCACATGCAGTAACCCGTGACGAATCGGACATCACTCCGCGGCCCGCGCCTTCTCCCGGTCGGCGCCCGCGGGGACACCGTTGGGGCCGGCGAGCGACTCCGCGTACACCCCGACCGCGTACGCGACCGCGGCGGCATTCTTGGCGAGCGCAGCCCGGTTCACGTTCTCGAGAGTGTCGGTCGGGCTGTGGTAGTTCTCGTCGTACGTCACACCCGCGGTGCCGCCCCACTTCTGCGCCTGCTCGGGTGTCTTCGTCTCGTCGGCGCCGCTGAACACGCCTCCCGACGGGATCTGGTGCTCGATGAACGGCCCGTAGTCGGATCGGCCGTCGAAGTCGGTGCCGTCCGCGGCGACACCGTTGCCCTCGAGGAACTCGACGAACGTGCGCTCGATGCCCGCGGAACCCTCGGGTCCGGGCCCCTCGCCGACGTTGTCGGAATTGTCGCCGTCGTAGGCCAGGTAGCCGGCGTTCTCGGAACCGAGCATGTCGAAGTTCAGGTACAGCGCGATGTCGTTCCGCTGCTCCTCGCTGAGGCTGTTCACGTAGGCCTCCGACCCGAGCAGACCCAATTCCTCGGCGCCCCAGAACGCGAAGCGCACCGCGTTGTCGACATCCGGCGATCCGCCGAGTTGCACCGCCGTCTCGAGGATCGAGGCGACGCCGGTGCCGTTGTCGTTGATGCCGGGGCCGTCCGGGACGCTGTCGAGGTGCGCGCCGACCATCACGACGTCGTCGGTCGAGCCGGTCTTGGTCTGGGCGATGACGTTGCGCGCCGTGCTCGATTCGGTGGCGGTGTCGAGTGTGAGGGTGACGTCACCGCCGGCCTGCTCGAGTGCGGCGCCGTCCGCCTTGCTCACCCCGCCGGTCGGGACCTTGCCCGCGTCGGGGTCGCCGAGGGTTCCGCCGCTCATCGGCCCATCCTCGTTGTTGACGACGATCACGCCCGCAGCACCGCGCTCGGAGGCGATCTGCTGTTTGGCCGCGAACGGGCACACCCCACGGTTCACGAGGACGATCGCCCCGGTCACGTCGAGACCGTCGTAATCGGTGACCTCGCACCCCGGGCTCTCGTCCTTCGGGGCCGGCACCAGTCGGGCGGTGATCCCCTCCGGACCGGTAGATGGCGAATACGACAGCGCCCGCACGTCGAAGTCACGGTCCCCGGACCTCAGCACCTCCGTCCGGACGTCGAACTTGTGGAACTCGAACTCCGGGGTCTGGACGTCGAAACCCTTGTCTTCCAGCACCTGTGCCACGTAGTCGACGCTGGCGTCGTAGCCGGACGTCCCGGCCGCGCGGTTGCCCGCGTTGTTCTCGGCGATCGTCTGCAGTTGCTCGAGGTGCCCCACCACTCCGGCCTCGGTGACCGACGACGCGAGAGCGCTCGCGTCGAGCGGCGGCGCATCGGGTTCGCTCGTCGACGAGCATCCGGCCAGCACCAGCGCACCGGCCACTCCGACCGTGAAGACTCCCCGTAGTCGCATGTCGGGAGCCTAACGTAGAAGCACCTGTGGGCCGGCGCGAATGGATTTCGCACCGGCCCACAAGCTCCCGCCCCGCCGTCACCCTCAGCCAGGCCTCCCGACGATCACCTGGCGGAGGAGCAGGGCGAAAGTACTCTATCGGGTGTCAGGCGTCGCGCTTGTTGACGACCACCAGACCGGCCCCGAAGATCACGAAGACGAATACCGCGAAGTACACGAGGCTGCCCCACGGACCCCAGTGGAATTCGACTCCCTGCGGCGCCCCCAGGAAGTTGTTGGCGTTGAGGAACGGCAGGAACGGCATGATCTTCTCGCCGAACGAGCCGAACAGGTTGAACAGGCTCTCGATCAGCAGCGGCCACAGCAGCAGCAGGGCGATCGCGCCCGCCGACTGCCGCAGGAGCGTACCGACGCCGACGGCCAGAACCACGCACAGGAATGCGTAGATCGGGACGCCGTAGATCGACCGCCAGGCATCGTCACCCGACAGTGTGAGGGCGGCTCCCGCCTCGTCACCGGCGGTCGCCTTCGCAATGGCGTACGCGCCGAACGTGAGCACGAACGTCAGTACGGCACCGAATGCGCCTATCAGACCGGCCTTCGCGATCAGGACGGACGCCCGGTTCGGGATGGCCTGGAACGTGGTGCGGATGACCCCGAACCGGTATTCGCTGGTCACGGCCAGTGCCGCGAGGATCATCAGGACCAGCACGCCGAACCCGGAGACCCCGCCGACGGCATCGGACATCTGCGGCAGGAATGGGTCGAAGTCGGGTTGCTTACCGTCCGAGATCTGGTTGTTGAAGGAGTTGATGCTGGCCTTCGCGCTCAGCCCGATGACCGCAGCGAGACCGAGGCCCAGCACGATGATGATGACGGTGCACCACCACGGCGACCTCGTCGACGTGATCTTGATCCGCTCGGCATTGAGAACAGCCATTACAGTGCACCCCTCATCACATCTTCGACGCCCTCTGCGTGGTACTGCACGTCGTCTCCGGTCAACTTCATGAACGCGTCCTCGAGGGATCCGCGCTGAGATGCCAACTCGTGCAGGATGATGCCCTGCGAACCGGCAATCCCGCCGACGGCGTCCGTGCTCGAATCCACCACGACGAGCGCCTGCTGCCCGTCGGACCCGTCCTCACGGACGGTGAGCCCCTTGGACGTGAGCGCACTGCGCAGCGCGTCCAACTGTGGGCTCCGCACGCGCACCGTCGATTCCGAGGACTTGCTGACGAACTCGGAGACGGTGGTGTCGGCGATCAGGCGGCCTCGGCCGATGACCACCAGATGTTCAGCGGTGAGCGCCATCTCGGACAGCAGGTGGCTCGACACCAGCACGGTGCGGCCCTCCGCGGCGAGGCGCTGCATGAACTTCCGGATCCAGACGATGCCCTCCGGGTCGAGTCCGTTGACCGGCTCGTCGAACAGCAGCACCTTCGGGTCGCCGAGGAGCGTGGCGGCCAGGCCCAGTCGCTGGGACATGCCGAGCGAGAACCCGCCGGCCTTCTTGCCTGCCACCTCGGTCAGCCCGACGAGGTGGAGCACCTCGTCGACCCGGCTCTTCGGCAGCGAGTTGGACGCGGCCATCCACTGCAGATGGGCGCGGGCGGAGCGGTTGGGGTGCACCCACTTCGCGTCGAGCAGAGCCCCCACCGTCCGCAGCGGCTGCACCAGGTCGCTGTACGGTTTGCCGTCGATCAGCGCGCTGCCCGCCGTGGGGCGGTCCAGCCCGAGGATCATGCGCATCGTCGTCGATTTGCCTGCACCGTTCGGGCCGAGGAAGCCGGTGACCATACCCGGCTTCACGTTGAACGTCAGGTTGTCCACCGCCTTCGTCGCACCGAAGGTCTTTGTCAGTCCCCTCACTTCAATCATGATGAGAAGGATGCCGGAACCTGCGGCCGGCGCGCATCGGCCGCAGGTCTACTCCCGACTCGTCCCCTGGTACCGGTCGGACCCTGAGCAGGACCCCGACGGAACCCCGAGGTCTACGACGACGCCTGCGCCCAGAACCGCTTGGGGATGCGCCCGGCGTGACGTGCCTCGTAACCCGCCACCACGGCTCCGCGCATCGCCGACGCCATGAGCGCCGGGTCCTTCGCCCTGGTCACGGCCGTGGCCAGGAGCACCGCGTCGCAGCCGAGTTCCATCGCGAGGGTCGCGTCGCTGGCGGTTCCGATGCCGGCGTCGAGGATGACGGGCACCCCCGCACCGTCCACGATCATCTCGATGTTGTGCGGATTCGCGATACCGAGCCCCGTGCCGATCGGCGAACCCAGCGGCATCACGGCGACGCACCCGACGTCTTCCAGCCTGCGGGCCAGCACCGGATCGTCGGTGGTGTACGGCAGGACGACGAACCCGTCGTCGACCAGTTGTTCTGCTGCGCTGACCAACTCGATGGCGTCGGGCATCAGAGTGCGTTCGTCGGCGATAACCTCGAGCTTGACCCAGTCGGTCTCGAGCGCCTCGCGGGCGAGTTGCGCCGTCAGCACCGCCTCGGCCGCACCGCGACACCCCGCGGTGTTGGGCAGCGGCGCGATGTCGAGCCGGCGCAGCAGGTCCAGCACGCCGGTGCCGCCTGCGGCGTCCACCCGGCGCATCGCGACCGTGGTCAGCTCGGTGCCGGACGCCACGAGCGCCTCTTCGAGCACGGTGAGGTTGGCGGCGCCACCGGTCCCCATGATCAACCGTGAACCGAACGTGCGGCCCGCGATGGTGAGGCCCTTCTGCACGCCCTGTGCCGCGTCAGCCACCCTGCACCGCCGTGAGGATCTCGATCTCCCAGCCCCGGACCACCAGTTCGTCCCACCGGGCGCGCGGGAACACCGCGCCGTTCACCGCCACTGCGATGCCCTTGGTCGGCAGGTTCAGCACCTCCAGCAGCCCGGTGACGGTCAGCGGTTCCGTGAACTCGTGGTCCTCGCCGTTGACGCTGATGCCGATCGGCACCACTACTTGCTGCTCACTCATCTCTTACCTCGCTACTTTCTCGAAACGTTCGGGGTCGGCGGCTTTCGCCTCGACCAGTGCCGAGCCCTCCAACAGTGCCACCGTCGCGTCGGCGGTCACCGGGGTGAGCAGGATGCCGTTGCGGCCGTGCCCCGTCGCCACCACGACACGATCGGACACCCGGCCGATCAAAGGCAAATTGTCCGGGGTCATCGGACGCAGACCCGCCGAGGCCTCGCGCAGTTCGTACTCGCCGATCGCCGGCATCAGCGCCTCGGCGTCCGCGATCAGGTCGCGCACACCGGCCACGGTGACCTGTGTGTCGTTGCCCGATTCGTACTGGGTGGCGCCGACGACGATGCCGTCGGCGCGCGGCACCAGGTAGGCGGGCCGGCCGTGGACGCTGCCGCGGATGGTGCGTCCCGGCGCGGGTGTCACCCCGGGGCGGGCACGCAACCGCAGGATCTCGCCCTTCACGGGCCGCACCGGAAGCCCCGGCCACAGGGCGGGCGACGCGATGCCCGCGGTGACGACGATCTGGTCCGTGTCCAGCTGGTCGAGGCTGCGCACCGCCTCGCCGATCAGCTCCACTCCCGCGGCTTCGGCGCAATGCCGCAACGCCTGCAGCAGCAGCCTGTTGTCCACAGCCAGTTCGTCGACGGCCAAGAGCCCCAACCGGACTCCGCGGCCCAGCATCGGCTCGAGTGCGCGAACCTCGGCGCGGTTCAGAATCTGCAGGTCCCGCCCCTGCGCACCCACCCATTCGGCGATAGTTCGCAGGTCCTCGGCGTCGGCGCCGTCCAGTGCGACGGTGAGCGAACTCTCCGACGTGAACAACTCGACTCCGGCGCCGGCCTCGAGTTCCTTCCCGAATTCGGGCCACCGGTCGAGCGACGCGCTGCCCAGTTCGAGGACGCTCTCCTCACCGGGCCAGCCCTCGGACAACGGGGCGAGCATTCCGCCCGCCACCCAGGACGCCCCCGAACCGATCGACGGGTCGTACAGCCGCACCGACCAGCCGTTGCGGGCTGCTCGCCACGCAATGGACAGGCCGATCACTCCGCCTCCGACGACGGATACCGATCTCGCCATTGAACTCCACCTCACTTCCTGCGCCGGCATGATCCGGGTCAGGTATGACGGTCGGGCTCGGCGTGAGCCCCTCTCAGCCCCACGTTCCCCGGGACTCCCGTGTTGCACTTTCACCGTAGAGGCTACCGTCATGCCGTGACCACCATGCATCACAGCAACCTCACGGACCGCCGGCGCCGCCTCGGGGCAGCGCGTTTGTACCTGTGCACCGACGCCAGGCGCGAGAAAGGCGACCTGGCGCAGTTCGCCGAAGCCGCGCTGTCCGGTGGCGTCGACATCATCCAGCTCCGGGACAAGGGCTCGGCCGGTGAGAAGAAGTTCGGCACGATGGACGCCAGGGACGAGCTCGCGGCACTGTCGGTGCTCGCGGCCGCGGCCAGGCGGCACGGCGCGCTGCTCGCGGTGAACGACCGCGCCGACATGGCGCTGGCGGCCGGGGCCGACGTGCTGCACCTGGGCCAGGGCGACCTGCCCGTCCCATACGCACGGACCGTCGTCGGTGCGGACGTGCTGATCGGCCGGTCCACCCACAGCCGCGCGCAGGCCAGCCTCGCGGCCATCGAGGACGGCGTCGACTACTTCTGCACCGGACCGGTGTGGGCCACGCCCACCAAGCCCGGCCGGACGGCGTCGGGCATCGACCTGGTGCGTTCGACCGCCGACTCGGAGCCGAACCGCCCCTGGTTCGCGATCGGCGGCATCGACGAGCCCCGTGTTCCGGAGATCCTCGCCGCGGGAGCCACCCGCATCGTGGTCGTGCGGGCCATCACCGAGGCCCGCGACCCGCAGGCGGCGGCACGCTCACTGTCCGCCCTGCTGCAGCAGAACGCCTAGTTACGGCTGATCCAGCCAGCCCAGCACCGTCGCCGGCGACAGGACCACAACGGTGGCCGGCAACTGTTCGACCAGGTCGGGGTCGGTGGTGACGACCGCGGTCACCGTGCCCAGCGTGGTGCCGTGACCGGCGGGTTCGGCGAGGCGACCGACCGCGTCCGACGACTCGAGCACCTCGACGCGCGGCAACCATCCGTACGTATCGTCGGGCAGGTGAACCGTGCGGGGCAGCGCCTTCGACAGGTGCGGCAGCGCGCCGCGCTCCCCCAGCACGTCGTGCCTGGCGAGCAGCAGTCGCACCTCGGTGGTGCGCAGTCGCGGCCATCCCGCTTCGAATCCGGGGTGCAGGGGCAGCCCGGCGACATCGGTCTCCCGGACCCAGCGCAGTTCGGTGCTCTCACCGTTCGGGATCGTGGGCAGCGGGCGTTCGGCGTCGGCGATCACCGTGGTGTAGCTCCACCCGCTCGCCGCCTTCATGGTGACGATCTCGGTGCGGACCCGGATGGCCGCGCTGTCGATGCCGGCTTCCTCGTGCGCCTCGCGGACCGCGGCGTGGGTGGTGGTCTCGTGACTGTCCCGGGCACCGCCGGGCAACGCCCACGTCCCGCCCTGGTGACTCCACGCCGCCCGGTGCTGCAGCAGCACGGCCGGCGTCTCGTCCGGGAGCGGCGCACGCAACAACAACCCGGCCGCACCGTGCTTGCCCCAATGACGACTGCCGTCCGGCCCGGTTGCCCAGCCGTCACCGTCACCACGCATCGACTACCCCTGTCCGACCTGATGGGTCACCCTGCAGTTCCCTCACACTAACGGTTTCTCCCGGAACTGCCCGTCGGCAGTCGAGAACCGACCGCTGCTTATATGCTCCCCACCAAGGTGCGGCCATGACACGGGAGGGGTGCGAGGTGGTTCTGCGTGAGGCACCGTCGATCGAACCCCACGGCAGCCGCGCCCTGTCTGCCGCCGCGGACGACGACGTCGACCCCGCGGTGGCGCGGCGCAAGGAACTGCGCGCGTTCCTCGCGTCGACTCCCGCCAAGCTCACCGCGCTCGGGGCCCTCCTGGTGCTGCTCACCCTCACCGCCGGGTTCGTGGCCGCGTCCACCGTGAACGGCCGGGAAGCCACGCTCGACAGCGTGCTCGCCGAGACGGAACCGTTGTCGTTCTCGGCGCAGAATCTGTACAGCGCCCTGTCGGTGGCGGATGCCGCGGCCACGACGGCGTTCATCTCCGGCGGGCTCGAGCCGCCGGAACTCCGGGACACGTACTCGCAGGCGATCGGCACGGCGTCCGCCGACCTGGTGTACGCGTCGGGCGGACTCGCCGCGAGCGACGTGGACAGCCGGCGTCTGCTCGCGTCCATCTCCACCGAACTCAGCGTCTACTCGGGTCTCGTCGAAACCGCGCGGGCGAACAATCGCACCGGCCATCCCGTCGGCGCCGCCTACCTCAGCGAGGCCTCCACGCTGATGCAGACGAGCATGCTGCCGATGGCGCAGGAGTTGCACGCCCTCCAGGAATCGGACGTCGCGGACACCCAGCGGAACTATTCGCGTCCGCCCTGGTTCGCGCTGATCCTGATCCTCGTCGCTCTCGTCGCGCTGCTCGTCGTCCAGATCGTGATCGCGAGGCTCAGCAGGCGCACGTTCAATCTCGGGTTGATGCTGGCGTCGGCGTGCACCGCGATCCTCCTGGTCTGGATGCTGGTGGCCGGGCTCGTCTCCTCCCTCGAGACCAATCGCGCACTCACCCAGGGTGCCCGCCCGATGCACGAGTTGACCGCGGCGCGCATCCTCGCCCAGCAGGCACGCACCGAGGAGACGCTCAAACTGGTCCGCCGTGATTCGAACGGTGACTACGACGCGATCTTCGAGGACAAGTCCAGTCGGCTCGACGATCTGCTGTCGCAATACCCCAGGGAAGACCGTGCGGTCGGCCGCGACGAGGTGGCGCGGGCCCAGGAGGCGTGGACCGGCTGGTCTTCGGCGCACGACCGCATGAACGAGATCCTCGCCCGGGGCGACTTCGTCACGGCGGCAACGGTCGCCATCGGACCGGGCCCCTCCGACTCCGCAGCCCAGTTCACCGCCGTCGACGACGCGTTGACCGACGGAATCGCGTCCGCCCGCGATCATCTGCGATCGAACGTCGCGTCCGCGGCCCGGGTGCTGACCGCGCTCGGTTCCGGCGCACTCGTGCTGACACTGATCGCGTTCGCCGGAATTATCATCGGGTTGTGGCCTCGGTTGAGGGAATACCAGTGAGGCGCCGGCGGATCGTGCTGCTGCTTCTGGCGGTCACGATGCTGATCGGCGGGTGCGCCCAGTCGAGTCCGGAGCACGTCGGATCGCCGAGCGTCTCGTACACCGAACCTCCGCTGCCCGCCGCCGCAACGCCGGCCCCCGAGAACGGCACCACACCCGCGCCGGCTCCGGAGAAGGACTGTGGTGATCCCACGGCGAGCCTGCGGCCGTTCCCCGACACCGACTCCGCCCCGCCGATGCCGACGGTCGACGCGATCCGCGCGCGGGGACGTCTCGTCGTCGGCCTCGACACCGGCAGCAACCTGATGAGTTTCCGCGACCCCGCCACAGGCGCCATCCAGGGCTTCGACGTCGACGTCGCCCGGGAGATCTCGCGGGATCTGTTCGGCGATCCCGACCGGCTCGACTACCGCATCCTCACGTCGGCGAACCGCGAGAAGGCACTGCAGGAGTCGATGGTCGACATCGTCGCGAAGACGATGACCATCACCTGCGACCGCAAGGAACGGGTGGCGTTCTCCTCCGAGTACTTCGAGGCGCAGCAGCGGGTTCTCGTCGTGAAGGGCTCACCGATCCGCGACGCCGCCGACCTGAACGGTAAACGGGTCTGCGTGGTCCGCGGCACGACGTCGCTGACCCGGTTGCAGCAGGTGGCACCGAACGCCGACATCCTCACGGTCCCCATGTGGTCGGATTGCCTCGTGGTCCTGCAGCAGCGACAGGTCGATGCGGTGAGCACCGACGACACCATCCTCGCCGGTCTGGCGTCCCAGGACCCGTATCTCGAGATCGTCGGCGACAGCATGGGCGCGGAGCCGTACGGCATCGGCATCACCAAGACGAACGAGGACCTCGTGCGGTTCGTCAACGGCACCCTCGAACGCATCCGCCGCGACGGAACCTGGACCGAGATGTACGACCGGTGGCTGTCGATGCTGGGACCCTCGCCCGGCCCGCCGTCCGCCGTGTACCAGGACTGAGGGGACGCATGCCACAGCATTCGAAGAATCCGGAGTCCACCGACCCGGACATCGCCACTCAGGCCGCGGCCCGGGAACCCGACGAGGGCCCGGCCACGCAGGCGGCAGTTCGGGAACCCGACGAGGGCCCCGCCACGCAGGCTGCGCCCACGTCCCGACCGTCCGGCGCGTCCGGCACCGGGCGCTCGACGCGATCGCCGCGGACCCGTTCCGGGCAGCGCCTGCGCCTCGGCGGCGGACTCGTCGAGGTCCCCGTGGTGACGACCCTCGACCCGGCCTCGGCCGTGATGACCGACCCGAAGGTCCCCGAGGGCAAACGATTCTGCTGGAAGTGCAACAAGCCGGTCGGTCGCACCGGCGCCACGTCCGAAAGCTCCGAGTTCGGCCTGTGCCCCTCCTGCGGAGCCACGTTCGACTTCCGGCCGCTACTCCGTCCGAACGAACTGATCGGCGGACAGTACGAGGTACAGGGCTGCATCGCGCACGGCGGCCTCGGCTGGATCTATCTGGCCATCGATCGCAACGTCAGCGACCGGTGGGTGGTCCTCAAGGGCCTGTTGCACTTCGGCGACGCCGAGGCTCAGGCCGTCGCGGTGGCGGAACGCCAGTTCCTCGCCGAGGTGGCACACCCGAGCATCGTGAAAATCTTCAACTTCGTGGAGCATCCCCGTGCAGACGGGACCCCGATGGGCTACATCGTCATGGAGTACGTCGGCGGCCATTCGCTGCGGGACGTCCTGTCGACACACGCGCGACCGGAGCGGATGCCGATCGAGCAGGCCATCGCCTACGTGCTCGAAATCCTTCCCGCACTGGCGTATCTGCACTCCACCGGCCTGGTGTACAACGACCTCAAACCCGACAACGTGATGGTCACCGAGGACGCCCTCAAGTTGATCGACCTCGGTGCCGTCGCCGGTATCGAGGACTACGGCTACCTGTACGGCACGCCCGGATATCAGGCTCCGGAGATCGTCAAGACCGGCCCCACCGTGGCCTCCGACATCTACACGGTGGGACGCACACTCGCGGTGCTGACGCTCGACCTGCCGTCCGACAAGGGCCGCTACCTCGACGGAATCCCGTCACCCGAGGAGGCGCCACTGCTCGTGGAGTACGAGTTCTTCCACCGACTCCTGTTGCGCGCCACCAACCCCGATCCGAGCCGGCGTTTCGCGTCGGCCGAGGAGATGGCCGGTCAGCTCACGGCTGTGTTGCGGGAGGTGCTCGCGCAGCAGACCGATGAGGAGCATCCCGGTCTGTCCACCGTGTTCAGCAAGCAGCGAACGACTTTCGGCACCGACGACGCCGTCGAGCAGACCGACGTGTACGTCGACGGCGTCGAACGGGACCGGAACCTCGACCCGCAGTCGGTCGCGCAGGCGCTGGCGGTGCCCCTGATCGACCCGGCCGATCCGAACGCTCAACTCCTCGCGGCCGCCGTGCACAGCGAACCCCAGCAGACGCTGGATTCCATTCGGCACGCCCGGGAGAACGGGATCGAGCGGGTCGTCGGCAACGCGGACGTGTCGTTCTCCCGGGAACTCACGCTCGCCGAGATCAAGGCGCACCTCGATCTCGGCGATGCCGCCACCGCCGTCGAACTCCTCGCCGACGTGGAGGGAGAGTTGGGAGGGAACTGGCGCGTCGACTGGTACGCCGGACTCGCGACGCTGATCGACGGCGAATACGAGGCGGCGTTCACCCGTTTCGAATCCGTCCTGCAGGCGATGCCCGGCGAGACGGCACCCAAGCTTGCGCTGGCGGCCACCGCCGAACTGATTTTGCAGCACTGGGAGAGCTCCGATCACCACCAGTGGCGGACGTTCGCCGAGAAGTACTACCGCACGGTGTGGCGCACCGACCACAGCATGGTGAGCGCAGCGTTCGGGCTGGCCCGGCAACTCACCGAACGAGGCGATCTGCCCGGCGCCATCAGCGCCCTCGACCAGGTACCCGTCACTTCCCGGCACTTCACGATGGCCCGGATGACCAGTGTCCTGATGTTGTTGTCGGGAAGGCCGATCGAGGAGATCGACGAGACCGCCCTCCGGGAGGCCGCGCTCCGGGTCACCGCGCTCGCGCCCGAGGAGAGCCGGGCGCTGCAGATACGGACACTCGTACTCGGCACGGCGTTGGACTGGGTGCAGACCGGCCACACATCGGCGACGGAGGCCGAACCGATCCTGGGTGTGCCGTTCACCGAACGAGGGTTGCGCACGGGCGCCGAGGCCGGACTGCGGGCGCTGGCCCGCAACGCCCCCGAGCGCACCCACCGGTACACCCTTGTCGATCTGGCCAACGCGATCAGACCCAAGAGCCTGCTGTAACCCTCAATCGCCGATCAGCTCCGCCGCCGCACGCGCGATCGCGAGTTCCTCGTTGGTGGGCACGACCAGCACCTCGACACCGGACCCGGCCGCCGAGATGCGGCGGGCGTCGCGGGAACCCGCCCGGTTGCGGTCGTCGTCGACGACGATCCCGAGACGTCCCAACCCGGCCAGACTGTCCCGGCGGACGTCCACGTTGTTCTCGCCGACGCCCCCGGTGAACGTGATGACGTCGACGCCCCCCAATTCCACGAGGTAGGCGCCGATGTACTTGCGGAGCCGGTGCACGTACACGTCGTACGCCAGCGCCGCATCTCCGTCGCCCTCGCCGACGAGCTTCAGGAGCGCCCTGAAATCGTTGACCCCCGACAGTCCCTTCAGACCGGAATGCCGGTTCAGGAGGTCGTCGATCCGGTCGACCCCCATCCCGCCGCTCCGGTGCAGATGCAGAATCACGCCGGGGTCGATGTCCCCGGACCGCGTGCCCATCACCAGTCCCTCGAGCGGTGTCAGACCCATGCTCGTGTCGATCGCCCGTCCCCCGCGGATCGCGGAGGCCGAGGCACCGTTTCCCAGGTGCAGGACGATCTGGTTCAGCTCCGACAGGTCCCTGCCGAGGAATTCCGCTGCCTGCGCCGACACGTACTGATGCGAGGTGCCGTGGAAGCCGTACCGCCGGATGGCGTGGTCCTTCGCGACCTCGCGGTCGATCGCATACGTGGACGCCTCCGCGGGGAGGGTATGAAAGAACGCGGTATCGAACACTGCGACGTGCGGGATGTCCGGCAACTCCTCCCGCGCCACCTCGATCCCGATTACGTTCGCCGGATTGTGCAACGGAGCGAGGGACGAGAGGTCCGAAATGGACTGCACCACAGCATCGTCGATCAGCGTGGGCTCGAAGAACACGTCGCCCCCGTGGACGATGCGGTGTCCGACCGCGACGATCCCGGCGTCCCTCAGCGGACGACCGACCTCGGCGACGATGTCCGACACCATCTTCAGCCCGGCGCGGTGGTCGGCGATGTGAACGTGGCGCTCCGCCAATCCGGTGCGGTGGTGATAGACGATGCGCCCCTCGGGTTCCCCGATCCTCTCGATGAGTCCGGACGCCGAGGACTTACCGGTGTCCGGATGGATCAGCTGGAACTTGATCGACGACGAACCGGAATTGACTACCAGGACGGAACCCTCGGTGCCTTCGCTCACTGCTGTGCTCCCTGCGCCTGGATCGCGGTGATGGCCACGGTGTTCACGATGTCCTCGACGAGCGCGCCCCGAGACAGGTCGTTGACGGGTTTGTTGAGCCCCTGCAGCACCGGCCCGACCGCGATGGCACCGGCACTGCGCTGCACGGCCTTGTACGTGTTGTTGCCGGTATTGAGATCCGGGAAGATGAACACCGTCGCCTTGCCGGCCACCTCCGAATCCGGCATCTTCGTGTCGGCCACGCTCTGCTCGATGGCGGCGTCGTACTGAATAGGGCCCTCCACCAACAGGTCCGGGCGACGCTCGCGGACGAGCTTCGTCGCAGCACGCACCTTGTCGACGTCTGCGCCGCTGCCGGAGTCCCCCGTCGAATACGACAGCATCGCGATGCGGGGATCGATGCCGAACTGGGACGACGTCTGCGCCGAGGAGATCGCGATGTCGGCCAACTGTTCCGACGTCGGGTCGGGCACCACCGCGCAGTCGCCGTAGGCGAGCACCCGGTCGGACAGGCACATCAGGAACACACTCGACACCGTGGACACACCCGGTTGCGTCTTGATGATCTCGAACGACGGGCGGATGGTGTGCGCCGTGGTGTGCGCGGCACCCGACACCATGCCGTCCGCGATCCCCAAGTGCACCATCATGGTTCCGAAGTACGAGATGTCCGACATCACCTCGCGGGCACGGTCGACCGACATTCCCTTGTGCGCGCGGAGCCGCGCGTACTCCTCCGCGAACGGTCCGACGTGTTCGGACGTCCGGGGGTCGAGAACCTGGGTGTCACCGAGGTCGACGCCGAGCTCCGCCGCGCGACGACGCACCGCCGCCTCGTCACCGAGAATGGTCAGTTCCGCCACCTGCCGTTGCAGCAACCGGCCCGCCGCTCGGAGGATGCGGTCGTCGCCGCCCTCCGGCAGGACGATGTGCTTGCGGTCCCTGCGGGCGCGGTCGACCAGCTGGTATTCGAACATCTGCGGGGTCACCACCGACGGGATGGGCAGCTTCAACCGTTCCAGCAGCGTGGGTGCGTCCACCCGCAGTTCCATGACGCTGAGCGCGGTGTCGATCTTGCGCTGCGAACCGACCGCCACCCGGCCCCTCGTCTGAGCGGCAGCGCTCGCCGAGTCGAACGTGCCCAAGCCGGTGGTGAGGATGGGCAACCGGGGCTTGAGCCCGGCCATCAGTTTCGCGATCGACGGGTGCGGTGTGAGCCCGCCGTTCATGATGATCCCCGCCAGCGACGGAAACCCCTCGGCCTCATGTGCATTCACCATCGCCAGCAGTACGTCGGACCGGTCAGCCGGAGCGATCACCACCGTGCCCTCGGTCAACCGTTCGAGGATGTGCTCGGCGGTCATTCCGCCCACCATCACACGCAGCGCCTCGCGGTGCAGCAACTCGGGATCACCACTGAACAGGCTGCCGTCGATCGATTCGAGGAGTTCCGCCATAGTCGGGGCGATGAGCAGCGGGATCTCGGGCAAGCTCCACGCGGGCACGCCCGTGGACCCCAGCGCCTCGGTGACGGCGCCGAGTTCGTCCGGGTCGCAGCGATTGGCGATCACCGCCAGCAGGTGCGCATGGTGAGCGGTCAATTCCCCGATGCAGAGGTGGGCGAGCTGAGCGACCTCCTCCGGGGTGCGCCGGGCACCCCGCACGGCGAGCAGCACCGGCGCACCGAGGTTCACGGCGATCCTCGCGTTGTAGCCCAGCTCGCTCGGGCTGGCGACGTCGGTGTAGTCGCTGCCGATCACCACGACCGCGTCGCACTGCGCCGCCACCTGGTGATACCGGGCGACGATCTCACTGAGCGCACCCTCCGGATCCGCGTGGACATGCTCGTACGTGACACCCAGGGACTCCTCGTAGCCGAGGTCGGCCGTCGTGTGTTCCAGCAGCAACTCGAGAATGTAGTCGGTTTCCTCTGTCGACCGCGCGATCGGCCGGAAGACCCCCACGCGGGCCGCCGACGCGCACAGCATCTGCAGGACACCCAACGCGATGGTGGACTTTCCGGTGTCCCCCTCCGGGGAAGCGATGTAGATGCTCGACGGCTGGGGACGTGCGGGCGGATTCACAGACGAAGGTGTCGCGGGCGCAGCCATGGCCATAGCGTATCCGGCGACCGGCGCGGCGCGATTGACACCGCTCCCGCCCGGCGGTCAGATGACCTATGGCCGAATCACCCTTCCCCGACGTCCGATGGGGCAGCGAGAACAGCTTCCTCCGCGAACCCGCCGCCAAATTTGCCGCCACCCGACCCGGATCGTGGGTGATCCGGAAACTCGCCGGAGTCGACCGCCGGCTCCTCCAGAAGACCAGCGGACGCTTCACGATCCTCGGTCCGATCGCCGCTCCGGTAGTCCTGCTGACCACGACAGGCCGCAAGTCGGGCGTACCGCGGACGAGCCCGCTCCTGTGCTACCGCGAGGGTGAGCAGATCTTCGTCGTAGGCAGCAACTTCGGGCAGGAACACCACCCGGCGTGGTCGGGTAACCTCCTCGCCCAGCCGAACGCGAAGGTCACGATCGGCGGGAAGGACATCCCCGTCACAGCGACCCTCCTCGCCGAACCGGAGCGGACGCGCATTTACCCCGAATTCGACGACATGGTCCGCGTCTACGGCGTCTACGAACACCGCACCAACCGCAACATGCGGGTGTTCGCGCTCACCGCCGTGTGAGGAACTCCGGGCGGCAGCAACTCGGTGCGCGTTCACGACGCGCGGAGGAATGCGATCAGGACCGCCTCGGCCGCCGAATGTCGTGCCGGAGTCGGTAACGGCGGCGCGGTGGACCGGTAGTGATGCCCGGTCGGGGTGCCGAGATCGATCACATGCCGTCGGCCGGGACGGGTGACCGGGCGGGCGACCCACCCCGGCGCCTCCTTCGCGTAATTGCAGGCCTCGCACAACCCGGACCCGTTGCGCACCGACGTCCGGCCAAATTTGCCGTGTGAGCGGATGTGATCGTGATGCCGAATCGGCGCATCGCACCACGGCGTCCGGCACGTCCGGTCCCGGAGATCGATCAACTTCGCCAGACCCTTCGGGAACGTCCGGGACTGCGATTCCATCGCCGTCAACGCCCCCGACTGCGGGCACGAATAGACCCGCTGCAGCGACACCTCGGTATCCGCACCCACCGCGTCGGCCACCAACTGCCGGGCGATCCCCGCCGGCACCGGCCCGTACCCCTGCAACTGCGCCGCCTCGTTCCCACCAGCGAGCAGCGTCTCGTCCGACAACACCAGATTCACCGCCACCGGCACACCGGACGCCACCGCCTGTCCGGTGCCGCGTGCGAACAGCAGATCCACCATCAGCTGATTCCGAGTGCGATCACCACTGCTTCCCGTGGCGATGAGACTGTCCGCATCCCGCCCCAATGTTGCCTGCAGACACACGGCCTGCTCCACCGGCATCAACACACTCAGGTACGCCATCGAATCCGGGGCGGGTCGCGTCGTGACCCGCCGTTC
>NZ_BCWY01000075.1 GCF_001894825.1 Rhodococcus jostii NBRC 16295 | reverse complement strand
GGCGCCGACCGCCGCGGCTCGCCACTGCCAGTCGAGCCGCCGGGCCGCGGTCTCGCCCGGTTCCGGGTGCTCGGGGGCGTCGCGCACGCTCTCAGAGTCCTCCTACCTGTGCAGTCCCGGATCACTCCTCACGGATGAGATTCGGAAGCGGCTGTTCGGGGGCTGACATACGCACGACTTTGTTCTCAAAAAAACCAAAGTGCGTATTGATAACGAGCCAAAGGTCCTCTAGTGTCAGCGTGACACCGCTCACTCGGAGATTTGAAGAGGACACGAAACATGGCCCTGACGATTGGCATCGATGTGGGTGGCACGAAGATCGCGGCCGGAGTCGTGGACGGCGACGGAGTCATCCACCGGATGGAGCGTCGAGACACCCCGTCCCACGATGCGCGGGAGGTCGAGAACGCCATCGCCGAACTCGTTCGCGAACTGGCGGCCACGCACCCCGTGCAAGCGGTCGGTATCGGCGCGGCCGGGTTCGTGGCCGCCGATCTCAGCACCGTGCTCTTCGCCCCGAACCTGGCCTGGCGAAACGAGCCCCTGGGCGAGGTCGTTCAGGCCTCCTGCGGACTGCCGACAGTCGTCGAGAACGACGCCAACGCCGCAGCCTGGGGCGAGGCGCGATTCGGGGCCGGGCGGACGGGACAGACCGTCGTCGTGCTCACCGTGGGAACCGGGATCGGCGGCGGCATCGTCGTCGACGGCGTCCTCCATCGCGGCAAGTTCGGGGTGGCCGCGGAATTCGGGCATCTCAACGTCGAACCGCACGGTCGTCGATGCGGTTGCGGCAACCACGGCTGCTGGGAGCGATACGCCAGCGGGCGGGCACTCGTCCGTGAAGCGCAGGACCTCGCCAACGTCTCGCCTGGATTTGCCGCCGACCTCCTCGCCCGCGCGGGTGGTCGGGCCGACGCGATCACCGGCCTGCACATCACCGCGGCCGCGCAAGCGGGTGATCCCGCCGCGCTCGAGTGTTTCCAGGTGATCGGCTCCTGGCTGGGACACGGAATGGCGGATATCGCCGCGTTCTTCGACCCCGACCTCTTCATCATCGGCGGAGGGGTGTGCGAGGCGGGCGAACTGCTGCGAGCCCCCGCCGCCGCCGCGTTCGAGAACCGCCTCACCGGACGCGCACACCGCCCGGTCGCCGAAGTGCGACTGGCTGAACTCGGCGCGAACGTCGGCATCGTCGGCGCCGCCGATCTGGCCCGGGAGCACATGCTCGGGCTCGCACATGACGGCTCACGAGTATCTGGAGGAGTGCAATGTCCAATCGGCTGAGTCTTCCCATTCCGGTCGCCGAGGTGTGGGACTGGCAGAGAGACGCCGCGTGCCGCGGCTTCGAGTCGTCCACCTTCTTCCATCCCGACCGTGAACGCGGACGGGCACGCGAGATGCGGGACTTCCGCGCCAAGATGATCTGCCACAGCTGCCCCGTGCTGGTCCAGTGCCGCGAGCACGCGCTCAGCGTCGGCGAACCGTACGGAATCTGGGGTGGGCTCTCCGCCAACGAACGCGAAGAGCTCCTCGCCAACCACGAGGGCAGGGTGGACGACGCCGTCGCAGAATCCTTCGGCTTCGATCTGGCGCGCCACGCCTGACGCCCTTCGGCGTCAGCTGCCCGCGGGCAGCATGAGCACCCGGCCGTTGTCGGTGTCCGCGACATACACGTCGCCGCGGTTCGACACGGCGATGCCCTCGGGCTCGCTGAGCCCGGTGAACGGCAGAACCTCCTGTTCGTCCGAGCCGGCCCGCAGTCGCAGCACGCGATGGTGGTTCTGGTCGATGGCGTACACGGTTCCGTTGTCGTCGACGGCCACCCCACCCACGCTCTGTAGGTCGGTGAGGGGCAGGAAGCTCTGCGCACGGGTAGCCGCGTTCCAGGTGAGAATCTTGTTCGGGGTACCCACATAGAGGTCGCCCTGCTTGTCGACGGCCACCGTGAACGGGCCGATCACCGTCAGCGGTACGTCGACGGGGCTCGCCGTGACGTCGTGCAGAGACACCACCCGGTTGTTCAGCGTGTCGGCGACGTATGCGGTTCCGTCCGGTCCCACCGCGACGCCGAACGGCTGGTCGAGACCGGTGAAAGGCAGCGGCAACGCGGTGTCGTCGTGCAGCAGTGTCACCGTGTTGGTCACCAGATCGGAGACGTACACGTCGCCGGACGCGCTGACGGCGACGCCCTGCGGCACCTCGAGTCCGGTGAAGGGGAGGACGGTCTGCTCACCGGAGCCGGCCCGCACCCGCACGACCTGTTTGGCCGAGCTGTCCGCGATGTACAGGTCGCCGGCGTCGCTGACCGCGAGCCCGGCGGGACTCGCCAGTCCGGTGATCGGAAGGACCACCTGCGGGCTCGTCGACTGATCGTCCGGCCACGCGAAGAAGGCGACACCGGCCAGGATCACGGCGCCGGCCAGGGCCGCGGTCACCGCCGCAGGTGTGCGCCACCACGGCCGTCGCCTCGGTTCCGCGACCGTTTCGGTGAGGGTCCCGCCGCCCACATGGGTGGTTGCCGCGGGATCGACGGGCCGGGACGGACCAGGGGGGACGGCGGGTGCGCTGCGTGACGCGGCGTCGATCGCCTCGCTGAACTCCCGGCAACTCGAATAGCGGTCGTCGCGGTCCTTGGCCATCGCCCGCGCGACGACGTCGTCGAATCCGGCGGGCAGGTCCGGCCGCAGCATGCTCGGCTTCGGAATCGGACCGTTCAGATGCCCGTGCATGACCGCGGAGGCCGTGGTGCCCGGATACGGCGGTTCGTTGGTCAGAAGGTGGAAGAACGTGCACCCCAGCGCGTAGATGTCGACCCGGTGATCGAGTTTCGCACCCTCGATCTGCTCGGGCGCGGCGTAGTGCAACGTCGCGACGAGCATCCCCGTCCGGGTCAGCTGATGTGTTTCGTCCAATGCCTTCGCGGTGCCGAAGTCGGCGAGCAGAACCCGCTCGGGGTCACCCTCGGCGAGCAGGATGTTCGCCGGCTTCACGTCGCGATGCAGAATCCCGGCCCGGTGCGCATGGTCGAGGGCGTTCCCGGTTTCCGACACGATGCGCATCGCCCGCGCGACATCCAGTCCGCCGGACGCGAGCGCTTTCCGCGCATCGACGCCGGGAACGTACTGCATCGCGATCCACAACCGGCCGCGCTCACGGCCGCGGTCGTGGATCGTCACGATGTTGGGGTGTTCGAGCTTCGCGGCGTGGTCGGCCTCCGACTCGAAGCGTGAGCGAACGTACTCGTCGCTCGCCCACGCCGAGTCCAGCAGTTTGAGGGCGACCTTGCGTGGCAGGTTCGGATGCTGAGCGAGGTACACGGTGCCCATGCCGCCTCGTCCCAGAACCCGTTCGATCACGTAGCCGGCAAACACCGTGCCCGGTTCGAACTCGCCACTCACATCGGCTTCACCGCCTCCTGAGGCCTCGCAACTGCTGAGGCCTCGAACTGCTGAGGCCTCGCAACTGCAGGGGCCTCACACTATTGAACTCTCTGCGGTTCTAGTCCGGTAGCCGCCGCATCTCGATGACGGTCAACCCCAGAGCGTCGAAGCGGGCCAGCATCCCCCGCAGATCCGTCGGGCTGTCGACCCGGCCGTACAGTGTGGTGTCACCCGTCGTCACACCCGACACGTCCAACTCGGGGAAAGCCGCGATGACCCGCTCGGACAGGGCGCCGCTGATCAGGAATGCGTACCTGACGTTGTCGGGCCAGGTCGATTGCTCCACGGCGGCTCCTTCATTCGCGGATGGGCAGTCCTTCGACAAGCGGTCAGCCAGTGAATACAGAGTGACTCGAGGGACAACATCGCGCCTCACCCGCAAGTGGTGAATCGTGCTCAGAGCAAGCCGGCTTGTTGCGCCGCGGCGATGGCGTCACGACGGGACGTGACGCCGAGTTTCCGGTAGATCCCGCGCAGGTGCGTCTTCACGGTGTTGACGGACACGCACAGGTCGGCGGCGATCTGCTCCGCCGTGCGCCACGACGGAAGCTCCACGAGCAGTTCCAATTCGCGGGGAGTCAACATGTCGGACGCCGCGCTCTCGGCCCGGGGAAACGACGCGCGCAGCCGGTCCGCGAAGGTTTCGAGCACACCGAACCGCCCGGTGCTCCGGACGAGAAGTTCTCGGATCTGCGGTCCGCAGTCGTGGAACGGACGCAACACCGAATCGGGCTCGGCCAGTCGGAGCGCCTCGGTGAGCGCACCGTGTGCCCGCGAATCATGCTTTCGGGCAAGCGCGATCGCTGTGTCGACCAACCACGCCGCGATGAGATTGGTGCCCGCCGCGCACACGAGGGTGCCGTCCAGCACGGGTTGCAGAGTCTTGCGGGCCTGATCGAGGCGGTGCGAGTGGAGATGGACGATGGCGTCGAGGACGGCGATGTCACCGGTCGGTCCGAGCAGCGTCCGCGCGTCGGCCGCCAGTTCGTGTGCCCATCCGACTTCTCCGGCGGTGAGATACGCGTACTGGATCGCCGGCAGCAACACCGCCCGGATGCCCGGGGGCACGGGCATCGTCGACGAGACCGGGCTGTGCGCATGGAGCGTCGTCACCGCACTGTGCCGGTGGTCCGACCCGTCCAGTCCGAACAACACCGCGGCGCCGTCCGCGAACGTTGCGGTCTCCGCGTTCACACGGTGCAGAACGTCGGCCGACTCGGCCGCAATCGATGCGGCGTCGTCGTCGAGCCGGATGTAGCGGCACCACGAATCGACCAATCGCACCAGGTGGAACGTCGGATCACAAGTCGCGGACTGCTCCGTCCCGATCGTGAGCGACTCGCCCACGAAGGCGGCGGCACGAACCACCTCACCCCGCGACATCGCGAGGGCCGCGAGAGTGCCCAGGCAGTACATGACGGTGAGCGACGCGTCGGCGAGTCGTGCATGAGCCAGCGCCTTCCCGACCACGTGCTCCGACTCCTCGGACCGGCCGAGGAAGAGCAGCGCCCGGCCTTCCTGGAGAAGCACGAACGCGTCCAGTTCGGATTCGCCGGTCGATTCCGACCCCGCCGACCGCAGCCGGGTCAACGCGTCGTCGATGTCGCCGGTCTGGATGGCGGTCTGCACGCGGAGCGACTCACGGAGCAGCAGGTGGTGTCGCGAATCCGTCCCGTCGATCGCGGTTCCCGCCCGGGTGCGGTCGAGGACGTCGAGCGTGGATCGCGCCACGGGAACGTTTCCCGCGGCCAGCGCCGCCGCCGCGCGGACCAACCGCGCCGACGGATGCTCCTGGGTGGTCCGCGGCGCCCGCGTGAGGAGACGATCGACCGCCTCACCGTGACCCCCGACGATCAGCGACAGCGAGCTCCGGGAGAGTAGCGCGGCGATCGCATCGTGGTCGCCCGAGTTGACCGCGTGTTCGAGCGCCACCAGCGAGTCTCCGAACTCCGCATGCCAGTGTGCGGCGGTGAGTTCGAGATGCTCCACCTCGACGTGTCCGATCCGGCTGATCTCCGCCCGCAGATAGCTTCGCAGCAGCGGGTGATACCGGTAGTGGGTGGGGGAGTCGTCGATTCGGTTGATCAGGAAATTGTGGTGTTCCAGCCAATCCACCTTGTCGTGCGCGTCGGTGCAACCCGTGAGAATCTCCGCGAATTCGGTTGTGAACGACGCGGGCACGGATGTCCGGAGGAGGAACTCGCGCATCTCGTCGGTCTGTCCGGCGAGAACTTCCTCGATGAGATAGTCGGCGACCGCCCGGCGGTTACCGGAGAATTCGGCGATCAACCGGCTCGGATCGGAATGCCCTTCCAAAGACATTCCGGCCAAACGAATTCCGGCAGCCCAACCCTCGGTGCGATCCATCAGGGCGTCCAGGTCACCGGGATCCAGCCGCACGTCGTGCTCGGTGAGCATCGCGGCGGCCTCCTCGGCGGTGAAGGCGAGATCGCGTGCCGTGAGGGTGAAGAGCTTGCCGTCCAGCCGAAGTCGCTGCAACGCGAGTGGCGGCTCGAACCGTCCGCAGATGATCGTCCGGAGCATCGGCGGCTGCCAGCGCATGAACGACTCGAGATCGTTCAGGATGTCGGTGTCGCGGAGCAGATGAGCGTCGTCGATCACCAACCAGATGTTGTCCCCGAGTTCATTCAGATCCGCGGACAGTCGAGCGCCGAGGTCGTGGGAATCGGCGTCGAGACGGCTGCACAACTCCTGTAGCCGAGGATTTCCGGCTTCGTTCAGCGCCCGGAGAATGGCCCGGTGGATGACGCCGAGGTCGTTGTGCCGCTCCTCGATCGTGATCCAGGCGATGGTCGGGGCGTCGTCGCCCGCCAGGACTTCGCGTGCCCAGTCGGCGGCCAATTGCGTCTTGCCCGACCCGGCGGGAGCGCACACCAGCGCGACGGGATAGGGATGGTCTTCGCTGGTCAGGGCCTCCGTCAGGGCGGAGTGCAACCTGGTGCGGGTGACCGTTCGGCCCACCGCACCGGGCGGTATTCGGATACTCGAATGAAACTCGCCGAAATGTACTGCCGTCACGCCGACCCCCCATTCTCGCTGCACCGAGAAACGATCTTCGACAAACGCCAATCACCGGCACACCGGCGCGGTGCGTCGATTTTAGCGAGAATGTGTTGATTTGTGTGGGTGAACGTGTGTACCGAAGGGAGTGCCCGCGTGCGTGATCTCGTGCGGACTACTGCTTCGTCATCGCGATCGTCATTCTGTGCTCGGGATCGGCCAGGTGGCTGTGGTCGTCCTGCCCGATATCGATACGCGCCCAGGCAATGTCTCCGTTGAATCCATTTCCGGTCGGCCCGTACTCGCTGGACACCGGGGACGCGACATCGATTCCGACGTCGACCGTTTCGTCCATCGAGAACATGAAGGGCAGGGTTTGTTCCACCTTCCCCGCACCGATGGAGTGTCCGTCCGCGGAGAGGGTGACGGTGCCGCCTTTACCGAGACCGCCGCCCTCGTAGTCGAACTCCATGCGCACTTCGTGAACTCCGGGGGATAACGGCTGGTCAGAGGTGGTGGTGTACTCGTGCAATCCGAGGACGTTGTAGGTGTATTTCAGGTATCCGTCCTTTGTGTACACACTCCAGCCGCCGAACGCCCCGCCCTGGACGAGAATGACCCCGTTCGCTCTGGATTCGGGGACGGTGACCTTCGCGGTGATCGAGTGCGATTTGTTCTTGACGTTGATCACGGAGTTCTCGCTGAGCCGCTTCATCCCTGGATAGAACGTCTGGGAGGTCCCTTGGATCAGCGTCGGTCTGCCGACCAGTTCGTCGTTGAACCGCTCCGCTGACCGCGTATCCATGGGCAGCACCTTGAATCGCGCGGCCTGGATGAGGAACAATCGCTGCAGGTCCGCCAGCTTGTCGGGGAACTCGCCGGCGAGGTCGTGCGACTGCGTCCAGTCCTCTTCGACGTTGTAGAGCTCCCACACGTCGGCGTCGAGTCCGTGCGACGAGGCGAGCCACGGGTCCTTGTGTTTGGCGACCGCGGTCCAGCCCTTGTGGAAGATCGCGCGGTTGCCGAACATCTCGAAGTACTGGGTCTCGTGCTGTTCCGGTGCATCGCCGGCATCGAAGGAGTAGTTCATCGCCGTGCCCTCGAACGGGCGTTGCGTGACGCCGTGCACCGTGCTCGGTTCCGGAATGCCAGCCGCCGCGAGGACGGTCGGCGCGACGTCGATGACGTGGGCGAACTGGTTGCGGATCTCGCCGCGTGCCGCGATGCCGTTCGGCCAGCTCACGATCGTTCCGTTGCGGGTACCGCCCCAATGCGAGGCCACCTGTTTGGTCCACTGGTACGGGGTGTCCATCGCGTGAGCCCAGCCGATGGCGTAGTGGTTGTACGACTCGGGCGTTCCCAGATCCTCGATGTGCTCGATCATGTAGTCCTCGGTTTCGAGGTGATCCATGTGGTTGATGATGAAGCTCTCGTTGGTGGTCCCCTTCATGGTTCCCTCGGCGGAAGCACCGTTGTCGCCGATGATGATGTACACGAGGGTGTCGTCGAGCACTCCGAGTTCTTCCAGCGAGTCCAGGACGCGTCCGACGTGGTGATCGGTGTAGGCGAGGAATCCGGCGTAGACCTCCATCTGTCGGGCGAGCGCCGGCCGGAGTTTCTCGCTCATCTCGTCCCACGCGGGGACGCCCGGACTGCGAGTGGTGAGTCGGGCCTCCTGCGGGACCACCCCGAGTTCCTTCTGCCGCGCGAAGGTCTCTTCGCGGAGCTTGTCCCACCCCTGATCGAACTTGCCCCGATACTTGTCTGCCCATTCCTTCGGCACGTGGTGCGGGGCGTGGGTGGCGCCGGGCGCGAAATAGGTGAAGAACGGCTTGTCGGGTGCCAGAGCCTTCTGCTGTTTGGTCCAGGCGATCGCCTTGTCCGCCATGTCCGCCATGAAGTGGTACCCCTCCTCCGGGGTGCCCCAGGGCTCGAGCGGCGAAGTGTTCTCGTAGATCGCCGGATACCACTGATTGGTTTCGCCGCCGACGAACCCGTAGAAGTACTCGAAGCCCCCACCCGGGTGCGGCCAGTGGTCGAACGGCCCGACCGGTGAGGTCTCCCAGACCGGGACCTCGTGGCACTTCCCGAACTGCGCAGTGTTGTATCCGTTCAGCTTGAGTATCTCCGCGAGCGGGGCGCAGTTGTTGGGCCTCAGGGAGCTGTAACCTGGTGCGCTCGTGGAAATTTCGGTGATACCGCCCATCCCGACCGTATGGTGGTTGCGGCCGGACAGCAGAGCCGCGCGCGTCGGCGAGCACAGCGCCGTCGTATGGAAGCGGGTGTACTTGAGTCCCTGGGCGGCGACGCGTTCGAAGTTCGGTGTCTCCACCGGACCGCCGAACGAGCTGGACGCGCCGAATCCCGTGTCGTCGACGAGAATGACCAGCACGTTCGGGGCGCCGTCGGGTGGGAGCAGCCTGCGAATCGGCGGATAGCTCGTGTCCGGATCCGTCGCGTCGTACGTCACCGTTCCCGTGTACTCGAGGTCGGGAATCGGAAGGGTTCCGCGTTGGATCTCCGTCGAATCGGCTGCCATGGCTACCTCTCTGCGGCTGATGCGGGCGGCGGTCGGGGCCCGCCCGCGAAAACAGGTGTGCGGCGCTTTCGGCGACGCTAACCGCGCTGTGCCGTCACCGGGATCACCCGGGGAGGGTGATCCCGCTGAGCGGCTCCGCCGCCCGTGAGTGGTTGACGAGTGTGGGGACTCCTCAACCGCGCACGGGCGCGAAGCGCTACACGCCGAGGTCCTTCGCGATGATCGTCTTCATGACCTCGCTGGAACCGGCGTAGATCCGGTTGACCCGGGTGTCGGCGTACAGCCGGGCAATCGGGTACTCACGCATGTAGCCGTAACCGCCGTGCAATTGCAGGCACTTGTCGATGACGCGCCCGGCGACCTCGGTGCAGAACAGCTTGATCTTCGCCGCGTCGGCGACCGTCAACTCGCCGATCTCGTCGAGGTCCAGAGCGCGGTCGACCATGCTCTGAGCGGCCTGCACCTCCGTCGCGCACTCGGCGAGCACGAACTTCGTGTTCTGAAATGCCGCCACCGGGGTGCCGAAGACCTGGCGCTCGAGCACGTAGGCTTTCGCGAATTCGATCGCCGCACTCGCGTTCGCGTAGGCGCCCACCGCTGCTCCCAGGCGTTCCCGCACCAGGTTGCGAGTCAGGTAGGAGAATCCTGCGCCCTCTTCGCCGAGGAGATTCTCGACGGGGACCGAGACATCGGTGAACGACAACTCGGCGGTGTCCTGCGCACGCAGGCCGATCTTGTCCAGCTTGCGTCCGACGACGAAGCCTTCCGACGTGGTGTCGACGCACAGGATGGACAGGCCACCCCTGCGGTTGCCGGGATCGAGCGGGGAGGTGCGGCACACCACCAGGATCAGATCTGCCTGTGCGCCACCGGTGATGAAGGTCTTCGCGCCGTTCAGCACGTAATGCGTGCCGTCTTCGGACAACGCGGCGGTGGTCTTGATGCCCGCCAGATCGGAACCCGCGCCGGGCTCGGTCATCGCGATGGCGGTCATCATCTCGCCGGCGACGAACCGCGGCAGCCATCGTTGCTTCTGCTCCTCGGTACCGTATTCCAGTAGATAGGGCTGCACGAGGCACGTGTGCACCACGTCGGCGCCGAAGCTGACGCCGGCGCGGGCCGTTTCCTCGCGGATCACGGCCTGGTACTTGAAGCTGGTCCCCCCGGCCCCGCCGTACTGCTCGGGGATCTCGATGCCGAACACTCCGAGTTCGCCGAGTCGTCGGTAGAGCGTGCGCGGCACCATGCCGTCCCGCTCCCATTCGGCGTACGACGGCGTGACCTCCCTGGTGATGAACTCGCGGATAGTCTTGCGGAAGGTTTCGTGATCTTCGTCGAACACGGTTCGCTTCACGGTCGGTGTCCCTTCGGTCAGTGCTCCGGCGAGACAGGGCCGGGCAGCACGTGAGGTAAGATTCCCTAACCAGATGATTGGGAAGAATTGCGAAAGAGCTTGCTCTTTTCGCGAATAAGTGAATCTTACCTCATGTCGTTGCAAATCGGCATCGGGCGAGGGGATTCCGCAGGGACACGGAGGATGCCAGCATGGTCGTACGCCGACCCCACGACCGCAAGCAGCAGATCATCGTCGCGGCGGGAGACCTGTTCCGCGAACGCGGATACCACAACGTGTCCGTAGCCGACGTCGCCGCCGAAGTCGGGATCACCGCTCCCGCTCTGTACCGCCACTTTCGCAACAAACCCGATCTGCTGCACAACGCAGTCCAGGCAGGCATCGACTCGCTGGTCGCCACGGTCTCGGAATCCGAAGACCTGAAGGCGCTGCTGACCAATCTGTCGTCATCCGTGTCGCGGCGCCGCGGGCTGTCGCTGCTGTGGCAGCGCGAGGCCAGGCACCTTCCGGCGGAACAGCGCGAGCTCATGCGGACGCAGGTCAAAGACGTCGCCGCGCGGGTGGCCTCGCTGATTCGCGCCGAGCGTCCCGAACTGCACGAAGGCGACGAGTACCTCCTGGGGTGGAGCGTGATCGCGGTCTTCGGCAGTGTCTCGGGACACCGCGTGGCGCTCGCGAGGAAGCAGATGGAGGCCCTGCTGTACGACCTCGCCGAGAGGGTGAGTCAGGCGAGTCTGGGCGTCACGGAGTCCCGGGACCAGCCGCAGACCAGTTCTGTCTCCGTGACTCTTCCGCGACGCGAACTGCTCCTGATCGAGGCGATCCGACTCTTCGACGAGCGCGGATACCAGTCCGTGAACACCGAGGAGATCGGTGAGGCCGCCGGAACCACAGGTCCCAACGTCTACAACCACTTCGACGCCAAGGTCGACCTCCTCGTCGCCGCCGTGTCGCGGGGTGGAGAGCGCCGGAGGCTCGGGGCGTCGCAGGCGATGGCGGAGGCCGGTAGCCCGGAAGAGGCCCTGATCGGGCTCCTGAAGGCGCACATCGACTTCGCGATCACCGAACGCCACCTCCTCGGGGTGTTGATCAGCGAACTCGACCAGCTCCCCGACAAGTTCCGCAAGACGTGCGAGCAGAGTCAGCGCGAATATCTCGGTCTGTGGGTGCAGGTGCTGGACGAGGTGAAACCCGGCCTCACGCCGGCCGAGGCGAGGATCACGGTCAGCGCTGCACTGACCGTGGTGGAGAACGCGGTTCGTACCGGCAGGCTTCGGCGTCGCCCGGATCTTGCGGACCGCCTCGCCGAGATCGGTACCGCGGTCCTGCTGGGCAACTGACGGCAGCTCCCGAACGAGGACGCTTCGCCGTCAGAGCAATTCGAGGATCGTCGCATTCGCCATGCCGCCACCCTCGCACATCGACTGTAGCCCGTAGCGGATGCCTTCGTCGCGCATGTGATGCACCAGGGTGGTCATGAGCCGGGCGCCGGATCCGCCGATCGGGTGCCCCAGCGCCATCGCACCGCCGTTGGGGTTCAGCCGCTCGTAGTCCGCGCCCGTCTCGCGCAGCCAGGCCAGGGACACCGAGGCGAACGCCTCGTTGATCTCGAACGCGCCGATGTCGTCGACGGACAGCCGGGACTTCGCCAATGCCTTGGCGGTCGCCGGAATGGGCCCCTTCAGCATCGTCACGGGATCGGTGCCGGTGACCACCGCCGTGTGGATCCGGGCGATCGGGGTCCAGCCCTGCTCCTTCGCGAACTCGCTGGTGGTGATGAGCAGTGCCGCGGACCCGTCGGAGATCTGGGACGAATTCGCCGCGGTAATGGTGCCGTCCTCGTCGAACGCCGGACGCAGGCGTGCCAGTGTCTCGAGTGTGCCGCCGCGCCGCACACCCTCGTCGGTGTCGAAGACGTATGCCCTGCCCTCGGCGTCGGTGACGTCGACCGCGGTGATCTGGTCCTTGAAGCGGCCCTCGTCGATGGCGGCCGCCGCCCGGGCGTGGGAATCGAGAGCATGCTGGTCCAACGCGGTGCGGGTGAGACCGTATTCGTCGGCGATCAGCTGTGCGCCCATGCCCTGGTTGAACCGCACCCCGTTGTAGCGGTCCCAGACGAGAGGTCCGTGGGGTTCACCGAAATCACCTGCGACGCGGGCGGATCCGAGGGGGACGGCGCTCATCATCTCGACGCCTCCCGCGACCGCGACGTCGTACTGTCCGGAGATCACGCCCGCGGCGGCCTGATGCACGGCCTGCTGCGAAGACCCGCACTGGCGGTCGACGGTGACGCCGGGTACGTGCTCGGGCCAGCCGGCGGCGAGCACGGAGGACCGGGCGATGCAGCCCGACTGCATGCCGAGCGTGCCGACACAGCCCCAGACCACGTCGTCGACGAGACCCGGATCGAGCCGGAGCCGGTCGGCGAGCGCTCCGAGCACGTGGGCGGACAACGAGGCCGCGTGCATTCGGGACAGTGCACCGCCCCGTTTGCCGACCGCGGTCCGGACGGCGTCGACAATGACTGCGTCGCGCATGGGAACTCCAGGTGAACTAGGGGATTCGGGTGGCAGACGTGCGGGCCTACAGGCCCATGTCCTTGGCGATGATGGTCTTCATGACCTCGCTGGTGCCGCCGTAGATGCGGCTGACGCGGGTGTCCGCGTAGAGACGAGCGATGGGGTATTCGAGCATGTAGCCGTAGCCGCCGTGCAGCTGCAGGCATTTGTCGATGACGCGCGCCGTAACTTCGGTGCAGAACAGTTTGATCCGTGCGGCGTCGGCTGCGGTGAGCTCGCCGGAATCGTCCAGTTCGAGTCCTCGGTCCACGAGGACCTGCGCTGCTTCGACGTCCGTGGCGCATTCGGCGAGCACGAATTTGGTGTTCTGGAAACTCGACACCGGTTTGCCGAACACCTTGCGCTCGGTCACGTAGTCCTTCGCGAATCGGACTGCGGCGGCAGCGGACGAGACGCCGCCGACTCCGATGGACAGGCGTTCGCGCGGCAGGTTCTGCCCCAGATAGGAGAAACCCCGATCCTGCTCGCCGAGCAGATTCTCCGCCGGAACCACCACGTCGGTGAAGGACAACTCGCTGGTGTCGCTGGCCCGCAGACCCAGTTTCTCCAGCTTGCGGCCGTATTCGAACCCGGGGCTGTCGGTCGGGACGACGAGAAGGCTCAAGCCGTGGCGGCGGTCGTCCGCGGTGGGGGCCGAGGTGCGGGCCACGACCACGCAGAGTTCCGAGTTGACCGCGCCGGTGATGAAGGTCTTGGCGCCGTTGAGGACGTAATGCGTACCGTCCTCGGACAGCTTTGCCGTGGTCTTGATCCCCGCGAGGTCGGAACCCGTGCCTGGTTCCGTCATGGCGATGCACAGCATGGTCTCACCGGACGCCACTCCGGGGAGCCACCGCTTCTTCTGCACGTCGTCGGCCAATCGCAGGAGATACGGCAGCACTATGCCGATACTCACCGAGTAGTGGCCGAATCCGACTGCAGCGCGGGCAGCTTCCTCCTGCATGACCGCCTGGAACTTGAAGCTTGCGTCGCCGGCACCCCCGAACTCCTCCGGAATGCCGAAGCCGGTGGCGCCGAGGTCGCCGAGTTTGGTGAACAGGTCGCGTGGAACGCGGTTCGCCGCCTCCCAGTCCGCGTAGTGGGGAGTGATCTCCTTGGCGATGAACGTCCGGATCGTGTCCCGGAACGCCTCGTGCTCTTCGTTGTAGACCGTGCGTTTCATCTCCGATGTCCTTTCAGTTCGCTGTGACGACGGCCGACCCCTGGAGGGTGACCGTTCCGTCCGGCAGAGTCACGGTGAGGTCGAGGTGGGCGAGACCGTTCTCGACCTTCACCACCGTCCCGGTGCAAGACGGAGTCGAGTTGACCGGTGTGATCGCCGAGAAGCGGACGCTGTACGAGCGGATACGTTCCTGTGCAACGTAGTTCGTCAGCAATCGCGCCAGATAGGCCATCGACAGCATGCCGTGGGCGAACACGTCGGGAATTCCGACGGCGGTGCACGCGTCGATGTCGATGTGCACCGGATTGTGGTCACCCGACGCGCCCGCATACAGGGTGAGCGTGGAGCGAGTGATCTTCGGTAGTTCGAGGGTGAGGGTGTCTCCGGAATTCATCTCAGCCGACTTTCTTGCGTCGTAGTTGTCGCTCAGACCCGACCGGCGTCGACCACCAGACACTGGCTGTTGACGTAATCGGATTCGGGTGTGCAGAGGAGGTACACCGCTCCGGCGGCTTCCTTCGGGGTGCCGCCCCGGCCGAACGGGATCGTCGTTGCCATCGCCGCCATGCGGTCGGGGTTGACGCCGACGCGGATGTCGCGCCCGTCGATGTTCAGCGTCGTGTTCGTCTCGGCCGTGACCTCGGTCATGCGGGTGACGATGAAGCCGTATGCGACGGCGTTGACGTTGACCCCGTAGCGGCCCCACTCCTTGGCGAGGGTCTTGGTCAGGCCGATGAGCCCGGCTTTCGCGGAACCGTAGTTCGCCTGTCCCGCATTGCCGTAGAAGCCGGACGTCGACGAGATGTTGACGACCTTGCGGTGGTAGTCGGTCGGGTTGGCCTTGATGTACGGCTGGGCGGCGCGCAGGATCCGGAACGGGGCCTTGAGGTTGACGTCGAGAATCGTGTCCCACTGTTCGTCGGTCATCTTCTGGATGACGGAGTCCCAGGTGTAGCCGGCGTTGTTGACAATGATGTCGAGGCCGCCGAACGATTCGACGGCGGTGTTCACGAATCGTTCCGCGAATCCGTCCTCGGATACCGATCCGACGCAGGTGACGGCCTGTCCGCCAGTTGCTTTGATGTCCTGCTCGGTCTGGGTGGCGGGTGCGGGGTCGAGGTCGTTGACCACGACGGCGGCGCCCTCGGAGGCGAGCTTGAGTGCGATTTCGCGGCCGATGCCGCGGCCGGAGCCGGAGACGAGGGCGACTTTTCCGTCGAGAGTTCCCATGGTGTCGTACGTCCTGTTCGTGTAGTCGTCAGGCGAGGGCTGCCGCGGCGCCGGCGTCGACGCCGATCTCGGCGAGGACCTCGCGGGTGTGGGCGCCGACGTCCGGCGCGGGTGTGGGCGCCGAAGCGGGCGTTCCCAGGTAGCGGGGTGCGGGGGAGGGTTGCACGAAACCGTCACCGAAGGTGCCGAAGGTTCCGCGGCTCACGTTGTGCGGGTGCGCGGCGGCCTCGGTGAGGGTCAGGACAGGAGAGACACACGCGCCCTGTCCGTCGAAGATCGACTCCCACTCGGTGCGGGTCCGGGTCGAGAAGACCTGGGACAGTCGTTCGGCCATCGTCGGCCAGGCGTCGCGGTCGTGTTGCCTGGCGAAATGCAGGTCGTCGGTCAGGTCCAGCACCCGGAGCATCGCGGCATAGAACCGGGGCTCCACGCAGCCGACGGCCACGAATCGTCCGTCCGCGCAACGGTATGTCCGGTAGAATGGCGCCGCGCCGTCGAACATGTTCGACGCCCGCCGGTCCACCCACCGGTCGCGGGCGAGCAGACCGTGGATCAGGGCCAGCTGCACCGCGGTGCCGTCGGTCATCGCCGCATCGACCACCTGTCCGCGGCCGTCGATACGGGACCGGAGCATCGCCGTCGTCATCCCCAGGGCTAGAAGCATTCCGCCGCCGCCCATGTCGCCGATCAGGTTCAACGGCACCGGGGGAACGTCACCGTCCGAGCCCATTGCGCCGAGGGCGCCCGTCAAGGCGATGTAGTTGATGTCGTGGCCCGGCTCCTGCGCCAGCGGCCCGTCCTGGCCCCAGCCCGTCATGCGGCCGTACACCAGCCCGGGATTCCGGGCCAGGCAGATGTCGGGCCCGAGGCCCAGTCGTTCGGTGACACCGGGCCGGAAGCCCTCGATCACCGCGTCGGCGGTGTCGATGATCTTCAGCACGGTCTCGACGTCACGCGGATTCTTCAGGTCCAGGGCGACGGACCGCCGATTGCGATGCAGCACAGGATGTCCGGATCGGGTCCCGACCTCGGTGTGCCGGTCGATGCGGATCACGTCCGCGCCCTGATCGGCGAGCAACATACCGCAGAACGGGCCCGGCCCGATCCCGCCGAGCTCGACGATCCGCAGTCCGGTGAGGGGGCCGCTCGCGGCGGTGGTGGCGTCAGTGCTCATGAGAAGCGCTCCTTGGCAGGGGAATCGGTCCGGGTCATCGTGAACCGGCGTCGACGTTCAGGCACTGGCCGCTGACGTAGTCGGTCTCCGGTGCGCAGAGCACGTACACCGCTCCGGCGGCTTCGGCGGGCGTGCCCGGGCGGCCGAGTGGGTTGGACGTCTTCACCCGATCCATCACCGCCTGACTGACACCCGCCTTGATCTTGCGGCCGCCGATCTCGACGAACGTGTCTTCGCCCGACACCGCGTCGGTCATACGGGTGAGGATGAAACCGAATGCGACGGCGTTGACGTTGACCTTGTAGCGGCCCCACTCCTTGGCGAGGGTCTTGGTCAGTCCGATGACGCCCGCTTTCGCGGCGGCGTAGTTGGACTGTCCGGGATTGCCGAACACTCCCGCGGCCGACGAAACGTTGACGACCTTGCGGTGGTAGTCGGTCGGGTTGGCCTTGATGTACGGCTGGGCGGCGCGCAGGATCCGGAACGGCGCCTTCAGGTGCACGTCCAGGATCGTGTCCCACTGTTCGTCGGTCATCTTCTGGATGACGGTGTCCCAGGTGTAGCCGGCGTTGTTGACGATGATGTCGAGGCCGCCGAACGATTCCACGGCGGTGTTCACGAATCGTTCCGCGAACCCGTCCTCCGTCACCGATCCGACGCAGGCGACGGCCTGTCCGCCGGCGGCCTTGATGTCCTGCTCGGTCCGGGTGGCGGGTGTGGGGTCGAGATCGTTGACCACGACGGCGGCGCCTTCGGAGGCGAGCTTGAGTGCGATTTCCCGGCCGATGCCGCGGCCGGAGCCGGAGACGAGGGCGACTTTTCCGTCCAGAGTTCCCATGATGTGTTGTTCCTCGCGGTTCGTGATGAATGAAATGTTCTGTGGCGTCGTGCCGTACGGCTACGCGGACGCTCTCGGGTCGCGGATGACGGTGGTCGATCGGAGCTGGGCGATCGGCTCGCCGTGGCGGGTGACCTCGGTGGTGCGGACGAGGAACTGGAGCGCTCCGCCCTTCTTGGCGTAACAGTCGGTGACTTCGGTCGAGAAGTGAAGGGTGTCACCGGCGTACGCGGTGGCATGGTAGGTGAACGACTGCGCGCCGTGCAGGATCGTGCGGATGTCGACGCCGAGGTCCGTGTAGAAGGTCGAGGGGCTCGGCCGCTCCATGTTGAGGCAGAACAGGAAGGTCGGCGGCACCGGCAGGTCGCGGTGGCCGGCCTCCGCCGCGGCGCTCGGATCGGTGTAGATCGGGTCGTCCTGCCCGGTGGCGCGGGCGAAGAAGGACAGTCGCCCGCGCTCGACCTCCACGGTGTGCTCGGGAATCCGGGTGCCGATGATGCCGGGATCGAGACTTGCCACGGCAACTCCTTGAATGAGGGGCGGCGACTGCCGCCAGGATCGGGGTCCTGCGCTGGACCCACTCGGAACAACCTTCGTCGAGTGGTTAGCGCATATTCACTTTGCGTCGCATATAGCGCTATGTCAAGAACGAATGGGGTGAGTTCGAGGTGATCGAGAATTTTCACCACGCCATGTTCCGGCGGGGGTTTCCGGTCAGAGAAGTTCGAGGATCATCGCATTGGCCATGCCGCCCGCCTCGCACATCGACTGCAGGCCGTACCGAATTCCGCTGTCGCGCATGTGGTGTACGAGTGTGGTTGCCAACCGGGCGCCCGAGCCTCCGAGTGGGTGACCGATCGCCATCGCGCCGCCCAGTGGATTGAGCTTCGCGTAGTCGGCGCCGGTCTCCTGTAGCCAGGCCAGAGTGACCGACGAGAACGCCTCGTTGATCTCGAATGCCCCGATGTCACCGAGGGACAGCCCGGCCCGGGCAAGCACCTTGGCGGTGGCCGGGATCGGGCCGGTGGCCATCGTCACCGGATCGACGCCGGCGAGGGCCACCGTGTGGATGCGGGCGAGCGGGTTCCAGCCGTGGCGCGCGGCAACCTCGCTGCTGGTCACGAGCAGTGCTGCGGCGCCGTCCGAGATCTGTGACGAATTGCCGGCGGTGATCCGGCCGTCCTCCTTGAACGGGGTGGGGAGTGCGCTCAGGCGCTCCGGCGTCGACGAGCGCCTCACACCCTCGTCGGTGTCGAACATGAACGACGCCCCGTCCGGACCGGTCACCTCGACCGGGGCAATCTGCCCCTCGAATCGCCCCTCGTCGATGGCTGCGGCGGCACGCGCGTGCGAGTCAAGCCCATGCTGGTCGAGCCGGGACCGGCTCAGGGCGAATTTCTCGGCGATCATCTCGGCGCCGACGCCCTGGTTGAATTCGACGTCGTCGTACCGCTCCCGGACGAGTGGGCCGAACGGTGCGCCGCATCCCGCGGCATTGCGCGCCGATCCCATCGGCACGCGGCTCATGCTCTCGACGCCCCCGGCGATGGCGATGTCGTACTGTCCGCTGATCACGCCCGCCGCGGCGAAGTGGAGGGCTTGTTGCGACGACCCGCAGGCACGTTCGATCGACACGCCGGGTACCGACTCGGGCCAGCCGGCGGCAAGCACCGCGAAGCGGCCGACGCCACCCGCCTGTTCGCCGACCTGGCTCACGCAGCCCCACAGCACGTCGTCTACGGAACTCGGATCCAGATCGTTCCGATCGCTCAGGGCGCGCAGTACGTGCGCGGACAGATCGACGGGATGGATCCCGGCGAGCGCTCCGTTGCGTCGGCCCACCGGTGTGCGGACGGCGTCGACGATCACTGCGTCGTTCATGTGATTACTCCTCGTTTGCAGGTCACGGACGTTTCCGTGCCACTCGTAAGTAAATATGCGATAACAGATGGACAGATTTCCTGACGTCCAGTCTCCGGCCCGGCGGCGGTGCTGCGGACGTGCGAACAGTAGGAGATCGGCGGTGGACATCAGGTTATAGCAAATTCACATGTTTCGGAATAATGGTTGATAGATAGCCACTTCGGTGATTGAATTCTGAACCGGACGCGCCGATGTGACTACTGTCACTTCCGATGCTTACCGCGTCCAGTTCGGCGTCGAACGCGAATCAGCACTCACTCTCTAGGAGTTTTCGTGGTAGCAGATCAGAGAACCACCAGGCGGCTCTCCGCTCTCGGGGACGCCGGCGAATCACGCCGCACTGCCTGGGGGCTGACGGGCGTGCTCGTACTCATGTACATCGTCAATTTCGCCGACAAGGCGGTGCTGGGGATCATCGCCCAACCGCTCGCACACGAACTCGGCCTGTCCTCTTCGGAGATCGGTCTCGCGGGAAGCGTCTTCTTCCTGATGCTGTCGCTCGGCGGGTTGCTCTCGGGCGTCCTGGACCGATGGCTCGGTCTGCGCTGGGCCCTCGCGATTCTCGCGATTCTGTGGTCGGTGGCCATGCTGCCGCTCATCGTGGCGGCCGGTTTCGCCACGCTTCTGGTGAGCCGGATGCTTCTCGGGTTGGCGGAGGGCCCGAACTCGGCGCTGTTGTACACCGCGACGTACTCGTGGCATCCGCCCGCTCGCCGCGGTCTTCCCGGCGCGCTGCTCGCCTGCGCGGCGTCGATCGCCAAGATCGCGATCGCTCCGATGCTGGCGTACGTCGCCGTCGCGTGGGGATGGCGCTCCGCCTTGGTCGCGTTGTCCATCATCGGTCTCGGCTGGTGCGTTCTCTGGCTGCTCGTGTGGTCGGAGGGGCCGTACCGGCGCCGAGACACTTGGCCTGCCGCCGGCGGATGCGACTCCGCCGCGCCCCACGGCGATGTCGAGCCGGCGGTGCCGTGGACGCGGATCTTCCGCTCACCCACCTTTGTCGGCGGAGCCCTGATCGTGATCAGCGTGTATGCGCTGGTGTCCGTCGTGCTCACCTGGTTGCCGTCGTATTTCGAGACCGGCCTGGGCTACAGCCGACTGCAGGCCGGATCCATGTTCTCCATCCCGAGCCTGTTCGGACTCGTCATCATGCTGAGTTCCACGTGGTTCAGTGACCGTCTCGTCGTACGGGGCGCAAGTATGAGAACCGCGCGGGTGATCCTCCCGGTGGTCGGTCTCGTCATCGGCGGCTGCGTCCTCGCGACGTTGCCGTACATCACCACTCCGGTGTTCGCCGTGCTCGTCGTCTCGATCGGGTACGCGGTCGGCTCACCGGTATTCCCGTTGCTCAATGCCGCGGTGGCCGAACTCTGCCCCCCGAGGCAGGTCGCGGGGACACTGGGTGTCTTCCTGTCGCTGATGGCGATCGGCGGGTTCATCGCGCCGTATCTGATGGGACGCATCGTCGATGCGGCCGCGACGTCGGCGGGGGGCTACGCCACGGCGTTCCAGATCCTCGGAGTCGTGGCCGTCGCGGCCGGTCTTCTCGGCGCCCTGATCATCGACCCCGAACGCGACAGGAAACGTCTCCGCGGGTATGTCGTCAACGATGTTCCGCAACAAGGAATCTGAGGTGAGTCCGCGATCGGGGTGCTGGACGCCCGGTGGGGTGAACGCGGCCGTTCCGTCGTCGTGGCCCGGCCGACGAGCGATTCCGCAATCACGGAGCATTCCGAAAGATTCTGTTGACATGCAGGAAGAAGTCCGACAAAGTGAATATGCAATAACCTCTGCTTCGAAGGGTATTTTATGACCGCCACCTCGGCCGACGTCGTACTCTCCAGCCGTCGCGACCATGTCGTCACCTGGACGATCAATCTGCCGGACGCGCGCAACCCCATCTCCGGGAACGACGTCATCGACCGGCTGGTCGAACTCGTCGAGGAAGTGAACGAGGACGTCGACACGCGGGTCGTCATCCTCACCGGCGCAGGCAGCGCGTTCTCCGCCGGAGGAAACGTCAAGAACATGGCGGATCGTGCCGGGATGTTCGGCGGCGCCCCGCACGTGATGCGGGAGGGATACCGCCGCGGCATTCAGCGGCTCCCCAAGGCGATCTACCACTGCGAGGTCCCGATCATCGCGGCTGTCAACGGTCCTGCCGTCGGCGCCGGCTGCGATCTGGCGATGATGTGCGACATGCGTGTCGCCTCGGCCAACGCCTTCTTCGCGGAAAGCTTCGTAAAACTGGGCATAATCCCCGGCGATGGCGGCGCCTGGTTGCTGCCGCGGGCCATCGGTGCCGCACGCGCCGCCGAAATGGCCTTCACCGGCGACCGGGTGGACGCGGCCACCGCGCTCGACTGGGGCATGGTCTCGCGCATCGTCGACCCCGAACAGCTGCTCGATACGGCACGCGAATTGGCCGAGCGGGTGGCGGTCAACCCGCCGCACGCCCTCCGGATGACGAAGAAGCTCCTCCGTGAGGGGCAACGTCAGGACCTCGACAGTCTGCTCGAACTCTCCGCCGCGATGCAGGCGCTGTCGCATCACACCACCGACCACGGCGAGGCCCTGTCGGCCTTCGTCGAGCGACGGGCCGGGCAGTTCACCGGGAGCTGAACGACGCCCGGCGACTTCTGCAACCCTATCGACGTACAGCAACGAAAGGACCCGCAGTGAAGCGGACACTCTTCAACCGGGAACACGACGAGTTCCGAACGATGGTCCGGGAATTCATCGCCCGCGAGGTACTGCCCAATCGGGAGAAGTGGGACGAACTCGGGCGTCCACCGCGTGAATTCTTCGAACGACTCGGCGAACTGGGAATCCTCGGCATCTCGGTGCCCGAGGAGTTCGGCGGCGGGGGCGAGACGAGCTTCAAGTTCGCCACCATCGTCTTCGAGGAGGTCGCCCGGGCGGGAGTGTCGTTCGGCTCGTACACCGTTCACTCGTGCATCATCCTGGGGTATCTCCTCGAATACGGATCCGAGGAGCAGAAGCAGCGGTGGCTCCCGGACTTCGCGTCCGGTCGATTGATGACGGCGATCGCGATGACCGAACCGGGAACGGGCTCGGATCTGGCCAACATCACCACCACCGCCAAGCTCTCCGCGGACGGCACGCACTACGTGCTCAACGGAGCCAAGACCTTCATCACCGGCGGGGTGACGGCAGACCTGGTCCTGACCGTCTGCCGCACAGCTCCTTTCGATCCGGAGAACCGGCGGGCCGGACTGTCCATCATCGCGGTGCCGAAGGAGTGCGAGGGATTCCAGGTGGGGCGCAAGCTCGACAAACTCGGTCTGCATCAACAGGATACGGCAGAGCTGTCCTACCACGACGTACGTGTTCCGGTCGCGAACCTCCTGGGTGAGGAGGGAAAGGCGTTCGGGTACCTCACCCACAACCTTCCGCAGGAGCGGTTGAGCATCGCACTGAACTCGGTGGCGCACGCCGAGGCGGCGATGCTGCACGCCACTCGGTACGTGCAGGACCGCACCGTCTTCGGCAAGACCGTTGCCTCGTTCCAGAACACGAAGTTCGTGCTCGCCGAGTGCTCCGCCGAAGTCCAGGCGGCACGGGTGCTCGCCGACAACGCCCTCGAACTCCTCGACCGAGGTGAGCTCACCGTGGCCGACGCAGCGCGGGCCAAGCTGTTCTGCACCGAGACCGCAGGTCGAGTGATCGACAAGTGCCTGCAGTTGCACGGTGGATACGGCTACATCACCGAGTACCCGATTGCACGGCTTTACGCCGACACTCGCGTGACTCGAATCTACGGCGGAACGAGCGAAGTCATGAAGACCATCATCGCCAAGGACCTGGGGCTGTAGACCGGATCGAAGGAGGAACGACATGTATCCCGGACGCCACGCCGCAACCACTCCCGGCAAGCCGGCCGTCATCGAAGCCGCCACCGGCAAGATCGTGACCTACCGCGACCTCGAGGACAGATCCGTGCAGTTCGCGCACTGGCTGACGGGGCAGGGCCTCGCTCCCGGCGACCACCTCGCGGTGCTGTCGGTCAACGACGCCAGGGTATTCGAGATCTACTGGGGTGCCGTGCGGTCCGGCATGGTCGTGACCTTCGTCAACACCCACCTCACCCCGGCCGAGGTCGCCTACATCGTCGACGACTGCGACGCTCGGGTGCTCGTGGTGTCGGCCCCGCTGGCCGAGCTCGCGACCGCAATCGTCGACTCGACTCCGAAGGTCCACAGCAGGCTGGCCTTCGGCGGGGCGGTGCCCGGTCACGACGACTACGACCGTGCCGTCGCGTCCCTGAGCATCCGACCGCCGCGCGATCAGCCGCGCGGCTCGGACATGCTGTACTCGTCCGGGACGACCGGGCGCCCGAAGGGCATTGCGGTCGCCCAGTCCGACGACCAGGTCGGCGACGAGCCGGGGCCCCAGTTCGTGGGGCTGCTGCGTAACTTCGGCTTCGACGAGAATTCCGTGTATTTCTCTCCCGCGCCGATCTATCACGCCGCGCCGTTGCGTTACGGTGCCGGCGCTCACGCTCTCGGCGGGACCGTGGTGATGGCCGACCGATTCGACGCCGAGTCGAGTCTGCAGTTCCTCGAGCGGTACGGCGTCAGCCACAGCCAATGGGTACCGACACATTTCATCAGGATGTTGAAGCTGCCCGAAGAGGTGCGGAACCGGTACGACCTCTCGTCCATGCGTGTCGCGATCCACGCAGCGGCGCCCTGCCCACCGGAGGTCAAACGGGCGATGATCGACTGGTGGGGCGAAATCCTCTACGAGTACTACTCGTCGACCGAGTCGGTGGGAAGTACGGTGATCACGACGCAGGAGTGGCTGCGCAAACCCGGCAGCGTCGGTCGCGGACAGGGTGCCACCAGCCGGGCATACGTCTGCGCAGAAGACGGGACCGAATTGCCGGCAGGACAGGTCGGGCTCATCTACTTCGCCCGGCCCGGCCATTCGTTCGAGTATCACAACGATCCGGTCAAGACGGCGCAGTCGCGTCACCCCCGCCACCCCGACTGGGTGACGACCGGGGACATCGGCTACCTGGACGAAGACGACTACCTGTTCCTCACCGACCGTGCGAAGTTCGTGATCATCTCCGGTGGAGTCAACATCTACCCGCAGGAAATCGAGAACATCCTCGCGGTCCACCCGAAGGTGGCCGACGTGGCCGTGATCGGTGTGCCGGACGAAGACATGGGGCAATCGGTGCACGCGGTGGTGGAGCCCATTCCCGGTGTCGCGGGCAACGACGCACTCGTCGCGGAACTGCTCGACTACTGCCGGGGGCGTGTCGCCGGGTACAAGTGCCCGCGCAGCGTCGAGTTCGTGACCGAGCTGCCGCGGACGCCCACGGGAAAATTGGCCAAAGCCGCATTGCAGGGGATGAGCCTGCGGAAGCATTCGACCCATACGTCAACGGAAGTAGACAGCATGCGTACACAAGTGGTCCCGGCCGCGGGCCCACCCGATCACGACCTCGACGCGTTGCGGGCCGAGGTGCGAACGTTCCTGCGCGAGCAGATCGACGCAGGCGTGTTCACCCCGGGTGTGGACACGTGGCTCACCCGGTGGAATCCGGACTTCACGAAGTCCCTCGCCGCTCGCGGATGGCTGGGCATGACCATTCCCGTGCAGTACGGCGGGCAGGGCCGCACGTTCATGGAGCGTTTCGTCGTCACCGAAGAGCTTCTGGCCGTCGGCGCTCCCGTCGCCGCACAGTGGGTCGCGGACCGGCAGGCTGCGCCGTCGCTCCTCACCTACGGCACCGAGGAACAGAAGCAGCGGTTCCTCCCCGGCATCGCGCACGGCGAGATCAGCTGGGCGATCGGCATGAGCGAGCCGGAATCGGGCTCCGACCTTGCGAGCGTCCGGACGAAAGCGGTCCGGGTGGAGGGTGGCTGGCGGATCACCGGGACCAAACTGTGGACCTCCGGGGCCCACCGTGCCGACGCCTTCTTCGCCCTCGCGCGTTCCGCCCCGCTGGATCCGGAGCAGCGCCACGCCGGGCTCAGCCAATTCATCGTTCTCCTCGATTCACCAGGGATACAGATCAGACCGATCCTCTCGATGTCGGGAGACCACCACTTCAACGAGGTGATCCTCGACGACGTGTTCGTGCCGGACGAGTTGGTGCTCGGCCGGATAGGCGACGGCTGGAAGCAGGTCACCTCCGAGCTCGGGTTCGAACGCAGTGGTCCGGAACGCTTCATGTCCACGTTTCCGCTTCTCGCGGTGATGGCAGAGGAAACCAGCGAGGGCCGCCAACCCGCGGATGCGCGCATCGGTGCGCTCGCAGCCCGGATCTTCGGTCTCCATCACATGTCCCGCGCGGTGTCGGAGGCATTGGAACGGGGTGACGACGCCGAGCTCGGCGCTTCGGTGGTGAAGGTGCTCGGCACCAAGACCGAAGGCGACATCGCCGACCTCGTCGAGGAATTGGCGGGCGAAGCGGAGGCCGGCAGCGACCACTTCGCCGAGCTGGTGCGGGCCGGCGTGATGCAACGCCCCGGATTCACGCTGCGGGGCGGTACGAGTGAGATTCTGCGCGGAGTCATCGCGCGGGGATTGGGGATGCGCTGATGACCGTGCCGGCAACCGACACCGAGATGCGGGAGTTCGCGCGCATGCTCGACCAGGTCTTCGCCGCGGACCGACGGACCCCGGGCGAGGCCCCGGCGTTCGATCGCGCGTTGTGGTCGACGCTCGCCGATCTCGGGCTCACCAGGCTCACCGGCCCCGAGTCCGAGGGCGGCAGCGACGCCGGATGGACGGAGTCGGCCTACCTGCTCGCCGCCGCGGGCGACACCGACCTCCCGATCGCCGAGAACGATCTGCTCGCGGGATGGCTGCTCGTCAGGTCCGGCTGCCCGACCGCGAACTCCGGCCCCGCCGTGGTCCGCACCGCAGCCGTGCTGGACGCCGACGGCACCGCCCGGCACGTCCCGTGGGCGCGTTCGGTGGATGCGCTGGTTGCGCTGTGGGAGAACGACGGCGCGTGGCAGGTAGCCGAATTTCTCTCCTCGGACTTCGACGTGACGGAGGCGGTCAACCTCGCGTCGATGCCGCGGGATCACGTCCGGGTCGACGTCTCCGCACAGCAGGGCACGCCCGTGCCCGCGAGCGTCGTGACCGAGTTCCTCCGGCGCGGCGCACTGGCTCGGGCACTCGCAATGGCCGGGACCATGGAACACGTCCTGGCCCTCGTCGTCGAGCACACGTCGGCGCGCACGCAGTTCGGTCGCGCGGTGGGCAAGTTTCAGGCGGTGCAGGCCATGGTCGCCGACATCGTTGCGGAGGGCGCCCTGGCACGCGCCGCCGCCAACGCTGCGGTATCGATCGCCGAGGAGCACGGTTTCGGTAGCTCGGAGGCCGGTTTCGCCGTCGCCGCCGCGAAGTCGTGTGCCGGCCACGCCGCGTCGGTGGTGGTGCGCAACGCACATCAGTGTCTCGGCGCGATCGGATTCACGATGGAGCACGAACTGCATCGGCACACGAACTCGTTGCTGGCCTGGCGTTCGGAATACGGTTCGGTCCGGTACTGGGACGAGTTACTCACCGCCGCCGCGACCGCAGCCGGGGAACGTGACCTCTGGCCGCTGATCGCCGACGGTTAGGGCGCTCCGCCGCCCGTGCGTGGTTGACGAGTGCAGAGACTCGTCAACCACTCACGGGGCGCGGAGCGCCCTATGGGGTGACGATCGGGAACGCGGGATCGGGCGCGTCGATCAGTGCGGTGAGGGCGAGTAGCTTGGACGCGTCACCGTCGAACTGGATGTCTTCCAGGCCCTGCCCGGCGAAGAGCCCGAGCAGTTGCGCCTTCGTCAGGGTCACGGTGACGTCCGCCTGCACCGATGTCCGCGGGGAGACGGTCTGGATCAGGGCCCCGTTCGACAGCGTCGTCCGGTAGTGCACTTCGGGATCGGTGAATCGCCAGTCGACCACGAGCGACGTGTCCCACGCCCGGGGGCCGTTGATGCGCAGGGCCACCGAGTCGAAGACCTGCTCGATGGTGAGGGCGCTCAGCATGTCGGCGCCCAGCTCGGCGATCGGCGGAGGCAGGATGCCGCCGCGCAGTTCGAGGGCGCCGGTGAGGTAGAAGTTGCGCCACGTCGCGTTCTCCGCGCCGAACCCGAGCTGTTCGTAGGTGCGGGCGAGCAGTTCCTTCGCCTCGCCGTCCGACGGGTCGGCGAACACGGCGTGTTTGAGGAGTTCCGCTGCGAACCGGAGGTCGCCGTCGTCGAAGTACCGCCGGGCCTTCGCCCGGACCTCGTCCTGACCGCCCATGCACTCGACGTACCGCGTCGCGACGTTCTCCGGCGTGTGCTGCCACAGCGATGTCGGGTTGCCGTCGAACCAGCCCATGTACCGCTGGTAGACGGCCTTGACGTTGTGGCTCACCGAACCGTAGTAACCGCGTGCGTGCCAGGCCGATTCGAGTGCGGGTGGCAGCGGGAAGTCCTCGGCGATCTCGATGCCCGTCATCCCGGAGTTGAGCATCCGCAACGTCTGATCGTGGAGGTACTGGTACAGGTCGCGTTGCTGCGACAGGAAGGTGACGACGCGATCGTGGCCCCACGTCGGCCAGTGGTGGGAGGCGAACGCGACGTCGTACCCGCCGTCGAACATCTCGATGGCCTGGTCGAGGTACCGCGCCCAGGCGCGTGGGTCGCGGACCAGGGCGCCGCGCAGCGTGAGGAGATTGTGCAGGTTGTGAGTGGCGTTCTCCGCCATGCACAGCGCGCGATGGTCGGGGAACAGGAAGTTCATCTCGGCGGGCGCCTCGGTGCCCGGCGTCACCTGGAAGACGATCCGCACGCCGTCGATCGTCTCCTCCTGCCCGGTGTGGGTGATGTCCACACTCGGCGGAATCAGTCCGGGCACACCCGACGACGGGACGGTGCCGAGGCCGGCGCCGACATGCCCGCGCGGCCCCTTCGGGAGGAGGGCCCCGTACATGTAGGTGGCGCGGCGTCCCATCGCGTTTCCGGCGTAGACGTTTTCGGCGACGGCATGTTCGAGGAAACCCTCGGGTGCGAGGATCGGTACGTCGCCGCGGCCGTCCGGCAGCACTCCGGTGACGCCGCCGAAATGGTCGATGTGGGAGTGGGTGTAGATCACCCCCGTGACGGGTCGATCACCCCGGTTGCGCCGATACAGTGCAAGTCCGGCCGCCGCGGTCTCCTTGGAGATCAGCGGGTCGATCACCACGACACCCGTGTCGCCTTCGACGATCGTCATGTTGGACAGGTCGAGGCCGCGCACCTGGTAGATCCCCTCGGTCACCTCGTAGAGGCCGTTCTTCGCACACAGTTGCGACTGCCGCCACAGGCTCGGATCGGCGGTGTCGGGGCAGTCGGCGTCGAGGAAGGCGTGTTCCTCCATGTCCCACGCCGTGTGACCGTCTTCTGCGGTGACGGTGCACGGATCGAGTTTGTCGACGAACCCCCTGTCCGCATCCTCGAAGTCGGAGGTGTCGGCGAAGTCGGGTGTCATGGCTGTCCCTTCTCGTGGCGCGGTGGGGTGGGGGCGGCGACCGGTGTGGGGGGAGGAGGAGCGCTACTGAGAATCGTGTTCACCCACCGCGTGGACGGGTCGATATCGATCAGCAGCGCCTTCGCCATCAGTGTCAGCGGGATCGCCAGGATCGCGCCGAGGGGGCCGAGGATCCACGTCCAGAAGACCAGCGACAGGAAGGTGAACGTCACGGACAGTCCCACCGCGTCGCCCACGAACTTCGGTTGGATGATGGACTGGATGATGACGTTGATGACGCTGTACACGACGATGACCGTCAGCATCAGTCCCGGACCACCTTCGAGCAGTGCGAGCAGAGCCGGTGGAACGAGCCCGAGGACGAAGCCGACGTTGGGGATGTAGTTGGTGATGAACGACAGCAGTCCCCACAGGATCGGCAGCGGAATCCCCAACGCCCACAGCGCCCCGGTGTCGATGACCGCGACGATCAATCCGAAGACCGTGGACACGATCAGGTACTTGCGGGTGCCGACCGAGAAGGCGGTGAGGGCGGTGGCGATGTCGGGACGCATCCGCGTGACGATGGGCATCCGCGAACCGTAGGAGCTTCCGTCGACGGCCATGAACAGCAGAAGGGCGAGGACGAACAGCAGATTCGAGAAGACGCCCAGCATTGCCTGGAGAATTCCCTCCACGAGTCCGAACACCTTGCTGTAGTCCACCTGGGAGAGCAGGGTCTGGGCGTCGGTCGAGTTCACGCCGTTGCTGGTCAGGAAACTCTGGGCGTCATCGATGAGGTTCGTGAAATCGTCGGCATACTGCGGCAGCAGTGTCGCGAGCTGAGCGACGGACAGTGCCAGCGACAACACGAGGACGAGAATGATGCCGTTGACGACGATGATCGCCGCGATCGTCGCGAGCCATCCCGGAACGCCCTTGCGGTGAAGCCATTCGGGTAGCGGGTGAACCGCGACGGTCAGCATCAGAGCGAGGAAGATCGGGCCGACGATCGACGCGGCCACCTGGATTCCCGCCACGGTGACGACGAGCGCGGCCAGTCCGAGAATCACGATCAGTCCCCGCGGCATGGACCACCGAGAGTCCGACGGCTCGCCGGACCGGTCCTGAGGTTCCGTCATCGCGTGTCCCTTCGCAAAGGTCGGCCGAGTCGACTCTCGCATTCGGCGCGCGGCCGCACATCATCCGTTGCGAATGAGGATCACCCGGCGCGGATGATGCCCCCGACCCGGCGAGGCCCGACTATTCAACTGTTCGCACACACACTTTCGAGAAGGGCATGGACATGACGACAACTCCCGAGTCCAGGACGGACAGCCCTGTGAAGCAGGGTTTTGCAGCAGGAACTTCCCTGGCAGCGGCGATATTGCTGCTGACCGTCGGTGTGATCTCCTTCTTCCAGGGCATCGCCGCAGTTGCGTCCGATGACCTTCTGGTCATCGGCGTCCAGTACACCTACCAGTTCGACACCACCGCCTGGGGCTGGATCCACATCGTTCTCGGCGTCATCCTCGTGATCAGCGCGATCGGCCTCATGACGGGTGCCACGTGGGCCCGCGTCGTGGCCGTCTGCATTGCAGCGCTGTCCATTCTCGCGAACTTCCTGTGGCTGCCGTACTACCCGCTGTGGTCGATCCTGATCATCGCCCTCGACGTGGTGGTCATCTGGGCGGTCACCACGTGGGACACCGGCAAGTAGGTCGATGACGACGTGGTGAGGTCCGCAGCCGGCACGTGGCCGGTCTTCGGCTCGCTGCAGAATTACCGGCGTGGGTGGGTCAGGCCCGACGTGATCGCGGGCCTGACCGTGTGGGCTGTTCTGGTCCCGGAGGCCCTGGCGTACGCGACGATCGCGGGGGTACCGCCCGTCGTCGGTCTGTATGCGGCGGTACCCGCGCTGATTCTCTATGCGGCGGCCGGTAGTTCACGGCATCTCGTAGTGGGACCGATGTCCGCCACGGCAGCGCTGTCGGCGGCCATCGTCGCACCCCTCGCCGGCGCCGACGGCGGCAAGTACGCGGCGCTGTCGGCCGTCCTGGCGATCGCGACGGGGATCGTGGGCCTGCTCGCCGGTCTGCTCCGCCTCGGCTTCATCGCGTCGTTCATCTCCGAGCCCGTGCTCAAGGGGTTCATCGTCGGACTCGCCCTCACCATCATCATCGGGCAGGTGCCGGCGATCTTCGGGGTCGAGAAGGCGAAGGGCAACTTCTTCGAGCAGGCGTGGGGGGTGATCACGCACCTCGGCGACACCGACTGGGGCACGCTCGTCGTCGGCGGCCTGAGTCTCGCGGTGGTACTGGGTCTCAAACGCTGGTTGCCGCTCGTCCCCGGATCGCTGCTCGCCGTTCTCCTCGGAATCGCCGCGGTCTCGCTGTTCGGTCTCGACGGCAAGGGTGTCGACATCGTCGGGCACATCGATTCCGGGCTGCCGTCGCTCGGGTTGCCCGGTGGCGTCGGATTCGACGACTTCGTCGATCTGATGGGCCCGGCCGTGGGGGTCCTGCTGATCGGGTTCGCGGAGGGGCTCGGAGCCGCGAAGACGTACGCGGCAAAGGAGGGCTACGAGGTCGACGCGAACCGCGAGTTGTTCGGCCTCGGCGCCGCGAATCTGGGCTCCGGGCTGTGCTCGGGAATGGTGGTCAACGGCAGCCTCTCCAAGACGGCGGTGAACGGCGGCGCGGGCGCGAAATCGCAGGTCAGTGGACTCGTCGTGGCCGTGTTGACCGTCGTCACGCTGCTCTTTCTCACCGGTCTCTTCGAGAAACTGCCGGAAGCGACCCTGGCGGCGGTGGTGATCGCGGCCGTCATCGAACTCGTCGACATCTCCGCGCTGCGCCGGCTGTACGGCGTGTGGACCGAACGGCTGGGGAGCATCTACGGCCACGCCGCCCGCGCCGATTTTGCCGCCGCGCTCGCCGCCATGGCGGGCGTCCTGCTCTTCGACACCCTGCCCGGACTGGTCATCGGCATCGGCGTCTCCATGCTGCTGCTGCTGTACCGGGCGTCGCGCCCTCACGTCGCGACCCTCGCCAGGGAAGGAACGCTGTGGGTGGATGCCGAACGCCACCCCGACCTGCCGACCACCCCGCACGTGCTCGTCGTCCGGGTCGAGTCGGGGCTGTTCTTCGCCAACGCCGACCACGTCAAGGACCGCATCGAAGAACTGTGCACCGACGACACGAGAGTGGTGGTGCTCGACGCCGAGACGTCACCGTTCGTCGACGTCAGTGCCGCGCAGATGCTGCTGCAGCTGCGGGACCTGCTCGCGCGGAGGGGTATCGAACTGCGGGTCGCGCGAGACATCGGACAGTTCCGGGACACGCTCCGCCGCTCCGGCACCGACGCCACACCCGTCGGCCTGTACTCCACCGTGCGCGAGGCACTCGCGGAACCGAAACGCCCCGGCGACGGGTCGTGAAGCAGACGTGATGACCGTCTTCGCCCCGACCCTCGTCGGCTACGACAAGAGATGGCTCCGCGCGGACGTCGTCGCGGGTCTCAGTGCCGGTGCCGTCGTCATCCCGCAGGCGATGGCCTACGCCACCATCGCCGACATGCCGGTGCAGGTCGGCCTGTACACATGCATGGTTCCCGTCGTCGTGTACGCGATGCTCGGCGGATCCCGCACGGTCAGCGTCACCACCACCTCGACGATCGCGACGCTCACCGCCTCGACCCTGATCGGCGCCGGAATCGCCGCAGGGTCGGACGACGCCCAGTCGGCCCTGATGACGCTGACCCTGCTGGTCGGTGTGATCCTGCTCCTCGCCCGGCTGCTGAAACTCGGCGCGATCATCGAGAACATCAGCGAGGCAACCCTGTCCGGGATCAAGGCAGGGGTCGGGCTGACCGTCGCCGCAAGCCAGTTGCCGAAGCTGCTCGGGGTCCCCCCCGACCCCGACGCCACCGGATTCTTCCGGGTGCTGTGGTCGGCGCTCCGGCAGATCGGTGACGCGAACACCGCGACCGTGCTGCTGGCGGCGGGATCGATCGCGGCGCTGTACGCGATGGCGAAATTCGTTCCCCGCGTGCCGGGACCACTGATCGTCGCGGTCGCCGGGATTCTTCTCGTCGTCCTCGCGAACATCGACAGTCGTGGGGTCGCGCTGATCGCCGAAGTGCCGCGCGGCATTCCGATTCCCGGACTGCCGCCGCTGTCGGACATCGGCGCGCTGCTACCGGGCGCACTGGCGATCGCGATCATGGCCTTCCTGGAGACGGTGTCCGTCGGTCGCGGTGTGCGCCGGGAAACCGAACCCCCGATCGACAGCGACCGCGAACTCCTCGCCAACGGGGCCGCGTCGGTCGCCGGTGCCTTCTTCCACACCCTGCCGCCGGCGGGTGGATTCTCCCAGACGGCGGTAGCGCTGCGGGCGGGCGCGCGGACCCAGCTGGCCGGGCTCGTCACCGCCGCTCTCGCCGTGCTCGTCGCATTGTTCCTCGCGCCGGTGCTCAGCGACCTGCCACAGGCCACCCTCGGCGCGATGGTGGTGGTCGCGACGCTGGGGTTGCTCGACTTCGGTTCCTTCGCGCGCTTCTGGCGGGTCGATCGCACCGAATTCTGGGTGGCACTGGCGACGGCGCTCATCGGGCTGGTCGCCGGACTGCTGCCCGCGGTCGGCGTCGGGGTGTTGTTTACGCTGTATCTGGTGCTGCGCGAACTGAATCGACCGCACATCGTCCAGTTGCAGAAGGACGCGCACGGTCAGTGGCGGCCGGGGGAGGAGGACGCCCCGACCGTCCCCGCCGACCCGTTGGTGCTCCGACTCAACGCCGGTCTCTACACCGCCAACGTGCGGGCCAACATGTCGGCGATCAGGGTCCGGGCGGATGTCGTCGAGGGCGGGGACCGGACGTCCGTGCCGAGCACGCTGATCCTGGACTGCTCGCGACTGCAGAAGGTGACGCTGACGGTGATGCGCAGCTTCCTGGACCTTCACCGCGAACTCACGGACGCCGGTGTCACCGTGTTCTTCGCGGAACTGCCCCGCGCCAACCGGGAAACGGTGCTTCGGACCGACCTCGGTCGCGAGTACGTGTCGAGCGGAAAGATCTTCGACACCATCGACGACGCCGTAGGCGCTTCGCGCCCGTGAGTGGTTGACGAGTCCAGAGACTCGTCAACCACGCACGGGCGGCGGAGCCGCCTACTGGTGGCGCAACGCCGCGGCGAGGGCGTCCTCGGGGTCGATCAGATGGTTGTGGTCGTCGTCGCCCAGTTCGATGTCGGCCCAGTCGATCGTCCCGGTGAACCGTCCGCGTGCCGTCTTGTAACCCTCGAACACCGGCATGCCGGTATCGACTCCGACGTCGAGCCCTTCGTCGAACGAGAAGTACAGCGGGTGGGTCCGTTCGACGTGATCCTTGCCCGCCTCGTCGCCGTCGATGTACAGGGTGGCGGTGCCGCCCTTGCCGATCCCGCCGCCGTCGTAGGCGAATTCGACGCGCACCTGGTGCTCGCCCGGCGACAGCGTGGTCGACGACGTGACGGTGGTGCGTCGGAGGCCGCAGTAGTTGTAGTGGTACGCCAGCTTTCCGCCGTCGGTGAGCAGGGCCCATCCGCCGGTGCGACCTCCCTGGGCGACGATCACACCCTCGGCCCCCGACTCCGGGACCTGGATCTGCGCCGTCACCGCATAGCTGCGATTCTTGACGTTGATGGCGACATTCTCCCCGAGCCTGGTCATGCCGGGGAAGAGTCGGAGCTTGTCGCCCTGAACGAGAGTCGGACGCCCGGCGATCGCCGGATTCATGCGTTCGGCGGCGCGGTCGTCGAGCGGAAGCACGTTGTGCCGCACCGCCTCGATCAGGAAGAGCTGCTGCAACTCCGCTAGCTTCTCCGGATTGTCGGCCGCGATGTCGTGTGCCTGCGTCCAGTCCTTGGTGGTGTCGTACAACTCCCACACGTCCAGTGAGAAGTCGGGTGCCTGCGCGACCACGTCCCAGGGCGTGCGGTGTTTGGTGACGGCGGTCCAGCCGTCGTGGTAGACACCGCGATTGCCCATGAGCTCGAAATACTGTGTGCGGTGCCGCTCGTCGGCGTTCTCGTTGTTGAACGTGTAGGCGAACGACGTGCCGTGCATCGGCACCTGGGTGACACCGTTGACGGTGTGCGGCTGCGCCAGTCCCGCCAGTTCGAGAATGGTCGGGGCGACGTCGATGACGTGGTGCCACTGGTGCCGGATCTCGCCTCTGGCCTCGATTCCGCCGGGCCAGTGCATGATCGTGCCGTTGCGGGTGCCGCCGTAGTGGGAGGCGACCTGCTTCGTCCACTGATACGGCGTGCACATGGCGTGCGCCCAGCCGACGGCATAGTGGTTGTATGCCTCGGGGCCGCCGATCTTGTCGAGATTCTCGTTCCAGAACTCGACGGTCTCGTATTCGCCGCCACCGTTGGAAGCGGTGGTGATCATGTACGTGCCCTCGAGGCCACCCTCGGCGGAGGCGCCGTTGTCGCCGATGATGTAGAGGATCAGCGTGTTGTCCAGTTCGCCGATCTCCTCGATGGCGTCGACGACGCGTCCGACGTGGAAATCCGCGTATTCCAGGAAGGCCGCGTAGACCTCCATCTGGTGCCGGAGAATCGGTTTGCGTTCCTCGGGGACGTCGTCCCACGCCATGATGCCGTCGGGGCGCGCGGTCAGATCGGAATCGGGTCCGATCACGCCGAGTTGCAACTGCCGTGCGAACGTTTCGTCGCGCACGGCGTCCCAGCCCTGGTCGAACCGGCCCTTGTACTTCGCGATCCAGTCCTTGGGGACGTGGTGTGGTGTGTGGGTCGCGCCGGGAGCGAAGTACGTGAAGAACGGCTTGTCGGGGGTCAGCGCCTTCTGCTGCCGCACGTAGTCGATGGCCTTGTCGGCGAGGTCCGGCATCAGGTGGTAGTCGGGGTCGTCGGGCGGATCGACGGCGGTGACCCCGTCCACCAGTGCGGGCGTCCACTGGTTGGTCTCCCCGCCGATGAATCCGTAGAAACGCTCGAAGCCGCTGAACGCGGGCCAGTGGTCGAACGGTCCCGTCGGCCCCGATTCCCATACCGGGACCTCGTGGCATTTCCCGAACTGTGCTGTGTTGTAGCCACTCTGACGGAGAATCTCGGCCAGCGGTGTGCACGAGTTCGGCCGCGTCGACCGGTATCCGGGTGCCGGCGTGGCGGTCTCGGTGATGTGCCCCATCCCGACCGCGTGATGGTTCCGGCCGGTCAGCATCGCAGCCCGGGTCGGCGAGCACAGCGAGGTGGTGTGGAAGCGCGTGTATTTCAGTCCGCCACCCGCGAGTCGTTCGGCGGTGGGGGTGTTCACGGGACCGCCGAAAGCGCTCGAGGCACCGAAGCCGACGTCGTCGAGAAGGACCAGCAGCACGTTCGGGGCACCGGCCGGGGGACGTTTCGCGGTGATCGGGGGGAGTTTCTCGGTGGCGTGTTTGGCGTCGAAGTAGATCGGCCCCTGGTACTGCTGATCGGGGACGGGGAGGATCGACCCGGGAAGCTCCTCAGGCATGTCGTACGTCCTTTCGCTGGACAAAGCAGTCTCAGCCGAAACTAGGACGGGAAGAAGAATTCCGGCTCACACTCTTCGGGTGAAGCCCCGGCCTGTCTCGTCGTGGTCGCATGGACCGGAGACCGCGGGACAGGAGAGAGTCGTGAGTGAACAATTGCAGGAACTCGCCGCCAAGGCGTGGGTGTACGGTTTCCCGCTGGTCTTCGACCTCGACCAGGTGAACCGCTTCGTGTCGGAGGGGCTGGGGAGCCTCGATGCGGGACCCTTCAACACGTTCAGTCACGCCCACACACTCGCGGGGCCGCGCGACACCTTCGTCTCGGTCAACAACGACACCATCTATTCGATCGCCCAGATCGACCTCGGCCGCGGACCGCAGTTGCTGAGGGTGCCCGACACCGGTGGCGCGTACTACGTGCTGCAGTTCGTCGACGCGTGGACCGACAATTTCGCGTACGTCGGCAAACGTGCCACGGGAACGGCGGCCGGTCGATTCCTGCTGACAGGCCCAGGCTGGTCCGGCGAGGTCCCGGACGGGGGGACACGGATCGCGTTCCCGACCGCGGTGGGCACCATCGTCGGTCGTTGGGCGTGCGACGGCGCGGACGACCTGGAGCGGGTGAAGGAACTGCAGTCGGCCCTGACCCTGGAGCCCGTCGGCGATCAGGAACCGGCGGAGGGTCTGCCGGTACCCGACCCGAACGTCCCCGAGGAACTTCAGTTCTGGGAGAAGCTGCGGGTGTACTCGCAGGCGTACCCGCCCGCCGCGCAGGACCTCGTCGCGCAGCAGGCATTCGCCCCACTGGGGTTGCTCGAGACCGGGCCGTCGCCGTACCTCGAGGCGCCGCCGGACCTCGCGTCCGTGCTCGAAGCTGGCGCCGAGGCTGGGCACCAATCGCTCGTCGCCGCACTGAAATCGGGGGCCGGCGGAGAGGTGGTCAACGGCTGGCAGCTGATGTACCACGCCTTCGACTACAACGACGACTTCTTCGAGGTCGGCACCCTCGACTCACCCGAGTGGCGGATCGAGGACCGGTCGAAGGCGCTGGGCATGCGGGCCGGAGCCGCGATGGCGGGACTGTGGGGAAACCACGGCTACGAGGCCGCGTACGCGCCGATCTACCACGACAGCGAAGGCAACGAACTCTCCGGCGAACACACCTACACACTCACATTCGCGCCGACCCCGCCGGTCGACGCGTTCTGGTCGATCACCATGTACGACCTGCCCGAGTTCTTCCTCGTCGACAATGCCCTCGATCGCTACTCGGTCGGTGATCGGACGCCGGGACTGGTGTACGCGGGCGACGGCTCACTGACGATCACGTTCAGCGCCTCCGCTCCGGCGGATCCGGTCGCTCGCGCCAACTGGTTGCCGACACCGGCAGTCGGGTTCCGGCCGCTGCTCCGGATGTACAGCCCGAAACCGGAGGCGTTCGACGGGACCTTCGAGCTTCCGCCGATCGTCAAGGTCGGCTGACGGGGGAGAATCGATGGGCGATCTGATCTGGCTCCTCGTTCCGGAGATGATCGGTCTGGTCATCACACCGGCCGCCGTCGTCGGCTGCGTGCTGCTGCTGGAGTCGGCGAACGCGGTCCGCAACGCCCTCGCGTTCGGTTCGGCGTTCCTGCTGGTGTACTCGCAGATCGCTGTCGCCGCGCTGCTCGGCGGCGCAGGCGACCCGTCGGCGACGTCGAAGACGGTGAGCAACTGGGTGGGGCTGACCGTCGGCGTTCTGTTTCTCGTCGTCGGCGTGATCCTGCTCGCGCAGAAGCCGAAGCCCGTGGGCACCGAACCGAAGTGGATGTCGGCGCTCGAATCCGCCACACCGCGCACCGCGTTCATCGCCGGCCTGACCCTCGGCACGATCAACCCCAACATCTTCATCATGTTGTCCGGGATGACCATCATCTCGAGTTCGCACGTCGGGGTCGGGGGTGCGCTCCTCGGAACGGTGCTGCTGCTGATCTCCTCGATGCTCGACTTCATCATCCCGATCGGGATCTTCACGATCCTGGGCACGCGTGCACAACGAGGACTGAGTGCCGCCAAGGCCTGGATGGTGCGGCACAACAAGGCGCTCGGCGTCGGCGTCTTCTTCGGTTTCGGCACGCTGTTCGCGCTGCGGGGGTTGTTGGCGCTGATCTGAACGGCGTCAGGTGGGGCCTTCCTCTCTCTGATGATCCCGATTCGGCGGTAGTAGTGTTCGGGCCGATTCGAGGGGGGATCGAGTGAAGAAAGTTGCCGCGGCGCTCCTGTGCGCCGTCATCACGTCCGGGTGCGCGCACAGTGTGTCGGGGACTGCGGGGGCTTCTCCGCTGGACGAACTGAGTCCAGGGCAGCAACGTCACGTCGCCGTCGAGGACGCCCTGCGCGCCGCCGATCCGTGCGGGCTTCTCGACGAGGCGGTCGTGCGGCACGCCGGGACCGTCCTGCAGTTCGGGTCCGCCGTGCAGATGCCGGTGTGTTCGGCGCTGATGGCCCGGCCCGGCGGCGCCACCACCTACGTGGAGATGTCGCTGTTGCCGTCGATGCTGTCCGATACGGCGCTGACCGGGCCGGAGACGATCGACGGGGTGACCGTCTACCGCGGCACGGGTGCCGAGCTGGCCCGCGGGACGTGCGAGCGCGCCTTCCGGCTGAACCTCGGACCACTCCAGGAGCAGGTGACACCGCAGCTCGCGACCGTCCGCGCCGGAACCGTCGCCGGCGAGGACGCCTGCCCGCTGACCGACGCGGTGCTGGACTCGGCGATCGACAGCATGCGGTCGGTACTGCCCGCCCGCGACGCCGCGGCCGCGCATCAGGTGGCGCTCGCGGTCCACGACCCCTGCGAAGTCCTCGACGTGCTGGGAACCACGGCCGGCGGACGCGTCGTCGATCCGCAGTCGCCGCCCACGCCGTTCGACTGCGTCCTGTTTCCGAACCCGAATCGGGTGCCCGGGAGTGAGGTGACCGTGTCGTTCACGATGTTGCCGGTGAAGGAAAACCGACCACCCGTTCCCGCCGAGCCGGAGAAGGTCGGCGACCGATGCCGGTGGACGAGCCCGATGGGCGAGCCGATCGACATCACACGGCCCGGGGCGGGCGTCGACGAGTTCACCCGCAGGCTCGGTCACGCGGGCGCAGTCGTCACTGTTCACGGGCCGAACTGCGCGGCCGTGGCGAGGGTCGCGGACGCCGCGAACACGGCGTTCGGATAGGCGGCCGAACGGACTCACCCGGGATCAGATTGGACTCCGCCGGTAAGCTCGACAGCTGGACCAGTACAGATTCATCGACCTGGAGGTAGAAACGCGTGGCTCTCGTCGTCCAGAAGTACGGCGGATCCTCGGTGGCAACCGCCGAGAGAATCCGACGAGTGGCTGAACGGATCGTCGAGACCAAGAAGGCCGGCAACGATGTCGTCGTCGTGGTTTCAGCGATGGGGGACACCACTGATGAGCTGCTCGATCTGGCTCAGCAGGTGTGCCCAGCCCCACCCGCCCGCGAAATGGACATGCTGCTGACCTCCGGTGAGCGCATTTCCAATTCTCTCGTCGCAATGGCAATCCATTCGCTCGGTGCGGAGGCCCGTTCGTTCACGGGCTCGCAGGCGGGCGTCATCACCACCGGCGCTCACGGCAACGCCAAGATCATCGACGTCACACCGGGCCGCGTCCGGGATGCGCTCGACGAGGGCTCGATCGTCCTCGTCGCCGGATTCCAGGGCGTCAGCCAGGACAGCAAGGACGTGACGACCCTCGGGCGCGGCGGTTCGGACACCACCGCGGTGGCCCTCGCAGCGGCCCTCGAGGCCGACGTCTGCGAGATCTACACCGATGTCGACGGCATCTTCACCGCCGATCCGCGCATCGTTCCCGACGCGCAGCGTCTCGAGACGGTGTCGTTCGAAGAGATGCTCGAGCTCGCGGCGTGCGGCGCGAAGGTGCTCATGCTCCGCTGCGTCGAGTACGCCCGCCGATACAACGTGCCTGTGCACGTCCGTTCGTCATACACGACCAAGCCGGGCACCATCGTGTCCGGATCGATGGAGGACATCCCCGTGGAAGAGGCAATCATCACCGGAGTCGCGCACGATCGCGGCGAGTCCAAGATCACCGTCGTCGGCCTGCCCGACACACCGGGTTACGCCGCGCAGGTCTTTCGCGCGGTGGCCGAGGCGGAGATCAACATCGACATGGTGTTGCAGAACGTCTCCAAGATCGAGACCGGCAAGACCGACATCACGTTCACCCTGCCCACCCCCGACGGCCCGCGCGCCGTCGAGAAGCTGACCAAGCTGCAGGGCGAGATCGGCTTCACCCAGGTCCTGTTCGACGACCACATCGGCAAGGTGTCGCTTGTTGGTGCGGGTATGAAGAGCCACCCCGGCGTCACGGCCACGTTCTGTGAGGCTCTCGCGAAGGCCGGTGTCAACATCGACCTCATCTCCACGTCGGAGATCCGCATCTCGGTGCTCGTGAAGGACACCGAACTGGACAAGGCCGTGAAGTCGATCCACGATGCATTCGAGCTCGGCGGCGACGAAGAAGCTGTCGTGCACGCAGGAACGGGACGGTAATCATGACCACCATCGCTGTCGTCGGCGCCACCGGACAGGTCGGCATCGTCATGCGCACTCTCCTCGAGGAACGCAATTTCCCCGCGGACAAGGTGCGGTTCTTCGCCTCCGCGCGGTCGGCGGGCAAGAAGCTGCCGTTCCGCGGCGAGGAAATCGTCGTCGAGGACGCATCTGCGACTTCCGACGAGGACCTGAAGGGCATCGACATCGCCTTGTTCTCGGCCGGTGCGACGCTGTCCCGTGAGCAGGCCCCGCGCTTCGCGGCGGCCGGCGCCACCGTGGTCGACAACTCTTCGGCGTTCCGCAAGGACCCCGACGTTCCGCTGGTCGTGAGCGAGGTCAACCCGGAGCAGGCGAAGAACCCGCCGAAGGGCATCATCGCCAACCCCAACTGCACCACGATGGCCGCGATGCCGGTGCTGAAGGTTCTCCACGACGAGGCCGGGCTGCAGCGTCTCATCGTGTCGAGCTACCAGGCCGTGTCCGGCAGCGGCATCGCCGGTGTCGAGGAGTTGGTCGGTCAGGCCCGCGCCGTCATCGGCGACGCGGAGAAGCTGGTGCACGACGGCGGCGCCGTCGACTTCCCGGCCCCGAACAAGTACGTCGCACCGATCGCGTTCAACGTGCTGCCGCTCGCCGGCTCGCTCGTCGACGACGGCAGCGGTGAGACGGACGAGGATCAGAAGCTCCGCAACGAGAGCCGCAAGATCCTCGGCCTCCCCGACCTGCTGGTGTCGGGCACGTGCGTGCGCGTCCCCGTCATCACCGGTCACTCGCTGTCGATCAACGCCGAGTTCGAGCGACCGCTGTCGGTGGAGCGCGCCCAGGAGATCCTGTCGAAGGCTCCCGGTGTGAAGCTGGTGGACGTCCCCACTCCGCTCGAGGCCGCGGGCAGCGACCCGTCATTGGTCGGCCGCATCCGGCAGGATCCGGGCGTGCCGGAGGGCCGCGGGCTGGCACTGTTCGTCTCGGGCGACAACCTGCGTAAGGGTGCCGCCCTCAACACCATTCAGATCGCCGAACTGCTCGTCTGATCTCCCCCTCACGTGAGTGGCAAAGTGTGCTCCCGCACGCTTTGCCACTCACGTGTCAGTTGCGGGTGGATACTGGGCCGATGAGAGTGCTCGGGGTCGCGGTGGTGGCGGTTCTGTTGCTGCTCACCGGCGCGAACGAGGCATCCGCGCAGCCGGGAATCCTGCTGTCGCAGGAAGAACTGCCGCCCGCCGCCGTCCCGTCCCAGGCAGGCGAGAGTGTGCGGGTCCGTTACTCGACGCTGCGCACCGCGACCGCGGCCGGCGAGTCGACCGGATCGATCTTCCTTCCCCGGGGCGATCCGCCCGACGGCGGCTGGCCGGTGGTGTCCTACGCACACGGCACGGTCGGTGTCGCCGACCAGTGTGCCCCGTCCGTCGCCGGGTTCAACTACGTCGATCTGCCCGCGGTCGAGCAGTGGCTCGCGGCCGGGTACGCCGTCGCCGCAACGGATTACGCGGGAATCGGGACGCCCGGTGTCAACGCGTACCTCGACGGTCACGCCGCCGGGGCGAACGCCGTCGACATCGTCCTCGCGGCGCACGAACTCTACGAAGACGAGCTCAGCGACCGATGGATCGTCACGGGACTGTCGCAGGGTGGGCACGCCACCTATTTCGCGGCCCGCGACGCCACCGCCCGGGCGCCCGCGCTCGACTATCGCGGCGCCGTCGCCGTGGCACCGCCGACGCACCTCGAATTGCTGTTCCCCGCCGCCGGTCCCGCGGTTCCGGGTCTGCCGACGACGGGAATCGTCAACTACGCGTTGCTGACCCTCGCCGGCATCGACGACCAGCGCCCCGAGGTCGGCATTCGGGGTTATCTGTCGCCGACGGGAATCGAACTGATGGAGTTGGCGAAGGTGACGTGCAGCCGGGAGCTGGGCCGGTACCTGCTCGCCCATCCGACGTCGGTCGGGGATCTGTTCGCGGCGCCGCTGTGGAGCGAGAAGTTCCGCACCCTCTTCCGGGAGATGCAGCAGGCGCCCGTCGACGGGTTCGACCGTCCTCTGCGAGTGGTGCACAGCCTCTCCGACGCCTCGGTGCCCATCCCGCTGACCTGGGCGCAGCTCACCGCGATGCGCGAGCACGGGGTGAATTTCGAATACCAGCAACTCGTCGAGGAGAATCATCGCGAATCACTGATGGCCTCCATGCCGGAGTCCCTCGCCTTCGCGGACCGGGTCCTGTCCTCCGGGTGACCCTCACGCGGGGTCGGCTGGGTTTCACCTCCGAGGTGTGACGACAACCCGGCTTCGCGCGACCGACACTCGACGGATGAAACCCGTCGGGGCTGCAGTGCGTGGGTGGGTCGGCGCGCGTCTGCCCGAGAAGCGTCACCTGAAAGCCGACCTCGTCGCCGGATTGCCGGGTGCCATCGCCAGCGTGCCCGACGGCATGGCGTCCGGCGTACTCGCCGGTGTCAGCCCGATCCACGGCCTGTACGCCAGCCTCGTGGGTCCCGTGTTCGGCGGGATGCAGACCAGCACCAAGCTCATGGTGATCACCACGACCAGTGCGTCCGCGCTGGCCGCCGGCTCGGCACTGTCGGAGGTGCCGGACGCCGACAAGTCCGCGGCGCTGATCCTGCTCACCCTGCTGGCCGGGGCGATCATGATCGTCGCCGCGGTCCTGCGGCTCGGCCGGTACACCAGATTCGTGTCGCACTCGGTGATGACCGGATTCCTCACCGGCATCGCCGTCAACATCGTGTTCGGACAGTTCCCGGACCTCGCCGGCGCCGACGCCGAGGGGTCGTTCTCCGCCGAGAAGGCGTTCGGCGTCCTCCTCCACCCGGCCCGGATCGACCTGCCGTCGCTGATGATCGGCGTCACCGCGCTGCTCCTGCTCATCGTCCTCGCACGCACACGGCTGGCGCTGTTCGGTTCCCTGATCGCCCTGCTCGTCCCGACCGTTGCGGTCGTGGCGTTCGGCCTCGACAGCGTGGCGTCCGTCGCCGACGTCGGCACCATCCCGACCGGACTTCCGCTGCCGCAGATCCCGGACCTCGGTCTGCTCTCGCCCAGCCTGATCGGCGGCGCGGCCGCGGTCGCGGCGATCGTGCTGGTGCAGGGTGCGGGCGTCGCCGAGGCGGCACCCAACCTCGACGGCACGAGGTCCAGACCCAACGAGGACTTCACCGCGCAGGGCGTCGGCAACGTCGCGTCGGGACTGTTCGGCGGGATGCCGGTCGGCGGTTCGGTCGGGCAGACCGCGCTCAACACGTCGGCGGGTGGCAAGACACGCTGGGCCGCAATCTTTTCCGGGCTGTGGATGGCGGTGATCCTCGCGGCGTTCTCGTCGCTGGTGGGGAAGGTCCCGATGCCGACACTCGCGGCGGTGCTGATCTTCGCCGCGGTCGGGTCGATCCGCCCGTCCCGGGTCGCGGCCATCCTCCGCAGCGGTCCGAGCTCGAAGATCGCGCTGATCACGACGTTCGTTGCGACGCTGTTGCTTCCCGTCACCGCCGCGGTGGGTATCGGGGTGGCGTTGTCGCTGCTGCTGCAACTCAATCAGGAGGCCGTGGACCTCAAGGTGGTGCGCCTCGTTCCGGGGCCGCGCGGAACGTTCCTCGAGACGCCCGCGCCGAAGGTGCTCGCCAGTCGTGAGATCGTCGTCCTCGACGTGTACGGCAGCCTCTTCTACGCGGGCGCCCGCACGCTGCAGGTGCTTCTGCCGGATCCGGGTGCTGCGGAGGGCGCCGAGGTCATACTCCGGTTGCGCGGCCGGACGACGCTGGGCGCCACGTTCTTCTCCGTGATCGGGAACTACGCCGACCGGTTGTCGGCGGTCGGGGGACGCCTGTATCTCAGCGGTCTGAGCAGTGAGGTGTCGGAGTACTGGGACGACGAGCGGCTCGCGAGTCAGAGAATCGCGCTGGACATGTTCCCGGCCACCGACACTATCGGCGAATCGACCCGCCGCGCATTCGTCGACGCACAGAAACGGCTGGTCCGCACCCTCCCCACGTGAGTGGCACTGCGTCCCCC
>NZ_BCWY01000074.1 GCF_001894825.1 Rhodococcus jostii NBRC 16295 | reverse complement strand
AGCGCGTGGTCGCTGTCCGCGAGTGCGGTGATCTTCGGGGCGGCGGAGCGCACCGCGTCCCGGGAGGCCACGAGGTCGTGCGCCCACCCGGAGTCGACGAGGGCCTGCGCCTCGGCGGTGCGGGCGTGTCCGGCCAGCACCACCGCGCACCCGCTGGCGTACGCGCGGAGCAGCGCCACCTCGCGGGCGTGCGGGTACGGCGCGCGGGGCTCGGAATGGTTGTCGTCCCCGTCGTCCCAGACCACGATCAGCCCGGTCCGCGGAGTCGGCGCGAACACCGAACTCCGGGTGCCGACGACGACCCTGGCCGTCCCCCGCAACGCGGCCAGCCACCGCCGGTAGCGCAGAGCGGGACCGAGACCGGCAGCCAGACCGACGACGGCATCCTTGCCGAGCAGCGCCTCCACCGCCGCGACCACACGGTCGAGATCACGCTGATCGGGGACGACGATGACGGTGCTCGCCCCGGTGGTGGCGACGAGTCCGGACAGTTCCGCCAGACGCGCCGGCCAGTCGTCGCCGGGGAGCGCCTGCCAGACCGCGCGCGGCGCACGCTGCTCCGACAGGGCGGTGAGAAAGGCGCCGCCGTGGACGTACCGGTCCCACGCGTCGGTCTCGATCGCCGAACCCGACACCGCGGGGGGTTCGGACGCGGCCTCGGACTCCGCCCTCGCGTGCCGGGGCGGGATCGCGAGCCGCAACACGTCGGCGCGGGTTCCTGCGTACCGGCCCGCGACAAGGTCGACCACCCGGGTGATCTCCTCGGTCAGCACCCGCTCGGGCGAGATCACCCGTTCGAGCCAGCCGAACCGGCCCTGATGCTCGCTCGTCGCGTTGCGGGCGACGACGAAGCCGTCGACAAGGCGACCCGCGAACCGGATGCGGACCCGGACCCCGGGATGCGCCTGATCTTCGAGTTCCTTGGGAACGAGGTAGTCGAATTCGCGGTCGAGGTGGGCGAGCGGAAGCAGCGGCAGCACCCGGGCGACCGGATCTTTTTCTGCCGCAACCTTTTCCGCGCTCACGCGCCGCCCCCGGCCAGGGCGGCGCCCGCCGCGCCGTGACGACCGATCAGAGGCCTGCGGCTGCCCGCAGCTTCTCCGCCCGGTCGATGCTCTCCCAGGGGAGTGCGATGTCGGTACGACCGAAGTGACCGTAGGCCGCGGTCTGCGCGTAGATCGGGCGCAGCAGGTCGAGGTCACGGATGATGGCGCCCGGGCGCAGGTCGAACGTTTCGGTGATTGCCTGCTGGATGCGGGCCGGATCCGTCTTCTCGGTACCGAAGGTCTCGACGAACAGACCCACCGGGGCCGCCTTGCCGATCGCGTACGCCACTTGCACCTCGATCCGGTCCGCCAGACCCGCCGCGACCGCGTTCTTGGCCACCCAGCGCATGGCGTAGGCCGCCGACCGGTCGACCTTCGAGGGGTCCTTGCCGGAGAACGCGCCGCCACCGTGGCGGGCCATGCCGCCGTAGGTGTCGACGATGATCTTGCGGCCCGTCAGGCCGGCGTCACCCATCGGGCCGCCGAGCACGAACTTGCCGGTCGGGTTGACGAGCAGCCGGATGTCCGAGACGTCGAGTTCCGGCATGTCGATCTCGGCGAGAACCGAACCGAGAACCTTCTCCCGCAGATCCGGGGTGAGCAGGTTGTCGAGGTCGATGTCGGCGGCGTGCTGCGTCGAGATGACCACGGTGTCGAGGCGGACCGCCTTGTCACCGTCGTACTCGATGGTGACCTGAGTCTTGCCGTCCGGGCGCAGGTACGGCAGGACCCCCGACTTGCGGACCTCGGTGAGTCGACGCGACAGGCGGTGCGCCAACGCGATCGGCAGGGGCATCAGTTCCGGGGTGTCGATGGTCGCGAACCCGAACATCAGGCCCTGGTCGCCGGCGCCCTGACGGTCGATCTCGTCGTCGCTCAGCTCGCCGGTGCGGACCTCGTGCGAGTGGTCGACACCCTGGGCGATCTCCGGGGACTGCGCCCCGATCGCCACGTTGACGCCGCAGGAGTTGCCGTCGAAGCCCTTGGCCGACGAGTCGTAGCCGATCTCGAGGACGGTGTCGCGCACGATCTTGGGGATGTCGGCGTACGCGGTGGTCGTCACCTCGCCGGCGACGTGGACCTGTCCGGTGGTCACCATTGTCTCGACGGCGACGCGGGCGCGCGGGTCGTCGGTGAGGAGCGCGTCGAGGATGGAGTCGCTGATCGCATCACAAATCTTGTCCGGGTGCCCCTCGGTCACAGACTCACTGGTGAATAGCCGACTACCGGACTGGCTCACAGAATTCCCTCTCGACAGTTGTCCCTGAACAGCACTTGAAAACAGCTTAGCTGCGTAATACCGCGAACGACCCTAGCGCCACCCCGGCGGGAGTGACACCCTTCGAATCACCGAAACTCTGCTGGAATAGTGCCTCAGAGAGTCCGGAACAGCTGGTCGACGGCGTCGAGCACGCGGCTCGCCATCAACGCCTTCGATCCGTGCTCGAGCGCGGACTCGGAGCCGTCGGATCCGAGCAGCCATCCGTCGTTGTGGTCGACCTCGAACGCCTTGCCCTCCCCCACCGCGTTGACGACGAGAAGGTCGCAGCCCTTGCGGGCGAGCTTGGCCCGCGCGTACGTGAGGACATCACCGTCGGCGTCTCCGGTCTCGGCCGCGAACCCGACGATCACGGTCGACGACGGGATCTGCCCGTCTCTCCGCGACTGGACCAGGCCCGCGAGGATGTCCTCGTTCTTGGTGAGTGCGATCGAGTCGGGCTCGCCCGCACCCTTCTTGATCTTGCTCGCCACCGTCGTCGACGGCCGGAAGTCGGCCACCGCCGCAGCCATGACCACCGCGTCGAATCCTGGCGCGTGCTTGGCGACCGCGACCCGCATGTCCTCCGCCGTGCGGACGTGCACCATGTCGACCGCGGCCGGGTCGGCGAGTCCGGCGGTGTAGCCGGAGACGAGGGTGACCTCGGCCCCGCGCTGCACGGCGAGCCGGGCGATCGCGTACCCCTGCTTGCCCGAACTGCGGTTCCCGAGGAACCGCACCGGGTCGAGTGGTTCCCGGGTGCCGCCCGCGGACACGAGGATCCGCCGGCCTTCCAGGTCACGGGGCAGCGCGTCCGGACGCTCGAGCAGCAGCGACGCCAGTCCGACGATCTCGTCGGGTTCGGGCAGCCGGCCTGCGCCGGTGTCCTTGCCGGTGAGGCGCCCGGAGGCGGGTTCGATGACGGTCACACCGCGTGCCCGCAGTGTGGCGACGTTGGAGACGGTGGCTGGGTGCTCCCACATCTCCGTGTGCATCGCGGGCGCGAACACCACGGGACATCGCGCGGTGAGCAGGGTCGCGGTGAGGAGGTCGTCCGCGCGCCCCGCCACGGCCCGCGCCATGAGGTCGGCGGTGGCGGGCGCGATGACCACGAGATCCGCTTCCTGCCCGAGGCGGACGTGCGGAACCTGCGGGACGTCGGCGAACACCCCGGTGTGCACCGGGTTGCCCGACAGCGCCTCGAAGGTCGCCTTGCCGACGAACTCGAGCGCGGACTCCGTCGGGATGACCCGGACGTGGTGCCCGGCCTCCGTGAAGGCGCGGACGACGGCGCAGCTCTTGTACGCGGCGATGCCGCCGCCCACTCCGACGACGATCCGCTTGCGCGCAGCCCCGGAAAGAGCCGATTCGGGTGAATCCGTCACGTGCCCGGACCCCGGGCCCGCTGCCAGCTCAGGCACCGCAGATCCTCCGCTCACTCGCCTTCGGTGTGCTCGAGAAGATCGGAGTGGATCTCACGCAGCGCGATCGACAGCGGCTTCTCCTGCAGGCCCGGCTCCACGAGGGGGCCGACGTACTCGAGGATCCCGTCACCGAGCTGGTTGTAGTAATCGTTGATCTGACGCGCACGCTTGGCCGCGTAGATCACCAGCGCATACTTCGACGACGTGCGAGCGAGAAGCTCGTCGATCGGAGGATTGGTGATGCCGAGCGGGGTGTCGTAAGCCGGCAGGGCGCCGTGGCTGGGTGTTGCGGACGCTACTGCGGGGGTGCTGCTCACTCGGTATCTCCTGAAATAGTTCTGGCTAGTTGATGTGAGAACTAGTGGGTCGACTCGGACTGTTCCGGTCGTCCAACCAACAAGGATACCAACTCGTCGCACGATCGGCTGACATCCTCGTTCACGATGACCTCGTCGAACTCGTCCTGCGCCTCCAGCTCGACCCGCGCGGTGGCGAGACGACGCTCCACGACCTCGGCGGATTCGGTGCCCCGGCCGGTCAATCTCTCGACCAGCACGTCCCAGCTCGGGGGCGCCATGAAGACGAGAAGCGCCTCCGGCATCGCGGCCCGGACGGCCCGCGCACCGGCGAGATCGACCTCGACCAGCACGGGTTTGCCCTGCTCGATCGCCTGGCGGACGGGTGCGGCCGGGGTCCCCGACAGCTGTAGCCCGCCGTGGATCTCGGCCCATTCGAGCAGCTCACCGGAATCGATCATCCGCTGGAACTCGTCGCGAGAGGTGAACCGGTAGTCCTTGCCGTCCACCTCGCCCGGGCGTGGGTCGCGCGTCGTCGCGGACACGCTGAAGACGAGCTCCGGCATCCGTTCACGCAGGAGTCGCACCACGGTGGACTTACCGACGGCCGAGGGGCCGGCCAGTACTACCAGCCGACCCCTCCGCACTGCGGTCTTGCGCTCTGACACTTGTGCGTCAGCTACCACTGTCGTGCTCAGGCCTCGAAGTCGAACCTGGCGAGCAGGGCCTTCCGCTGCCGATCGCCGAGGCCACGGAGGCGACGGGTCGGAGCGATCTCCAGCTCGGTCATGATCTCCTGCGCCTTGACCTTGCCCACCTTGGGCAGCGCCTCGAGCAGTGCCGACACCTTCATCTTGCCCAGGATCTCGTCGTCCTCGGCGTCCTTGAGAACCTGCTTGAGGTCGGTGCCACCACGCTTCAGGCGCTCCTTGAGCTCAGCCCTGGCCTTGCGGGCAGCAGCTGCCTTCTCCAAAGCAGCAGCGCGCTGCTCATCAGTCAACTGGGGAAGGGCCACGGTTCCTCCGTCTCGTCGTTGGCAAATAGTCCAAACCACTGGATAACCAGCAGCGATAGCGACCGTACTCACGCCCGGCGCCGATTGCGAACCCACCCCCAGAGGTCAGAGCCGGATTCGGGTGGGCTATGAGAGTGCGGACTCGATCTCGTCACGCACCTTCACGGCCGCCTCACGCAGGGCCGTCACCGACGGTCCCGCCCCGAGAACACCACGAGAACTGTTCGGTAACAACAGTTTTCGAGAATCGGGAAAAATGTCGGCGAGATCACCGGGAGTCGCGCCCTGGGCGCCGAGACCGGGCGCGAGAATTGCTCCGGAAAATTTCGACAAATCCAGGCCGTGTCCGCGTGTCGCACCCACCACCAGGCCCACCAGGCCGGGGTTGGCGTCGTTGCGCCGGACCGCCGCATCCACCACGGATTGGGCCACCGACACTCCCCCGGACGTCCGCGCCGCCTGCAGATCGCCGCCCTCCGGATTGGAAGTCCGGGCGAGCACGAAGAGCCCGCGGCCCTGCTCCGCCGCCAGCGACAGGGCCGGATCGAGGGCGCCGAATCCCAGATACGGCGACACGGTCAGCGCGTCGGACGACAGAGCCGAGCTCTCACCCAGCCAGGACTGCGCGTACGCCGCCATCGTCGACCCGATGTCCCCGCGCTTGGCATCGGCGACGACGAGCGTCCCTGCCTCTCTGAGGACCGTGATGGTGCGTTCGAGCACCGCGTACCCGGCGGAGCCGTACGCCTCGAAGAACGCCACCTGAGGCTTCACGACGGCCACCTCACCGACGAAGGCCTCCACACAGATCTCCGCGAACGCCTCGAGCCCCTCGGCGGAGACCGGCAACCCCCACGCCTCGAGCAACCCGGGGTGCGGGTCGATCCCGACGCACAACCGCCCACGGTGCTCGACCGCCGAGGTCAGCCGATCCACCCAGGAGTGGTGGTGATGGTGCCCGCTCACGACCGCAGCCTCGCGTGCAGCGCCTGGAGCGACTGGACGCCGATGTCGCCGCGGATCGCGGCCTCGATGCCCTGCACCGCGGCGGATGCCCCCTGCACGGTCGTGACGCACGGGATATTCGTGGCGACGGCGGCACTGCGGATCTCGTAGCCGTCGACGCGCGGACCGGAGTTGCCGTACGGGGTGTTGATCACCATGTCGACCTCGCCGTCCCGGATCGTCTCGACGATGGTGCGCTCGCCCTCCTCCAACTTCTCGCCGGAGTGCTTGTGCACCTCCTCGCAGGTGATGCCGTTGCGGCGCAGCACAGCCGCGGTGCCCTCGGTGGCCAGGATCCGGAAACCGAGGTCGGCGAGCCGCTTGACCGGGAAGATCAGCGACCGCTTGTCCTTGTTGGCGACCGAGACGAACACCGAACCCGACGTGGGCAGCGAGCCGTACGCGGCCGTCTGACTCTTCGCGAACGCGGTACCGAAGTCGGCGTCGATGCCCATGACCTCGCCGGTCGACTTCATCTCCGGGCTCAGCAGGGTGTCCACCCCGGTGCCGTCGGCGCGCCGGAAGCGGTTGAACGGCAGCACGGCCTCCTTGACGGCGACGGGCGCCTCCGCCGGAGTCTCGCCGCCGTCGCCCGTGGCCGGGAGCACCCCGCTCTTCCGGAGATCGGCGATGGACTCGCCGAGCATGACGCGGGCACACGCCTTCGCGAGCTGCACGGCCGTCGCCTTCGACACGAACGGCACGGTGCGGCTGGCGCGGGGGTTGGCCTCGAGGACGTACAGGATGTCGTCCTTGAGCGCGTACTGGACGTTGAGCAGGCCCTTCACGCCGATGCCCTTGGCCAGCGCCTCGGTGGAGCGGCGGACGTTCTCGAGGTCGGCGCGGCCGAGGGTGATCGGCGGCAGCGCACACGCCGAGTCGCCCGAGTGGATGCCGGCCTCCTCGATGTGTTCCATCACACCGCCGAGGTAGACCTCGGTGCCGTCGCAGAGTGCGTCGACGTCGATCTCGATGGCGTCCTCCAGGAACCGGTCGACCAGGACCGGCCGGTCGTCGGAGATCTCGGTGGCGCGGGAGATGTAGCTCTCCAGCGACGCCTCGTCGTACACGATCTCCATCCCGCGGCCACCGAGGACGTACGACGGCCGGACCAGCACCGGGTATCCGATGCCGGCCGCGATGTCGCGGGCCCCGGCGAAGGTGGTGGCTGTGCCGAACTTGGGCGCGGGCAGACCGGCCTCGACCAGCACCTTCCCGAATTCGCCGCGATCCTCGGCGAGGTCGATGGCCTCCGGGCTGGTGCCCACGATCGGCACGCCCGCGGCCTTGAGCCGCTTCGCCAGACCCAGCGGGGTCTGACCGCCGAGCTGCACGATCACCCCGGCGACGGTGCCCGAGATCGATTCCGCGCGGTACACCTCGAGCACGTCCTCGAACGTGAGCGGCTCGAAGTACAGGCGGTCCGCGGTGTCGTAGTCGGTGGAGACGGTCTCCGGGTTGCAGTTGACCATCACGGTCTCGTACCCGGCCTCCGACAGCGTCAGCGCGGCGTGGACGCAGGAGTAGTCGAACTCGATGCCCTGACCGATGCGGTTCGGTCCGGAACCGAGGATCAGGACCTTCGGGCGCTCGGTCTGCGGGGCGACCTCGGACTCGGCCTCGGGGTCGAGTTCGTACGTCGAGTAGTGGTACGGCGTCTTCGCCTCGAACTCGGCGGCACACGTGTCGACGGTCTTGTAGACGGGGTGGACGTTCCACTGCTCGCGCAGCGCCCGGACCGCGTCCTCGCCACCGATCTCGGGGCGCAGGGCCGCGATCTGCCGGTCCGACAGGCCGTGGTGCTTGGCGCGGCGCAGCACCCGCTCGGTCACCTCGGGCGCCTGCCGCAGCTCCTCGCCGAGCTCGTGGATCTGCAGGATCTGGTCGAGGAACCACGGGTCGATCTTCGTGGCGTCGAACAGCTGCTCGACGGTGGCGCCGAGGGCGAACGCCTTCTCGATGCCGTACACCCGGCCGTCGCGGGGAACACTGAGTTCCGCCAGCAGGCTGTCGAGATCGGTCGCCTCCACCTCGGGGCCCGTCCAGTAGCCGGCGCGCTTGGTCTCGAGCGACCGCAGCACCTTGCCGAACGCCTCGGTGAAGTTGCGGCCGATCGACATGGCCTCACCGACCGACTTCATCGTGGTGGTGAGGGTGTCGTCGGCACCGGGGAACTTCTCGAACGCGAAACGGGGCGCCTTGACTACGACGTAGTCAAGGGTCGGCTCGAAGCACGCCGGCGTTTCCTTGGTGATGTCGTTGACGATCTCGTCCAGGGTGTAGCCGATGGCGAGCTTCGCCGCGATCTTCGCGATCGGGAACCCGGTGGCCTTCGACGCGAGCGCACTGGACCGCGACACGCGCGGGTTCATCTCGATGACGACGAGGCGACCGTCGGCGGGGTCCATCGCGAACTGGATGTTGCAGCCGCCGGTGTCGACGCCGACCTCGCGGAGGATGTCGATCGAGAGGTCGCGCATCGCCTGGTACTCACGGTCGGTGAGCGTCATGGCGGGGGCGACGGTCACCGAGTCGCCGGTGTGCACGCCGACCGGGTCGACGTTCTCGATCGAGCACACGATCACGACGTTGTCGCGACCGTCGCGCATCAGCTCGAGCTCGTATTCCTTCCACCCGAGGATCGACTCCTCGATCAGGACGTTGGCGGTGGGCGACGCCGCGAGACCGCCGCCGGCGATCCGGGCGAGGTCCTCGTCGTTGTACGCCATGCCGGAGCCGAGGCCGCCCATCGTGAACGACGGGCGCACCACGACGGGGAAGCCGAGTTCGGCGACCGTGTCGCGGACCTCGTCCATCGTGTAGCAGACGCGGGAGCGCGCGGACTCGCCGCCGACCTTGGCGACGATGTCCTTGAACTTCTGCCGGTCCTCGCCGCGCTGGATGGCGTCGAAGTCGGCGCCGATCAGCTCGACGTCGTACTTCTCGAGGATGCCCTGCTCGTGCAGTGCCACCGCGGTGTTGAGGGCCGTCTGACCGCCGAGCGTCGCGAGGACGGCGTCGATGGGGTGACCCTTCTCGGCCTCGAGGGCGATGACCTTCTCGACGAACTCGGCCGTGATGGGCTCGACGTACGTGGCGTCCGCAAACTCGGGGTCGGTCATGATCGTGGCCGGGTTGGAGTTGACGAGGCTGACCCGCAGGCCCTCCTCGCGCAGCACCCGGCAGGCCTGGGTTCCGGAGTAGTCGAACTCGCAGGCCTGGCCGATGACGATCGGCCCGGAGCCGATCACCAGGATGTGGGAGAGATCTGAACGGCGTGGCATTACTTCTTGACTCCCTCGAGCAGGCTGGTGAAGCGGTCGAACAGGTAGGCGGCGTCGTGCGGGCCCGCCGCGGCCTCGGGGTGGTACTGCACCGAGAAGGCGGATCCGTCGAGCAGTCGGACCCCTTCCACGGCACCGTCGTTGGCGCACGTGTGGCTGATTACGGCCTTGCCGAACGGGGTGTCGAACTCCTGCCCGGCCTCACCCTCGAGCGCGAAGCCGTGGTTCTGCGCGGTGATCGCGATGCGGCCCGTCTCGTGTTCGATGACCGGGATGTTGATGCCCCGGTGACCGAATTTCATCTTGTAGGTGCCCAGTCCGAGAGCGCGTCCGAGGATCTGGTTGCCGAAGCAGATGCCGAACAGGGGCAGGCCCTGGCCGATGACTTCCTTCGTGAGGTGCACGGCACCGTCGGCGGTCGCCGGGTCGCCGGGACCGTTGGAGAGGAAGACGCCGTCGGCCTTCAGGTCGAGGATCTGCTCGAGCGTGGCGTTCGACGGGAGGACGTGCACCCGGATGCCGCGGTCGGCGAACATGCGCGGGGTGTTGGTCTTGATGCCGAGGTCGATCGCCGCGACCGTGAACCGGGCGTCTCCGCCGGTGGGTTCGACGACGTAACCGCTGGTGGTGCTGACCTCGCCGGCGAGGTCGGCGCCGAGCATCGACGGCTGACTCTTCACGCGGTCGAGCAGCACGTCGGTGTCGGCGAGCGCGTCACCGGAGAACACCCCGGCGCGCATGGACCCGCGGGTGCGCAGGTGGCGGACCAGGGCCCGGGTGTCGATGCCGGCGATCCCGACCACGCCCTGCTTCACGAGTTCGTCCTGCAGGGAGCCGGTGGCGCGCCAGCTGGAGGTGCGGCGCGCGGGGTCGCGGACGACGTATCCGGCCACCCAGATCTTGGCCTCGGCGCTGCTGCCGGTAGGTCCGACGGACTCGTCGTCCTCGTCGTTCCAGCCCGTGTTGCCGATCTGCGGCGCGGTGGCCACCACGATCTGGCGGTGGTAGCTGGGGTCGGTGAGCGTCTCCTGGTAGCCGGTCATACCGGTGCTGAAGACTGCCTCACCGAGCGTCTGCCCGACGGCACCGAACGTGGTGCCCCGGAATACCCGTCCGTCCTCGAGGACCAGTACTGCCGAGTCGGTGTCGTAGCCGCTCATGCGTTCTCTCCGTTCTGCTCGACCTCACCAGAGCTCGCCGCATTCGCTGAATCTTCACTGTCTTTGTTGCCGGCCGGCTCCCCCGCGCTCACCCAGGCGGGGTACACGGACTTGTCGTCGCTGCGGAAACCGGTGTCGATCTCGGTGCCGGTCGGCAGTTCCCACCGGATCACGAGGACACCGTCCTTGCTCATGACCTTGCCCGCGAGACCGCGCTCGGTGCGCACCGCACGGATCGCGTCCTGCGGAATCCAGATCGCCGACGCCCCGTCGCGTTCGAGCAGGATGCCGGACGCGTAGCGGGAGATCTCGCCCGTCGCCCGGAAACCGAGGTCGTCGACCGCAATTCGGTCCTGCCAGCTCGGGGCGAGGGTGCTGCCCACGTACAGTCCGGTGGCCGGGGCGATCGTCTGCTCACCGAGGTGCGCGGGGACGGCGGGAAGTTGCCCGACCCGGTCGGTCTGACGGCGGGCGCGACCGCGCCAGCCGATGTACATGAGGAAGATGGCCAGCGCCCAGAACGCGACGAGGCCGACTATCCACAGGATTCTCTCCACTGTCATCCCCTGCCGTTCCGCGCCGGGACGCGGGCCTGGCCGTCGCTCGCGGTGATCCGCCCGCGCAGGATCGTCGTGGTCACCCGCGCCGGGAGGGTCATCGACTCGTACGGCGTGTTGTGGGCGACGCTGGCGAGGTCGGGACCGTGGACCGTCCATTCGGCGTCCGGGTCGATCAGCACGAGGTTGGCGGGTTCGCCCACCTCGAGCGGGCGACCCTGATCGTCGAGTCCGACGATCTCCGCGGGACGCTCACTCATCACGCGGGCCACACCGCGCCAGTCGAGCAGGCCGGTGCGGACCATCGTCTGCGCGACGATCGACAGCGCGGTCTCTAGGCCGAGCATTCCGGGGCGGGCCGCCGCGAACTCGCAGCACTTGTCCTGCTCGGCGTGCGGCGCGTGATCCGTCGCGACGCAGTCGATGATCCCCTCGGCCAGTCCGGCGCGGAGCGCGGCGACATCGCTCGCCTCCCGCAGGGGCGGATTCACCTTGTTGACGGCGTCGTACGTCTCGAGCCGCGAGTCGTCGAGCAGCAGGTGGTGCGGGGTCACCTCGGCGGTGATCGAAATGCCTTGTCCGCGAGCCCACTTCATCAGCTCGACGGTGCCGGCGGTGGAGGCGTGACAGATGTGCACACGCGCCCCGGCGTCTCGGGCGAGCAGCGCGTCGCGGGCGACGATCGACTCCTCGGCGGCGCGCGGCCAGCCCGCGAGCCCGAGCCGGGCGGCGGTGGGACCTTCGTGCGCGACGGCACCGACGGTCAGTCGCGGCTCCTCCGCGTGCTGCGCGATGAGCACCCCGAGCGAGCTCGAGTACTCGAGGGCCCGGCGCATGATGAGCGGGTCGTAGACGCAGTGGCCGTCGTCCGAGAACATCCGGACCCGGCCGATCCCCGACGCCATCGTGGCCATCTCCGCGAGTTGCTTGCCCTCGAGCCCGACGGTGACGGCACCGACGGGGTGCACGTCGACGAGGCCGACCTCCTGCCCGCGCCGCCACACGTGATCGGTGACGACCACCGAGTCGGCGACGGGGCTGGTGTTGGCCATCGCGAACACCGCGGTGTACCCGCCGAGCGCGGCCGCCGCCGAACCGGAATCGATGGTCTCGGTGTCTTCGCGGCCGGGTTCCCGCAGGTGGGTGTGCAGGTCGACGAAACCGGGGAGCAGGATCTGCCCCGCCGCGTCGATGACCTCGGCGTCCGGCCCGCTGTCCTTCCCGGCGTCCGCGCCGATCGCGACGATGACGCCGTCACCGAGCAGCACGTCGGTGGGCTCGCCCTCGCCGTACAGCAGCACGTTCTTGATGAGCACTGTCTCTCCTGTCACTGCACTGTCACTCATCCCGCAACTTCCTCCGCTCCGACCAGCAGCCGGAACAGGACAGCCATCCGCATGTGCACTCCGTTGGTGACCTGTTGCAGCACGGCGGTTCTCGTCGAATCGGCCACCGCCGAGGCGATTTCCATGCCGCGCAGCATCGGGCCGGGGTGCAGCACCACCGCGTGGTCGGGAAGCAACGCGAGCCGCTTCTCCGACAGGCCGTAATTGATCGAGTACTCCCGCTGGGACGGGAAGAATCCGCCGTTCATCCGTTCCGCCTGCACACGCAGCATGAGGACGGCGTCGAGTCCGGGAAGTTCCGCGTCCAGCGAGTGCGCCACAGAGACCGGCCAGGACGAGACCCCCACCGGGAGCAGCGTGGGCGGCGCGACGAGAACGACCTCGGCGCCGAGCATCGACAGCAGCAGGGCATTCGAGCGCGCCACCCGGCTGTGCAGGATGTCGCCGACGATGGCGATCCGCTTGCCCTCGATGTCGCCGAGACGCTGACGCAGCGTGAGCGCGTCGAGCAGCGCCTGGGTGGGGTGCTCGTGGGTGCCGTCGCCGGCGTTGATGACGGCCGGTCCGCCGTCGTCCTGATGTCCGGTCCAACTCGCGATCTGGTGGGCGGCACCCGACGCGGGGTGGCGCACGATCAGCGCGTCGGCGCCGGCGGCGCGCAATGTCATCGCGGTGTCGCGGAGCGATTCCCCCTTGGACACCGACGAACTCGACGCGCTGACGTTGATCACGTCCGCGCTCATCCACTTCCCGGCGACCTCGAACGACACGCGGGTCCGGGTCGAGTTCTCGAAGAACACGGTCATGACCGTCCGGCCGCGCAGCGTCGGGAGCTTCCGCACCTCACGTCCGAGGAGGGCTTGTTCGAAGCGTTCGGCCTCGTCGAGAAGTTCGACAGCCGATTCCCGTGTCAGGTCTGCGATCGACAACAGGTGCTTCACTTAGCTCTTCCCCCCGGAGATCATGACCGCGTCGCGGCCGTCGTGTTCGCTCAGGAGCACCTTCACGTCCTCGGTGCGGGCGGTGGGCACGTTCTTGCCCACGTAGTCGGCCCGCAGCGGCAGTTCGCGGTGCCCGCGGTCGACGAGGACGGCCAGCTGAACGGCGCGCGGACGCCCCAGATCGCGGAGGGCGTCGAGTGCCGAGCGGACGGTGCGGCCGGAGAACAGCACGTCGTCGACGAGGACCACCAGCGTGTTGTCGACACCGCCGTCCGGCACCGAGGTGCGTTCGAGGGGACGGTGCGGTTTGGTGCGCAGATCGTCGCGGTACAGGGTGATGTCGAGGGAGCCGACCGGCGGACGCACCCCGGAGAATTCTTCGATCTTCCCGGCGAGGCGCGCTGCGAGCGTCGTGCCCCGGGTGGGGATTCCGATGAGGACGACACGCGGCGCTTCGCCGTCGGCGGCGTCGATCGCGGTCTTCTCGATGATCTGGTGCGCGATACGCGCAATGGTCCGTCCCACATCGGCTGCGGACAGCAGCTCCCGTGCGGGCTCGGCGGACGGGGACGACTCTGGTGTTGATTCCGCCGGTTCCCCGGGGGGGCGAGACCCTTCGGGCACGCGCATACAACGACCTCCTTCTCCGCCTCACTGGACGGATCGTTAAAGGATGCCTGACGCGGACAGCTTATCAGCGCGTCGACGACGCCAGGCCCGGACCCCTGACCTGCGGGCCCGCAGTCGCGGGCCCGCAGCGGGACACGAACTTACGGGCGGGCGTCGTTCGACTCGTCGGCGGCGGTCTCGGCGCGCCGTGACGTCGCGGCCGCAGCCGAGCGCACCTGCGGGGCCACCAGCACGACCTGACCGAGAATGCCGTTGACGAATCCCGGCGACTCGTCGGTGGAGAGCTGCTTGGCCAGCTCCACCGCCTCGTCCACCGCCACGACCGGAGGCACGTCGGTGGCGTGGAACAGCTCCCACACGGCGATGCGCAGGATGGCGCGGTCGACGGCGGGAAGCCGCTCGAGCGTCCAGTCCTGCAGGTGGGAGGAGATCACCTCGTCGAGGCGGTCCAGGTTCTCCGCGACCCCGGTCACCACGGTGACGGTGTACGGAGCGACCGGTGCCACGGAATCGTCCTTACCGGCCAATTCCGCGCGTTCGGTCGCGAGATCGACCGGATCGAGATCTCGAGCCTCGGCCTCGAAGAGGAAATCCACGGCGCGCTTGCGGGCCTTGTGCCGTGCGCCGAGTTTCTTATGCGTACCGGACACTCAGGAATTCACACGCCCGAGGTAGTTGCCGTCGCGGGAGTCGACCTTCAGCTTGTCACCGGTGTTGATGAACAGCGGAACGTTGATCTCGGCGCCGGTCTCGAGGGTCGCGGGCTTGGTGCCGCCGGTGGAGCGGTCGCCCTGCAGACCGGGGTCGGTGTGCTGGACCACCAGTTCGACGGTGACGGGCAGTTCCACGAACAGCGGAACGTCCTCGTGGGTCGCGACCTGCACGGCCATGTTCTCGAGCATGAAGCGGGCGCCGTCGCCGACGGTGGCCTCGCTGATCGAGATCTGGTCGTAGGTGTCGCCGTCCATGAAGATGTAGTCGGTGCCGTCGTGGTACAGGTACGTCATGTCGCGACGGTCGACCGTGGCGGTGTCCACCTTGACGCCGGCGTTGAATGTCTTGTCGACAACCTTGCCCGAGAGCACGTTCTTCAACTTGGTGCGCACGAACGCGGGACCCTTGCCGGGCTTCACGTGCTGGAACTCGGTAATCGTCCACAGCTGGCCTTCGATCTGCAGGACCAGGCCGTTCTTGAAATCACTAGTGGAAGCCACTTGCTTCGCGTCTCCTCGATAAGGTCGAAACCGTCTATACGACAGTCAGGTCTTTGGTGGTGAGTGTGAGCAGCTCCGGTCCCTGCTCACGAACCACGAGCGTGTCCTCGATCCGCACGCCTCCGCGCCCGGAGAAGTACACGCCCGGCTCGACGGTCACCGCCGCACCGTCCAGAAGTGTACCGGTGCCGAGCTTGCCGATTCCCGGAGCTTCGTGGATCTCCAGGCCGACGCCGTGTCCGAGCCCGTGCAGGAACAGTTCCCCGTAGCCCGCGTCCTCGATCACCCGGCGCGCGGCGCCGTCCACCGCGGACACTTCGGCACCGGGGCGCAGGGCGTCCCGGCCGGCCTCCTGCGACCGCGCGACCAGCTCGTATACGTCGCGTTGCCAGTCGGCGGCCCGCTCCAGGACATACGTTCTGGTCATGTCCGAGTGGTAACCACCCACCTCGGCGCCGAAGTCCAGCTTCACGAAGTCACCGCTGCTCAGCACCGCCTCGGTCGGGCGGTGATGCGGGATCGCCGAGTGGGTGCCCGCCGCCACGATGGTCTCGAACGAGATGCCGTCGGCTCCGTGCGCGAGCATCAGCGCCTCCAGTTCCCGGCCCACCTCCTTCTCGGTACGTCCGGGCCGGAGACCGCCACGCTCGATCAGCTCGGCGAGCGCCGCATCGGCCGCCGCGCACGCCGCACGCAGCAACTCGACCTCGTGGTCGTCCTTCACCATCCGCAGTTCCTCGACGAGCCCCGGAACGGGATCCAGGCGCGCGTCCGGCGCGAGCAGCGACCAGGCGGCGAACTCGTCGACGGTGACGACGTGACTTTCGAACGCCAGCGAAGACGGGCTCCCACGCCCGATCGTCTCGATCAGATGCGCGGCGCTGGCGCGGTCGATCTCGGCCCGCAGATCGGGAACCTGTTCCCCGACCTGCGTGAGGTAACGGCCGTCGGTGCAGATGACCGTGCGCTCCTCGGCGCCCTCGGCGTCGGCGGCGTGCACGAGCAGCGCGGCATTGGACCCGGTGAACCCGGTGAGGTACCGGATGTTCACCAGATTCGTCACCAGCAGTGCGTCGAGATCCCGGGCGGCGAGGGCCGCGCGCAACGCCGCGCGCCGCGAACCATGATCAGCAGGCATGCCGTCAAACGTACCGGCAAATCGCCACCCGGAGGGCACGGATCGACGGCCCCCGTCGACGGCGAGAACAGGTTCCAGAGAACGACCCTGTGGGTTAGACCACACGCCGTAAATCCGGCTGGTTACGCTGTGCCCATGAATGCGTGGGTGGTACGCGGCCTCGGCATGGCCCTGATACATGTTTTCGTTCGTGTGATCCTCGGTGTGTCGATCACACAGTGGCCCCTCCAGGGTTCCGCTCTGAGATGGCTCGCACTGCTGATCGTCGTGTTCGTGGCACTGGTCTGGGCGGGCATCGACGGCATCCGGGACCGTCGCCGGAACCCGGATCCGGAGGACGGCGCCGACCTGACGATGTTGTGGCTGAAGGCGGGCCTGCTCGGGGGAATCGTCGCGGGTGTCGGGAGCTGGCTCGCCAACCTCGTCCCGGACCTCAACGTCACGCAGAACTCGTTCTTCTTCGAGATCACGTCGGGGGCCGCCTTCACGGTCCTGCTCATCTTCGTTCCGGCCATGCTCGCCGTGTTCCTCGGCCGGTTCTTCGTCGGCCGCGATTCCAAGAAATCCGTGAAGGATCGCAGCGAACGGCAGCCGGCGGCGCACGGGGCGGGAGCGGCCGCCGGAGCCGCAGCGGGGGGAACCGCGGCCGCAGCGGTCGCCGACGATGAGGGCTACGGCCAGAACTACCCCGGCCAGGCCTACGAGCAGACCGGCTACGCCGGGTCCGACGCCGACACGGCCGTGTTCGAACCCGTGCACAACTACCGCGAGGACACGTCGGATCTCGATCACGCGGAGGGCGGGGACCCCGGCTGGCAGGATCCGGTCGACCTCGGCAAGCGCACGTCGGACGATCAGCGCCGCGGCGAGTAGCTCCCCGGTTTCACCACACCGACAGACGACGCGGCGGTGTGAGCGCATTCGCTCACACCGCCGCGTCCGTGCGTTCCGGTCGCTACCTCACAGCAGGATGGCCCCGCCGCCGCTGCCCGGCTTCTCCTCGCGGGCGACGGCGGAGTACGCGGCCACCAGCAGAGACGGGTCCGGGCCCTCGAGCCGTCCGGGCTTGGCGAGTCCGTCGAGCACGACGAACCGCAGAACACCGGCCCGGTTCTTCTTGTCGGTCTGCATGCCCTCGACCAGTTGGCCGAATGCGTCCGCGTCGTACGTGGTGGGCAGGCCCACCAGTTCCAGGATGGTGCGGTGCCGGTCCGCCGTCTCGTCGTCGAGTCGTCCCGCCAGGCGCCCCAGTTCGGCCGCGAACACGAGACCGACGGACACCGCCGCGCCGTGACGCCAGCGGTACCGCTCGCGCCGTTCGATGGCGTGCCCCAGGGTGTGCCCGTAGTTGAGGATCTCGCGGAGGTCGGACTCACGCAGATCCGCGGCGACGACCTTGGCCTTGACCTCCACCGACCGCCGGATCAGTTCGGGCAGAACCGTTCCCGTCGGATCCAGGGCCGCCTCGGGGTCGGCTTCGATGAGGTCGAGGATGACCGGGTCGGCGATGAAACCGGTCTTCACGACCTCCGCCATCCCGGCGACGATCTCGTTGCGGGGCACCGTCTCCAGCGTCGCCAGATCGATCAGCACGGCCGACGGCTCGTGGAACGACCCCACCAGGTTCTTGCCGGCCTCGGTGTTGATGCCCGTCTTGCCGCCGACCGCGGCGTCGACCATCGCGAGCAGCGTCGTGGGCACGTGGATCACGCGCACACCGCGCATCCACGTCGCCGCAACGAACCCGGCGAGGTCGGTGGCAGCGCCGCCGCCCAGGCTGACGACGGCGTCGCTGCGGGTCAGTCCGATCCGGCCCAGAACCTCCCAGCAGAACCCGGCCACCGCGAGGTCCTTCCCGTCCTCCGCGTCCGGGATCTCGATGCGGTGCGCATCGATGCCCTTCTCGGCGAGCGCCGCACGCACCGCCTCCGCCGTCTCGGCGAGCGGCGGCTGGTGGAAGATCGCCACCGTCCGCGTGCCGGTGAGTTCGTCCACCAGCTCGCCGAGCAATCCGCGCCCGATGATGACCGGGTAGGGGTTGGCCGTCTGCACCTGTACGCGTACCGGTTCGGTCACTGTCTGCTGCTCCGCTCCGTCTTGTCCGAGATTCTCGGATGTCTCTGTTACGCCGGGGCCGCCGATCATTCGGCGAGTTTCGCCACCAGCTGCTGCACCACCCGGGCGGGGCTCCGCCCGTCCGTGCGTATCCGGATGGACGCCACCTGCCGGTACAGCGGTCGGCGCTTGCGCATCAACTCGGTGTACTTCTGGCGGGGGTCGCCACCGGCGAGGAGCGGGCGCGCGGTGTTGGTCCCCGTGCGCTTGAGCCCCTCGGCGACGCTGATCTCGAGGTAGATCACCGTCTGGCCCTTCAACAACTCGCGGGTGCGCTCGGACAGGATGGATCCACCGCCCAGCGAGACGATGCCCTCGTGGCTCTCGATGGCCTTACGGACGATCTCTTCCTCCAGCGCCCGGAAGGCCGGTTCGCCCTCCTGGACGAAGATCTCGGCGATCGTGCGCCCCGCCTCTTCCTCGACCGCCACATCGGTGTCGAACAACGGAAGGTCCAGCGCCTGCGCGAGGCGCCGCCCGATCGTGGACTTACCCGCTCCCGGCGGCCCGACGAGCACGGCTTTCGGTGCCATCACCGGTCACCGCCCCGCTGCGCGGGCAGACGGGCTGGTCATCGCGCGAGCCGGGCGGCGACGCCGGACGCGTAGCGCTCGTAGTTGGCGGCGGTCTCCGCAACCGAATCGCCCCCGAACTTCTCCAGCGCCGCCTGGGCGACGACCAACGCCACCATCGCCTCGGCCACCACACCGGCGGCGGGCACGGCGCACACGTCGGAACGCTGGTGGATGGCCACGGCTTCCTCACCGGTCGACATGTCGACGGTGGCCAGCGCGCGCGGGACCGTCGAGATCGGCTTCATCGCGGCGCGAACGCGGAGCGCCTCACCGTTGGTCATGCCGCCCTCGAGGCCACCGGCGCGGTTGGTCGAGCGCAGAATTCCGTCCGGTCCCGGACGCATCTCGTCGTGCGCCTGGCTGCCACGCCGGCGCGCGGTCTCGAAACCGTCGCCGACCTCGACACCCTTGATCGCCTGGATTCCCATCAGGGCGGACGCGAGACGCGCGTCGAGGCGGTCGGCGCCGCTGATGAACGAGCCGAGACCGACGGGGAGGCCGTGGATGACCACCTCCACCACACCACCGAGGGTGTCGCCGTCCCGCTTCGCGGCCTCGATCTCGGCGATCATCGATTCCTCGGCGGCCTTGTCGAAGGCACGGACCGGGCTGGCGTCGATCGCGGCCAGGTCGGACGCGGTGGGCTCGGGTCCGACATACGGATCGGAGGCGCCGATGGAGATCACGTGCGACACGACCTCGACGCCGAACACCTGGCGGAGGAAACCCCGGGCGAACGTCGCGGCCGCGACACGGGCCGCGGTCTCGCGCGCACTCGCGCGTTCGAGCACCGGGCGGGCGTCGTCGAATCCGTACTTCAGCATGCCCGAGTAGTCGGCGTGTCCGGGGCGCGGGCGGGTGAGCGGCGCGTTCCGCGCCTGATCGGCGAGCAGGTCGGCGTCCACAGGGTCGGCGGACATGATGGTTTCCCACTTGGGCCACTCGGTGTTGCCGACCTCGACGGCGATCGGACCGCCCAGCGTGCGCCCGTGGCGCACACCACCGACGATGGTGACCTTGTCGGCCTCGAACTTCATCCGCGCACCGCGTCCGTAGCCGAGGCGACGACGCGCGAGTTGGGTCGAGATGTCCTCGGACGTCACTTCGACGCCCGCGACCATCCCCTCGAGCATCGCGACGAGGGCGGGACCATGGGATTCTCCGGCAGTTATCCAGCGCAGCACGCCCAATATCCTTCCATGTCGCCGCACTCGGTAGTGACGGTGGTCCTCCCAACCGGGTGGAGCGCGGGCACTCGTTCACGTGAGGTGCGCGGCGAACAGTGCGACCAGTGTCGCGGCGCACATCGACGGTCCGTGCGGGAGTGCCGGCGGCGCCCGCCGGACGACGAGGACGACGCAGCCCGCCAGCGCGGTCAGCACCGGCGCGAGCCCGGCCGCGCACACCCACGCCTCTCCCCCGGCCAGGCCGGTTGCCGCGCCGACTCCGAGCGCGAGTTTCACGTCACCCGCGCCGATCGAACCGGGCGCACCGAGGAACAGCGCGAGATACGCCGATGCCAGCAGGAGCCCGCCGAGCACGGCGGCGCCCGCGGAACCGGTCGCGGCGCCGAAACCGGCGATCACGAGGAACCCCGGCAGTGTGAGTAGATTCGGCAACTTCCGCACGCGCAGGTCGGTGGCGGCCAGGGAAACGCACCACCACCAGAACGCGGTCGCGCACGGCAGCAGCAACCACGGTGCGGTGTCCGCGACCCCACCGCGGACCGTGCCGGCCACGCCGAAAGCGCACACGGCCTCACACCAGCCCGGCCGGACCTTTCCCCCGTACCGACCGGCTGTCCGGCGCGCACCCCATCCCGCACCCGCACCCGCCACCACGCTCGTCGCGATCAGCCACCACATGACGACCAGCGTGCGCGAACCGGCCAGCACGTCGGGTGAGGTGACCTGGCGGAACGATGAGCCTGTGGACGGCGGCTCGGCCTGTGGACAACTAGCCCAGAGCGGCCGCCATCGCCTCCCGCGGCGCGGGGCGACCGGTAAACTGCTCCACTTGCCCGAACGCCTGATGCAGGAGCATCGAGAGGCCACCGACGACCGTGCCACCGGCAGCCTCGACGGCCACTGCCAGCGGCGTCGGCCACGGGTCGTAGATCGCGTCGAGCACGAACGGCGCCCGCCCGAGAACGTCCGCGTAGTCGCTGATCGCGGCGGACGGGACCGTGCTGACGAGCGCGGCGGACGCGGCGCAGCGGGCACCGAGTTCCGGACTGTCGAATCCGAGCAACCGGACGTCGAGACCCACCGACTCCGCGCAGTCCAGCGCGCCCGCGGCGCGACCCGCATCACGGGCCACCACGGTCACGGATTTCACGCCCATGTCGGCGAGCGCCACGAGCGCGGGCCGGGCCGTTCCCCCGGCCCCGACGACGACCGCGTCGGCGCCGGCGATGGTTCCGACACCGCCCGCGGTGAGCGCTCCGCTGACGCCGTCCACGTCGGTGCAGTCGGCACGCCACCCGCCCTCGATCCGGACGAGTGTGTTCGCCGAGCCGATCGCGACGGCCCGCTCGGTGCGCTCGTTCGCGAACGCGAGTGCCGCGATCTTGCCCGGCATCGTGACGGACAGCCCGACCCATTCCGGGCCGAGCCCGGACACCAGGCCGGGAAGCCGTTCGCCGTCGCACTCGATGCGGTCGTACGTCCACCCGGTCAGACCCAGCGCCCGGTACGCCGCGAGGTGCAGTTGCGGCGACCGCGAATGCGCGATCGGGCTGCCCAGCACCGCAGCCTTGCGTGCGGTCATCAACTCATCGTCCACTGTTGAGAATCCCATTGTTCAGAGCCTGATCGATGTTGGCCAGGTGTTCGTCGTAGCTCTTGGTGAACAGCGTCGTCCCCTTGGAATCGACTGTCACGAAGTAGATCCAATCACCCGGCGCCGGCTGTTCGACCGCCTGGAGCGCGCCGATGCTCGGCGACGAGATCGGGGTGGCCGGCAGACCGGGGCTGGCGTACGTGTTCCAGGGGGTCACCTGAGCGCGGTCGGCGTCGGTGGTGGCCAGTTCGGTGGTGTCGAGCGCGTAGTTGACCGTGGAGTCGAACTGCAGCGCCTGGTTGACGGCGAGCCGGTTGAGGATGACGCGAGCGACCTTCGAGAAGTCGTCCGGCATCGCCTCACGTTCCACCAGCGACGCCGCGATCAGCATCTTGTACGGCGGGAGACCGACCTGGTTGCCCGCGGTGAGGATTCCGGTCTTCTCGTAGCTCGCGGAACTCTCGGTGACCAGTCTTTGCAGAATCGCGACGGGACCGGCGGTCGGATCGAAATCCCAACTGCCCGCGGCGATCAGCCCTTCGAGCTGGCGATCCCGGTCCGGAACGCCCGCGACCGGGTCCTTCGCCCAGTCGGGCACACCGAGCGCGGACAGGTCGCCCGCGCCGGCGGCGTTGAGGTCGTCGTAACTGATGCACTTCTCCGAACCGGCGTCACCCAGGCAACTGGCCTCGGAGATCAGCGTGTAGATCCCCTTCTTCTTGGCGCCGGTCTGCACGTCGGTCGTGTCGTGGAGTTGCCGTCCCTCGGAGATGATCATCTGCCCGACCCGCGAAGTGGGGTCGACCAGTTCCTGGACCGCGTCCTCCGCCGGGATCTGGGTGGACAGACTGTAGAAGCCGGGCTGCACCGAGTTCATCGCGTTGCTCTGGACCGCGGCGTTGAAGAAGGCCGATCCGCTGGCGACGACGTCCCGGTCGGCCAGCGTGGACGCGATCTGCTCCGCGGTGTCGCCCGGATGGACCTGCACGACCACTTCGGGGCCGCCGGGGCCCGCGTAGTCCGCGGGGGCGTCGGTGCCGAAGAACATCTTGCCTCCGACGAACACCATGCCGACCAGCACGATCAGCACCGACGCGGCAGCGAGGACTCCGAACACCTTGCCGCGGCGAGCGCGTCCGCGGGCCTGTTTGCGGCGCCGCGCCTGGGTGCGGGCCTGGGTGCGCGTAGGCGGGATCTCCTCGGGGATCGCCGAGATTATCTGCGTCTCTGCTTCCGCGAACGCGACGCCGTGTTCGGGTTCGGGTTCGGGGTCGAAAGTCTGCTCGTACCCCTCGTCGGGGTAGGTGTGGGCCTCGTACGGCTCGTCGACATAGGCGTGATCGTCGTCGACGGGCTCGCGGTAGCCGCGGGCGTCGCCGTACGAGCGGGGACCGTAGCCGTCCTCGTACACGGGTTCGGGGTCGTATGGCTGCTCGTGAACCGGCTGCTCGTGAACCGGCCGCTCGTACACCGGCCGCTCGTACACCGGCTCCGCGTGGGCGATGTCGGGCTCGTCGACGTCACGGTCGTCGTGGATCACCGCGTGCCGGCCGGTGGTGACGACGTCGTCGTCGGGAGGCGGCGCGTAGTCGACCTGGTCGTCGTCCTCGTCGAGGTAGCGGTGCCGCCGCGGTTGTCGGGGGACGTAGTGGAAGTCGGGTCGTTCGCCTACCGGGCGCCGATGATTGCTCACTGGCCTGCCTCCGGTAGTTGCACGTCCCCACCTGAATCCCCTGCGTTCACCGACCTGCTCCGCTCGTCCAACCATCCCTGCAAGATCGCCACCGCCGCAGCCTGGTCGATCACCGGACGCTGGCCTCTCGCACTGACACCGCTCTCGCGAAGCGCCCGCGCGGCAGTCACGGTCGTCAGACGTTCGTCTGCCATCCGCACCGGGATCGGGTCGACCTTCCTTCGCAATCGCTTCGCGAACACAGTAGCGATCGAGGCGGCCTTCCCCCGTTCACCCCGCAAGGTCTGCGGCAGACCGACGATAACCTCCACCGCCTCGTATTCCTCGACAATGTCGGCAATGCGCCGGATATCCGGCGCGTCGGGCCCTCGTTCCTTGGACCGCGGCACCGTCTCCACGGGGGTGGCGAGGATCCCGTCGGGGTCGCTCGACGCGACCCCGATCCGGACACTGCCCACATCGATGCCGATGCGCCGACCGCGCCCAGGGTCGTCGACTCCCGGTCGATCCGGACCCTGTTCCGCGCGATCCACCGCTACTGGCTCCCCACCTTGTCCGCGACTTGTCCGCGGACAGCGTCGAGAGCGGCCGCGATTCCGTTGGTGTCCGATCCGGAACCCTGTGCCATGTCGGCCTTTCCGCCTCCGCGGCCGCCGATCTTCGGTCCGAATTCCTTGACGAGGTCGCCGGCCGACAGTCCCAGTTCCTGGGCTGACTTGCTCACCGCGACGACGAACGGAACCTTGCCGTCGACGTCACCGAGCAGCACCACCACCGCGGGCTGGGTGCCGAACCGGCCGCGGATGTCCGTGACGAGCCCGCGCAGGTCGTTGCCCCCGACCCCCGCCGGGGCGGAGTCCGCGACCAGCAGCACCGGCCCGAGCCGCTGCGCCTTGTCGACATATGTGCCCGCCGAGGCGAGAACCGCCTGCGCGCGGGTCTGCTCGAGTTCCTTCTCCGCCACCCGAAGTCGCTCCACCAGCGCCTCGACGCGGGCGGGCACCTCCTCCGAGGGCACCTTCAGCGACGACGACAGACCGGCGAGGAGCGCGCGTTCCTTGGCCAGGTAGCGGTACGAGTCGAGCCCGACGTAGGCCTCGACGCGGCGCACACCCGAACCGACCGACTGCTCGCCGAGCAGAGTGACGTTGCCGATCTGCGCGGAGCTGCCGACGTGAGTTCCACCACACAGCTCCATCGAGAACGGTCCGCCGATCTCGACGACCCGCACCTCGTCGCCGTAGTTCTCGCCGAACAACGCCATGGCGCCCATCGACTTCGCCTTGTCGAGGTCGGTGACGAACGTGTTCACCGAGTAGTCGGCGGCGACGGCCTGGTTGGCGACGACCTCGATGTCCTGCTTCTGCGCTTCCGTCAGCGCGCCCTGCCAGGAGAAGTCGAAACGCAGGTATCCCGGCTTGTTCAACGAGCCGGCCTGAACCGCGTTGGGACCCAGCACCTGTCGCAGCGCGGCATGCACCATGTGCGTGCCGGAGTGGCCCTGGGTGGCGCCCTTGCGCCACTCGGCGTCGACCTGCGCGAGCACGACATCGCCCTCGGTGATCTGGCCTTCCTGCACGGTCACCTTGTGGACCCACAGTTTCTTGGCGATCTTCTGGACGTCGTTGACCTTCACCCGCAGCCCCGGACCGGTGAGGGTGCCGAGGTCTGCGATCTGGCCGCCGGCCTCCGCGTACAGGGGGCTGCGGTCGAGGATCACCTCGACGTCCTGACCCGCTGTCGCGACGGGGACCCGTTGCCCCTGGGAGATCAGCGCGAGAACGTGCGCCTCGGAGACCAGTTCGTGGAATCCGGTGAACTCGGTGGGTCCGCGGTCGAGGAGTTCCTTGTAGACGGTGAGGTCGGCGTGGGCGTGCTTGCGCGCCTGCGCGTCGTCCTTCGCCCGCTGCCGCTGCTCCGCCATCAGCGTGCGGAAACCGTCCTCGTCGACGCTCAGTCCCGCTTCGGCCGCCATCTCCAGGGTGAGGTCGATGGGGAAGCCGTATGTGTCGTGGAGCGCGAACGCCTGGTCGCCGCCGATCGTCGACTTGCCGGACGCCTTCACCGATTCGGCGGCGCCTTCGAAGAGCTTGGACCCGGACGTCAGGGTCTTCAGGAACGCGGTCTCCTCGCCGACGGCGACCGTTTCGATGCGGCTGAAGTCGGTGTCGAGGACCGGGTACGACGGAGCCATCGTGTCGCGGACGACGGTGATGAACTCACGCATGCTGGGCTTGTCCGCACCGAGGAGCTTCGCGGACCGGACGATGCGCCGCAGCAGGCGGCGCAGCACGTAGCCGCGTCCGTCGTTGCCGGGGTTCACACCGTCCGCGATGAGCATCGCGGCGGTGCGCGCGTGGTCGGCGATCACCCGGAAGCGCACGTCGTCGTCGTGGACGGCGCCGTACTTGCGGCCCGACAGTTCCTCGGCCTTCGCGATGACCGGCCGCACGAGGTCGGTCTCGTACACGTTGTCGACGCCCTGGAGCAGGAACGCGACGCGCTCGACTCCCATGCCGGTGTCGATGTTCTGCTTGGGCAGCGGACCGAGGATCTCGAAGTTGTCCTTGCTGATGCCGAGCCCGCGCTCGTTCTGCATGAACACGAGGTTCCAGATCTCGATGTACCGGTCCTCGTCGGCCTCCGGGCCGCCCTCCTGGCCGTACTCGGGACCGCGGTCGTAGTAGATCTCCGAGCACGGGCCACACGGGCCGGGGATGCCCATGGACCAGTAGTTGTCGGCCATGCCGCGACGCTGGATCCGCGTCTCGGGAACGCCGACCTCGTCACGCCAGATGTCGCGGGCCTCGTCGTCGTCGAGGTAGACGGTGACCCAGATCCGCTCCGGGTCGAATCCGTAACCGCCGTCGTCGACGCTCGACGTCAGCAGCGCCCACGCATGCTTGATCGCGTCGCGCTTGAAGTAGTCGCCGAAGGAGAAGTTTCCGGCCATCTGGAAGAACGTGTTGTGCCGTGTGGTGATGCCCACATTCTCGATGTCGAGGGTGCGCACACACTTCTGGACGCTGGTGGCCCTCGGGTACGGCGGGGTCTGCTGGCCGAGGAAGTACGGCACGAACTGGACCATTCCGGCGTTGACGAACAGCAGGTTGGGATCGTCGAGAATCAGCGAGGCGCTGGGTACCTCGGTGTGGCCTGCCTTGACGAAATGGTCGAGGAAGCGCCGGCGAATCTCGTGGGTCTGCACGTCAGTGATCCTTATTGTCTGTCTCGAGGGCAACTACGGTCGCCGGGTGGCTGGGCACACCCGGCACTTCGGCAACATTCAGCTTAACCGGCCACCCTGACGGTTCGTGCCGCGGACGATGGCGCGCAGCTTGTCCACCCGCCCCGCGATGTCACGCTCACCGCCGTGGGTGGTGGGCTGGTAGTAGTCGACACCGACCAGCTCGTCCGGCGGATACTGCTGCGCCAGCACGCCGTCGGGGTGGTCGTGGGGATAGCGGTAGCCGACGGCGTTGCCGAGCTTCGCCGCTCCCGCATAGTGGCCGTCGCGCAGATGGGGCGGGACGAGTCCGGCGTTTCCGGCCGCGACGTCCGCCATCGCCGCGCCGAGAGCGGCGATGACGGCCCCCGACTTCGGCGCGGTGGCGAGGTGGATCGTGGCCTGGGCGAGCGCGAGGCGGGCCTCCGGCATGCCGATCAGCTGGACCGCCTGTGCGGCGGCCGTCGCGGTCTGCAACGCGGTGGGGTCGGCCATCCCGATGTCCTCGCTGGCGTGGACCACCAGCCGCCGCGCGATGAATCGCGGGTCCTCACCCGCGGTGAGCATCCGCGCCAGGTAGTGCACGGCCGCGTCGACGTCGGAACCGCGGATCGACTTGATGAAGGCGCTGATCACGTCGTAGTGCTGATCGCCGTCGCGGTCGTAGCGGACGGCCGCCTTGTCGACGCTCGCCTCGACCGTCGCGAGGTCCAGCAGGACGGGACGGTCGGCGTCATCGGCCTGGTCGAGTGCCGCCCCCGCCGCCGCCTCGAGCGCGGTCAGCGCCCGCCGGGCGTCGCCGGCTGCGAGCCGCACCAGGTGGTCCATCGCGTCGCCCGCGATCTCGATCTCCCCGGCGAGACCCCGCTCGTCGGTACGGGCACGGTCGAGGAGGTTCTCGATGTCGTCCGCCGTGAGTGACTGCAGTTGCAGGACGAGCGAGCGGGACAGCAGCGGGGACACCACGGAGAACGAGGGGTTCTCGGTGGTGGCGGCCACGAGCAGCACGATCCGGTTCTCCACCGCGGCGAGCAACGCGTCCTGCTGAGTCTTCGAGAAGCGGTGCACCTCGTCGATGAACAGCACCGTCTGCTCGCCGGCGAGAAGGCGGCGTCGGGCCATTTCGATGACGCCGCGCACCTCCTTCACCCCGGCGGACAGGGCGGACAGTGCCTCGAAGCGGCGGCCGGTGGCGCCGGAGATCAGCGACGCGAGCGTCGTCTTCCCGGTGCCGGGCGGACCGTACAGCAGCACGGACGCCGCCCCGGACCCCTCCACGAGGCGCCGCAGCGGCGCCCCGGGCCCGAGCAGATGCTGCTGCCCGACCACCTCGCCGAGGGTGCGGGGACGCATCCGCACGGCCAGGGGTGCGTGCGGATTGACCGACATGGGGGAAGGGATGGAGGGCGGTGCCGCTGCCTCGTCCGGCCGCGCCGTCTCGAACAGTCCTGCGGACTCGTCCTCGCCGACATCCGAACCGAAAAGATCGCTCACAAGTTCGACGCTACTGGAACCGGACCGTCCGACCCAGTCCGGCCGGACCGCGGGTCAGCCGACGGACAGTCCCCGGATCTTGTCGGCGATGGTCCGGGCGTGGTGGGCGACCACCGTGTTCCCTGCGTGATCCGCCGAACGGGCCAGTCGGTCCCACCGCTGAATCAGCGCCTCGGAGCGCGGCACGGACAGGTGATGCTCTCGGACCGCGGCGATGCGGGTGTGGTTCTCGGGCAGGAACAGGTAGGTGCTGAGCCACACCCAGATCAGCTGCGCCTCCACCATGCGGGCGGCGAGGACGTTGTCGTCGGCGAGGGCGGGCCACATACCGACGACCTCGGCCCGCCAGGCCTCGATCATTGCCTGCGTCCGGTCGTCGGACAGGTCGATGCTGCACAGGCAGCCCGGGAACGAGACCAGCGCATACGCGATGTCGAGCATGGCGTCGCGGAAACCGCCCCACTCGTAGTCGAGGAACCGCACGCCCTCGTCGTTGACGATGATGTTGTCCGGGCACAGGTCGGAGGGGCTGAACGCCCGGAACCGGCCGCTCTCGAACAGTTTGGCGGCGCGCGCGACCTGCTCGGTGAGCTCGGGTGAGACGTCGATGCCGAGGATCTCGGCGAGCAGACGCGGCACGGCGGGCACCGCCCGCTCCACCTGTTCGGCGACGGTGTCGTCGCAGTGCGCGACCTCGGCGCGGCGCAACAGCGCGGTGAAGTCTTCTTCGCGGCCCACGGTGGCCGCGTGCATGCGACCGAGCGCCTGGGCCATGGCCATGAGCGTGTTGGTGACCGTCTCGGCGTCGGAGTGCTCGAGCAGCGCGCTGATCGGGGTCGCGTCACCGAGGTCGCTGAGGACGAGGAGGCGGGCTTCGAGGTCGGACGCGAGCAGTTCGGCGCCGGGACGGCTGTCCGTCGCCAACGCGGTCGCGAACTGGTAGGACACAGCCTCGCGAAGGAAGGCGCTGCCGCTGTCCCCGGACAGGTCGTCGGGATCGACGGCCCGCGCTCCGGACACCCCGGACTCCTCACGGAGCTGCTTGATCACCAAGGTCCGCGGAAGGGAGAACGGATTCTCCGCCACGCGCACGCGGAGCACGATGGTGCGGCCACTGCCGCCGAGATCCACGGGATCCACCAGTGTCACGGGTGCGCCTGTGCGACGGGTCAGCAGCTTCTCGGCTGCGGCAACTACCTCTGAAACGGGGTCTGCCAGTGTTGCAGTCATCGCGGACCAACTTACCTGCTAGTGACACGGATCATCGAGTCCTCCTAGGGAAGCCCCGATGAATTTCAGCATTTCGGCTGATCCGGTGCGAGCACTTCCATCGGCGCGACGTCAACCGACACCGCAATGGTGCTGTTTCGTGCCTCTGTGTATATGACACCGCGCAGTGGAGGGACGTCCGCGTAGTCGCGGCCCCACGCGACCACGGTGTAACGCTCGTCGACCAGCTGGTCGTTGGTGGGGTCGAAGGCCAGCCACCGGTCCCCCGGCATCCACACGGCCGCCCACGCGTGGGTCGCGTCGACGCCGATCATCCGTTCCTTGCCGGGCGGCGGCTGCGTCGCCAGATAACCGGACACGTACCGGGCGGCGAGCCCCCTGGACCGCAGGCAGGCGATGGCGAGCCGCGCGAAGTCCTGGCACACGCCCGACCGCTTCTCGAGGACTTCCGCGACCCGGGTCGACACGGACGTCGACCCCGACTTGTACCGGAAGTCGCGGTGGATGCGGGTGGTGAGATCGACCACCGCGTCGACGAGGGGCCGTTCCGGCGGGAAACTCGGGGCCGCGTACTCGCGGACGGCGTCGCCGATCTCGGGGGGTTCGAGGTCCAGCACGAACTCCTGCGCCATCGCCCCCTCGGTTCCCACGGGGCGGGACAGCTCCCACGGCGAGTTCGCCGGCGCAGCGCCGAGCCTGCTCTTGTCCGGGCCGTACACCTCGACCTCGGATTCGGCAGCGACGACCAGTTCCTCGTGCGGTGTGCTCACCTGGAAGTACAGATTCCGGTTGCCGTACGCGTCGGAACCGGTGGAGCGGTCGGCGGGTGCCGGCGAGATGTCGACGACGGAACTCACGCACCGCTGTTCGTCGGTGTCGCGCGGCAGGAGATATCCGCGGCCGTACGACGAGGACACAGCCGCCGAGTACGTGTAGGTGGTGCGGTGGGTGATCGTGAATCGGCGCAGCACCGGACGCTCCGCTGCCTCGCCCGCCGGGGGCGGCACGTCCGTCATGCGGACACTCCGCCCTGCGAGGTGCTCCATGTGGTCCCGCTGCCCCACAGCGGCTGGGTGCCGCCGGGAAGGGACAGCTGCCCCTTCAGCATCACGTCGGACAACTCGCACAACAGGGCGCGCATGGTGGTCGTCAGCTCCCCCAGCTCCTTCCGGGACCCGGTGGCATCGACCGATTCGAGTTGAGCGGGGTCGACGCGCCTCACCGTATTGACCATGTCCTCGACGAGCCGCTCCGCCCGGGACGCACCCGAGGCATCCGGAAGCGCGGCGAGATTCGCACGCAGCGCCTCGAGCTGGAATGCCAGCGACCGAGGGTTCTTCACGTCGAACAGCAGCAACTCGGCGACGGCCGCCGGGCGGATGCTCCGATTGCGGCGACGGTAGACCACCGAACTCTCAGTGGCGACGAGGAGCGATTCGATCACGGCGCGTTCGGTCGCGGGATCCGTCCTCCGGCTCAGCGTCGACTCCACCAGCGCGATGAGGGTGGACGCCCGCTCGATCCGTTTGCCGATGTCCATGACGTGCCAGCCGGTGTCGCGGACGAGGGATTCCGCAGCGACACCCGACAGGGCGAGCATCCCACCGAGCACCGCGGACTGCGCCTCGAACAGCACCGACCCGTCGTCGACCGGGTCGGCGGCGACCTGGCCGAGTGTGCGTTCGACCGAACTGAGGACGGCCCAGATGTCGTTGGACAGTTGCCCGCGGACCGCCCGCGCGGCCTGCTCGACACCACGGACCGCGTGCGCGAGCGACCCGTCCCGGTCCGTGTCGACCGTCAGCGAACGGAACTCGGACCGCACCCGCAGTTGGTCGGCGACCGGGTCCGAGCCAGACTCGCGGCCCCGATCGAACCCGTCCGCGGGACAGTTGTCGGCGTCGGCGACCCGCAGGACCGTGTCGAGGAGGATCGGCAGGCTGCCGCCCCCGGCCAGCCACGGTCGCAGGCGATAGTCGCGGTACTTCTCCCCCACGGCGATCATCAGTCGTGCCGCGCCCTCGGCGCGTTCGGCGAACCGGCCCATCCAGAACAGTTCGGTCAGCGCGCGCGGCGACGTCATCAGGTCGGACGTCGTCGCCGCGTACGTGGGCAGCGCGTCCCCGTCCCGCTCCGCGCCGTCCCGCGGTTCGGTGGACGCGGTGCGCTGGGCCAGCCGGATCCAGACGTCCTTCGCCCCGGCGTGCCGCCGGTCCCCACGTTCGGCGCCCGGAACCAGGGACGTGCCGAGACCACCGGCCATCGGGGTGAACCCCACCCGCTGCGCGACGCTGAACAGCCGCATCCCGACCGGTGCGAGGACGATGTCGCCGGACCCGTCGGCGGCGGGCGCATACGACGGGTCCGGCACGATCTGCCCCACCCAGCGGTCGGGTTCGGCGCGCACCCGGTCCAGCACGGCCTCCCGGTCCGCGTCGCCGAGTTCCGCGGGCACGATCGGTGACCCACCGCGCACCTCCCGCAGCACCATCGTCGACGCGTGCGCCAGGATGTGGGACAGCTCGGACCGGTCGCCACCCCAGAAACTCGGCACCGACGGAAGGTGGAGGTCCTCGTCGAGGAGCCGTCGGCACAGGTCCGGAAGCAGCCGGGTGAGGGCGGGGTTCTCGAGGATCCCGCTGCCGAGCGTGTTGACGACGGTCACCGCACCCCGTCGCAGCACCTCGACGAGTCCGACCACACCGGATCGTGAGTCGGGGCGCAGGTCGAGTGGATCTGCGAGGTCGGCGTCGACACGTCGGACGATCACGTCGACGCGTTCCAGGTTGCCCAGCGAACGCATCCACACGTGGCCGTCGCGGACCACCAGGTCGGCGCTCTCGACGAGCGGGAAACCGAGGACCGTCGCGAGGTACGCCTGGTCGAACGCCGCCTCGGATCGGGTGCGGGGGCTGAGCACGACGACCAGGGGGTCCTCGGTGCCCGCGGGGGCGGCGTCGATCGCCGCGAGCCGCATCGACTGGGCGAACGACGACAGCGGGCGCGGACCCACCGTCTCGTAGATGCCGGGCATCGCCCGCGCGATGACGCGGCGGTCCGCCATCGCGTAACCGGCGCCGGCCGGTGACTGCGTGTGATCGCGCAGTGCGTGGAACGTTCCGTCGGCGCCGCGGCCGACGTCGAGTCCGTGCAGGAACAGTTGATGCCGCCCCGGCACCGTGATGCCGTGCGCCGCACGGACGTAACCCGGGTGCCCGAACACCGTGCGAGCCGGAACGGCGCCGCTCCGGACGAGCGTCATCGGACCGTACAGATCCGCGAGCACCGCGTCGAGGAGCCGTGAGCGCTGGACGAAGCCCGCCTCGAGTTGTTCCCACTCCCCGGCCGCGACCACCAGCGGGACCGCGTCGATCTCCCAGCGCGGCGGCGCGGTCGGGGCGTCCGACCCGTCGAGCGGGTTGTAGGTGATCCCGTGGTTGTCGACGAGGAGCCGGATGCGGGACTGCAGGCGGCGGACGGCGTCCGACCCGCCGTCGGCGAAGTCCTCGGCCAGTTCGGCCCACGGTTCCCGGACCGCGCCGTCCCGGCCGAAGAGTTCGTCGTATCCCGCGCCGTCGTGCGGCGGGACGCTCATCGGATTCTCCGCGGCGACAGGGAGCGCTCTTTTCGCGCCTGCTCGAGCAGGCGCCGCGGATCGCTGCCCCTGCGCAGCCGGAGCGCCAGCACGAGGACGCCGGCGACCACGATGCCGGTCATGTTCACCCCGAGTTGCAGCGCCGCCAGCGCCGCGACCCGCCATTCGCCGACGGTGACCGCGACGACGGCGAATCCGGCCGCAGGGACGGTGGTGACGGAAATGAACACCCCGACGAGGGCCGCCGACTTCGCGGACACGAGTGCGAGCATTCCGGCCCCGCCGGCGAGGAGCGCGACGACCAGGGAGAGCGGGCCGACCCTGTAGATGAAATCGACCTGGTCGAGGGCCTCGATGCTCTCGAACTCCATCCAGCCGATCCGCTCCATCAGCAGCGTCGCGATCAGCGTGGCCGCCATCGCGAAGGGGAAACCACAGAGCAATGCGATCAGTGACCGCCGGGCCAGACCGAGCTTGCGCCGCATCAGGGCGACGGCGAGCGCGGCGAGGGGACCGAACTCGGGTCCCACCACCATGGCCCCGACGACGGTGATCGGCGAGTCGGTCACCACACCCACCGAGGCGAGCAGGCAGGCGATGGTGAGGAACGCGAGGAACGTGCCGTTGAGCGTCGACTCCTCACGCGTCCGGCTGACCAGTTCCTCCCAGACGACGCTGTCCGCCGGGTCGCCCGGAGCCGCCTTCTCCGCTTCCCGGGCGGCCTTCGACAGCACCGTCTCGACGGGCTCCACCGTGATCGCTCCGGTGCGCTCGATTCCGAGGGCCTCGAGCGCGTCGATCACGTCGTTCGCCGACTCCCGGGCGACGTCGGCCTGGATCGCGTCGCCGGCCGGGTCGATCGCGGCTTCGCGGAGCACCACCACGTGGGTGGCGCCGGGTTCCGCAGCGAGCACACCGAGGACGTCCTCGGTGCGCTCGGCCGGACAGATCACTCTCAGGTGCAACATCGTGTCCCCCGGCTGTTCCGCGTCGTCCGCTCTTCGGGTACCTCCGGCACAGCGTGCCGAAGGGCCCCCGCCTACCTGGCCGCGGGTGCGTCCGACTTGGCCGCCGCGGCCTCGCCCTTCGGCTCCGGCTTGGCGTCGACACCGGATTCCTTGCGCTGCTGCGCGGTGATCGGAGCCGGCGCACTGGTCAGGGGATCGACGCCGCCACCCGACTTCGGGAACGCGATGACCTCGCGGATCGAATCGACACCGGCCAGCAGCGCGGTGATGCGGTCCCAGCCGAACGCGATTCCGCCGTGCGGCGGGGCACCGAAGGCGAAGGCGTCGAGGAGGAACCCGAACTTCTCCTCGGCTTCTTCGTGGGAGATGCCCATCACCTTGAACACTCGTTCCTGAATGTCCTTGCGGTGGATACGAATGCTGCCGCCGCCGATTTCGTTGCCGTTGCAGACGATGTCGTAGGCGTACGCGAGAGCGGACCCCGGGTCGGTGTCGAAGGTATCGATCGACTCCGGCTTCGGCGACGTGAACGCGTGGTGCACCGCCGTCCAGGCGCTGTACCCGAGTGCGACGTCGCCGCTCGCGGTGGCGTCCGCGGTCGGCTCGAACAGCGGCGCGTCGACGACCCACACGAACGCCCACGCGTCCGGGTCGATGAGGTTCTGCTTGCGGGCGATCTCGCCGCGCGCGGCGCCGAGCAGGGCCCGCGACGACTTGGTGGCACCGGCCGCGAAGAAGATGCAGTCGCCCGGCTTCGCGTCGACGTGCGCGGCGAGTCCCTCACGTTCGGTGTCGGTGAGGTTCTTGGCCACCGGTCCGCCGAGGGTGCCGTCCTCGCCGACGAGTACGTAGGCCAGGCCCTTGGATCCGCGCTGCTTCGCCCATTCCTGCCAGGCGTCGAGCTGCTTGCGCGGCTGGCTCGCACCACCGGGCATGACCACCGCGCCGACGTATTCCTGCTGGAAGACGCGGAACGTGGTGTCCTTGAAGAACTCGGCGCATTCGACCAGTTCGACACCGAACCGCAGGTCCGGCTTGTCGGAGCCGTAGCGGCGCATCGCCTCGGCGTACGTCATCCGCGCGATCGGCGTCTTGATCTCGTGCCCGACGAGCTTCCACAGCGAAGCCAGCACCTCCTCGGCGAGGAGGATCACGTCGTCCTGGTTCACGAAGCTCATCTCGATGTCGAGCTGGGTGAACTCGGGCTGGCGGTCCGCGCGGAAGTCCTCGTCGCGGTAGCAGCGCGCGATCTGGTAGTAGCGCTCGATGCCGCCGACCATGAGGAGCTGCTTGAACAGCTGCGGGCTCTGCGGCAGCGCGTAGAAGCTGCCCGGCTGCAGGCGCGCGGGCACCAGGAAGTCGCGGGCGCCTTCGGGCGTCGACCGTGTCAACGTGGGGGTCTCGACCTCGACGAACTCGTGGTGCGCGAGCACGGCGCGGGCCGCGGCGTTGACCTTCGACCGCAACCGGATGGCGTGACCGGGGCCCTCGCGGCGCAGGTCCAGGTAGCGGTACTTCAGGCGCGCTTCCTCACCGGCCTGGTCGTCCAGCTGGAACGGCAGCGGAGCGCTCTCGTTGAGGACCTCGAGCTCGGTGACGTTGACCTCGATGGCGCCGGTCGGGATCTCGAAGTTCTGGTTGCCCTCGGGACGGACCTCGACGACACCGGTGACTTTGACGCAGTACTCGGCGCGCAGGCGGTGGGCCTGCTCGGCGGCGGCGCCCTCCCGGAACACCACCTGGGACACGCCCGAGGCGTCACGTAGATCGATGAAGATCACCCCGCCGTGATCACGACGCCTGGCAACCCAACCGGTGAGGGTTACGGTCTGCTGGGCCTGCTCGGCTCGCAATGAACCGGCGAGATGTGTGCGCAGCACGGGATTCCTTTCGAAACATGGGGCAAGCTACTTCGTTGGCTGAGATCCTACGGAGACACCGTGCGTGAGCGGAAACGCATACCCGCTTCACGTGCGAGGCTCGATCGGCACGCACCGGAAAAGTGAAGAGAAAGCGACGACACATGACCTTCAACGAGGGCGCCCGCATGGACTCCGGCAGGGTGTCCGTCGGAGGCGGAGGCGGCGGGGGTGGCCTGGGCGGCAAGTTTGCCATGGGCGGCGGCGCGGGCGGTCTGATCGTGCTGGTTCTCGCACTGCTCCTCGGGGGTGATCCGGGTTCGTTGCTCGGCGGCCTGAGCGGCACCACGGATTCCTCCGCGCAGAGTTCCGCCGGCCTCGAGAATTGCCAGACCGGCGCCGACGCCAACCGCGACGTGAACTGTCGCGTGGTGTTCACGGCGGGCAGCCTCGACTCAGTGTGGGGACAGGAGCTCGCCGCCCAGACCGGCACCGCGTACGTCCCGCCGGAGGTCGTCCTGTTCTCCGGCTCGGTGAACACCGGCTGCGGCAACGCCACCAGCGACGTCGGCCCGTTCTACTGCCCGGCGGACTCGACGGCGTACTTCGACACGAGCTTCTTCCAGCTCCTCGTCGACCGTTTCGGGTCGAGCGGCGGGCCGCTCGCGCAGGAGTACGTCGTGGCGCACGAGTTCGGTCATCACATCCAGAACCAGCTCGGCAACATCGGGCGGGCGCAGGCCGATCCGCGGGGCGCCGATTCCGCGGCGGTGCGGACCGAACTGCAGGCCGATTGCTACGCGGGTGTGTGGGCCCACTACGCCGACACCCTCCCCGGCCCCGACGGCGGGCCGCCGTTCCTGAACACCCTCACCGACAGCGATATCAAGGACGCCCTCTCTGCCGCGTCGTCGGTCGGTGACGACCGGATCCAGGCGTCCGCGGGCGCGCGCGTGAATCCGGAGGGCTGGACGCACGGCTCTTCGGAGCAGCGGCAGAAGTGGTTCGCCACCGGCTACCGGACCGGTCAGGTCCAGGCCTGCGACACCTACTCCGCGCGCGATCTGAACAACCCTCCCGCGCTCCGCTGAGGCAGGCAGCACCGACAATTATTTTTGTCTTGACAGAACTTATTGTCGGTGCGAGTGTAGACCCATGCTGGACGTAGCAGTGATCGATCAAGCGGCCGCCGCCGAGATCTCCCTGGACCCGGTCCGGGCCAGGTTGCTGGCGGCGCTCGCCGAACCCGGCTCGGCGAGTTCGATCGCCACCCAGGTGGGATTGACACGCCAGAAGGCCAACTACCACCTGCGGGCGCTCGAGGAGCACGGGCTCGTCGAACTCGTCGAGGAACGCAGGAAGGGAAACGTCACCGAGCGGGTGTTCCAGGCCACCGCCGCGTCGTACGTCATCTCCCCCGCCGCGTTCGCCGCCCTCGCACCCGACCCCGACCGCGCACCGGACCAACTGTCGGCCCGCTGGCTGGTGGCACTGGCGGCCCGGCTGGTACGCGAGGTCGGTGAGCTGATCGCCGGAGCCACCGCGGCCCGTCAGCCCCTGGCGACGTTCGCGATCGACAGCGAGATCCGGTTCGCGTCGGCCGCCGACCGGTCGGCCTTCGCCGACGAACTCGGTGAGTCCGTGAAGAACCTGGTGGCCCGGTACCACGACGAGAACGCCGCGACCGGGCGCGGGCACCGCCTCGTCGTCGCACTGCACCCCAGCCTGAAAACACCGTCCCAGCAAGCGAAGTCACCCGACGCCCGTCACGAGGAGAGGTAGCCATGTCCAAGAATTTTGAGATCCGCCGCGAAGTCGTCCTCGACGCCACCCCGGAAGACGTGTTCGCCGCCGTCACCAGCGGCACCGGCGGGTGGATGTTCCCCACCGAACTCGATCCCGGAGTCGGCAGCGAGGGACCGGACGACCCGACCGTCGTCGCGTGGGAGCCGCCGCGGAAGTTCGCGGTTCGTCAGGAAGGCCCCGACGGCTGGTTCAACGCGCTCGAATACCTCATCGAGGCCCGCGACGGCGGCACCGCAGCCCTGCGTTACGTGCACAGCGGCATCTTCACCGACGACTGGGACGCCCAGTACGACGGCGCCGACAAGCACACCACGTTCTACCTCCACAGCCTCGGCCAGTACGTCCGGTACTTCCCCGGTCGCGCGGCCACCTACATCGCGGCGGACGGTCCGGCGGCCTCCTCCGATCCCGAGGCGATGTCCACACTCCGCACCGCGCTCGGCCTGTCCGGCACCTCGACCCCCGGCGACACCGTGTCGGTCGACGTGCCCGGGTTCGGAATCCTCGACGGCGTCGTCGACTACCTGACACCGTACTTCCTCGGCATCCGGACCGCCGACGCGCTGTTCCGCTTCTACGGCCGCAACGCGTTCGGCGGAACGGTCGACGCCGCGCACCACCTCTTCGCCGACGACGCCGACGCCGCCGACCAGGAGAAGTCGCAGGACGCGTGGAAGTCGTGGCTGGACAACGTCTTCGCCTGAACCCGTCACCCCCGGTTCAGGACGCCGTGAACTCGCCCCCCACCCGGAATGTGCGGGGTGCTCGCGGTGATCTCGACGCTGACCCGCCCCGCCCCCGGATCGAAGTACACGGCTGTCGGCGCGCCCGGCCCGTCCCATCCGCTCAGCGCCCATTGCGTCGTTCCGGAGGCGCCGGTGTCGAGATTGCGCCAGTGCAGCGTTCCGTCGACCATGCAGACCCGGGAGGTGCCCGCGAAATGCGTTGTCAACAGCACGTAGTTCGGGCCGTATGGCTCCGGGTAGTCGGACGACGCCTGTGCGTCGATCCGGCCTCCACAGATGCTGACATCGCCGGGGTACAGGCCGTGCCCGATCGTGAAGGTGGGTGTCAGCGCCGCCGCATCTGCGGCGGCAGCGGCCGGTGCCCCGATGAGTGCCGCAGCGGCAATCGAACCCACGACCGCCGAACGGACAACCAGACTTCTCACAGGCATGGTGCTCCTCGCTCGTGTGCGTCGAATCCCTCCCCGTTTGTCTCCGGGAATGCGGGCAGTGTTACTCGTCCGCATGGCTAGTGTCGACACAGAGACGTCGCCCGCCATCGAACAGGAGATTTTCGTGTCGTTCACCGATGAAGAGATCGCCTACCTGCGGTCGCAGCCGCTCGCGCGCGTCGCCACGGTCGACTCAGACGGGCAACCGGATGTGGTTCCGCTGGCGTTCGAGTTCGACGGAACGCACTTCTGGGTGGGCGGCACCGGCCCGTCCGTCGCCGGTACCCGCAAGTTCCGGAACATCCGGGCCGGGAACGACAAGGTGTCGCTGGTCGTCGACGACCTGGTCTCGTTCGAACCGTTCATCGCGCGGTCCATCCGCGTCGACGGTACGGCCGAGCAACCGGTGGAACGGGACGGAATGGTCGGACCCGGGATCTACGTGCGCATCACCCCGACCGTCTCGTGGAGTTGGAACATGGCGGGAGAACCGGCCGGCGCAGAGTGGTACGAGCCCAGACGGACCGTTCACCTCAGAACAGGGTGAGGGCCGGTCCGGGACGACCGGCGCCGACGAGTTCACGACGATCGGACTCGGCAGCCTCGGCCTGACCTGCTTCGCGATGCTTCGCCCCGCCGCCGAGGCCGTACTGGTCGACGAGGGGATCGACACGCTTCTTCAGCCACGACTTGTATTCGGGCGGAACGTAGGCCGCCCGCCCGTACAACTGCCGGTACTGCCGGACGAGCGCGGGATGCTCGGCGGCCAGCCAATTCATGAACCAGCCCTTGGTGCTGCCGCGCAGGTGCATGGGGAAGACGGTCACCCCCGAGGCGCCGGCGTCGGCGATCGACTCGAGCAGGCCGTCGAGATGCCGCACCGAATCGGTCAGGAAGGGAATGACCGGGGCCACCATCACATTGCAGGGCAGACCCGCGTCGGTGATCGCCCGGATCAGATCGAGGCGCGCCTTCGGCGTGGGTGTGCCCGGCTCGATCGACTTCTGCAGGTCGGGATCGTGGATCGCCAGCGACACTCCGATGCTCACCGGCACCTGCTGGGCGGCGAGCGTCAACAGGGGTAGGTCGCGTCGCAGCAGCGTGCCCTTGGTCAGGATCGAGAACGGTGTCGCGGACTCGGCCAGCGCGCGGATGATTCCGGGCATGAGACGGTACCGGCCCTCTGCCCGTTGATACGGATCGGTGTTGGTTCCGAGCGCCACGTGCTCGCGCTTCCACGACTTCCGCCCCAACTCCTTGCGCAGCACCGCCGCCACATTCGTCTTCACGACGATCTGACTGTCGAAATCCCGGCCCGCATCGAGGTCGAGGTATTCGTGCGTGGGTCGCGCGAAACAGTAGCGACACGAATGCGAGCATCCACGAAAAGCATTGACGGTGAACTGGAAAGGCAGCTGCGACTCCTCGGGCATCTTGTTCAGCGCGCTCTTGCAGAGCACCTCGTGGAAGGTGATGCCATCGAACTCGGGCGTCTGCACGCTGCGCACGAGGCCGGCACGTTCCAGCCCCGGCAACGCGCCGTCGTCGGCATCGACCGCTTGCCCATCCCACCTCATGACTACATGCGAACATTTGTTCTAACCCGTGTCAAGGCTTCGCCCCATTCGGGCTCGCGAGAGTCGAGCACGACCGCGCTAATGAGCGCCGGATCGGGGCTTGCGACAATGACCCTCATGTCGAACAGAAACAACGTCTCGTCCGGTTCCGAGTGGGAAGCCAAGATCGGCTATTCCCGCGCCGTGCGGATCGGACAACTCGTGTCCGTGTCGGGCACCACTGCGTCGGGTCCCGACGGACCCGTCGGTGGAGACGACCTCGGTGAACAGACCCGAGAGGCACTGCGCCGAATCGAAGCGGCACTCATCGAGGCCGGCGCGAGCACCGCTGATGTGATCCGCACCCGCATGTACCTCACCGACATGAGCCGGTGGGAAGAAGCCGGCATCGCGCACGGCGAGGTCTTCGGCGAAATCCGTCCCGCCACCACGATCCTCGAGGTCAGCGCGTTGATCGCCCCCGGCCTGCTCATCGAGATCGAGGCCGACGCCGTTATCGGCGACTGACCGACTCGGGGAGGCGGCACCTCATCCACGAGCACCCTGTCCGCCTCCCCGCACACCTGATGCCATCCAACGGTACGCATCTCGAATGTCTCCACCAGTCCCCCACCACTAGTTGATCCGCGCGCATCTGGTGGGATGCTCCCGATGACGGGTAGGGTGTTCGACCGCTTCCTCGACGAAGTGCCCGGGCCCGGGTCACCGCCGACCCGAGTCAGCCCGCCCCTTCGACGTACGACGCCAGGTTGGCCAGCGAGGAGGCGATCCCAGCCTCGTGAACCGCTTGGTCGATGCCGGGTGGCACGTCCGTGGCGGTGACGGTCACCTCGGTCCCGTCACCGGCGGCAGCAAGGTGCCAGGTCATCGTCATAGTGCCCGCGTACGACGGGTCGTCGGCCTCGAACACCGCCCGCTGCACCACGCGCTCCGGTGGCACCAGCTCGGCGAATCCGACATCGACGACATCCGTCGCATCCGAAGTCTTGCCGGGACTGTCGACAGGGTCGAGGTAGGTGAGGACCATCCGGAACCCGCCACCAGGCCGGGGATCCCACCGCTCGACCCGCCCGCGCATGCCGTCCGGCGGCAACCAGGCCTCGAGGGACTCTCGGTCGAGGAGGGCGCCGTAGACAGTCGCCGGTGGTGCCGCGATCACCCGGCTGGCGCGGTCGATCCTGTCCATCGCCCGATTCTAGCCAGTGCCGCGCCGGGCCCACTCAGTGCCGATGCGGTTGGTCGAGTTCTCGGCACCGGCGGCGGGCTTCATCAGCCAACCACGGTTAGACGCGGGCGATTTCGACGAGCACTCGTTTCTTGATGACCGCCTGGCAAGTCTGTGCTCGGGTTACCGTCCCGTTGGCGTCGGTGATGCTCGCCGACACCCGCCGCTACTTCGACCACCTGACCCGCTACCAACCGGGGGATACGTACGGATTCGTCGAGTACGTCGCCCGCTCCGTGATCGTCTCCAGCGAGGCGGTGCAGGACTCTGCCCACGTACTCCGATGCGTCCGTTACCGTCGGTGAACGGGTCGATCGACTCGAACTGGGCGTGCGCGATCGCGGCCTGCGCGAGGATCGGCAGGTCGGTGCGGTTCGCGAACCCCAGCAGATCCGGCATCAGCTCGTTCCGAGTGGCCGCGCTCCGGCCAGCTTCACCCGCTACGGCGGCCGTCAATGCTCCGTCCGCGACAACGCATACGTTTGATGCCGGTGCGGCCCTACCCTGTCTGGGGCATAGCCCGAACGCCCTGCGTGGCACAAACCCAGTCACGGGGTGGTTACCCTCGCATTATGGCTGCAATCCCGGATTCCACCGTGGGCACGAACACAGCAGTGTCCGGCCTCGAAAGCACCTTCGCCGACGAGCTGGGCGCCCTGACGGTGCCGTGGCAGGGCGCCCATGCGCCGAACCCCACGTTGCTCGTGCTGAACGAGCAGCTCGCGGCGTCGCTGCGGTTGAACGTAGACGCGCTGCGACGCGAGGACGGGGTCGGCGTCCTGTCCGGGTCGACGGCGCCGGCGGGGGCCACGCCGGTGGCGATGGCATACGCGGGCCATCAGTTCGGTGGGTACGCACCGCTACTCGGGGATGGTCGGGCGTTGCTGCTGGGCGAACTGGTGAACAGTGATGGTCAGCGAGTGGACCTGCACCTCAAGGGCTCGGGGCGGACGCCGTTCTCTCGCGGCGGCGACGGGTTCGCGGTGGTCGGACCGATGCTGCGCGAATACCTGGTCAGCGAGGCCATGTATGCCCTCGGCATCCCCACGACGCGCGCGCTGTCGGTGGTCGCGACGGGCCAGTCCGTTCGCCGCTACGGCACCGAACCCGGTGCCGTGCTCGCACGGGTCGCAGCCAGTCACCTGCGCGTGGGCACCTTCGAATACGCGGTGCGGCAGGGCGAGGTGCTGCAGCCGCTCGCCGACTACGCGATCGCACGCCACTACCCGAAGCTGACCGAACTGCCGACGACGGGTGACAGCAATCGCTACCTGACGTTCTTCGAGGCCGTGGTCGAGGCGCAGGCGTCACTGGTGGCGCACTGGATGCGCATCGGTTTCGTGCACGGAGTGATGAACACCGACAACACGACCATTTCGGGTCAGACTATCGACTACGGTCCGTGCGCCTTCCTCGACGCGTTCGACCCCGCCGCAGTGTTCAGTTCGATCGACCACAGCGGCCGCTACGCGTTCGGCAACCAGCCCGCTGTCCTGAAGTGGAATCTGGCGCGCTTCGCGGAAACGCTACTGACGCTGATCGATTCCACGCCGGATGACGCGATCACCGCGGTGTCGGCAGTCCTCGACACCTTCGATGAGCGTTACGCCGGTCACTACGCGGCCGGTATGGCGGCAAAGCTCGGTGTGGCCGGCGAGCCCCTCGATCGAGCGCTGGTCGACGACCTGCTGACGCTGATGGAGGAACACGGTGCCGACTGGACAGGCACCTTCCGCGCTCTCGCGGACGAACTACGTGGAAATTCGATGCCTCTCGACGGCCTCGTACCGCGCGAGCGCATCGGTCCATGGTTGGAACGGTGGCGCGGGGTTCTGACGAAACAGGGGCGTGGGGCAGCGGAGACCGCGGACGTGATGGACTGCGTCAACCCGCTGTACATCCCGCGCAACCATCAGCTCGATGCTGCTTTGCGCGCCGCGACGGACGGGGAGCTCGCTCCGTTCGAGAAGCTACTCGAGGTCGTCACGCATCCGTTCGCGCCCCGCGACGAGTGGGCCGACTACATCACACCCGCCCCGGCGTCATTCAATAAGACCTTCCAAACCTTCTGCGGCACTTGATTACCAAGCGGACTCGCTGACAGATGGCAACGTTCGCGTCGGGTGAACTCGAGGCGGCTGTCGCTCACCCTGGAGAAGGCTGTCCAGATGCCCCAGAGGAGGACACCTACGTGCACCGGAACGCAGCGGCCCGGTCGTCGCCGCACGAAATGCGACTTGCTCTCCGCCCTTACCGCTGGACTTCATGCTGCCGTGGTCACGCTCGCGGCAGGTTCCGGTTCGCGCGCGAGCTGGTGCTGATCGTCTCGGCGAGATCAGCAACGGTGGTCGCGGGTGTCGCAGTGGTCGCCTCGACGGCGGCGTGGGCGTGGGCGTGGGCCAGACGATCGACGAGGTGAGGATTCCTCGAGCTGGCGACCATTCCACGAGACGTGCCGTCGCGCCGCGCGTCGACGTCTCCTTCTCCCGAACCTATCGCCGGTCGAATGCCTCGCCGACCTACCAAGCGGCATCGGCGTCCCCATCCCGCACGCCCGCATTCCCCGGAAACCTTGGCGCCAACGCCGCCGTCTCTCGCCAGCGATAACGCCTCAGCGGATCCCCACGTCCCTCACACCGTTCGACCTCGCAGCCGAGCACTCACCGCAACGAAAGCAACGATGTGAGAATCCGGTGCAAACGTAGCAAGGAGTGCTCATGTCGACCCACCGCACGATCTCTCCCACGCGACACCAGAAGCTCTCCGGCTACCGCATTCGCCGAGACACCGTGAAGGGCCGCTACCTGCGTGTCGGCGACCGCCCTCAGAGCACACCGTCACCGGACGACGGCACGGTTTGTCGGATCTGTCGACCACCGACTTGATCGACGTTGTTGTCTCCGAGTTCACCGGGCGCCCCGAGATGCACCCTGGTTCGCAATCAGGTGACCGCTCTGCTGGCGATGGCACCGACGCTGACCGACCGCACCCACGCCGCCCGGATCGGCGCCGACCTCGCGACGACGCCATCGCACAGGCCGAAATCGAGCAAGCCGCCCGCCGGCACATCCTCGACCGTCCGATGCTCACCGCCGGCCAGGTCGCCGCCGTCCTGCACCGACCAGCAGCCGATCGCAATGCCGCCTCCCGCCTGCGCACCGCAGGCAAGGTCGTCGCCCCTTCGGTCGGCAACAGCTACAGGTACCCGGCATTCCCGTTCCACGAGGCCACCGCCTCGGTCCGCGAGGCCGTCGCCGCCGTCAACATGGCCCTCGGCGCCGTCGCCGACCCATGGGGTATCGCGCCGCGGTGACTGACCCCCTCGACCCGCCTGCCACGAGGGAGCAGACCCCGGCCGACCCCACCCGGGAGTGAAGCGATGCACAACACCGGAGACAAGGTCACCCGCCTGACAGCCGACCTGGTGGCCAGCGCCATCGCCGAGGGACAACGACAGCACCGCACCGGACGCCAGCAACTCGAACTCTGGGCCCGGGTGGGACGTGCAGTCTCGAGCCGGCAGACCGCGGCCCGGCACCGAGCAGAGGACGCCCTCGCCGGCCGGTTGCCGATCGGCGAACTCGGAACCGAAGAAGGCACCGTGTTCAACGCCGACGAGATCGCCACACAACAATGGCCCGCGAATCCGGCTCTACACGCCTACGAGGCGGCAGACATCGCCGCGAAAACCCGAGCACACCTGCACCCTGGGGAAGTCGTTCATCGCCGAGACGGTGTTCTCCCACCCGTCGAAGCTGGAGCCGATCGACGAAGCACGCACACACGAGTACACCGTCGTCATGCACGTGGTAGTGATTCCCGAGGAGCTAGCGGCCCAACGTGTACGCTACCGGGTCCGAGCCGGCGGGCACGAAGTGCCCGAAGACAAGATCCGCCAGCGATACCAAAGACTGTGGGGCCCCGTCGCTCAGGCGTTCCCACGTTGCGATTATGCGACCGTGTACGACAACAGCTCGAGCACCGGCCCGCGCATCGTCGCCCAGCTCACCGATGGACACCTCGTCGGCGAAGCCACCTGGACCGCGTGGACACCCGCAGAACTGACGTCGCACACCAGCCGGGGCGAGCAACAATAGGCGCAGTA